>NZ_JBITKM010000003.1:445753-813259 GCF_044461025.1 Micromonospora sp. NPDC049900
GTGGCGGGTCGTTCTGCGGTGGCGGGGATGTCGATGTGGCCGGGGCGGTTGTCGGCGTCGAAGTCGCTGTACGTGGTGCCGTCGGGGCGTTGCTCTTTGAGGATCTTGCCGTCGGCGTTGTAGGTGACGATGGTGTCGTCGGGGTAGGTGTAGCGGGTGTT
This sequence comes from Micromonospora sp. NPDC049900, assembly GCF_044461025.1. Taxonomy (NCBI): domain Bacteria; kingdom Bacillati; phylum Actinomycetota; class Actinomycetes; order Micromonosporales; family Micromonosporaceae; genus Micromonospora; species Micromonospora sp. NPDC049900. The sequence goes on from NZ_JBITKM010000003.1 coordinate 445,915, forward strand.
GCCGCCTTCGTAGCTGATGTCGGCGCTGGTGGCGGGTCGTTCTGCGGTGGCGGGGATGTCGATGTGGCCGGGGCGGTTGTCGGCGTCGAAGTCGCTGTACGTGGTGCCGTCGGGGCGTTGCTCGCTGAGGATCTTGCCGTCGGCGTTGTACGTGACGACGCTGTCGTCGGCGTACGTGTAGACGGTGTTGCCGCCCTGATAGTCGATCTCGGCGCTGGTGGCGGGGCGGCCCTCGGTGGCGGGGATGTCGATGTGGCCGGGGCGGTTGTCGGCGTCGAAGTCGCTGTACGTCGTGCCGTCGGGGCGTTGCTCCTTGAGGATCTTGCCGTCGGCGTTGTACGTGATGACGGTGTCGTCGGCGTACGTGTAGACGGTGTTGCCGCCCTGGTAACTGATCTCGGCACTGGTCGCCGGTTGGCCGCTGCGGGCCGGGATCTCGACGTACTGCGGCTGGTCGTTCGCGTTGAAGTCGGTGTAGAGGGTGCCGTCGGGTAGCCGCTGGCTGACCAGGTCCTGGCTGTGGCTGTCGAAGGTGAGCACCGACTTGTCGGCGTACCGGAAGATCGTCAGGTTGTCCTGGTAGCCGATGTGCGCGTACGTCGCCGCCTGCCCGTCCGACGGGGGGATCTCCACGTACCGGGCGCGTCCCGCGTCGTCGAACGAGCTGTAGACCCGCCCGTCCGGCATCACCTGTTGGACCGGCTGACCGTCGGCGTCGTACGTCACCACGGAGCCGTCGCTCTGCCGCTCGAACGTGTGCCCCTTGGTCGGCGGCTGCTCCGGCCCGGCCATCAGGCGGATTCCTCGGGGCCGCCGACCCGGGGGAGGGACTCGGGTGCGGTCGGCACCGTCTCGCCGAACGACCGCTTGTCGGCCTCGGCGTAGAACTGGGCGGCGTTGTTGACCCGGACGACGTACTGCGCCACCGCCTGGATCGAACCGCCGACCGCCTTGAGCAGCGAGAGTTGGGTGTCCACGAGCATCTGCGTCTGATCCGGATTGGGATCCTCGACCGGCGGGAGGTCCTCGCCCTTCACGGTCCAGTGTGAGATGTGGCTACCGCCGTCGTGGCTTCTCATCTTGCGGTCGTTCTGCACGCCGCCCTCGTTCTCGGCGTAGAAGATCCAGCCACCCTTGCTGAGCACGTCCGCCTTGAACGCCTCGAACTCGTCGACCTGGGTGTTGAGTTCATTCAGCATGTGGTTCTGCGCCCCGCGAAGGTCGGCGGGCGTGACCCCGAACGCGCGGACGGTCGGCTCGACGAGTTCCTTCGTCTCGTCGCCCGCGTCCTTGGGCGGGTTGAACAGATTGTCGCCGGTGACCGATCGCGCCGTGCGCTCTTCCATGTGCAGTTCGGGTACGTGTTTAATCGACGCCTGTACGTAGGTGTCCAGCTCAGGGTCGGCCATCTTAGACATGTACCACGCGGGTCCTCGCGGACGGATGTCCCTCTTCGGGGGACGCCCACCGTCACCAACATTGAGATGGTCCGGTTGAGCTGGGCCGATGCTAGCGTCTCCGGCACGGAACCGATCGGCGCGCGGGCGGGGGGCTGAACATGGGGAGTGGTGCGCCCGCACACTACGACGACGGCCAGAGCATCAACGTCGACCCGCAGGGCATGTGGACGATCGGGTCGGAGCGAGTCGTCAAGCTCATGGGCGATGTCGTCGATTCGTGGGAACGGATCGGTAACACCTGGAAGAACCTCGAACTCAGTTGGGCCGGCGAGACCGCCGAGGAGGTCCAGCAGTTCAACTATCGGCTGCAGAAGTTGCAGTGGGATCTGTTCGGATCGCAGGAACAGGAGACCTACGGGCTGATCTCGCAGGTGTGCGGGATCGCGGCGGTCGCGGCGTCGAACTACGGCGAGGCCGAGAAGACGGTCATCAAGATGTTCGACGAGTTCACCGCCGCCATCCCCGCCGAGGACCTGCCGCCGGAAGAGGACGGCGAAGGCGACGGTGGCACCCCTCCACCCATCGATCTCGGAGACGCGTACAACACGACCGAGTCGCCGGTGCACACCCTCTACCCCAACAATCCCGACGCGAACAAGCAGCCGCCGCCGGATAAAGAGTGACGGATGGCGAGCGACACCCATCCGGATCCTGACAAACTCGATGCGCTCGCCGCGCAGTGGGAGGCCAAGGCCGAGGACCTCGATCGGTTGCGCCTCGTACCGTCGAAGGCCCTGAATCAGGTCGGCAACTGGCAGGGAAGCGGGCGGGCGGCGGCCACCCGCACGCTGCCCAATCTCGAGAAGAACCTCCGCAACACCGCCGAGTTGTGTCGCCGCTGGGCCCGACGGTTGCGCAAGATGGCGGACGAGATCCGCAAGAAGCTCGAAGAGCTCCGCAAACAGTCCCTCGTCACGATCCTGAGCGTCATCTTCGGACTGCTCTTCGGTTTCATCGTCGGTTTCGCGATCGGCCCGGCGCTTGCCGCGCTCGTCGCGGCGATGGCGCGGGCGGTCGCCGGTCTCGCCACGGCGCTGCGGGCCATCGTCAACCTGTCGTTCCAGTTCGGTATCGGCGCGGCCGTGTTCGGTTCCACCCAACTTGCCGCCGAGGTCTTCGCCCAGGCGATCGCGTCGCACGTCGATGGCAAGTTCGAGATCACCAACGAGAGTTGGATCAGCGTCGGTGCCGCCGCCGGTCTGGGCGGTCTGTTCGGACTCTCCACCCGGGGCCTCGGCAAGGTCGGCGGCGGTGGGCCGAAGTCGACCGACGTGCCGACGGTCAAGGGCCTGGACGGCACGAACACCGGTGGCCGACCCGGCGACACCCCCACCCCGGACGTGCGGACCGGTCGCGGCGACATACCGGGCGTCGGCTCGCCGGACGGCCCACCGCTCGGCGCACCACCCCCGTACAGTGCCCTCGGTGGCCGGCCCCCGACACCGGGTCCGGTCAGTGCCAGTTCGACGCCGCCACCGGTTCGCCCAGCCGGTGGGCGGGCGACCGCCGGTGGTGGTGCCGCGCCGACCCGGACCACCCGCCCCACCACAGTCGACCAACCCCCGCCCTCGGCGCCCGGCGGCGCACCGGCGCGGACCACACCGCCGCCGGCCCGCCTCGACGGCCCGGTGACCACGCCACCACCAGCCCGACCGCAACCCCGAGCCGGGTTGTCGCAGCCCGATACCCGGCCACCGGCGGTCGGCAACGGCAACGCGGCCAGCAGCCTGCCACCGCCCGCCCGCACCACCCCACCGCCGAAGGCCGACGCGGGTGCGCCACCCGTCGGCACGCGGACACCCGGTGGACCGGCGATGGCCGGAGTGGACGCGCCCGCGCCGCCTCCGCGTGCCGTCACCGCCGACCCTCGGCCGCCGTCACAGTTGACGCCCGAGCCGGTGCCCGCCACTCCCGGCGGAGGACGCCCGCCTGCCGCCAGCCCCGACTTGCCCGCCACGCCGGGCGGAGGACGGTCGCCTGCTGTCAGCCCCGACTTGCCCGCCACGCCGGGCGGAGGACGGTCGCCTGCTGTCAGCCCCGACCTGCCCGCCACGCCGGGCGGAGGACGGTCGCCTGCTGTCAGCCCCGACCTGCCCGCCACGCCGGGCGGAGGACGGTCGCCCGCTGTCAGCCCCGACTTGCCCGCCACGCCGGGCGGAGGACGGTCGCCCGCTGTCAGCCCCGACCTGCCCGCCACGCCGGGCGGAGGACGGCCGCCGGCCGCCAGCCCCGACCTGCCCGCCACCCCGGGCGGAGCGCGGGACCTACCCGGCAACGGCCCTGTCCGGGACGTGTCCCCGAACGCTCCCACACCGACCCGGTCCGGCACGCCGCCGCCCGGTCCGGGCGTGACCGTCGACCCGCCCGTGGTCCGGCCGGGCGGCGGCTCGGTGGCGGACGTTCCGCTGCCGGGCGGCAGACCTGCCGGAGGTACTCCCGACCCCACCGTGTCCGTTCCGCCGCCCGCCCGCCCGGTCCAGCCGGGTGTCGAGGGGAACCCGGTGAACACGCCCGGCGGCGGCACCATCGGCGGGGCCCCGCGTCCAGGGCGCCCCGTCGAGGGAATCTCGGCCAACCAGGTGGTCGACGTCCCCACGCCCACCCCGAGACCGGCCACCCCCGAGCCGTCCACACCGGTGCCACCTGCCGGGCAGCCCGGCCCACGGGGCAACCTCGCCGCCAACGACCTGCCGGCAGACGTCAGGACCCCGGTCACCACGCGACCACCGCTGGACCGGGCAACCGTCTCCGGCGAGCCGCCGGCCGTCCGGCCGGACACTCCGGTCACGTCACCCCGACCCACCTCGCACGCGACGACCCGGCCGGACGCACCCGAACAGGTCCCGGGCGACGTCCCGCCCGGCTCCCGTCCGGGCGGCACCAACGGCGACCAGCCGCCGGTCGTCGGACAGGGCAAGCCGACCACGGACACCGCCCCGGTGGGCGCGTCCTCGAAGGGCGCGCCGGAGCCGGGCAAGACGAACCCGGTGCAGGCCAACCTCGACGCGCGGATCCGCGACCTCATCGCCGAGGGAGGCGGCGGCAAGGGTCAACCCGGGGTGTCGCAGTCCAGTCGGCCGGGCACGCTGACCGAGATGCGCGCGCTGCGCGAAAGGATCCTCGCCGACAGCCCCGGCGGGCAGCCCACCGGTGGCAACGCCCTCGTCGTGCAGCGCCTGGACGATCACATCACCGCCCTGACCCCACGGCGGCCCGTCGGCGGCGACGCGCAGGGGGGCGCGGGTCGGCAGTTCAGTGGTCAGCCGGGGGTCGATACTCCGCTCAAGCAGGTCCCGCTGCCGACGAAGCCCATGCCCGGTGGTCCGCGGCACACCGGGCCCGACGGCATCGACGCTCGGGCGCCCTATCCGGACCAGACGCCCGTACCCGTGGTGGGGCCGAAGGGACCCGGCGGTCCGCGACCCGACCTGGAGGCGAAAGCCCCGGTCCCGCCACCTGCCGAGGCGCCACCCCCCAAGACCTCGGGCCGCGACCAGTACACCGGCGAGTGGGACTGGCACATCCGACGGGACAAGTTCGGCACCGAGTTCCTGTTGTTGCAACGTGGACCGGAGCAACCGCCGGGTGTGCGGCTCGGCGGATCCAGCGGTGAGCCGCACGGCCCAGGAGGGCTCGGCCGACCGCCCCGGACCGATCCGGTGGATCCACCCGACCCCGGCGCCGGGCGTCGCCTGGGCGACGGCAAGGCGGTCCGGGACGACCAGTTCGGTGTCTCGTCGAGACCGGCCGGGAACAACCAGGTCAGCGAATATCCCGCCCAGGTCCGGGAGATCAACGGGGAGAAGTGGGTCCGTCTGCCGGACGAGGCGGTGCAGGGCCGGCCCGGTGCCGGCAACCAGCAGTCGTCGGACCGCTGGATGCGGATGCCCGACCGGGACAACCGCGTCCTGCCGGACTCCGGCGGGCGCGCCCCGGAGGGCAGCTTCTACTCCTGGCAGGAGCACACCCCCGGCAAGTCCGCCGTCTCCGCCCTGGACCGGGGCCGGGGGCAGATGGTCGACGTCAAGGGCCGCCCCGGGTGGCAACTCAACCCACCGGAGCCCGCGCCGCTCGCGGTGACCTCCCGGCCGACCCCGGACATGCCCGGTCCCGGAAACCGGCTCGGCGGCGGGACGACAGACCGCCTGATCAACTCGCTGAAGGACTTCGGGGGAATGTTCCGTCGGGGCGGTGACGCACCGGCCCCACAACCGCCCTCCGTCGTCATCAAGTCGGCGGGACCGGGCGGCAACACCGGCGGCGGGATCGCACCGGGGGGCAGGGGCACCACCCCGGACGCGCCGGCCTCCGGCGGAAGCTGGAAGGGGTACGGCGAGGGCCAGCAGCTCGGTGGCCGGGCACCCCGGCCGGACGCCGACGGCAGCCCGGTCCCGCCGGGACGGCGGGGCCTGGACGGCGGCGGAACGGGACCGGGCCGAACCGGGGAGGTCGTCACTCCGCCCCGGTCGACCGACACGCCGACGCCGAGGACCGACACCGGCAGCCCGCAACCGGGCCGCTCGGCCGGGGCGGAGGGCGGCGGCTCGTCGCGTACCGGTGGATCGCAGGGCCCGCTGGGGATGCGGGAGCCGCGCACCGGCAGCCGTACCGAGACGGTGACCCCGGACCGGTACATCGAGCCGACGGTGGACAACCCGGCCTGGGCCACCCGGGGCGTCCGCGATGTCGGTGACGCGCCCCGGGGCGTCGGGGGCGAGACCCGGGCACCAGCCGGGCAGGGCGGCCAACGCTCGCCCTCCGGGACCGAGGGGGCACCGCCGAGCGGTGCCAAGCGTGTCCCGGACCGCGTCACGACCACCGACACCCGGACGCCGGCCGGGTCGCAGCCGGGCGAGGTCTTCGGGGCGCGGTCCGGTCCGGCCACCGCACCGGGCCCGAGGTCGGCCGGACAGCCCGTTGCGGCCCGCGACAGTCTGCACGGACAGATGGCGGACCTGGTGGAGGGCGCGGCCAAGCGCGCAGAGGTCAAGCCCGGCGGCGGACCCAAGCCGGGTGATGACGTCAACCTGGGCACGGGGACGCGGGCGGGCGAGAGTTCCCGTACGCCTGGAGACGTCACCAAGCCGCCGGGGCAGTCGCGGCCGGGCGAGGCGTTCGGGCAGCGTCCGGAGTCGGGGACTCGACGGTTGGAGTCGTCCCCGGAGCCGGAGCAGGTCACGCCTGGGAAGTTGCGTAAGGACCGGCCCGTCGGTGACCAGGGACGGCCGGGCGAGACCTTCGGGCAGCGTCCCGAGTCGGGCACCCGGCGGTTGGAGTCGTCGCCGGAGTCGGGATCGGCCGGGCTCGGGAAGGTGCGCAAGGACCGGCCGGCGGGCGACGCGGGGCGGCCGGGCGAGGCGTTCGGGCAACGTCCGGAGTCGGCGAACCGGCGATTGGAGTCGCCGCCGGAGTCCGGGCCGGTCAAGCCCGGCACGTTGCGTAAGGACCCGCCGGCCGCCGACCCGGCACCGCGACCTGGTGAGCCGTTCGGGCAGCGCCCGGAGTCGGGCACGAAGCGTCTGGAGTCCGCGCCGGGGCCCGGCACGGGACGGACGGAACCGCCGGCCGGGTCGTCGATGCCGCCTACCGGAACGCCCGAGCCGACGACGCCGATCCGGGATGGTCGGCCCGCGTCGACGACCGAACAACCGGCAAGGCCGACGCCATCCCAGGTCGCGCCGGCCGAGGGCGGGCCTGCCGCGACGGTGCAGCCGGAGTCGGGTCCCCAGCCCGAGCCGGGCACCAGACCCGAGCCGTCGACCGGGCAGGAACCCGCACCGGCCAGAGGCGACGCGCCAGCGCCCGGATCGGCTGCTGACCGGCGGGCGCAGGCATGGGCGAACGCGTCGCCTGCGGAGATCGAGGTGCTGCGGGGCGGGGGTGCGGGCGCCGGGCTACGCCCCGACCAGCGGGTGAACGTGGTGCTCAACGACCGGATCTCGGCCGAGTACGCGAAAGCGGCCGAGGACGCGTTGCGGACCGAGCTGGCGGATCTGCGGGGTCGGGTGCGGACTCCGGGTGAGCCGATCTCGGAGTGGGTGTGGCGGGAACAGCGGATCGCGGAGATCGAGTCGAGGCTGGGCGGACGCGCTCCGGAGCCGGTGGACGTGCCGGTGCCGAAGGCGTCTGCGGGTGAGTCGCCTGCTGACCGGCGGGCGCGGGCGTGGGCGAACGCGTCACCTGCCGAGTTGACGGTGTTGCAGGGCGGGGGCGCGGGTGCCGGGCTGCGCCCCGACCAGCGGGTCAACCAGGTGCTCAACGAGCGGAACTGGGCGCGGCAGGCGGCTGAGATCGAGGCGGGTCTGCGGGCGGAGCTGGCGGATCTGCGGGCACGGGAGCAGTGGGGGCAGAACCCGTCCGAGGCGGAGCAGCGAATCCTCGATGGTGCGGGGCTGGGCGCGGGCGTGCGGCCGGATCAGCGGGTGCTGGTGGTGGAGGCGCTGCGGTCGTTCGCGCAGGGCGCCGAGACCTGGCTGGCGGGGCCGAAGGCGGCTGCGGCCGGGACGGCGCGGCAGGCCGAGTTGCGGCGGCAGGTGGAGTTGGCGCGGCAGGGCCTCAACCCGTACGGGGATGGTGGAGTCCGGGTCGTGCTGCACCGGCGTGGCAACCCCGAACTGCGGGCACCTGAGATCGACACGCCCGGTGCCCCCGCCACCACACGGGTGGAGCCGGACGGGCTGGAGTGGTTGTGGCGGGATCAGCGCATCGCGGAACTCGAGTCGGCGTTGGGTGTGCGTGCCGAGGTGTCGTTGCCGAGGCTGCCCGCGGGTGAGTCGGCTGCGCAGCGCAGTACGCGGGCCTGGAAGGACGCGTCGCCTGCGGAGCGGGAGATCTTGCAGGGTGGTGGTGCGGGGTTCGGGTTGCGGCCGGATCAGCGCGTCAACCTGGTGCTCAACGAGCGGAACTGGGCGCGGCGGGCGGCTGAGGTCGAGGCGGGTCTGCGGGCGGAGTTGGCGGATCTGCGCGGTCGGGTGCGGACGCCGGGCGAACCCATCTCGGAGTGGGTGCGGCGGTCCCAGCGGATCGCGGAGATCAGGTCGGCGCTTGGCGAGCAACCGGTCGAGGCGTCGGTGCCCAGGCCGCCTGCGGGCGAGTCGGCTGCGGAGCGGACCGCCCGGGCGTGGGAGAACGCGACTCCCGCCGAGACCGAGATCCTGCACGGCGGGGGAGCTGGTTTCGGGTTACGCCCGGACCAGCGGGTGAACCTGGTGCTCAACGAGCGGGCCTGGGCGCGGCAGTCCGAGCAGCGGTTGCGGGCGGAGTTGGCGGACCTGCGGCGGCAGGTGCGCACGCCCGGTGAGCCGATCTCGGAGTGGGTGTGGCGCTCCCAGCGGATGTACGACATCCAGGTCGCGCTGGGCGACCGTACGCCGGAGCCCGCATCAGTGTCGAGGCCGTCCGGTGCCGGACCGCGTCGAGTGGAGAACCCGACGCCCGCCGAGCAGGAGGTGTTGGCCGGTCGGGGTGCCGGCTTCGGGTTGCGGCCCGACCAGCGGGTGAACCTGGTGCTCAACGAGCGGGCCTGGGCGCGGCAGTCCGAGCAGCGGTTGCGGGCGGAGTTGGCGGACCTGCGGCGGCAGGTGCGCACGCCCGGTGAGCCGATCTCGGAGTGGGTGCAGCGGTCGCAGCGGATCGCCGAGATCCAGTCGACGCTGGCCGGGCGTACGCCGGAGCCGATCGTCGTACCGGTGCCGAGGCCGCCTGCGGGAACGTCGACCGCCGACCGGAGTGCGCGGGCGTGGGAGAACGCGACACCTGCGGAGTTGGAGGTCTTGCAGGGCGGGGGTGCCGGCTTCGGGCTGCGGCCGGACCAGCGGGTGAACCTGGTGCTCAACGAGCGGGCCTGGGCGCGGCAGTCCGGGGCGACCGGGGTCGAGACACCGACGATGCTGCCGCCGGAGCTGGCCCACCTGCAGGCGCGTTCCCGACGGATCACCGACCCGTCCGAAGGGGAGCAGCGGATCCTCGACGGCGAAGGTCTGGGCGCGGGTCTGTCACCGGGACACCGGGTGCTCACGGTCGAGGCGCTGCGGTCGTTCGCGCGGGGCGCCGAGACCTGGCTGGAGGGCCCGACGGCTGCTGCGGCCGGCGCCGCCCGCATCACCGAGCTACGGCAGCAGGTCGAGCTGGCGAGGCAGGGCCTCAGCCCGTACGGCGACGGCGGGTTCCGGGTCGTCCTGGACCAGCGCGGACGCCCGAGTGTCCAGCCACGCGACAGCGCCACGCCTGGTACCTCCGCCACCCGGGTGGAGTGGGAGGTCCTGGAACACGGCCGCGAGCCGGCGCCGCCGCGACCGGAGACCGTGGTGGTCACCGAGCACGACGCGTTGCCGCCGGTGACCGAGGAACCGGTCCCGCCGGTGCGGCCGGTCGAGAGTCCGTCGGTGATCCGCGAGCGCCCGGCAGGCGGGGAGTCGGCACCCCCGGTGCGGACGGTGGAGCGTCCGCCGCCTCCGACGGTGGAGCGTCCGTCGGTGCCGGAGCGGCGGATCCTGGCGGGTCAGCGTCTCGGCGAAGGGCTGTCACCGGCGCGGCGGGTGCAGACCGTGGAGGCGCTGCGATCGTTCGTGCAGCAGACGCGGACCCGCATCGACGACCTCACGGCGGCAGGCGGTCCAGCAGACCTGCGGCAGGCCACCCGGCTACGGCAGCAGGTGGAGGCGGCCGAGCAGGGCCTCAGCCCGTACGGGGAGCGGGGCGTGCGGGTGGTGCCCGGCCGGGACGGCCGACCGGAACTGCTGCCACCGCGTGACGTACGCGGCCTGCCGCTGACCGGGGCCGAACGGAGGGTGCTGGCCGGACAGGGGGCGGGCGAGGGCCTGTCGTACGACCAGCGGGTCGACCTGGTGGTCGCCGAGCGCAACGCGGCCTGGCAGACCGAGCAGTTGCGGGTCGAGTTGGCGGAGCTGCGGGACCGGGAGCCGCTGCCGGACGAGCCGCCGTCGGATCAGGCGTGGCGGGCGCAGCACATCGCCGACCTGGAAGCCCTGGTGGGCGATGCCTCGGCCGGTGACCGGCCGGCCCCGTTGGTGCGGACGGTCGCCCCGGTGCGACAGCCGCCACCGTCGGACGTCCGCGACGAGCCGCTGACCGAGGCCGAGCGGGAGGTGCTGGCCGGTCGGGGCGAGGGCCGGGGGCTGCCGTTCGACCAACGCATCGACCTGATCGTCGGCGAGCGCAACTGGGCCTGGCAGACCGCGCAGGTGCAGGCGGAGTTGGCGGAGCTGCGCGCCTGGGACGCCCTGCCGGGCGGCTCGGTCTCGCAACGGTTGTGGCGCGCGGACCGGATCGCCCATCTCGAAGCCGTGTTGACCGGCGAGGTCACGCACTCCCACGACGAGCAGCCCGTGCCACCGGTCCCGGCGTCGGACGGACCCCCGCCGGTGCCGCCGGTGGTCGCCCCGTCCGCAGGCGAGCAGCGGATCCTCGACGGCGAGGGGCTCGGCGCGGGTCTGTCGCCGCTGCGGCGGCGGGACGTGGTCGAGGCACTGCGGTCGTTCGCGCAGCGCGGCCGGGCGGAGCTGGACGAACTGGTCGCGGTCGGCGCGGACGATGCCCGGGCCGGACAGCTCCGGCAGCAGGTGGAGGCGGCCGAGCAGGGGCGCAGCCCGTACGGTGACCGTGGGGTCCGGATCGTGCTGGACCGGGACCGGCAACCGGTGCTGCTGCCCCCGCGTGAGCTGCCCGGCCCGCTGACCGAGGCCGAGTGGACGGTGCTGCGGGGCCGGGGCGAGGGCCGTGGCCTGACGTACGAGCAGCGCGTCACGCTCGTCATCCACGAGCGGGAGGTGGCGCGGCAGGCCGAGGAGGTCCGGCAGGCCGAGGAGGTCCGGCGGCGGCGCGAGCTCGACGAGGCGTTGCGGACGCGGCAGGCCGAGCAGGAACGGCGAGCCCGTGAGGCGCAACTGGCCGTACGCGCGGCTGCCGTCCCCGAGGGATACCAGATCCGGCACGAGCAGGCCGACACCTACCGGCTCTATCGGGGCGCGGCCCCGACGTCGGCGGAGGACGCGGGCGCACCGCTGGTGGCGGGTCGGGAGGCGTTGCGGGTCGACCGGTCGGTGACCGACATGAGCGTGGTGGGCCGGTACCTCCGCGCCCTGGACCCGGCGGTCACCCGTCGGCAGCAGGTGGAGGTGCCGCGCACCGGGCGGCGGGTGACGCCGGAGAAACTGCGGTCGCTCGTGGACCGGCACCTGCCGGCGGGGGCGGTCATGGCCGTACCGGTCGGTCAGGTGACCGCCGGAACGCCGGTGCCGTTCCCCCGTCTGCCCGGCGGTGCGTCGGCGGACGACGGCTGGTACCTGGTCGACGACGACACGACCCTGAGCGACGCGTCACGGACCCGGCCGATGGCCGCCGGGCACACCCTGGTGGAGTACCCGAACCTGATCTGGATTCGGCCACCCGGCGCCCCGGAGTCGGTGATCACCGGGTTCCTGGCCCGCCCCGACAACGCGAAGACGCTGGTGCTGGTCGGTGCGCCCGGGGTCAACCCACCCGGTGAGGTGTGGGACGAGCTGAGCACGTATCTGCGCGGCCTGCCGGAGCAGCGGTTGGGCCGGCTGGAGATGAAGGATCTGGTCGCCGAGCGACCCGACCGCCACCTGCCGGAGGACCGCCGGTTGGTCGAGTACCACGAGGCGGCGCGCCGGATCGGGCACGGTCTCACCGGTAAGCCCAGCCTGGAGGCCAAGGAGGAGCTCTGGGCGTACCTGTCGGACACGCTCAATCCGGCCGGGCCGGGACACGTGCCGGTGCCGGCGTTCGACCCGACACTCAACGCCCCCGGCCGTCCTGGCGATGGTAAGGGCCATGATCTACACGGTGGCTTCGAACATCGTCGTTGGCGTCTGCTGCTCTCCGACAAGCTGGACACCTGGCAGGCCGTGGTCACCACGATGCGCCACGAGTGGGAGCACGTCGAGCAGTACTTCCTGATGGCCCGTTACCTGGCCGCCACCCACCGCACGGTGGCCGACCTGCGGCGGCACCTCGCCGTCGAGGACGACCGGGTGCTCCAGGCCGCGCTGGACGACCCGGCCGTGCCGGGCACCGACGACCACGAGTACGGCGAGCAGTTGTACCGGGGTCGGCTCGGTGCCGATCGGGGGGCGACCGAGGCGGTGGAGGCGCGTCGGAGCGAGCTGTACCGGGTGTACAAGGACGCCGTGCAGCGCAAGCGGGCCAACGACGCAGACCCGGCCCGGACCCTGCGCGGTGGGGCCGAACTGGCGCTCCAGAGGATCCGTGCCAACGCCGCGTACGCCTCCGCACGCGTCGACTACGCCGCGCTGCCGCTGGAGGGCCCGGCGATCGAGCGGGAACGGCAACTGGACCGGCTGTTCGCCTGGGACACCATGCCGGATGAGGCGCCGGTCACCGTCGCCACCCCGCCCCGGCCCGGCCGCAGGGACGACCCCGCCCTCGTCGCGGGGGCCGGATCGGCACCGGACGAGCCCGCCGAGATCACCGCCAGCCCGCCCGATCCGGCCGAGACGCCGGTGGCGGTCGGGACGTGGCCACCCGAACTCCTGCCCGCCGCAGCGCTTCCCCTCCAGCACGAGCAGCGTTCCCTCTCGGCACCGGACCCGGCCGTTCCGGATCCCGTGTCGGAGGCCGCCAGAGACGTGGTCGGCGCGTACGCGCCGAGACTCGTGCAGAGCCGCTGGAGCGTGATCGGTGCGTCGGGCCGGTCGACGGGGCGGTTGACCGAGCTGCTCTCCACCGAGCGCCTCAGGGCCGTCCCGGCCGCACAATTTCAGGCCGGTGTGATCATCCGCCCGGCCCGGTCCGGAAGGTCCGGGGACGACCGGTTCCGGTTGGTCGTGCGGGCCGAGTCGGCCGGCCCCTACCGGCACGTCGATTCGGCTGACGGTGCGCATCGCTACGACGCATCTCTGCTGGTGACGGTGCGGTTGGAGCACACCGGGCCGGTACCGCCGGGACTTCCGAGCCTCGAACCGGTCACTGATCTGCCACAGACCCGTGCGGTGCTGCTCGATCAGCAGGTGACGGTGCCGGACCAGATCCTGACGCAGCCGAAGCTGCGGATCGATCGCGACGGCGTCGCGCCGGTGCCGGCACTGCCCGGCGGTCCGCAGGAGACGCTCGGGGCGCTCGGCCTGCGGTCGCTGGCGGTGACCACGGACGCCGTAAGGAACGGACAGATCCAGGTCAGCGCGGTCGTCCCGACGTCGGTGCGTGCGCTCAACGACGCGGTGATGGCGGAACTCCACTCGGGCCGCTGGACCGGCCGCCGGTCGGCGAGTGCCCGGGGCGGCGTCCGGCCCCACCCGGCGGTGGCCGACCCGGTCATGGTGGACGAGATCCATCACGCACTCTCCGCGCCGGGGCTGACCGCGCTGCTGCCCGACGCGCTGCGTGGATCGGGTGTGGCGGCGGGTCCGATCCGGATCGAGCTGGCCATGTTCGGCGGCGTACGCCTCGGCCGGTCGGATCGGGACGGCACCAGCCGCGAGCGGATCCGGGTGGGGCTGCTCGCGCAGGTGACTCCGACGGGTTCGGCGGCAGCGCCGCCACTGGCGGTCCGGCTGGACGGTGCGGTGGAGCTGTCGGTGTCGCCTGGCGACGCCGACCGGATCATGCGCGACGCCGTTCCGCTGCGCGACGAGTTGCCCACCTACGAGCGGGCGGCGTCGACGCTGAGCGCCGAGCAGCGGAGAGCACCGTCGGCCTCGGGGCTGAGCGCCGACCAGCACCGGACGCTCACCGACGCGTTGGGTGGCCCCGACGGCTGGGACCGGTTGCTGAGGAGTCAGCCGAACGGGTTCGACGGTGCGGGGTTCTGGCGGCTGGCGAAGCTGCTGGAGGTCATCGGTGAAGACGACCTGGTGGTCGAGGATGCCCGGCTGACCCGGTTGCTGCGGTGGGTGCAGCTCATCGAGCGGGTGCCGGAGCCGGGCCGGATCGAGCCGTTGGTGGTGGCGGCGGTGCTAACCCACAAGCGCGGCGGGTTGGCACACGCGGAAGTCGAGCTGAACCGGGCGAAGCAGGCGCACTGGTCGGCCGAGTACCACCACGGCTACTGGCAGACCAAGGAGACCGCCCTCGACGGTGCGGCGGAACGCCTCCAGACCCGCGCGGACGACCTCCGGCGTCGGATGGAACACGACCGGGAGCGGCTGGCCGACCATGCGGCCCTGGTCACGGAACTCGCCGATACGCAGGAGGAACTGGCCAGGGCGGCGGCAGACGTCGACAGGATCCGCGACGCGCGGACTGCCGCCGCCGCCCGCGTACGTCATGCCGCGCGGGAGATCGCCTCGCAGCATGTCGAGATCGAAGGCCGTCGCCGGGAACTGTCGTCGCTCGGCGCGAACCCGACCGGTGCGGTTCCGGGACTCCTGCGGGCCTGGTACCTGCTCGCCGTGGAACTCGGGGTGGATCCGTACGCGCTGGAGGTGTTCGGTGGCGAGCTGGCCGCGACGGCGGCCGGACGCGACGACATCGCGCCCGACGAACTGCTGGCCGAACTGCGGTGGCGGCTGCGGCCGTACGGGGTGTACACCGACCACGATCTGGGCCTGCTGGCCGACATCGGCCGCCGGCTGATTCTGGACCCGGCCGACCTGCCGGTACTGCGGTGGCTCAACGCCCGGGGCGTGTCGTTGGAGTTGTTGGACGCGCTGCCGGCGCACCTGATGTCGCGGTCGTTCGACTGGGCCTGGGAGCAGCACCATCGGGGTGACGATCCGACGTCCGTGGTGGCGGAACTCGGTCTTCCCAAGGCCGACAAGCCGGAGCGAGTGGCCGACGATCTGAATCGACTGGTCGACGAGCTCCGGTCGGCGGCGAAGGCCACCGAGGCCGAACCACCGCCGTACAGTGCCGAGCCGCAGTCCCCGGCGCCCGTAGTGCCCACCGACTCCAGCACGCCTGGAAAAGCACAGTGGACGGATTCGGCAGCGGACAGTTGGTCCGCGCTGCTGATGATCGGTGACGTGGTGCGGGAGGGCGTGCGGCGTGCGACCGCGTCCACGCAGGGCGGTCCGCTTCGCTCGCTGGGGGAGGCGGTCCTCGGCGTCGCCCGGGAGCACGGGTTCCGTACGCCGAAGCAACTCCTCCGGTACGCATCACTGAGTGGCCGACTCGGCTTCCCGGCCACCGCGCTGCTCGCGGATCTGTCGTCCCGGCACCTACGGCTACAGCTCTATCGGATGCTCGGCGACCGGCCGCTGGACGACATCGCCGGCTTCCTCCGCGCGTTGACGCCGTACGACGTCGCAGGCTCCTTCGGCGCGTTGACGCCGTCCGGCCTGTACCGGCAGGTGCCTCCGGTCACCGAGGCGCAGGCGACCAGGTGGGCGACCCGGTTCGGGGTGTCCGCCGACGAGGTGCGGGCACTGGCCGCAAACGCCTGGGCCGACCTGCCCCGCCTGGTCGGTCTGGCCGAGCGGATGGAACTGGACGACGGCGAGGCGCACTGGCTGTTCGACCTGACCCGAAAGACCGGTCAGGTGCCCAGCTACCTGCCGAGGCTGGCATATCGGGCGGAGGTGCGGCCACCGGTCCTGCTCGAGTGGGGTTGGCGGATGAACGCCGCCCCGGCGGAGCTCATGCCATTCCGGTCGGCGGCGCGCCTGCTGTCGGCATCTCCGCGGGTGCCGGTGCCGGAACCGGACCGGCTCTCCGTCGCGGAGCTGGTGACGCACCTTCGGAACAGCCTCGACGACGTGACCGGCGCGCCGTGGTGGGCGTTGTGGGTCGGCACGCACACCCCGTCGGACTTGAGCCCCCACGGCCTGACGCCGGTCGAGCTGTTCGACCTGATGGGTGCCGACATGCAGGATGTCCTCGCCCACCCGGGAGCGCTGAGCGCCGCTGGGCTCCTCGACCGCGTCAGGGACCCGGACCGGCCGCCCAGAGGCGCAGCGTCGATCAGCCCGCTGCCGGTCGAGCGCGCCGCTGACCTGTGGTTCGCCACGTGGTTCAGCGAGCGGTTCGAGTCCGAGGAGTGGGACATCCAGCGCGACATCATGACGCGCCCGTGGGTGGACCACCTCGCGGTGCTCGACGAGGCACGCAGGATGGAGGCACCTCCGGCGGACGTCCTCGACTACGCGCGATTGTCGGGCGGCCGGGATCTGGCGGCGACGCGAACCTATCGGGTGCCGTCCGGGACGCCGCAGGTCGGGCTGATCGAGTTGGCCATCCAGTGGGAGGTGCACCTGCACCAGTTCGCTCCGGTCGCCGACCTCCTGCCGCTGGAAACGGAATTCTGGGAACAGGATCTGGACTCGATCGCCACCGGTCTGGCGGCCCGGATCTGGGGCGATCCGGACCATGTTCCCGCCGATGTCTATCAGGCGGCCACGCTACCGCTGACGCTCCTGACCGATCTGGGACTCGGCGCGAGCGACTGGCAGTCGACGACCGACCGGAGCCGACTGATCGGCCGGTGGCTCACCTGGCAGTGGGGACTGGACTCCACCGCGCAGACGCGGGTCGTCGGGCTCCTCACCGACGACCACTTCCCGGAGCAGCGCGGCTACCTCGAACTGCTGTACGCGCTGGCCAAGCGGATGAACCTGTCGACGCCGGCACAGGCGGCCCTGGCCAGCCAGTTGGGTGTCAGCCGCGCCTGGGTGACCGCGTTCAGTCTCCGGATCGGGAAGGTTCCCGACCGGGTCGTCGATCAGGCACGCCGCCTCGGGGTGCAGGATCCGGCGCGGTTGTTCGCGCTCGCATCCGTCCTCGGTGTCGACCCGGCGGTGCTCGGACCCGACGACGACCTCGACCGGCTCAACCAGACGCCCGACGGCGACCGCTTCAGCGTCGCGTACGACGTCGCCCAGTCGATCCGGGCCCGGCCCGGCTGGGCGGGGCTTTCGTCGGGCGACACGATCACCGATCGACTGTTCCGGCTCGTACAGCGGTCGGGGACCGTCCCGTCGAATCTTCCGACGCTGCTCGACGACGGTAGTTGGCTCGGTATCGACCTGTTGTTGGAGATCGCGGAGCTACTGCACAGTGCGCCGGAGTCGGTGGCGCTGTACGCGAACACCCAACGGCCACCGGCCGTGTCGGGCGGTGTGCGCCCCACGATCGAGCAGGTGGTCACGGACTACCAGGCATGGGCCGAGTCCATGTACCAGAGGTACGCCCTCGGTCCGGAGCAGCTCTGGCGGGTGTGGAACCGGGAGGGCTCGGCCGCGCTCAGCCGTTACAGCGATCGCGCCGTCCAGGCCGCCGCGTTGGCCTCCGCAGACTCCGGCGAGGCCGCCGAGCTGTTCCATCGGTTCATCGGTGGCGCTGACCCGCTCGCAGTGGTCGAGGCACTGGCACGGGCACGTCAGCCCGGCGCATGGCTGGTGCCGTTCCTGCCGGAGGCCCCCGAGCTGACCGGTGTGACGATCCAGTTGACCCTGACCGAGCCCGGTCTTCTGCCGGAGACGGTCGCGGAACTGCGCGGGGCCAGCCTGGTGGACGGCGATCTGCGCTACGAGCTCGGACCCGAACGTGGTGACTGGGCTGGACTGGCCCACCTGACGGAGAGCATCCCGCGCAGTGCCGCCGCCCTGCATGTGGCGATCTCCGTCCGGACCGGGTTCGGCATGGACGCGGCCGCCTACCTTCGATTGGCGCACCTCTACTACACGCAGGCCGATGTGTTGACGGTCGCCGGGCTCACTCCCTTCGACGGGGGGTATAAGTACATACACGCAGACCTGATTCGGGAGTTCGACTCCTTCGAAGCATTTCTGCGGCACCACCGCACCGGTCCACTCGTCTTTCACGCGAACTGGCGTTCGGGCGACCACGTCTCGTTCTCCGTGACTCCCGGCCAGGTCTGGCCCGGCGCCCTACAGGCCCGCGTCCGGATCGCGGCGGAACTCGTGCGTGTCGCCCGGCAACCGCTTCCGCAGGAGATGTGGGAATGGCGCTTCACCGGCCCGGCCTTCCGCGACCCGTCACGGGCGGGCGGCCCACACCGGCTGGGAGACCGGGCACACCGACTGATCGGGCTGCTCGACGATCCAGCCCTTCGGGCCCAGACGGCCGGACTCGTGCTCGGTGGGAAGCAGGTCGACCACCGGGCCGGGCCGCAGGTGCCGGGACTGGGGCGGGTGCTCGACGATCCCACCGTCGCGCACACGGCGGTCGAGGAGCCACAGACACCGAGTGCGGACCGCGTACGTGAGATCCTGGCCGTCGACCTGTCGACGTCCGGCCTCGACGCCGAAACCCTCACTGCCCGGCTGAGCAATTCCGTCGACGTCCGGGGCGAGCGCGTGAGCTGGCAGGAGGCGGTGCTCCGGGCGGCGGTCCAGCAAGGCGTGGACTTCTCCGGCATGCTGGCCGAGCAACCCTGGCCGACCCTCACCCGCCAGATGATCACCGGACGGGTGGCACTGCCCGACGAGGTGATCCGGGCCGCGTACCGCTTCGTCGCCGGGATCTCGGACGCGGACTTGGCGAATCTGCTCTCCGCTCCGATGCCACTGCTGCCGTGGAACCTGAAGGTGCCGAACCGGGTGGACCGGGGCTCCGCGGATGGGCAGGGCGAGTGGCCGGACCTCGGTGCTACCGGCGCGCCCGCGCAGGATCTGGTGCGGTGGCTGGAGGAGCGTGTCTCGGCCGGTATGGAACCGCTGCCCTACCTCGTCGAGAACGCGTTGGGCGGCCTGGCTGGGCCGGAGACGGGCACCACCTTCGGCATGCGCATCACGCTCCGGCTCAAGGGTTTTCCCGAACGCTCCGACCGCCGGTTCTGGTCCGACTCGCGCGATGACCAGCGCTGGCTCGGCCAGATTCCGGAGATCATGTACGCGGTGTGGGAGGGGCTCGGGAACCAGGAGATCCGACGTAGACCGGTTGATCAGGACTCCGGCTCTGAGGAATATGACGTCGTTCTGACCGGGCTGGTGGACAGTCCGCCGGTGTGGCGGGCGCTCGGTCTGCTGATGGAGACACTGCGACCGTGGGCCGGTGAGACATCTGTCCTCATTACTGCCCGCTCTCCCGGCCTGGAATCGGGCTCCTTGTCCCGTCCGTTCGACGACGTCGCAGAGACGTACGCGGACCTCCTGCTCCGTTTGTCGTCCAGTCCGGACCGCGCCGCCGTCAGCGGGCAGTCCGGTCGTCGGGCCAAGATCACGAGCACGTTACAGTACGTGCGTACCGGGTGGATGCCGTTGTCTCTCGCGTTCGGGCTGGGGGGGCTACAGGCGCGGCTGCGACTCATCCTCGCGCTGATCCGGGCGGTGGAAGGCGGTGTCGGTAGCACCAGGCCCGTCCCGTCGCGTGGTGGCGGGTACGACCGGCTCGATCCCGAGCTGCGCTGGCTCGACGACTGGCTGCTCGATCTGTCCGGCTGGACGGACTTTCACGCGTTGCTGGACGTGCTGGACCTGGACCCACCAGGAGCCACGCAGATCGCCTCACTTTTCGTGTTGACGTCGTCACATCCGTCGGGCGAGCGACTGACCAGTCTGCCGCGAGGCGTCCGGTGGGGGCCGGACATGCCGTTGCTCGCTCCCGACGACGAGCACCCCGCCGCGTTCCTGGCCGAGATCGTCGAGGGAGACTCGGATCTCCCCGCCAGGGAGGCGGTGCAGCGGACCTACACGCGCCACCTCTCGTTGCGGTACTGGCATGGGCTCTACGCCCGGTTCCACGCCTTCGTCAGCGCACTACCACCCGGCACGGACCTCGACTCCGCACGCGCCGACCGGCGCCGAGCCGCCGCGAACCTGTGGGACCTACTGGACGACAGCGACGAGTCGGTGAGCGTCTGGCACGAGCGATTCCAGGCGCAGATGCCCCTGCCCGAGTGGACCTTGCCCACCTCCGTCCCGAGCGTCGCCGACCCGTACGAGACGGCCCAGTCGGTCTGGTTGGCCACCCCTGCCCGGCCGGAGAGCGCCACCGAAGAGGACGTCGCGATCCTGCGGACCGCAGCGGGATGGCTGGACGGCGTGCGGTCCGCACCCGCCACGAGCCTGTTGCACCGGATCGGCACGTGGCTGGCGCAACGGGAGCCGGGCCGGTTCTCCGTGTCGACGCCGGAGTTGCATCCGCGGCCGGGACGGTGGGCGCAACACGGTCTGCTGGGCGCCGTCATCGACGCCGCCGGGTGGCAGGGTGTTCGCCTTCCCTCCGGGGTCAGCGCCCCGGCAGGACTGCGCCGCCACGTGGTGGCGCAGATCGAGCAGCTCGGTGACCTCGATCGCGACCTTGCCAGCGCGGAACCGGTACGGCGTGTCGAATCGATGCCGCCCGGTGCGCTGCTCGAACTGGGGTCGCGGCTCCCGGCGCTGGCCGCAGCGCCCGAACCGACCGAGCACCGACGGGCCATCGCCGAGGACAACATCCGGCGCGAGCATCCAGGGGCCAGCGATCAGGAGTTCTCGCGTCTGGTCCAGGCAGCGCTCGACGGCTGGGCACGGGAGAGTCGGCGGCGTCTTCTGCGCGCGGAGCTGGCGCGTACGCTCCCGCCGCAGGAGTCCGCCGCCGCGCTCGGCAGCGCCCCGGAGGGCCGGTTGGACGCTCTGGTGGAGCACCTGGGGCAGCAGCAACCCCGCGACCCGACGGTGAGCCGTGACCTGGCCGTGGTGCTGGCTCGGGCACTCGACGTCGACATCGTGGTCCGCAGTGGTGTGCTCGCAGAGCACACCAATCCGGGCGAGCGTCCGGTCCTGTATCTCGACCGATCCACCGACATGGCGTACCGACCGCTGTCGCCGGTCGCGACCATCGACCCCGAGAGCCCGGTCCTGCCGCCTCTCGACGTTCTCGACCCCGAGTTGACCGCAGTCGTGCGTACCTGGGCTCGTGAGCACCACGCGACGCTCACCGCAGGCGGCGGCGCACGGGATCAGGCATGGACGGAGCTGACGAACCTGCTGACCGACTGGGTCGGCCTGCCGCAACTCCGCGTCGAGGTGGTGCCGGGAAGGCCCACCGCCCTGAGCTACGCAGAGTGGTCGTTGAGCATCAGCACGGAGCCGGTCGACCGCACCCTCGGCACGCTGTTCGCGGAGATTCTGCGCGCCGAGCAGCGGATGCTCGTGGAACAGGCGGGGCATGACGGGAGGGCTCTCCGGGAGTCGGTCGACCGTCCCGTCGCCGCCCCTCCCGCCCGACGTCACCTCCCGCGGATGTCCGTTCCCGCCGGCGATCGTCGGATCGCCTCGGCCAGGAGTTTGCGGGATCCGGAAGCCGAAGGCATGCGGGAACCGTTGCAGCGCGCCCTACAGGCTGCTGACACATGGCTCGGCCTCGAAACGGACGTGCGCTCCGCCGAGGACGGCGAGCTTTCGACGCGACTGGACCGACGCCTCACGCGTGACAAGAGCAAGGTCTTGCGGTTCCGCGCCGACATGCTTGCCCTGATGCACAACCCGTCGGTCGAGACGCATGTGCGGGGCATCCACGATCGTCTGCTCGCCGACGGATCGGTCCGCGACTGGCGTGCGGAGATCGACATCCGGATCGACCCGGACTCGGGCGTCGAGGTGGCATGGTCGGGGCCCCCTGGCGTCCAACTCCGAGCGACGAACGGTGCCGCCGTCCCACCGCCGAGCCATCTCGTGCACCCCGAGCGCCCGATCGTGGTGGTGCACGCGGCCTCTGCGGAGGAGGCCGGACAGATCCTCCGCCGGGTGGCCACCGACCTACCGGCGAACGCCCTCGTCGATCTGGTCGTGCCCCGGGTCGCCGGGGCACGGGTGATGGCCCTGGCCGGTCTGTTGCAGGACCGTCAGAACCTGGCACTGCGGGCGGATCTGATCACCCGGGGTGAACGGGCCGACCATCTCGTCGGATACTCCCGCGCACACACTCGGGCGGTCGGACCCTTCGTCTCCTACTACACGGTCCATGCCGAGCCGCAGAGCGAGCCGTTGCCGGTGTCGCACGTGACGCAGTTGGCCAACCTGGGTGGCGGCCGATTCGCACTCGTGCCGGGCTGGGCGGTGCAGGTCACGCCGCACCGGATCTGGATCCGACCCGACGAAACCGTCAACATCGTGCCCTCCTTCGGGGTCGAGTCGGTCGCCATCAGTGCACCGGGGGTGGCGACACCGTGGTCGGTCGTCCGGCTCGGGATCTGGCTCACCGAAGGGTTGGCGTCGCAGGCCGGCAGGCCCCCGGGCGACGATCTGTGGAAGGTGTACGGAGACGTCGGTCCGCCACCAGCGCTCCGCCAGATCAACGACGTGCTCGCCGTCGATCCGCATGACGGGTTGTTGTGGAGCCACGCCTTCGGTGCCGAGGGTGATCTCCAAGCCACGGGTTGGCAGATGGGTAGCTCCGACGGCTACCTGCCGTTCATGCTGCTCGACCAACTGGTCGGTCTCGCCGGTGGGGATGCGGAGGCCGATCCGGACCGGGTCGTCGATCTGTTGACCGGGTTGGCGCGTCGGGTCGGCCTGCACACCGGTGGTCAGGGAGACGTCGTCGACGAGAGCGCCCGAGTGGGACTGCTGCAGGTCGCCCTCGATGTGCACGAACGTCACGGCCTGCTGGGCGTGACGGAGGACCGCCTCCGGGCCGCAGCCGAAGAGGACCGCCTGCCGGACGCCGAGACGGACTCGGATCTCGGCTCGTGGGACGCCAGTCCTCCTGACCCGGCGGAGGCTCCGGTGTCGGTCGCCGGTGCCGGAGGTGCGGCGGCCCCCGAGGTGATGCCGTACCTGGTCGCGGTGGCCCCGGACGGCTCGTACGTGCTGGCGCGTCCGCCGTCGCAGGGCACCGACGGCCGGTACGGCTTCACCGGTTTCGACGTGTACCGGCCCGACGGCACCGCGCGGGGCAGCTTCGACACGCGCACGGTCGAGAGTGACGACTTCGTCGGTACCTCGTCGCTGGTGAACCACTCCGACGTTCCCGGAGCCCTGGACCTGGTCGCCTGGCACGCGACCCGGCACAGCACCCGACCCGATTTTCGGCTACTCAAGGTGATCAACCAGAAGGTGCAGCAGCGCCTTCGCGACGAGTACCGGATGGAGACGCTGCCCTCCTCCGTCGAGGGGGCACCCGACTATCGGGGCTCGCGTGAAACGGTCAACCGGATCGCGCAGGAGCGGCTGGAGCAGGCCGGGTGGACACTGGCCCCGGATGGTGGGGCCGCGACGACGCCGACGTTCACCCACCCGTGGACCAGCGATGATGCGGCATGGGCACCGACGGCTCCGGACGGTACCCCGTTGGCGGTGGTCACCGAGACGCTGGCGGACGGCGGATCCCGTCGGGTGGCAGGCCGGCACGACGCTGCCGGTGACTTCCAGATCGTCGACCCGACGACCGGACGTGCCGCCTATCGCCTGACCGCCAGGACCGGTCCGGACGGCGCTCGCGCCTGGACGGCAGGCGTGCTGTCGGCGCAGGACGCGCGCCACTTCCACGCACTCGCCAGGGACGTCGGCTGGACGGCTGCCCAGGGCACCGCCGAGCGGGTCCGGCACCGGATGGAGCGGGTGCTGGGCTCGCGTACGGCCGAGGACAAGGCACGCGACTTCGTCACGCACATCGTGACCCATGGTGAGCCCGTCACCGGGGCCGTGGAGGTCGGAGCCGCCGGCCACCAGCTCTACCGGCATCGGGTGGGCGGACAGACCGTGCTGGTCCGGGCCAGGGTCGTAAACGACGAGGTGTGGTCGGCGCATCGACCGTCGCCGCTGGATCGGGTCCTGGACCGCTTCGCCGCGCACGATGTCGTGACGACACTGCGCGACGCCGGATGGACCCTGAGCGCCGGTCACACCAGTGCCGTCGACCCGGCCGATCGGCGCGTCGACCTGAACGCCTTCGACGGTACGGCCTGGCCGGTCCTCCAGGAGACCGCAGCGCTGGTCCGGCCGGTGGCGCTGGCCCCGGACGGCTCGTACGTGCGGCTGCGGGAGCCGCTGGCGGGCACCGTGGAGGAGGGTGGCTGGATCATCCTCGACGTCTTCGGCCCGCGGGGAGACGCTCGCGGCAGTCACACCGTCAACACCATGCGGGCGGACGCCGACCACGTGACGACGATGGCGCTGTACAACAACTCCGACGTGCCCGGCCTCGTGCACCTGGCCGCATACCTGGTCACCGAGAACAGCGGCAAGGAGTACTACCAGTCGAGGTTCGTCACGAACGACCGGATCCGGCGGGTACTCGTCGACGAGTACGGCATGCGACCCGCGCCGGGGGTAGGGTCCTTCGCCGGGTTGTCGGTCGCCTCGCCCGGATTCGCCGCGGAGGACTACCGCGTGTCCAGGGTGATCGCCAACCGGGTGGCCCGCGACCGGCTGGAGCAGTTGGGATGGACGCTGCCGCCGACGGGCGGTGCCCCGTCGGCCCGCGTACTCCGCACGTCGTGGGTGGGTGAGGCGGGCGGATGGGAGCCGACCGGTCCGGACGGCACCCCGCTCGACGTGGTCACGGAGACGCTGGCGGACGGCGGAACCCGTCCGGTGTCGGGCCGCAGGATCGATCCGGAGACCTTCCAGATCGTCAGTCCGGAGACGGGACGCGACATCTACCGCCTCCGTGCGGTTGCCGACGCGGACGGCGGCCGGCGGTGGCGGGCACCCCTCATGTCCCCGTCCGACGAGAGGTATTTCGCCCGGTACGCCGAGGCCGCCGGGCTGGACTCGGCGATCGACCACGTCCGGCACGTCGTCGACGCCGGTACGCGGATCCGTGATCATCTGACGCTGCCCGGGGTCGGGCTGTACCGGCTCGTCACCGGACGACGTAGCGCCCTCGTCTACGCGCGGGTGGACGGGGCCGGCACGGTGACGAATGCACACCGTCCCACTCCACTCGACGAGCTCCTGGAGCGCTATCACGACCAACAGGTCCTGACCGAGTTGGTCGACGACGGGTGGACGGTGCGGCCGGGCCACACCAACACCGTCGATCCGGCGACGCGCCAGATCCAGGTGGACGCCTTCCAGGAGCAGGAGGCCTGGCGTACGTTGCGGCAGGCCCGACCGCTGCCCGTCACGGTCGTCGGGCCGTCCGATCCGCTGCTGGACCACCGGCTGCTGGCGACCTCGGATCCGGCACTGCACGACGCCGTGCGAGCGCATGTACAGGAGCATCGCGCCCTACTCGCGAATGAGGACAGGGAGGCGTGGCGGAGCCTGGCGAATGTGATCGCGGCCCACGTCGGTGGCCCACTGCTGCTGCCGCAGAACCTCACCGTCGGTGGAAACCAGAGGGCCGGCGCCGCCGGTCTCTTCTCCCGCCAGGCGTGGCGGGTCAACGTCGACCCGAGTGCCTTCGACAGCATGGTCTCCACCCTGGTGCACGAGATGGTGCACTACGAGCAGGCGGTGGTGGCCGGCCAGGCGGTGACCGGACTGGTCGGTGCCTTCGCCATCACGCCGCTGACCGACGATGCCCGGGTCCGCAACGAACTGGCCGCCAGTCAGGTGGCCGGCGACCTGCGGATCGGCTCGGGTGAGCGGTTGTGGACGGAGATCACGGTCGACAGCGAGCAGAGCCGCCGGGTCATCGATGCGATCACCGCCGCCGGGGCGCCCTACCGTGAGGCGACCCGCCTGCTCGACGTGGTGGATAGCATCGACGGATTCAGCCCTCGGCTCCGCCGCTGGTTGGGCCAGCGGCAGGCCGTGGCGATGCGGGAGATGGCCGACGCGGCCATCCTCTACATGGCTCTGCCGCTCGAGACGCAGGCGCACCTCATCCAGGTCGACTTCGAGGCCGGCGGCTCGGTACAGGACTGGCTGACGGACCCGAACGCCCAGGTCGTGCCGCCGGAGGGATACACCGCGCTGGCCATCCCCGCCGGCAGCTTCGTGTCTCCGTCGTCGTCGGTGGAAGCGGTGCCACCGGCCCGCCTGGCGAGCGCGGACCGGCCGCTGGTGGTGGTGCGGCTCGATGATCTGGATGATGCCGGGCCGGTGCTGGCGGCACTGGCCGCCGGACTGCGGAGGCCGTCGCTGGTGGAGCTGGTGGGCACGCCGGCCCGACGGCTCACCGTGCCGGAGGCGCTGGGTCTGGCCGAGATACTCGGCGGCTGGCACCTGCTGGCACTCGCTCCGGACCTGCTGGACGTGTCCGGACCGCACACCGCCCATCTGGTACCCCACGCTCGGAACCACGCCGTCACCCTGCCGCCCTTCGCCGGCTACTACACGGTCCACCTGGATCCACAGCGCCAGACGCTGACCCTCGCCAAGCCCTACCTCCTGCGCAACCTCGGCGACGGTGCCTTCGAGCTCTATCCGGGCTGGCAGGTGACGACCGTGGACGACCGGGTGTGGGTCGGCCCGGTCGACGCATCGCCGGACCTGACCGGTGCCGGTGCCGCCCGCGTGGTCATCGGCACCCCGGAGCGGGAGACGCCCTGGACGGTCGTGGGCGCCGGGATCTGGGTGGCCCGAGTCCTGGCCAGTCACATCGGCGTCGACTTCGACGACGGCTTCGTGCACGTGCACCGGCCGTCCCGCACACCGCCGGTGATCGACGAGGACGGCTACACCACGACCGACGACGTCGCGGCGGCCGACGGGGACCTGGTACGCCGCGCTCTCGGGACCGGCTACTCGTCGGGCGACTTCCGGGCCAGGTTGAGTGCGTACGCCAACCCGAGCCAGGACGCCGACTCCCTTCGTCTCCTGCTCCATGCTCTGCTGGAGCAGGCCGAGGAGGCCGGGCTCACCGAGCCCACCGGTGTGCCGGTCGACCCGGCGGTCGCGGTACGCGCCCTGACCGCGCTGGCGGGACGGCTCGGCATGCCGACGTCCGACGAGGACGCTCTCCGCTCCCGCCGGGACCTGGTGCACGTGGCCGAGCTGGCGGCGATCGCCTACGGCGTGCACGGTCTCAATCTGCCGAGACTGAGCGCGGCGTACCGGCTGTGGCCGGCCGGGCCCGATCGGGGTGGATCCGTGGTCGACTTCGCGGAGAGCCTGCTCAGCCGCTACGGGTCGTTCTACGAGGATGCCGACGCACGGGATCCCGACTTCCCGCTACGCCTGCGGCGCGTGCTGGAGCCGTTGCAGTCCCCAGAGGTGGACACAGCGGCGGCATCAGACCGCTACCTGACCGCCAACGACTGGCTCGACCAGGTGTTCGCCACCACCACGACGGTGGATTGGCAGGAACAGATCTTCGGCTGGGACGGGGTACGGCCGGAGCATCCGCTGCCCTTCGCTGCGGGCGGGATCGTGGTCGGGTACCTGTCCGGGCCGGACGGACTGCCGATCGTCGGCGGCCGGTCGGCGGCCGAGCAGGGGGTGACCGGCGGTGCTGCGCTGCTGGCGCAGCTCGGCGACCGGGTCCGCGCGAGGGTCGCGCCGCAGGTGCCCAGGGACGAACTGTCGGTCTGGTTGATCCCGTTGGTCGGCGACCAGGCCCCCGGGCCGAACCTGGCCGCGCTGCGAGCCGAACTGCACGCGATGCACGAGTGGCTGGCCTGGGGGGTGCGGCTCGGCGACGCGGTGACGGTCGACGAGCCGGAGCCGACCACCACCACAGGCGACCGTGAGCACCTCGACGGGACCACGGAGCTGGACGCCAGTCCTCCTGACCCGGCGGAGGCTCCGGTGGCGGTCGCCGCCGTCGGTGACGACCTCGGGTGGCAGCGTGCCGCCGACGGCACGTACACGCATCCCGACGACGACGCCGCCGACGATCTCCCCGAAGCGCTGCGCGAGACCCGGTCACGGCCGCTCAGTAACGTGGAGTTCTTCACGTCTCTGTTGCGCCTGGTGATCGCCCGGACCGCGCCGGAGCGGGTCCCGACGCAGGACGAGTGGGTCGACTACCTGCTGCGGTGGACATCCCGGAACAGCGAGGGGCCTCTCGTCTCCCTCATGGACGGCGTTGGCGAGGCGTCGCGGAACCTGATGGACCGCGAGCCGGGGTTCCGGATGCAGGCATTCATGCGAACGCCGGAGAGCGATCTCGTCCATGTCCTGCCGGTGTCAGGCGACGGCGACGAGCTCATCGACACGTTCGTCGACGTGCGGAGCGAGGCGGTCGTGCACCGCCATTTCCTGGGCCAGGACGCTGCACGACTGGCCGGAGACACCGGGCGTCCCGAATCGGTGCCCGGACTCGTGCGCCGGATCCGGCAGACGCGACTCGGTATCCCCGACACGGTGACGCCGGGTGGTCGATACGCGTCCGACTCCGCCACCGGCGTCGTCGAGACCCCGGTCGTCGCGACGGCCCGGCAGTGGCGTCGGAGCGTGCTCTGGCTGCGGTCGCTCGCCGTGGACGGGACACCCCTGGTCGAGCGGGAGATCATCGACCGGATCGACGAACTGCACGGCGAATCGCGAACCGTCATGGAAGCCGGTTGGTCCGTGCTGCGGCGGCGCATCGGCCAGGCGTGGCAGTGGGCTACCCGCCCGGATGTCGAGCGGCAGGACCCCGGCTCGGGCCAGCGGGAGCGCGCCAGCCGGTTGGCCGGCGGCCTGCACGCGGACCTGGCGACCTTCCGGGCCGAGCTGGCCGAGGCGGTCGAGGCGGCCGCGCAGGAGGTCTCGCAGAGCCACCCGAGTGATCGTCGTGAGTCGGTGATCAGCGTGTTGGCGCAGCAGCCGTCGATCGACATGTCGTCGGCTCTGGTGACACCGGTTCGCGGCACCGGCGGCTGGGACCTTCGCCCCGACGGCGCATACCAGGAAGGGGAGGTCGCCGGGCTGCCCACGGGGTTGTGGTTCGACGACTCCGGTGTCGCCGAGCAGGAGGACGAAGACCTCCTCCGGGTGGTGCAGGAACTGCTGGCTGCCGGGGCCCGACCGGCACGGCTGCCCACGTTGCGCCAGTTGCGGGACATGCCCCCGGCGACCTCGTCGGCGCCCACCGAAGCGGAGCGGTGGGACGAGCAGTTGTACACCTTGCTCCGGGCGGCGGCGGCCGATGCGGGCGGCGTCCCGTTCCGACTTCAGGGCTTCGAACGGCTGGATTCGGGCGACGTTCGGGCGTACCCGGTGCAGGGCGACTCCGGCGAGGTGGTGTTCGCGTACCTGGCGGGGCAGACGCTGCACCGGCTGCGCGGATGGCCGGTGACGTCGACCGGCGGCTACCAGGAGACGACCACCGCCGAACTCCCGCCGGGCCTGTCGACATTCGATACCCGGGTGAGCGGTCGGGCCGACCAGATCGTGTTCACGGTGGAGATGTTGCTGACGGAGGTGATGGGCACCCGGCGGTTGCCACCGCGCTCGGCACTGGAGGAGAAGTCGACGTTCTATGCGGACCTCGCCTGGCCCCGGCGGATCTTCCGGCTTCTGCACTGGGCGGCGAAACGATCTGCGGGCGCGGCACAGTCCGCGGAACCGGTCCCGTTCCGGTTGCAGGCGTTCGAGGACGTCGGCCAGGGCAGATACCGGGCGTACCCGATCGAGGGCGACTCCGGGCCGCTGATCTTCGTCTACGAGTCGGCGTACAACGGCATCGCCCCGCTGCGCAGGCGGGAGTGGGCGAGATCCGGAGACGGCGGATTCGCTCCGGTGCCCGGCGTGCGGGCCGTTCGCCTGCCCGACGGGCTGAACGTCAGCCCCGCCGACCGCGCCGACGCGATCGGACTGGCCGACGCGGTGGCCCGACTGATGACCGTGCACGGACATCCGGCGACCGCCGAGGGACTGTGGCAGCACCTGAGCGAGGCGGAGGTCCTGCCCGCCGGGACGGTGCCGGAGCACCCCGCCGACGCGGCTCTGCTCACCGTGATGGGGCAGGAACTCGGCTTCCGCGCGCAGGTCTTCGTGACCGACGGCGAGACCGTCGTCGGTGAGCCGGTCCGGGGCGACCTCGGTCCGCTGTTCCACCTGGTCCACGACTCCCGCGACGGCAGCTACGCCCCGGCCTGGACCGGACCGGCCGAGGATCTGCTGCCGGCGACGGCAGGGCCACCCTCGGAAGACGGCTGGGAGGTGACCGCCGACGGCGAGTACCAGCGGGAGGGGGCCGCACCCCGACTGCCGGAGGCGCTGTCACCGGGCATGGGCGGGTCGTCGGCGCAGGCCGTGTTGCGGGCGGTGCGGGAGCTGGTGGTGGCCACCGGCGTGCGGCGGGTGCCGACGTCCGCGCAACTGCTGCGGTTCACCGAAGCGGTCCCGGCCGGACTGGACTGGGACCAGGAGATCTTCGAGTGGCTGCACGGCGCCGTCCGTGGCCTCGGCGGCACCGGGGCGTTCCGGTTCCAGGCCTTCGACGAGGTCGAGCCCGGACACTTCCGGTCCTATCCGGCGTGGGGCGAGTCCGGTCCGATGCTGTACCTGCTGCGCACCGACGACAACCGGTACCACGCGCTCTGGAGCGACCGACCGGCGCAACTCGCTGTATCGCTCGACGCTCTCATACTCCGGAACCGTCCGGTGGCGACGGACGAGGTACGGGTCCGGCTGGCCCGCCTGGGCGGCGCGGACAGCGGCCGGTTCGGTCGCCGATGGTCGCAGCTCAGCGACCGGATCGAGCGGGCACGGCGGAGCCTGGGCGCACGCCAGGAGTTGGCCTTCGGTGGCCAGGACGAATGGGCGCCCCTCGCCGGGCAGGCGATGGCCCTGCTCCGCGCGGACCTGGGCCGGTTCGACGTCGACCTGGACCGGGCGGTGGCCGACGCGGAGCTGACCTCATGGTTCGGGTTCGGGACGGAACTGTCCGACTGGCACCGGCAGATGTGGGAGCTGCTCAGTCGGTTGGCCGGTGTCGACGGAGGTTTCGGGTCCTGGTTGCGGGAGACCGCGCAGGCGGTCGGGCTGTACCACCAATCGAGCACCGCGCAGTGGGGACAGGAGATGTCCCGGTTGCGCCCCTGGGCCCGGCGTCCGGACATCCCGATCTGGGCCCGACGACGGCTGTTCCACATCGTCGGTCTCACCGAGGCGTTGTACCCGGGAGAACTCGTCGAGAGCGACGAGGCGCGGCGGGCCACGTTGTTGCGGCGGGTACGGCGCCTGGTGGACGCGGTCCGACGTGACCCGTTGTGGCGGCGTACCCCGGGTGCGCAGGATCGGATGCGTCCGGAGCTGCTGACCGACCTGCTGCGTGGATGGCGGGGCGCGTCCGCCGACCGGCCGATCACCAACGACGACCTCCGCGCGCTCGTGGACCTGGTCGACGAGATCAAACAGCCGGGGCACAAGGTGCGGCTGCACCGTGTGCTGAGCGCCTGGCAGGAGCGGTACCGGTCCGCTCCGGCACAAGCGGTGCCACCCTCCGCCGACGAGGCGCTCGCCCTGCCCGTCGACCGGGCCGCGGACCGCTGGGAGTTGCCGAGGCACCTGGTCGAGGGCCAGCTCCTCGGCCCGGCCGACGCGACCCTGCTCCCGGCCGAGGCCGCCCAGGTGTTGGCGCTGGTCCAGGAAGCGGTCGGGCACGGCGTCCCCGACCACGACCCCGGCATGGTGCGGCTGCGGTACGACCTCGAACACCGGTACCGCGGCTTCCTCGTCAACGGCAACCGGTACTTCATGCGCCGCGACGGCATCCCGATCGAGTTGCACGTCGGCTCGAAACTGGTCAACGCCCTGGTCGAGGAGAAGTTCCCGGGAATACCGAGCTCCCGGCGGCTGGACAGCGCCACCCTGTCCGCGCGCAAGCAGAAGTACCTCAAGAAGTTCCTCCGTCCGCGTACCGTCCACCTACCGTTCTCGGCGCTGTTCGGTGCTCTGACGGCTGGTTTCGTCGCCGTGCACGTCGCGATCACGCGTAACGAGCCGGCGAGCACCATGAGCAGGTCCGCAGGGGTCCTGCACACCCGGATGCTGCGCAGCGGCACCACCGCCACCGCCTTCCGCGCCGACAGCAGATGGACGGTGACCAGCATCGCCCCCGGTGCCGAAGCGGGACAGGCGGTACGCGGTGAACCGCACAGCCGGCTGCTGTCGGGGTCGGTGCTGCTCGACGTGCCGGTCTACATGACGCGTCCGTCGGCGAACGTGAAGGGCAAGGCCCGAGCCACCACCTTCTCGGCGTCCGATTCGGTCAGGTCGTCGAACGACGCCGAATCGGTGCTCGCCGACTCCGTCATCTCCGAGTCGAGCCACCCGTCGCCACAGTTCCGACAGGACATCTGGGGCAGCGAACCGAGCGGTGACAGGTCACCACCGACCATCTCCCGGCGCAGCTCCACCGACTCGTCCGCGTCGTCGGTCATCCGCCAGCCCAGCAGCTCGAGCAGGATCGAGTCGCGGCCGAGGCGCCTGGTCCGGTGGATGCGGTTCCGGAAGAAGAGCCATGAGCAGTCGGGCATCGACCTGAAGCAACTGCGGCGTACGCCCTCGGGTCGGCTGGTCCCGCAGCCGAGCGAGCGTCCGGTCGCCCGGGAACCGGTGACCGCCGGCGATCTTCCGCCGACGATCGACTTCCAGGGCGAACTGCCGCGGGCGTTCGTCGTCGACGATGTCGG
Organism: Micromonospora sp. NPDC049900; assembly: GCF_044461025.1. Taxonomy (NCBI): domain Bacteria; kingdom Bacillati; phylum Actinomycetota; class Actinomycetes; order Micromonosporales; family Micromonosporaceae; genus Micromonospora; species Micromonospora sp. NPDC049900. The sequence continues at coordinate 478,714 of NZ_JBITKM010000003.1, forward strand.
CGACACGACGACGTTGGTCGACGCGATGGCCGCGGCGGCGGGCCGGCCCCTCGGGGTGGGCGGGTCGGCCCGAGCCACCCTGTACGACTTCTCCGACCGGGGCGAGGTCGGTAACACGATCCACGAGATGGTGGACACCTACCAGTACGCCCCGGTCCTGACCGACGACCGGAACGCCAAGCCCATCGCGGCGGAGCGGGTACGCGCGGAGTTCGGTGCCGCCCAGTTGCTCTCCGTCACCGAGATGGACGACGACGTGGCGATGCGGCACATCTTCGCCAAGTCGATCGAGGTGGCCGCCGAGACCGGCGTCATCGACGGCCTCAGCGGAACGGTGGGCGCCGGACCCGGATCGCGTTACCGGGGGTTCGGAATCACCGTGTCCGGCGGTCTGCGGTGGCTGTTCGGCAAGTCGTTCCGACGGACTCGCGGCGGTGCCGCCGGCAGTGGTGCGGTGAGCCAGAAGTTCGCCGAGACCGTCGGCCAGACCGCGCTGTACGCGGTCGACGTCACCTTCGACATCGAACCGATGGGTGACCAGCCGGCCCAGCACGCCGTGGTGACCCTGCTCGTCCGGATGCAGGTGGAAGAGGTCCGGCGGTTGGCCGACGCCGACCGGGTGGTCAACCCACAGCGGGTGACCGATCTGACGTTCCGCTATCCGGGCAAGTCCAGCGCACGAAGGGGAGTGGGCCGTACGCCCACCAACGGCGATCGGATCCAGCCGCCGAGGTACCTGTCGCGGGAGCATCCGACCACGATCGGCAGTTCGGTGGTGGCCGACCTCACCGGCCTGCGTGACCTGCACGACCGGTTGCTCGGCGAACTCGAATCGAGCAAACAGGAACTGTTCCCCGGTTGGCGGACGGTGCAGCCGTCCGACCGGCGCCTGAGGGACGTCTACGACATCGTGCAGAACTACCGCACGCTGGCAGCCGGCCTCGCGCGGACCTCGTCGATCAGCGGCGGCCTGTCCCCGCTGATCGGCAGCGGTACGCGGATGAATTTCCGGCAGTTCGGCGTGCTGCACTCCGACTACTACGAACTCGTGGTGAAGGGGACGTTGAGCAACCGGCGGCACGCCGGGAGCACCGGCCTGATCAAGCCGGTGGACGTCGCGGTCCTGACCGACCTGGTGAGCTCCACCCACGCCCGTGAGCAGGCGTACTCCACCGGGCCCGAACTCGCGGTGGCGGTGAAGTCGTTGGCCACCGAGATCGGTGGCCGGTTCGGTGTGGTCGGCAAGGTGAGCTGGCCACGGGTCAGATCCGGCGGTTTCGGCGCACCGGTGCTGACGTACCGCTGGGCCAATCGGGCGACCGGGGTGGAGGTGTTCGACTTCGACCTCGACTTCGACGCGCTCTGGCTGCACCACCGACGGCCGGCACGGTGGCGGCGTTCGGCGCTCGTGGCGTGGGCCAACAGCGGCTGGCGGATGCAGGTGAGCCCGCCGGAACGGCTGCTGACCGGGGGCGAGCCACCGCAGGGGACGGTGAGCCTGTGGACACCGTCGGACCTGTCCTGGCGTGTCGAGCCCGGCGTCACGCCGGTCACGATCGCGGCGGCGACGCACACCCCACCGGTCGAGATCGCCCCTGCGGACGCCCGAACTCTGCTTGACAGCGCCCGCCCGCAACTGCTGACCCGCGCCACCCACATCGACGCGATGGACGTCCAGCCGGGGGTGTTGACGACCCTCGCCGAACTGGCGATACGCGACGTCAGCAACGGTTCGCCGATCATGACCACCTCGGGCACCCCGGTCAACGAGGCGCTCAACGACGCGCTCGAGGAGTCGGTGCAGAAGGGGCACTTCAGCACACTCACCGCGCCGGGCGGATTCCAACTGGGCGGTCTGCTCGGGGACGGCAGCTACGCCGACTGGCACGCCGGGGTGGCGACGCGGGTCGTACCGGTCAACTGGCGGCTGGAGCAGTACATCGACGCGCTGTCCGTGGAGGACTACTACCGGGGCACCAGCGGCGCGTTCGTCTCACGAGGCAGGGGAACCAAGTGGACCGGCGGCGTGGTGACCGGACCCGGCTGGACTCCCGACCATCCCGCCGGACGCTTCGCCGGCCGTCTGTTCGGGAGCTACTACTACGACCGGGAGCGGATCCGGGCCATGCGCCAGGAGGTCACCGGCGCCCAGGAGCGCAACCGGTCGCACACCGGTCGCTACCTGGTGCTGAAGGCCGATCTGCAGTACCTCGCCCTGGCCACCGCACGGTGGGGCAACCTGCTCACCGAACTGCCCGGCACCCGGGACCTGCTGGCGTTGCTGCCCAACCGGCGAGGTCCGCTGCTGCGGTCGTCGGCCTGGCAGGCGACGGTCCCCGACTCGCTCTACGTCTACATCGCCGAGTCGGACCTCCAGGATCTGGCTCTGCTGATCGATCCCCAGGAGCCGGCGACGGCACGGCTGCTGGCGGGGCTGTTGCCGCCGCCACTCGGGCGGGAGCGGGCCTGGCGGGCGCCCGAGCCGATGCGGATCGGGCAGGGTATGACGGTCAACGTCCTCGAGGACAAGATCGACCTGGACGAGCTGAGGGCGTTGCTCCACGACCGGCTCGCCGAGCAGATCAGCGGAGCGCTGCCCGACGATCTCGCCGACGACGTACTCGGTGGTCTGCGGCACCTGCTGGCCGGGGTCCGCGCCGACGGGGTCAACGCCTTCCTCGACGACCTGCTCGAAGACGGGATCCCGTTGGCGCTGCGCCGACGGACCTATCTCGGGCGGCGGGTCGTCGAGGTGTCCGTGCGGCTGCGTCAGAAGGGCGAACCCGTCTTCCGGGACCTGCGACACGACGTCAGCATCGAGCACCATCACATCGCCCACATCCGGCAGGAGGAGAACGACACGGTCTCCCGCCGCCACCTGGGCATGGTGCAGGGACTGGCCGGCGACGGCACCTCGCACGGCCCGGTCTTCGCGCTGATGCCGGGGGCGGCGGTCGGCGGCGCTCGGGGCCGATCCACGTACCGTCACCAGGCGCGCCTGCTGCGCGTGCACACCACGGTGACGTCCACCGGGCCGACGGTGCGATTCGCGGTGAACCTCCTACCGGAGGCCGTCGTCGAGTACGGGGACGGCACCGTCGAGATCATCTCCGGTGTGCCGACACGGCCGCTGGTCCGGGTACCCGAGACGATGAGCACTCCGGCGCATCCGGGCGGCAGCGAGGTGCCGGACGTCTCGCCGGGGCCGACGACGATCCGCTTGTTGGCGTCCTGGGAGGTGGAGCCGGCCCGGCTGGTGCGGTGGAAGAACGACCCGCTCGCGGTCCGCCTGCCCGCGTTCTTCGGGCCCGGCCAGGTCCGGGGCACCGTGTCACTGCGGCTCGCGGCGCAGCGCCTGCTCACCATGATGGTCAACGGCAGCACCGGGCTGCCGGGCAGCGACCTCACGGCGATGGACCGGATCGGCTCGTCCTACCAGGTGGCCGGATCGGACGCCAGCGCCACCCTGAAATCCCTCTTCACGCGAACCGTCCTGAGCAGCACCTTCTTCCAGATCAACGACGCGAGCGACCGGGACTCGGCCGGCCGCCTGCCGGACGTGGACGGCGAACAGGCCGGGTTGGCCCTGCCGACGGTGTCGGTGCTCTCGGTACGGAGCGCGACGGAGGGCACGTGGCGGGACGTGGACGCGCGGCTTCTCGCCAACCTGCGCAACGTGCGCCTGCACTCGGTTTCCGGGTCCACCGGCGAGGTCGTCCGGATCGAGCGGCGCAAGGTGACGCTCACCCCCTCGGGCGTCGATCACCAGCACGCGGACAGCGGGATCCAGGACCTGCTCTTCCAGACCTCGTTCGACCATCAGAAACAGCGCGACGGCGAGATCAACGAAACCGACCTGTTCGCGCTCACCGGGGTGAACGAGACGTCCAACACCGAGGACGACGCCGTCGGTGACGAGGGTGAACCGGCCGGCTACCGCAGCATCCGCGACATCGGGCGCACCTACGAGTACCGGGCCGACGTCGTGTACCGGTTCGTCGCGACGCTCGACCGGCGAGCCGAAGGCGTCGAGGTGGTCGTCCCCGACGGCTTCTGGTTCCGGCTGCGCGAGCGGGAGGCGTTCACCACCCACCTGATCACGGTGCCCGTAGCCGCGAAGTTGACGCCGCCCATCGAGATGGTCGACACGGCCGCCACCACCTACCGCAGGGCCTCCCAGGAGGCAGAGGACGCCTGGCACCGGATGGTCGTCGCCGGGCAGGAGCTGACGCAGCGGATCGAGACCGAGCAGCAGGCATGGCAACGGCTTTCCGATGCGGTCGAGGCAGCCCGCACGAACGAAGAGTCTCCACTGCCCAGCGGTGTCGAGAGCGTGATCGAGCAATGGAAGAAGCATCGCGACAAGGGGTACCGGCCGCAGATCGAGAAGTTCCAGGAGGCCCGCCAGGAGTACGTCGAAGCCCTCCGAGAGGCATCCGCGGCCAACCGGTGGTTCCGCGAGGAGCAGGCCGCCAACATGTTCGACCATTTCACTGCCGAGCCGATTGCCGCGGGCGAGCTGCCGCCCGGGCAGGCGGCGGTGGAGGCGGCCGACGACGACGAGATGTTCCGGCGGGAGAGTCTCGGCACCGCCTTGACGTCGCTGTCCGAGCGGGTCGACCTCCCGGAGCTGCCAGGGCGGCTGGCGGACGACGCTGCCGGGCTGGGGCCGCTCGCCACGGCCTGGCTCACGGCGATCGATCGGGTACGCGTGGCGGCCGGCGAGGCGGATGACCGTCTCGATGAGTACCCGAGATTGCGCAAGAAGACCGACGAGTCCGCGAAGCAACTGCGGAACCTGCGGCTGTCGCTCAAGCACCAGGTCGAGCGCCTGGTGCCGGGCAACGTCTGGCCGGCCGAGTCGGGACCTCGATCGATCGACGACAGCGGCCTGCCGTCCGCGCCGACCGTCGTCGATCTGGACGCACCGGCCGGTGGAGAGTTCGCGGACGCGGGTGTCCGTTTCCCCGGCGGTCGGTACTGGCCGCCGGAGGCGGGTGGGCCGGAGTCGGCGGTGCCGGAGTCGTTGCCGGTCATCGCGGGTGCGTTCGTGGCCGCGCTGCACGGCGACCGCCGGGGTGTCCGGATCAACGGTCGGCACGTCTCGGTGGCCGGGTTCGCCGAGTTGGTGCGTCGGACGCCGGGATGGTCGGGGCAGCCGCTGGTGCTGGCGATCTGCGACTGCGCCACCGACACCTGGTCCACCCGGTTCGCCGACAGGTTGCGGCGGATTCTGCGGGTGGACGTGTACTCCAGCGACGGCTGGGTGGAGACCGACGACGAGCGGCTGCGGGCGTTCCGGGTGGGCTTCGCGCCGACCGACGGGCCGCCCTCCGGTGCAGCGGCCCCGGTCGTCGACGACGAGATCGTGGTGCGGCGTGACCTGGCGGTGTTCTGGCGGTACCCGGCCGACGGTGGTGATCCGGTGCGGGTCGGGTCGGACCTGGTCGCCGTTGGAGCGGGCGAGTCCTCCCCAGCGCTGTCGTGGTCGCTCGACCCGGACCCGGTGGGTGTGCTCGCCGTGGAGAGCCCGGAGACGCAGCGGGCCTCGCACGAGTTGGCCCGCACCCACTTCGAGGCGCTGACCCGCGCCTGGCAGAGCACGGCCGTCGCGGGGGCGGCCGATGCACCTGCCGGGTCGGTGTCGATCCCCGACCGGTCCGACCCGGGCGGCACCGATGCGGCCAGGTCCGCCGCCGAGGAGGCGCTCCAGGAAATTGCCGACCACCTCGCGGCTGCCGAGCAGATGCCGCCGCCCTCGGTCGAGCTGGTGCCGCACCCCGGCACGGCCGGCGGCCTCGACCCGGTCGCCTGGGCGGCGCGGGTGGTGGTGGACGAGCCGGACCGCATGCTGACGGAGTTGCGGCGGGCGGTCCTGGCGGCAGCACAACACTTCCTGGCGCACCGCCTTGCGGCGGGCATCGGTGACGAGCAGACCGGCTGGGACGCTGTCGGTCGGCAGGCTCTGGACGCGGCCCGCCGACACCCGTTGTCCACCGAGGACACCCGGTGGAACCTGGCCGTCGCACTCCGGCGGGATCTGTACCACCCCGAGTACGGCGACGCCGTCCGTCGACCGGTCCGGGAGCGACTGCACCGGGCCGCCCGCGACGCCGACCGGCGACTCCACCGTGCCCAGCGCATTCCCGGGTTCAGTCCGCAGGTACGCCAGCGGCTGGCGGCGGCACGAGACGAGGCGTGGCAGCGGTACACGTCCGCCGTGGAGACGTACCGCAGCTCCCTGACGCAGACCCGGGCTGACGCGCTCGAACTCGTCGCGTCGCAGCTCGGCTCGGCCCGGGACTGGCGCACGGACCTGCTCGGCGCCGACCTCGACGCACCGCCCGGCCAGTTGCTGCTGCCCCGGCCCGGCGGTCTGTACGTCGGCCCCGACATGCAGCGGCTGGGTGAGCTACCGGACCGCCCGGCACATCCGTCGCGGCTGCGCCTGGTGGTGGACGCCCGGGACGCCGGGTCGCTCCGCAGGGCACGGCGGCAGGTGTGGGCGGCGGTGCAGGCACTGCCCGGTCACCTCGCGGACCGGGTGATGGTGGAACTGCTACCGCCCGCACCGCTGGACACCGCCAGGACGATCAAGCTGGCGAACCGGCTCGGCGGCTCCGGCCGGTCCCTGCTGCTCGGCCGGGACGCGGTGACCGGCGTACCGGCCCGGTCGGAGCGGGTCCGGCCGCTACGCGCCGGAGGTTGGGACAGCCTCGTCGCGACGGCCACCGAGTTCGAGTTCCGCCCGAGGGACGCCGCACCGCCGTCGACGCTGCGCCTCAGCCCGTCCCTGCACCTGCCCCGTCGGTCGGACGGGACCTACCGGCTCGCCGGTGAGCGCGACCGCTGGCTGATCCTGGACGAGGAGCTGTCGCTGGACGGCGCCGTGCCCGGCCCGGTCCCGTGGGCGGCGCTGGCGCAGGCCCGCCGCGTCGCGTGGGCACTGGCCGGGGGAGACGACCTCCACCCGGTGCCGCTGCGCACGCCGGACGAGGTGGCCGCACCGCCGCCGATGCCCACGTCGTCCGCGCCGGACGCCGTCGGCCCGGACCTGCTCGGCCCGGTCGACCCGGCACGCTACGCCTGGTCCGGCGCTGCCGGCGATCTCGGGTTCGCGCTGCCGGACCTGGTGTACGCGCTCGGTGACCTGGCCGGTGTCGCGCCGGATGCGCCGCCGGACACCGCCCGCGAGGCGTGGGCGCGGCTGGCCGAATCCGTCGGCATCGGCTCCGGCGACCCGCTGGCGCTGCTCGACGTCGGTTTCGTGGCCGCGCTCACGTACGGCATCGGCGGCCTGACCTCGGCCCGGCTGACCGCTGCCCGGCAGCTCGTCGCCCTCGACCGAGGGCTCTCCGCCGGTCCGGCGGACGCCTGGTATCGCAGCCCGGCTCAGCTCAACGCCCTGTTGCACGAGCTGTGGGGGCTCTCCGACCCGGACCCGGCCGCACCCCTGGCCCGGGACTGGCTGGTGGTCGCCGTCGAACTGGCTCCGGGCGCCGCCGATCTCGCCGAGCTGGGCCACCGCCGGCGGCAGCTCTACGCGACGGTCGACGCCTGGATCGACTCGGCCCGTCCCCTGTTCGGCGGTCGGGTGTGGTCGGTCGGCGATGCCGGCCCCGAGGACCCGTGGTCGGACGCGGTGGTGATCGCCTACCCGTCCCACGACGACGGTCGGCCACGACCCCTGGACCCGGCGATCGGTGTGCCTGCTGCGGCGGGCTGGCTGGCGGTCCTGCTCGACCGGGCACGCGCCGCCGATCCCGACCTGTTCGGCGGCCCGGTGGTGGTCCGGCCGGTCGGCATCGACGCCCGGTGGCTTCCGGAACTGCGTCGGCAGGCCGCCGCACTCGACCACCGGCTGTCGCAGGGCCTCCTGGTGCAGCCACCCCGCGCGCACACCGAGCCGATCCTGCGACTGCGGGGCGGACGGGGGGGCCGGGAGCTGGAGCTGCCGGTTCTCCTCAAACGCACCGACCCGGGCCGAGGGCGAGGCCGCCGGGACATCGCCCGCTCACCACACGGACTCCGGCTGGACGCCGACGGTGACGCCGGAGGCATCCTGGAGGTCGTCGAGCCGCCACTGCTCGTGCTCGACGACGAGGTGGTCGGCGCCGATCCCGCCCGGGTGCTGCCCGCCACGGCCGAGGCCATCCGGCGGGTCAACTGGCCGGGCCGGCTCGGTTCCGTCTTCGCCGACTACGCCGTCGAACCGGACATGCGGGAGACAGAGCTCAGCCCGCTGAACGGGCGGCCGTACGTGCAACACAACTACGGCTTCCCGGTCGAGGACATGCACGAGTTCCTCGGGGACCTGGTCGACTACCGCGACCAGGCCAGGAACGAGGCGTTCGCGAAGGCAGCCGCGCTGACCACGCAGGGCCTCGTCTTCGGTGAGCAGGTCGCCACCGCGTTCAACGGCGGCGTGAAGCCGGACCTGACCCGGCCGTCGCCCGCCACCACCCTGGCCGGTTACCTGGCGCAGGAGTACACCCGGGTGGGCGCGGTCGCGTCGGCGTACCACACCGAGGAACACCGGCCGAAGAACCTGCTGCTCTGGGCCACCCGGGAGACCTGGCGGGCCGCGCTCGCCGCGCTTCCGGCCGAGTTGCGACGCTACCTGCACACCCACGCCGAGTGGGTGCAGGAGCAGTTCGTCGCGCGATACCGGATCCACCACGCCGACCAGTTGACGAAGGCCGGACGCGGCGCAGACCTGCTGGACGTCGCGGTGCCGGGCAAGTCGTTCACCCTGCGCCAGGTGCTCGACAACGTGGTGCGCCCCAACCCCGACCGCGTGATCACCCCGGCCGAGGCGCTGAACATCCGGACCTACACCGACGAGATCGACTCCAACGAGGGCCACCTGCGCCATGTCGGGCTGCGCGTCGGCGAGGGGCGGAACTTCGGGCTGGCGCACTCGATGTTCTCCTCGCTCCTCGAACGCGACGGCCGATGGCTGTGGCGGCGGGTACGCCGGGGATATCAGAAGGTCGCCTTCGCGCGTACGGCGTCGGCCGCTCCGCCCACCGTCGAGCTGGCCGACCTGGTGGCGGACCTGCGGCGCCAGGTGGCGTCCGGTGAACCGGCTCCGGGCGGCCCGTCCGGGCCGGGACCGGTCTGGCAGGGGGCGCTGGGGCTGTTGACCGGGTTGCTGGAACACCCGGACCGGCTCGACCTCTCGGCGGCCGGCGACGTGCTGGACCGGGTGCCGCCGCAGCGGCGCGTCGACCTGGCGACGGCAGTGCTGGAGAGCGTGCACCTGCGGCTCGACCCCGCGTTGCGCCGCCGGATCCAGATCGTCGACCTGCGCGCGGTCGACCTGCCCGAGCGGTCGTGGCCCAAGGTCCACCAGTGGTTCCCGAAGGCGGAACTGCGCGTCGTCGACGAGCCGGTCCAGTTCCCACCCACCTGGACGCAGGTCAGCGACCGGTTCGCTGGTGCCAACAGCGCGCCGGTCCGGGTGCCGGTGCGCGAGGTGGCCCGGCGCCTGGACGAGCTGGCCGGGGACCGACACCGGGTGGCCGGGTTCGCGCGCGGTCTGGGACTGACCGACGACCCGACCACCGGCGCCGACGTCCGGGAGGCGCTGCACGATCTGGCGTACCTGACCGCGGCGGTGTCCGGGTCCACGTTCGACCGGGCCGACCTGGAGCGCCTCGCCGAGCTGCTGACGGCGCTGCGCCCGGAGCGTCGCGTGGTGACCTGGGGTGACCTCGAAGCGGCGGTCGGCCGGCTCTCCGCCGACCAGCCATGGACCGTGACCCTGTCGGTGCCGGACGTCCGCTGGTTGCTGAAGGTCCTGGCGGACGGCGACCGGCGGGCAGCGGACGCACTTCTGCGTACGGCGGCGGCGCTGGCCCGCTGGGTGTACGGCGCCGAGCCGCGCGAGGGCAGCCTGGCCCGGTTGGGGCGGACCATCGGGGTGTTCACCGGGCGGACCTTCGTCGGGGAGACCGACCTGCGGCAGGCCGTCGCCGCCGTCACCGGCGGTGACCCGGCAAAGCTTCGCGGGACCGACGTCGCCCTGACGGCCACGCTCATCACCGACCTGGACAAGCGCGAACCGGTGACGGTCGACCTGCTGCGCGAGGTGCGGGCACTTTCCGCGCGGCTCTTCGACGACGAGGCCAAGGCGGCGGACCTCGTCGGTACGGCCCGGCTGGTCTCCGTGCTGCCGGACCGGCCGAGACTCGACGATCCGGCCGCCCTGATCCCACCGTTGCGACGGCTGGTCTTCGAGCATCTGCGGATCTCCGAGGTGCAGCCGCGACACCTGAGCTGGCTGGCCCGGACCCTGCATCACTTCCGCGACGAAGCGGTGGAGATGCTCCACATGCTGGCCCGGGACACCAGCGTCCTGTTCGGCCGGACGGCCACCGCCGACGACATGGTCGGACTGGGACGCCTGATCGGCCTCCTGGCCGGCCCCCGCCGATGGAACCTCAGGCTGGACGACGTCGTCGATCTGGTGCGGTACCTGGAGGCACCGGCCGGCCACGGACCGCTCCGACTGGCCGACGTCGACCTTCAGGCGTTGACCCGGGTGGTCCGGCAGGCTGCCGACGACGGCGTCGTCGCCGTGCGCGACACCCTCCGGTCCGTCTGGTCCGTGTTCGGCTCGTCGGACGATCCGCAGCCGATGGAGGGGGACCTGGCCGGACTGGTGCACCTGGTACAGGCACTGGAGATCGGTCGACCGCCGGTCGACCGGGATGAACTCGTCGTCGCCGTACGGCGGGAGATCTTCGCCGACGACCCGCTCTGGACGGGCAGCGTCGCCGAGATCAGGGCGGTGGCGCGGGCCATCCTCGCGCATGGCGGGACCGACGCGGACGCGCGGTGGCTCCGGCGCCAGGTGTGGGCGTTCGACCCGGCCGGCAACCCGGCGGCCTTGGAACTGGCGCAGAACTGGCGGCAGACCCTGCGTGACTGGCTGACGGGTCTCGCTCCGTTGGACGCCGAACCGGGCTGGCTGGCGCAACAGACCGGTCTGAGACACGGGACCAGCCTGCGGAAGCGGTTCGGCCGGCTACTCAACGAGGGCCTGCCGGCGGACGGCGACGAGCAGGAGTCGTTGCTCACCATTGGCGTGTGGGCGCGGGCACTGTTCGGCGCGCGGACCACCGTCACCCATGTCGCGTCGGTGCGCCGGTTGTCGGCCGCGCTGTCGGAGGAGGACCGGTCCCCGGTCCGGTGGGGCAACCGCTTCGACCTTGCGGTGTGGGCGCTGCGCGCCGGCGACTCGGCAACGGTCACCCCCGACGAGCTGAGGCGGCTGCTGGCAGCCGTGGAGCACGCCAAGACCACGCGAGGCGACCGGCCGGTGCGGGTGGCGGATCTCCCGGCGGCCTGGGCGGCGGTGGGCAGCACGCCGGGCACGGCCGGGGACTCCGCGGCGACATCGCGCGGCAGCCGCAAGGACCGGGTCGGTGACCAGGTGTCCGGCGACGTGTGGGCGGTCGACGAGACGTCGCGCGCGTCGGACGACGGCGACCTGCCGGCCCCGTCCACGCCCGCGCGGCACGACGGCGTCGGTGCAGAGTTCGCCGATGCGGGCGTCGGCTTCCCCGGCGGGCGGTACTGGTCACCCGAGGCGAGCGGCCCGGAAGCGGCCGTGCCGCAGTCGCTGTCGGCCATCCCCGGCGCCTTCGTGGCCGCGGTGCACGGCGACGCCCGAGGCGTACGCGTCAACGGCCGGCACGTCTCGGTGGCCCGGTTCGCCGAGATCGTCCGGATGACGCCGGGGTGGCGGGGACAGCCGCTGGCGCTGGCGATCTGCGACTGCGCGACGGACTCCTGGTCGACCCGCCTCGCCGACACGCTCCGCCGCATCCTGGGCGTGGACGTGTACGCCAGCGACGGCTGGGTGCAGAGCGAGCCGGGGCGGCTGCGGGCGCTGCACGTCGGGTTCGACCCGACCGGCGAGTACACGCTGCGGCATGATCTGGCGGCGTTCTGGCGGTACCCGGCCGACGGCGGCGATCCGACGCGGATCGGCCCCGAGCTGACCGAGGTGCCGACCGCCGGGCAGCCGTCGGCACCGCCAACCTCGGTCGACCCGCACCCGGCGAGCGGGTTCCCGATGGCCGCTCCCGAGGTGCAGCGGGCCTCCCACGACCTGGCCCGGACCCACTTCGACACGCTGCTCCGCGCCGGGTTGGCGGCTGGCCCGCAGGTCAACGGCTATCCGACCGACATCACGGTCGCCGCCGCCGAGGACGTCCTGCGGGAACTGGCCGACCACCTCGCGACCACCGAGCAGATGCCGCCGCCCTCGGTCGAACTGCTGCCACCGGACACCGACGGCGTCCCCGGCGCGGTCTTCGACCGCCCCACCTGGACCGTGCGGGTGGTCCTGGACGAGCCGGACCAGATGCTCGTCGGGCTGCGGCGGGAGATGCTGGCCGCCGCGCAGCACTTCCTCGTGTACCGACTGGTCGCGGGCACCGGCGACGACCACTGGCAGCAGGTCACGCGGGGGGTGACCGACGATGCGGTGCTGGACGCGGCCCGCACCGACCCGCTGCCCGTCGACGACGTTCGGCACGGGCTGGCCACGGCGCTCCGGCAGGACCTGTACGACCCCGACCAGGGCGACGCGGTTCGTCGGCCGGCCCGGGAGCAGCTCCTCCAGGACGGCCGCGACGCCGACCGGCGGCTCGCCGACGCGACGGAGACGCCCGGCTTCAGCCCCCGGACGCTGGCCTGGCTCGGTGCTGCCCGCGAGGAGATCTGGGAGCGCGCGACGACCGCCTCCGCCCTGCACCTCGCGTCACTGGCCCAGACGCAGGCGGACGAGCTGGAGCTGACCTCGTCGGCCTTCGGCTCGGCCCGGGACTGGCGGGTGGACCTGGCCGACGTGGACCTCACCGCACCGCCCGGACAGCGCCTGCTGGCCCGCCCCGACGGCCTCTACGTCGGCCCCGACCGCCAGGCCCTCGGTGACCTGCCGGAACGCCCGGCGCACCCGAGCCGCCTGCGGGTGGTGGTGGACGCCCGGGCGGCTGCCACCGCATCGGCGGTGCACGCGGCGCTGGACGTGCTGCCCGATCACTTCAGGGCACACGCGATGGTGGAGGTGCTGCCGGCGGCACCGCTGGCGACCGATCAGGCCGTGGAACTGGCCGACCAACTCGGCGGGAGCCGGTCGTTGCTGTTGGGCCGCGATGCGTTGGCCGAGGTGCCGGTGCGATCGGGGTGGATCCGTCCGCTGCGTGCCGGCGGGTGGGACAGCCTCGGTGCGACGGCCACCGAGTTCGAGTTCCGGCCGTCCCGCGCGGCGGCGTACTCGGAGTTGCGGCCCGGTCCGGGCCTGACCCTGTCGTCCAGCCGGAGTGGCGACCACCTGCTCACCGACCACAACGACTGGTGGCTGACGCTCGACGACGAGCTGACCCTGGAGACGGGACCGACGGACGAGCCCGCACCCTGGGCTGCGGTGGTGCTCGCCCGCCGGGTCAGCCGTGCCCTGACCGGGGGCGACAGTGTCCACCCGCACCCGCTGCGCGTGGCGAACGCAGTGGCCGGTCGACCGGCCTTCCCCGATCGACTCGCACCGACGGCGGACACCTCGGACCTGGTCGAGGCCCTGTTCGGAGCGGTCGACCCGGGCCGTTACCAGTGGCCCGGTGACGACGGTGGCATCGCCTTCGGTCTGCCCGACCTGGTACGCGCCATCGGTGACCAGGCGGGCACCACGTCGAGCGAGCCACCTGCGGTCCGCCTGGCCTGGTCGCACCTGGCCGAAGCGGTCGGTGTCGACCCGGACCGTCCCTCGGCGCTGCTCGACGCCGGGTTCGTCGCCGCGCTCGCGTACGGCATCGGTGGGTTGAGCTGGCCCCGGTTGGCCGCAGCGGGGCGGCTACTCGCGTTGGACGGGCCGACCGGCGGTGTGGAGCCGGCCCGCCTCACCGCCCTCGTGCACCGGCTGTGGGGCCTGCCCGCACCGGCACCGGACGAGCCGTTGGCGCTGGACTGGCTGGTGACGGCTCTGGAGCTGGTCCCCGGCGCGGCCGACGCAGACGAGGTGGCGCGGCGGGTGGCGCACATCTACCGCACCGTCGACGACTGGATCGGCTCGGCGCGATCCTTGTCCGAGGGACGGGTGTGGGCGCTCGGCGGTGTCGGTGCCGAGGAGCCGTCGCCGGACGGGGTGGTGGTCGGCTACCCGGCGGACGAGGACGGCAGGCCCCGGCCGCAGGAGCCGGCGGTGGGCGTGCCCGGTGGGGCGGCCTGGTTGACCGTGTTGCTCGACCGACTCCGGGCCGCCGACCCGGACGCGTTCGACGGGCCGGTGGTGTTCCGGCCGGTCGGCCTCGGCACCATCTGGTTCCCGGTGCTGCGGGCCGGGGCCCACGAACTCGACCACCGACTCCGCCTGGGTTTCGAGGTACAGCCGCCCCGGGCGGTGAGTGCCGTCGGCAGCAGCGAGAAGAACGACCCGGCGGCGTCGGCGACCGGTACGGCAGCGACACCGGCCCTCGCGCGGCACCGCGCACTGGTCGAGCTGACGCGTCTCGCGTCGGGCGCGAACGTGCTGGCCGCCGCAGCTCGCCGAGAGGCCGACCGGCTCCGGCGCAGGATGGCGGCGCAAGCGGAGGAGTCGCCGGACACCTCCGCCGTCATCTTCGTCGCCGACACGGGACCGGGCGGCACGACCTTCCGGCCGGTGCCGGTGGTGGTCGACGGGAGCGATCTGCACGGCCTCGATCCTGAGACCGGGCTGCCGGACCGGGACTACCGGTGGTCGGGCAACGGCCGGTGGGAGGCCCTCGGTCGGCTGCGTGGCGGGCGGGGCGGCAAGGAACTTGAGGTGGCCGAGCTCAGGTGGCCCGGTGACACGTCGCCTGGCAACGCCCGACGGATCGCGACGTCGAGGGACGGTTTCCGTCTCGACGCGGACGGACGGTGGGGCACGCTGCTGGAGATCGTCGAACCGGCGACACTCGTGCTGGACGACGAGGAGGTGGGTGCAGACCCGCACTCCGTGGCCCGGACGACTGCCGACGCGATTCGGCGAGCATCGCGGCGCGCCACGCTCGGCGAGGCCTTCTCGGACTGGTCGGTCGACTCCTACTTCCGGCAACTGTCGATCGTTCCCGGCCGGCACTACGCCGTGGATGCACAGCACAATTACGGTCTGCCGGTCGAGGACATGTTCCGCTTCCTGCAGGACCTCGTCGACTATCAACGACGGCACCATCCCGAAACGCCCGTCAGCATGCTGGCCCTGATCGACGAAGGTCTGGATTTCGGCGGGCTGATCGCCACGGAGTTCAACGGCGGCCTGCGCCCCGATCTGGACCTGCCCTCCCTGGCCACGACCCTCGCGGGTTACCTGGCCCACGAGTACACGCGGGTCGGTGCCGTCGCATCGAGGTTCTATCAGGTCACGAAAATGTCGAAGAACCTGCTGCTGTGGTCCACCCGGGAGACGTTCCATGCCGCGCTGATGGCGCTTCCACAGGAGTTGCGGCAGTACCTGGCGACGAACGCCGCACGGATCCAACGCCTGTTCGCCGACCACTATCGTCGGCACTACGGGGGCAAGCTGGACCTGAACGTGCCCCCGGGTGGGTTGCGGAACCTGCTGGACGACCGGATGCCGGGCGGAAGGTTCACGGTGCGGGATCTGCTGGACAACGTCCTTCGCCCGAATCCCGGCCGGATCATCGGAGTGGCCGAGGCGCTTGGCATCACCACGGAGTTCACCACGGTCGACACCAACGAAGGGCATCTGACCCACGTGGCGTTGCGGGTCGGGGAGGGCCGGGGCTTCGGCCATTACAGGCCATGGTTCCGCGCCGAGGTCGAGCAGGACGAGGAGTGGCTCCGACGGAGGGTGCGTAGAGGCTACCGGCGGATCGTCCTCGAACGCTCGGTGCAGAAGTTGTTCAGCGCGGTCGATCTCGTCGAGGTGGAGAGCGATCTCGTCCGTCAACTGGCGTCACTGGACCGTTCGGCCGAGGAGGCGGGCCGAGAGGCGACCGACCTGCGACGCATCTGGCAGGGCACGTTGCGGTTGGTGGAAGGCCTCCAGGACCAACCCGGCCGGCTCTCCCTGTCGGTGGTCGCGCCGTTGTTGGCGCAGGTCCCGGAGGAACGTCGACCGGTTCTGGCGATGGGCCTGCTAGAGAGCGTGAACCTGCGACTGGACCCGGCGCTACGACGGCGGATCACCATGGTGGACGTGCGCGGAGCAGACCTGGCCGGACCGGCCGCGCACAAGGTCCAGCGGTGGTTCCCGAATGCCTGGGTCCGGGTAGCGGACGACCAACTGTGGCCGCCACTGCGGCGGGCGCAGCCCAGTGACCGGTTCCGTGGGGCGAACACCGCACCGGAGCGGGTGCCGGTCCGGCAGGTTGCCGATCGGCTGGCGGACGTGGCCGGGGGCGCGCACCGGATCACGGAGTTGGCCCGGAACCTGGGGGTGGAGGCCGATCCGCCCGGCGACGCGGATGCGGAACAGGTGCTGTACGACATCGCCTACCTCACCGCTCCCGTCTTCGGGCCTAGGTTCACCACGAACGACCTGGTGCGGATGAGCCGACTCCTGCTGGTGCTGGGCCGCGATCACCGTCCGTACACGTGGGACCAGGTCGAGGACTCGGTCGGTCGTCTGCTCGGTGTGCGTACGCCTCCGGTCACCTTGTCGTCTGGCGACCTGGCGGCACTGGAGGCGTTGATGAGCCCCACCGACTCGCCGAAACGGAATCGTGCAGCTCTCCGCAACCACGTGACCAGAGCCGAGATGATCTTCGGTGGCGAGTTCAAGGCGGGAGACATCTCGCGACTCAGCCGTGCCGTGCCGGTCCTGTTGGCGCAGGGACTTCTGGTCGGTGACCTGAATGCGGCCGAGGTCAGCCGAGCGAGGGTCGCCATCGACGTCGTCGCGACGTTCCAGACACCCATGACGCCCACCGAGGTGAAGAGCCGATTCCTGCAAATGGAGCGGCTGAGTCAGGCCGTCTTCGGGACGTATCTCCGAGAGCCGGACCTGGTCGGTCTGGCGCGGTTGTTCACCGTCCTGCCGCAGGGGCTGCCGCTGGACCAGCCCTCCGCGTTGCAGCGGGCGGTCGTCGACCTGCTGCGGCGGCGTCTGCCGATGCTCGGCGAGATCCGGCCGGTACACCTCCGCTCGCTGAGTCGTCTTCTCATCCAGCCGCGGGGTGATGTCGCCGAGGAGATCGATTTCCTCGCCGATGACATCATCTTCGTCTTCGGGAACCGGGCGAATGCGGAGGACGTGTTCGGGGTGAGCCGCCTCACCCAGGTTCTCCGTCCCGTTGCCACCGCCCGCTGGCCCGTGCTGGTGGAGATGACCACACTGTGGATACGGGCGAACGGTCTCGCCCTGGCGGCGAATTACGTCGATCTGGAGGCACTCACGGACGTGGTACGTGATGCCGACAGGCGCGATGCGGACGCCTATCCCGAACTGGTCGACCTCATCACCTTCGCCCGACAGGCACTGGGGAGGTCGGCGCGTGGCGGGGACCTTGCGACGCTGGTAGACCTCCGGGCAGCCTCGCCGACCCGGCGTCCCGTGTCTCCGACAGCCGCGGCGGGAACCGTCGCCTCCGTTCCCCGGTCCGGTTCCCCCGGGTCGGGGGATGCCGCAGCCCGCGCCAATCTGCTGGTCCGCTCCATCGGTGGTGGTGATACGGCCACGATCCGGATGCTCTCCGATCGGGTCCACGACGCGGGCCCGACGAGCGTCGAACGGGCAGCCGTCGCGTTGCTGGATCGGGTAGGTGCCATCCTCGACGGTCGGCCGGGCCTCCACGTCATGCCGGTCGACCTCGTCGTCGCTCTCGAACCGCACAAGCTGGACGCGAGCCGGTACCTCCGCACGCTGGGGTCACGCATGCCGGAGCACGACGAACAGTTGGCCGCGCTCAGTCAATCGCTCTTCGTCTGCCCGCCGGGGACGTCCCCGCGGCCATAACGGGGACTGTCGCGCGTCCCGTCCGGGATGCCACGGTGACGGGGAGACGATGAGGAGCCGTGGCGTGGTCACCCACCTTCCCCTGATCACCCGTCCGATGGCGGAGCTGTGCGCCGACGGACGCACGGTGTTCCTGCCCGGCGGGGCGATGGCGGTCGTAACCGACGAGATCCCCACGGCCGACGACCCGTTCCTCCAGTGGGCCGCTGCCGCTGCCAGGGTCTCCGGCCCGCTGGCCACACCGCTGTTCCCACAGGAGGACTCGGAGCTGCTGCGTCGCATGCTGGCCCGGCAGTCGGCCGAAGACCTCGATCTGACTCCGGTGCACTGGCCGGAGTCAGCCGGGCCGGTGAACCTGCCGGCTCTGGCGGAGTGGGCCGACGACCTGCGACTACCGGCGCAGGTGCTGCGCACCCAGCTCGACAGCGACGACGAGCCGGTGCCGTACGGCCCGCATCGCGTCGTCGACCTGGACGCCGAGGGCCGGATCACCGCCCCCGGCACCGGCGTCACGGTGCGGCTGGCGCCGATGTCACACCGCGAGCCGTCGCCCTGGGCGGACGTACCCGCCGAGGCGTTGGAGATGCTGTCCGGGAAGCCGTACCTGTCCGGGCGGATCGTCTTCTTCGCCGACGGTGTCGAGGTCGGCCTGCCGGCTGCCCTGACCAACCACCGGTACCGCGCGGCACTGCGTGCCCACGGCCTGCGGTTCGGCGGGTCCGGCGACGACGCCCTCGCGGCGACCGGCGCCGAGCGGGTGGACGAGCCGACCGGGTACGTCGACCTGGCGTACCGGATGGACCAGGCCGGTGCCGGCGCGCACGCCGTGGTCGTCGTGGACGGCCCGGACGGCGAGTCGATCCATCTGGCGGTCAACGATGAGGCCCGCAGCCTCTCGCTGCTCGGCCCGGACGGGTCGGTGCTGCTGCCCGCCACCGAATCCGGCCGGA
This sequence comes from Micromonospora sp. NPDC049900, assembly GCF_044461025.1. NCBI lineage: Bacteria > Bacillati > Actinomycetota > Actinomycetes > Micromonosporales > Micromonosporaceae > Micromonospora > Micromonospora sp. NPDC049900. The sequence goes on from NZ_JBITKM010000003.1 coordinate 497,614, forward strand.
TCCGACTCGCCCGGTACCCCGGGGAGCCGATGAGCGTCGAGGAGCGACTGATCCAGATCGCTGCGGCTTCGACTGGTAGCTCGGCCGCGGTGTCCACCGGCCCCTCCTGGGCGGAGACCACCCGCAACGAGGTGACGCCCTACACCTGGCAGGCGGCCGACGGCACGGGCCGGGTACTGGAGATCATCGGCCCGGCGGCGGCGGTCTCCACGCCCCACCTGCGCGTACTGGCGGAGGCGGCCGAGTACCTCGACCAGCCGATCATCGTGCTGGCCACCGAACGGCCCGGTCGGAAGCCCTCCCCGGAGCAGGTGTCGCTGCTGAACCGGCGCCTCTTCGTGTACCTGGGTCAGTCGGTGCTGGCCGGCGGTCACGATCCGGTGCCGGTCGTCTACACCCGCGCGTCCGCGTCGCCGGAACTCACCAGGGTGCTCGACGAGTACGGAGCGCCGCTGGTGTACGAGGCACCCGGGCTCTCCGCGCCGGGTGCGGGCGTAATGCCGCTGCTCAACCTGGGCAGCGCGTGGACGGCGCGGCGACCGGGTGGCTCCCCGGGCGGGGGTGGCCAGGCGGCACCGCCCGTCGTGGACGCGCTCAGCGTGGACCTGATCGAGGCGGCTACCGGTCTGCGCCGGGCTCCCGCGTTCACGCCGCCGACCGTCCCGGTGGTGTCGTTCCTGTCCGCCTCGCTGACCGATCCGCAGGCCATCGTGTCCGGGCTGGACCGCGCCGGACCGGCCCTGCCCGACCAGCACTCCCAGTTGCGCGATGCGGTGAACCGGGTCCCGTCGCTCGCTGGCTACCACGCGGTGCTCAGCCTGGCCAAGCCTCTGCTTCTCGACGGCCCGGCCCGGCCCGGCGGCGCGGCTGGCACCCGGGGTGCGGCCGGTGCCGGTGGCGCGGCCGGTGCCGCCGGCTCCGCAGCGCAGCTCGGCGCGATGGCACCGATGCTCGCCGACCTTGCCGGGGTGTCGTTCGACGACCGGGCCAGCCACGCGATCCTGGGCGCGATCGGCGACCTGATCGAGGGCAATCGATCGGCCGAGGAGGTGACGACCGCCATCTGGGAGTTCAAGGACGACCTGCCGAGCACGGGTGGGGTCCGGACGAACTGGATCCGCAAGATCAACGCGCTCGTGCCGTTGGTGTCCGAGGGGCACCGGGAACCCCTCGCGCAGATCCAGAAAGCGATCATGACCTGTCCCGACCCGGACAGATGAGCCCGTCCCGGCGACTGAACGGGAGGTCACCCCGGCCCGTCGTGGAGGACATGAACGAGCGGAGCGTGGCCGGATGAGCCGGGTGGCCTTCCACCGTCCGGCCCGCCACATCCTGCCGGCGCTGCCGACGGACCGGATCGTGCTGCCCGTGCCTCCCGAGGTGCCGGACGCCTCGACCGGTTCGCACGCCTGGAACCTGGTCCTGCCGCTGATCAGCAGTGTCGGTATGGCCGCCTACATGGTCAGCTTCGGGCAGCCGGCGACCATCATCCTCGGCTCGGTCTTCTTCTTCTCCTCGATCGCCGCCGTCGTCTTCCTCTTCCTCGGGCAGCGGCGTACCCGAGGGGTCACGGCCCGCAAACAGCGCCGCCGGTACCGCAGCCACCTGCGGCTCGTGCGGGACCAGGCGCGACAGAGCGCCAACGCGCAACGCGCCGCCTCCGCGCTGGCCAACCCCGAGCCGGCCCGACTCTGGTCGATCGGCGTCGGCGGCCACCGCGTCTGGGAACGCCGTCGCGACGACGCCGACTTCCTCCAGGTCCGGCTCGGCCGGGGTACGGTCCGACTGACCACCCCGATCGAGCTCGACGCCAAGATCGACCCGCTCACCGACTACGACTGGGAGTCGCAGGAGGCCGCCGAACGACTGGTGGAACGACTCGGCGTGGTACCCGAGCAGCCGATGGTGGTCGACATCGGCCGGGCCGGGGTGATCAGCCTGCTCGGCCCGCCGCCGGCCACCGCCGAGGTCGCCCGCGCTCTGCTCTGCCAGGTCAGCGTCTTCCACGCGCCGGACGACGTGCTCGTCGCGGTGGAGGCCGGCGGGGACGACCAGTGGCAGTGGGCGAAGTGGCTGCCGCACACCATCGACCCGGAACTGCGCGGCGAGGCGGGGGAGCTGTCGCTGGTCGGGGAGAGCCCGGCCGCGCTCACCGACTACCTGGAGGCCGAACTCCGGCGGCGACTCGACCAGCAGGGCAACCGGCGCCCGACCACCGGCGGACCGACCCTGCCCCGGCTGATCCTGGTGTTCACCAGCTTCGACCCGTTCTCCGAGTGGGGGCGTGGCGAGCTGATGGCCGCCCTGCTGGCCGGGGCCGGTCCGCATCTCGGCATCACGCTCGTCTTCCTGGTCCAGCGCGAGTCCGACGAACCGAGCCGGGTCAACCTGCGGCTGCGCTGTGGAGCGGACGGCCAGCTCACCACGGAGGGCAGGGCGGAGCTGGTCGTCACGCCCGCCACCGACTGCCACGTCGACCGGGTGAGTCTGGGCATGGCCGAGCTGGTCGCCCGGACCCTGGCACCGCTACGGCTCAGCGACGAACGGGAGCAGGTCCTCGCCCGCACCGTCTCGCTCACCGAGATGGTGCTCGGCGGCGACCCGATGAACTCCGAGATCACCAGCCGCTGGATCGGTGCCGGCGACCCACGGCTGCTGCGCGCGCCGATCGGCACCGACGGGGACGGCCACCCGTTGGTGCTGGACATCAAGGAGTCGGCGCAGGGCGGCTCGGGCCCGCATGGCCTGATCGTCGGTGCCACCGGCTCCGGCAAGAGCGAGTTGCTGCGTACGCTCGTCACCGGCCTGGCCCTGACCCACCCGCCGGAGCTGCTCAGCTTCGTGCTGATCGACTTCAAGGGCGGTGCCGCGTTCGCCCCGTTGACCGGGCTGCCGCACGTCGCCGGTCTGATCACCAACCTGGCCGACGACGCCGCGATGATCGACCGGGTGCTCGCCGCGCTGATGGGCGAGCAGCAACGCCGGCAACGCATGCTGCGCGACGCCGGCAACATCGACTCGGTACGCGAGTACCAGAGCCGCCGCGCGGAGGGTGCCGTCGGCACCGACGGCCGTCCGCTCGACCCGCTGCCGTACCTGCTGATCGTGGTGGACGAGTTCGGTGAACTGCTCTCCGGTCGGCCGGACTTCGCCGAGCTGTTCGTGCAGATCGGCCGGGTCGGTCGAAGCCTCGGCATGCACCTGCTGATGGCCACCCAGCGGCTGGAGGAGGGGCGACTGCGCGGGCTGGACTCCCACCTGTCCTACCGCATCTGCCTGCGTACGTTCAGCGCCAGCGAGAGCCGTACGGTGATCGGCACCACCGACGCGTACAACCTGCCACCGATTCCCGGCTCCGCGTACCTCAAGGTGGACGAGTCGATCTACCAGCGGTTCCGGGTCGCGCACGTCTCCGCTGGCTACGTCTCGGCCGAGGAACGGGAACGGGCCAGCGGTGCGAAGCCCCGCAACACCGTCGCGCAGTTCCCGCTGCGGGGAATGACCCGGATGACCGAGGAAGAGCTGGACGAGCCGCCACCGGCAGCGGAGCGGGGTGGCCAGACCGAGCTGGGCATCGTGGTGGACCGGCTCACCTCGGTCATCAGCCCGGTGCACCAGGTCTGGCTGCCGCCGTTGCCGAAGGCGCTCGCCCTGGACCACCTGCTCGGCCCGGTCGCCCACCACCCCGGCCGGGGCTACAGCGCGAAGCACTGGCCGATGACCGGTTCGTTGGCCGTCCCCATCGGCCTGCTCGACCTGCCGCTGAAGCAGGAGCAGGAAACGCTGATGATGGACTTCGGCGGGGCACACGGCAACATCGCGATCGTCGGCGCACCCCAGACCGGGCGCAGCACGCTGCTGCGGACCCTGATGCTCGCCGGGATGCTCACCCACAGCCCCGACGAGATGCAGTTCTACTGCGTGGACTTCGGCGGCGGCACGCTGCACACGATGGCCGAGGCGCCGCACGTCGGCTCGGTGGCCGGTCGCAGCGACCGTGACCTGGTGAGTCGGATGATCGTCGAGGTACGGTCGCTGATCAGCGAACGGGAGCAACTGCTCCGCGCCCTCGGCCTGGACTCCATCGCCGACCTGCGCGACCTTCGCCGCGCCGGCAAACTGCCCGAGGGGGTACGCGCCGCCGACGTCTTCCTCTTCGTCGACAACTGGGGCGCGTTGCGGACCGAGTTCGACTGGGCCGACCCGGTGATCAACGAGATCGCCGCCCGGGGACTCGGCGTGGGCGTACACCTGATCATCACGACCGGCCGGTGGAACGACATCCGCCCCGCCCTGCGGGACAGCATCGGCACCCGGATCGAGCTGCGTCTCAACGATCCCGCCGAGTCCGAGGTGAACCGCCGCCTCGCCGCCCGGGTGCCGGCGAAGGTGCCCGGTCGGGGTCTGAGCCAGCCCGGCGTCTACTTCCAGCTCGTCCTGCCCCGGATGGACGGCCAGGACAGCGTCGACGGTCTACGCGCGGCCCAGCAGGACGTCCTCGGCAAGATCGCCGCCGGCTGGTCCGGCCCCCCGGCCCCGCCGGTACGCCTGCTCCCGGCACGGATCGACGCCGCCGACGTGCCTGCGCCGCCGGACGCCGCGCCGACCGCCGTACCCATCGGGATCGGCGAGTCCGACCTGAAGCCGGTGACCATCGACCTGATCCGCGACGACCCGCACTTCCTCGTCTTCGGCGATGCCGGTTCCGGCAAGTCGTCGGCCCTGCGTACCTGGCTGGCGGCGCTCTGCGCACGACAGTCCGCCTGGGACGCGCGGGTGGTGCTGCTCGACACGCGTCTCTCGCTGCTCGACGCCGTGCCGCAGGACCATCTGGCCGCCTACGCCGGTGACCCGGACACCGCCAGCGCCTACGTCCAGCAGGTGGTCGCGAAGCTCACCGAGCGGCTGCCACCGGCCGGGATCAGCCCGCAGCGGCTACGCCAGCGGGACTGGTGGGAGGGCCCGGACATCTACGTGGTGGCCGACGACTACGACCTGCTGCCCACCGGCTCCGCAGCCCCGCTCGCCCCGCTGTCCCGCTTCCTGCCGCAGGCCCGCGACATCGGCCTGCACCTGGTGTTGGCCCGCCGGGTCAGCGGCATGGCGCGGGCCATGGCCGATCCGTTGCTCAACCGGGTCAAGGAGATGGGTTGCAGTGGCCTGATCCTCTCCGGCGACAGCCGCGAGGGCGTCGTGCTGGGCAGCGAACGCGCCGCCGCCCGCCCGCCCGGTCGGGGCACGCTCGTCGAGCGGGCCCAACCGGGCCGCCTGATCCAGGTCGCGCTCCCGCCACCCGTTTCCGAGACACCCGAGCAGGACGGTCCCGACACCGCCCCGGCGTGACCGCACCCGACGAGAGGGGGCGGATCGTCCGTCTCTCGCCCTGTCGAGCTGATAGCGGCAACGAGTCACCCTGCCCGACGGCGTAGGCGGTTCAGCTCGACAGGGCGACACCTGAAAGTAGACGTGGCGCGGTCGTCAGTAGACGTGGTGCGGTCGTCGCCGAATCTCTGCTTGAAACCGCGCAGTTCGCCGGACGTGTGGTGTGGAGTGAAGCAGAGCACAGGCGACACGCCGGTGGGTACGGGCGAGAGCCGGGGAGGGGAGGTCTGGCGTCCCCATTCCGGGACGTCGGCATAGCCCCCGGATGAGCGTGCGGTGCCACGCCTTGCCGGAGTGGGTGCCGGATGAGGGACTACCGGCTGCTCCGTACGGCCTGCGAAGCTGGGGTCATCGTCGCCGACGGCCGTGCGCGGTCGTGCGGAGGCGGAACGGCGAGGAAGGGGTTGCTGTGGTCAGCGGGCAGGCGGATTTCAGCGAGATGTTGGCTCGGACCCAGGCGCTTGAGCACGAGGTCGCCGAGCTGGCGCAGTCGATGAGCAACTCCGAGGTGGTCGGGTCGGCGGTCGGCGGGGGCGTGACGGTCACGTTGGCCGACAACGAGTTCCAGGCGGTGCACATCGACCCGCGCGTGATGGAGACCTGCGACGCCGACGAACTCGGCGACCTGGTGCTGGCGGCGCTGCGGGACGGGACCGAGCAGTTGCGGGTGAAGGCTGCCGAACGGATGGCGCTGCTGACCGAGTCGATCAACAGGCTGGCCGGGTAGCAACCGATCGTGGACCCCACCGAGGCGACGCAGACGCCGGCCCGGCGGACGGTGCGGTGGCGATCGGACTTCGTCACCGCGTTCGTCGAGCACGCCGGGTCGAAGCCGGCCAGTGACCGGCTGTCGGTCAGTGTGCCGACGCTGATCACGGTGACTGCGGTGTGCGTGCTGATCTCCCTGGTGGTGGGGATCTTCTGGCAGCTCATCAGCCCGCGCTCCAAGGCCGGGGCAGCCGACCCGGGCTACACGGCGACTGCGGGCTGGGGCTGCGACACCAGCGACCGGCACGGGTTCGACGTGCAGGGTCGCACCGACCAGTGGCGTACGGTGGCGGACGGCGGATGGTCCGAGGGCGGCTGCCGGGGCACCTTCCAGACCCTGCCGATCAGCACCGGCACCGACCAGTTCGTCCAGTGGTGGTTCGTCCCGTCCAACGGCGGGCAGTGCCGCGTCGAGGTGTACGTGCCGCGTGACCTGTCCAGTGCCGGCACCTGGGTGACCAGCGTCCGCTACGAGGTGCTGGCCGGGCGCGGCGGTGCCGGGTACGCCGAGTTCGAGGTGAACCAGGCGCAGAACACCGGACGCTGGGTGGACGTCGGCGCGTTCCCGCTGCGCGGCAGCGAGTTGGCGGTACGCGTGACGGCGCAGGCGGCGGGAGAGGCCGACGCCCGGCTCGCGGTCTCCGCAGTCCGGGCCACCTGCGGCCGGTGACGGTCGCCTTCGGGCAGCGAGTCGGAAGAGGGAGGGGAACAGTGCGAGGGCTGCGTCGGATCGTCGTGGTGTGCCTGACCGCCCTGGCCGTGCTCGGACCGGTCGGGCCGGTCCACGCCGCCCCGGCCGATCCTCCGCCCGCCCCGGCCGGGTCCAAGTACTACATCGTCGGTGAGCCGGTCGCCGGCCAGCGCGAGTCGCTGTACGAGATCGCCGCCCGCACCCTCGGCACCGGCCGACGGCACCTGGAGATCTTCGAGCTGACCAAGGGCCGTCCGCAGCCGGACGGTGGGAACCTCACCGACCCGATGGTCCTGAAACCCGGGTGGATCCTGACGCTGCCCGCCGACGCCAGCGGCCCCGGCGTCTACGACGAGTACCCGGTGGCGACCCAGGCGGCGCCCCCGGCGGCCCGGGACTCGGCGACTCCGGGACGGCAGGGCGCCCCCATCTTCGAGGCCATCGGCGTGTTCGCGGCCGTCATGCTGTTCGCGGTGGCGGTGGCGGTACTCCGTGGTGGACGGGGCACAAGGGGAGTCACCGCGCAGGCGGTGTCCGCTGGGCCGCCGCCGTTGTCGGACCCGCCGCCGCTGTCCGACCCACCCGCGTCGTCGGATGCGCCACCGGCACCCGGTCGCCCGGGCCGGTCCGGCCCGCCGCCGACCGACGCCGAGCGCGAGCTGGTGCTGGCCGGTGCCCACTCCTCCGCGCCGCCGGTCGTGGACCCGTACCCGGCGACCGCCACGTCACGGGCACCGCACCTGCCGCCGACAGCGCCCGAGCGACCGGTGGCGCCGGAACGGCCGACGGCCCCCGAGCGTCCGGCCCGTCCCTCGCTGGGCGGTCGCCTGCGGCCGATGGGACCGCCCTCTCCCGAACTGCCGCGCCGGACGCCGACGCCGGCCCCGGTGCCGCTGTCGGAGCCGTCCGCCGGACCGGAGCGGCCGGAGGTCGGCGACGCCACCGAGCTCAGCGCCGACCTGCAGGTCGAGGGGCTCAACCTGAGCGTGTCCCTGAACGGGGCCCGGGACGCGGCGGCAGCGCCGTTCGGCTGGTACGGCCCGGGTGAGGCACCACCGGCCGCCACCCTGCCGCTGCTGCTCGGTGACCGCGACGGCTGGCGGCTCTACGTCGACCTGGTCCGCTGCCCGGACGTGCTCACCGTCGCCGGCAACATGCCCGACGGGCAGCGGTACGCACGTCGGCTGATCCGGCAGGCCCTGGCCGACGGCAACGAGGTGACCGTGGTCGGGGACGTGCTCGGCGACTCCCTCCCGAACGGCTGCAACCGGGCGGCGCAACTGTCCGACGTGGAGCCCTCGCCGACCCCGGGCATCGTGGTCTGCGCCCGGCTCGGCGGCGGCGACGCACGGGTGGCCCGCGAGTTGCGGACAGCCGGAGTCCAGGTGCCGGTGGTGCTCGGTGAGGTGACGCCGTCCCGCTGGTCGATCTCGGTGCGGCCGACGAGGGAGCCCGATGCCGAGCTGTCCTGAGTGGAGCGGGCTAGGAGGCGGCGCGCCAGCCGTGGCTCAGGTGACCGTGGGTCAACCGGCCGTGCGCCACGCGTCCCTGGGTCACGTGGCCCAGCTCGATCGCCATCCGGGTCAGCTCCGCCTTGTTGGTCACGTTGAGCTTGGCCCGGATCCGCTTGGCGTACGTGTTGACGGTCGCCTGGGACAGCCCCATCCGGGTGGCGATCTGCGCGTGGGTGAGCCCGAGCGCGATCCAGCGCAGCGTCTCCACCTCGCGTGGGGCCAGTCCGTTCTCGTCGGCGTCGGCCGGGCGCGACAGGTCCGCCGTGAACCGGTCGGCCAACTCCGCACCGATATGCAGCCCGCCGGTGGCGACCACCCGCAACGCCAGGCGCACGTCGGGTTGCTCGGCGTACCGGGTGATCACGCCGCGGGCCCCGGCCCGGACGGCGGAGAGCAGGCCCGGCGGCTGCTCCCAGGTGGCGCAGACCAGCGGGGCGCCACGGGTGGCGAGCTTCCCGATCAGCTCCAGCACGCTCGCACCGGGCAGCGCCGGCAGGTCGATGAAGATGACCCGGTAGTCGGCCGGTCCGGCCTGCTCCAGCTCACCGGCCGAGCCGACCGAGGGGCCGAGCGCGAGACCCGGCTCGTCCTGCACCAGACGTTCCATCCCGACCCGCGACAACGGCTGGTCGCACACGATCGCGACCGTACCCAGATCCTGTTCCATGGCCGTACCCCTTCTCTGCCCGGTGCATCACACGACGGACGCGGGACCCGCCGTGTTCAGCGGGGTGATGGCACGGACTCGCCGACGTCGGATTGAGAAAACCAGGCACCGCCGTCCGTTGAGAGGACGTGCAAGGGGGGACATCGAGGAACGGACGAGCGTCATGACCGGCAGGCTGCCGCCGACACCGGCCACCCGGGCACGCCCGGAACACCGCCGAATCGACGGGCTCTACGACATCTGGCTGCGTACCGGCCCGGACGGTCTCCCGGTCGCGCTGCGCGGCAGTGGGACGCCGCTCGACGCCGGACAGCTCGCCGACCTGGTGCGCCGGGGCGGTGGAGCGGGCGACGACGTCCGGATCATGATGGACGGTGCCGAGGATCACGCGGAGATCTTCGCCGAGCTGGCCGGGATCCTCGGGCGGGACGTGCTGATCAGTCCGGTCGGCAGCATGCTGCGTTTCGACGGGGACCGGGAGCCGGAGCCCAGCCTGGTGGACGCCCGGACCGGGCGACCGGTGGAGTGGCTCGTCGTCCAACCCCCGGCGATGGCCACCGACCTGCCCGGCTGGTACGAGACGACCGGCGGCGTGCTGCGCCCCCGGTCCGGTGTCGTCGCCGCGCCACTGCCCGGTGGGCTGACGCTGGCCACCCGCGCCGACTTCGTGGCCCGCCGGGCCGCTGCGGTGGACCTGGCCCCGGGGCACCCGGAACTGACCACGATCGGGGTGTCGGTCCGGGGCGGTGGCTTCGTGGTCGGCGACTACACCGGCTCCTATCGGGTGACCGGTGGGCGTCAGCTCGCCGCTGCCCTTTCCGACGTGCCGTTGTACGGCAGCGAGATCCGGATGTGGCTGCACTGGCCCTCCGACCCGGAGGAGCGGCAGCGCCTGCACGCCAATCTGGCCGCGTTCGCGGACAACACCGGGGCGATCGTCTGGGCGCCGGAGCGTACCGCCGCCCTGGAGGTCCTGGAGAGCTGCCAGGACCTCAGTGCGGTGGACCGGGCCGGCGGCCCGGCCGAGTGGCGTACCTATCTGCCGCCGATGGCCGCCTCGCCGCGCTTCGAGCCGGACCAGGATGGTCGGCTGTCCCCGGCCGGGCGGATGGTCGTCACGCCCTATCCGGGCGCACCCCTGGTCAGCGTCGCACCCGCCCGCCAACGGGCGATGAACTCGCGGTACAGCAGCCTCCAGGCCCAGCACGGGCTGTTCCGGATCGACCTGACCATCCTCAACGACGGCCGGTGGGCGGTGCAGTACGCCGACTCCGGGCCGCACGCGCTCGGGCCACGGGTGCTGCAACGGATGCTGCGCACCGCCGGATGGCAGGGGGAGGACCTGTTGCTGCTGGCGAGCTATCCGGCCTCCGCCGAGGCCGGGGTCCGCCACTACGGCAGCCGGTTGGTGGAGGGGCTGCGCGCCGAGGTGTGGGTGCTGCCGCCGGGGGCCGCCTTCGACAGCGTCGACGGTACGGCCCGCGCGGTCGACGAGCGGGGTCGTCCGGTCGACTGGCAGCGCCTCGACCAGGACGACTCGCAGCGCCGCTGGCAGAGCGACGACGGTGTGCTGGTCACGGCGGAGAGCAACAGCCGGAGCACCACCGTCGAGGTGACACCGTCGGTCGACCGGCAGCAGGCGGGTGAGCCCGGGGCGTCGGCTGTGGCCTCGGCCTCCGACGTCCGGGCGTACCCGGCGCCGTCGTCGGTGGGCCGCGTGCCGGCGGTGACGTCGGACCCGGTGCCCCCGGTCCCGGTGCACGCCGCCCTGCCCCTGCCCGTGCCGACGTCCCCGGCCCCGGAGCTGCCCCCGGCCCCGGAGCTGCCCCCGGCCCCGGAGCTGCCCCCGGCCCCGGAGTCGCCCCCGCCCCCACCCCCGCCGCCGTTCACCCCACCTCCGCCGTCCACTTCTTCGACTGCACCGACCCGGGCGGGCGGCTGGGCCCAGCCCAACCGGACCGAGCCGAGGCGCGTCGAGCGGCAGGTCGGGCCACCACGACCGCTGGTCGGACCGGTGGCGGGCCCGCGTCCGGCGAGCGGGCCGCGCGTCGAGGCCGGTCCGGTGCGGGAACCCGATCCGCGAGCGGAGCGACGCCCTGGTCCGGTCGTGGAGCCCGGGTCGGGGACGCCGCGACGGCCCGGTAGCGGCCCGGTGATGGAGCCCGGGTCGGGGCGGCGGCCCGACCGGCCCGCCCCGCCGCCCGGGCCGGAGCTTCCGGTCAGCGCCGCACCTAAGCTCGGCACGGTACGTCGGCCGGTGTCGCACGCGATCTACTGGATCGCCGAGCGACCGACCGTGAACGCCGATCCGGTCGAGCTGTACGTGGTCGCCGGCTGCTCGCCGACCGAGGCCACCGGCACCGGCGTACCCACCGCGAACCTGTTCCTGGTCGGCACGCTCCGCCCGCCGGTGCCCGCCGCGCTGCGGGCGGACGAACACCTGCTGCGGGTACGCGTCCTCGCCGGTGGCGCGGTGGACATGTCCTCGATCACCGTGCACGAGCCGCCGGCCCTGCACGAACTGCTCGTCGACCGGGACGAGTCGTACCTGCTCCCGGGTGGTCTGCTGGACCGAACCCAACTCGTCGCCGGGTTCGGTGTCGACGCGTCCGGGCGGTACGTGGAGCAGCCGGTCGCCCCGTCCACGCCGCCGTTGGCGCTGCGCTGCACCGGTGCCGGGCACGGCGTCGAGGGGTTGCCGGCCGACCTGCCCCGCTGGCCGTACGAGGCCGACGCGCTCGCCTACGCGCTGGTGCGCGATCCCGGGTCGACGATCCGGAACCAGGGACTGGTGCTGCTGCGCAACCGGCCGCGTGCCCGTCGGGGGCGGCTGCTGGTGCAGGTGCGGGTGCCGTGGCGGTGCGCGGTCGACGTACGGGCGACCGTGGCGCAGATCGGCGACCTGCCGCAGATCCGGTCGGCGGCCGGTTCGATGCTGGAGGCCGGCGCGGGCCTGCTGCTGCCCCGGGAGGCGAACGAGGAGGTCGAGGTCGTCCGGCTGCTCTCGGCGGGCCGATTCGGTTGGCGGACGGTGGGCGAACCGGAGATGTCGTTGGCCGACTTCCTCGCCAGCCGGGCCGACACCACCACCCGGCCGGGCAGCACTGCTGGGACCAGACCTGGGCCCCACTGAGTCCTTCGGCTCACGCCGCCCGCCGCCCGAATCACTAGCGTCCCGATTGAGCGGTGCGGGGCAAGGGTCCGGGTCCTGGGGAGGGCTGCAGCGATGGGTGCCAACGTTGGTGTGCAGGAGCGGGTCGAGACAGATGTCGACCTCGATCACCGGATGCGGCGTGTCTTCGCGGACAACGCCCAACCGTTGTACTACTACCTGCTGCGGCTGACCCGGGGGCAGGGCCAGCTCGCCGAGGACCTGTTGCAGGAGACCATGCTGCGGGCCTGGTCCCGGCTGAGCGAACTGCCCGCCGACGACGCCACGATCCGCCGGTGGCTGTTCATCGTGGCGCGGAACCTCTCGATCGACACCGCCCGTGCGCGGGCCGCCCGACCCACCGAGGTCTACGGGATGGACGTGAGCTGGGCCCACTCGCCGGACGACGAGTTCGACGGCCTGCTCGACCGGTTCGCCCTGGCCGACGTGCTGCGCAAGCTCACCCCCGAACACCGTGCGGTGCTGGTCGAGCTCTACTACGGCGACGTGTCGGTGGCCGAGGCGGCGGCCCGGATCGGCATCCCGGAGGGGACCGTACGATCGCGGTCGTTCTACGCTCTGCGCGCCGCGCGGGGCATCATCGGCGGGCCCGGCGCACTGGCGGCGTGATCGGAAACTCCCGACGCGGCGACTGAACGTCGTGGCGACCGGGACCGTCGTGGAGTCGTGAGTCCGGACCCGGACGGGCACGACGAGGGGGCGAGGGAGATGTTGGTCAGCCGGTACCCGTCACGGGTGGGACGGTACGTGGTGGTGGTGCTCGGAGTACTGCTGGCCGCACTGCCCGTCCTCCCGGCCCGCGCCCAGGCCGCACCGTACGTCAAGTACTACACGGTGGAGTCCGCGTACGCGGGCAAGCCGGAGGGTCTGCGCGACATCGCCGAGCGTTTCCTCGGCACCCGGGACCGCGCGGAGGAGATCTTCAACCTGAACGTCGGCCGGGCCCAGCCCGGCGGCGGTGCCCTCACCGACCCGAGTCAACTGCGTGCCGGCTGGCACCTGGTGCTGCCGTGGGACGCGGTCGGTGACGGGGTGGAGCGCGGCTCGCTGCCGTCCCCGTCGTCGCCGTCGGCCCGTCCACCGTCGGGCGGGGCCTCCGCCGCACCACCCGCGACGAACCCGCTGCCCCGCCCCACCCTTCCCAGCCCCAGCCCCAGCCCCACCCCGAGTCCGAGCGGGACCAACAAGCCCGGTTCGGGGGGCGCCAAGTGCGGCACTGCGACACGGGGCGACAAGGACCGCGCGGACTGGGCGGAGCGGCGGATGTCACCGGAGCGGGCGTGGTCCCGGAGCCGGGGCGAGGGCCAGATGATCGCGATCGTGGACTCCGGTGTGGACGGCAGCCTCGCCGAGCTGCGCGGCCGGGTCACCCAGGGCATGGACGTGGTGGCCGGTAGCGGCCGGGGCGACGTCGACTGCCTCGGTACCGGCACCGCGATGGCCGGTATCGCCATCGCCCAGTCCGGCTCGAAGGGCAAGGTGACGGGAGTGGCTCCGGAGGCGACCGTGATGCCGGTCCGGGTCGTCACCACCAAGGCCGAGTCGCAGCCGGCGGACCAGGCGGCCGGTATCGAGGTGGCGGTGGCCGCCGGTGCCACCGTGATCGCACTCGGGTCGTACGTGGACCCGAACGTCCCGGCGGTCGCCGAGGCGATCGCCACCGCCGTCAAGCACGACATCGTCGTGGTCTCCGCCGCCGACCTGGAGTCGAGCGACCCGGAGTCGGGGCTGCCGGACCGGGGCATGCTGCGGGTCGGCGGCATCGACGGCGACGGCAAGATGGCGGCCAGCTACCGTGCCGGGGGCGTGGACGTGGTCGCGCCCGCCGTGGACGTGGCGAGCCTCGGCATCGGCGGTGCGGGCGAGTTCGTCGGCAGCGGCACCCAGTACGCGGTGGCGTACGCGGCGGGTCAGGCCGCGCTGGTCCGGTCCGCGTACCCGAACCTGTCGGCCGCTCAGGTGACCGAGCGGATCCGCAGCACGGCCAGCCGCACCGCGGAGACCTCGGAGGATCCCGCCTCCTACGGCGACGGCGTCATCGACCCCTTCACCTCGGTGAACGCGGCGATGGAGAGCGACGGCGGGGCGGCTGCCCCGAACGGCCCGCCGGCCGGTGACAGCGACTCGTCGACCAGCGGCGGCCAGGTGGCCATCTTCGTGCTCATCGGGTTGGTGCTGGTGGCGGTGACGGTGCTGTCGGTGATGCGGCTGCGGACCGTGCTGCGCTCCGACGACCGCAAGGACCCCGAACCGGAGCTCGACGCGCCCGCGATGCGTCCGGCCGACCCCTCCGATGCGCAGCGGTTGAGGTGATCGCCAAGTGACGGGGCAGCCAGCGGTCTCCGTCCCGGCCAGCGCGCCGTCCGGCCGCATCGAACGGGTCTCCACCCGCCCGTGGAGCCGGCACCGCACCATCTCCTCGGCGATCCGGGCGGCCCGTGACGGCGGCGTGGTGTCGGTGGTGGCCGGCGTGTACCGCGAGTCGTTGACCGTGGACAAGTCGGTGACGCTGGTGGCCGAGAACGACGGCGGCGCGGTCGAGCTGGTCGCGCCGCACGGTCCGGCGCTCGCCGTACGGTCCGGGTCGGCCACCGTCCGCGGGTTCGTGCTCAGCGGCTCCGGTGCCGTGGTGGTCGCCGCCACCGGCCGGATCGCGCTGGAGTCGACCACGGTCACCGGAGGCGCGGTCCAGGTCAGCGGGGACGCCTCGGCGACCCTGCGGGACTGCGCCATCCTGCGTACCGGGGCGGCTCCCGGGCTCATCGCCGCCGACCAGGCGACGGTGGAGGGCACCTCGGTCGAGATGACCGAGACCGGGGGCGCCGCCGTCGAGGCCGCCGGTAGTGCCCGGGTCACCCTGGCCGACAGCCGGATGGGCGGTGTCGGCGCCGGTGCGCTGGTGGCGGACAACGCCACGCTGACGCTCACCCGGTGCGAGATCGGGCCCAGCGGCGGGGTGGGTGTCGAGGTCAGCGGCGGCGGGCAGGCCCGACTGACCGACTGCCAACTGCACGACCTGGCCGCCGAGGGGCTGCGGGTCAGCGGCAGCGCGACCTTCGGTCCGGACTGGTGGCCGCCGCTGCGGCCCGAACACGCCGGGACCTCGGGCACGGGGGAGACCGGCGAGACCGGCGGGGTGCTCGTCCGGCGGTGCACGATCAGCCGTGCGGCCTCCGCTGGAGTGCTCCTCGCCGGGTACGGCCACCTGCACCTGGACGAGTCGACCGTGGACGCCGCCCGAGGTCCGGGCGTGC
This sequence comes from Micromonospora sp. NPDC049900, assembly GCF_044461025.1. Taxonomy (NCBI): domain Bacteria; kingdom Bacillati; phylum Actinomycetota; class Actinomycetes; order Micromonosporales; family Micromonosporaceae; genus Micromonospora; species Micromonospora sp. NPDC049900. The sequence goes on from NZ_JBITKM010000003.1 coordinate 513,062, forward strand.
TGGCCGGCGGCGACAGCCGGCTCTCGATGGCCGGCAGCCGGATCAACCAGGCCGGTCAGACCGCGCTCGCCGTCCGGGACCGCGCCGAGGTCCGCCTCACCGGGGGCACCTTCGCCGACTCGGCCGCCAACGGGCTCTACGCCGCCGACGACGGGCGGATCCTGATGCACGGCAGCGAGGTGCGGCGCTCCGAGTACAGCGCGGTGCACCTCACCGGTACGGCCAGTGCCGCGCTGGTCGAGTGCACCATCGCGGACACCCCCGAGTTCGGGGTACGCGCCTCGGACCGGGCCCTGCTTCGGGTGGAGGGCGGCACCATCACCGGTGCCGGACTCGGCGGCGTGCAGATCGACGGTGGCGCCGACGCCGAGTTGCGCGGGCTGACCGTCACCGACTCCCGGGCCGGCGTACGCGTGGACACCCCGCACCGCCCGCTGCTGACCGACTGCGAGGTCCGCGACGTCGAGCAGACCGGGATCGAGGTCGCCCCGCACGCCGCGCTGCTGGCCCGGAACTGCCGGATCGCCTCCTGCGGCGCGGCCGGAGTGCTCGTCGACGCGTACGCCACACCGACGCTCGAAGAGTGCGAGATCACCGACATCGGCGGCAGCGGGCTGGTGCTCTGGGAGGGCGCCGCGCCGATGATCCGCAGCCTGACCGTGCGGGAGTGCCGCAAGAACGGCGTGTACGTCGGCGACGGCGCGCACGGCAGCCTCACCGACTGCGACATCTCCCGGACCGACTACCCCGCCGTGCACGTCGGCGCCGACGCCGATCCGGCGTTGTTGCGCTGCCACGTGCACGACGCCGGGGCCGACGTCGACCAGACCGACCAGGGCCGGGCGACCTTCGAGGAGTGCTGGAGCACCGACGTCGCCGAGGCGACCCTGCCGACCGAGCCGGTCGCCGCCCGCGCGGTGCCGGCCGGTCCCGGTCCGCGTCGCCCCGCCGCCGCACCCCGAGCCGGTGCCACCAGCAAGGTGCCGGAGTTGGCCGACCTGCTCGGCCAGCTCGACGACCTGGTCGGGATGGCCCGGGTCAAGCGGGACGTGGGCACCATGGTCAAGCTGGTGCAGACCGTCAAACGTCGTCGGGAGGCCGGTCTCGCACCGCCGCCGATGTCCCGGCACCTGGTCTTCGCCGGCAACCCCGGCACCGGCAAGACGACCGTGGCCCGGCTCTACGGGCAGTTGCTCGCCGCGCTGGGCATGCTCGAACGTGGACACCTGGTCGAGGTGGACCGGGGCACGCTGGTCGGCGAGTACGTGGGCCACACCGCACCGAAGACCCAGGCGGCCTTCCGCAAGGCCCTCGGCGGGGTGCTCTTCATCGACGAGGCGTACGCCCTGGTACCCACCGGGGGCGGGACGGACTTCGGCCAGGAGGCGATCTCGACGCTGGTGAAGCTGATGGAGGACCACCGGGACGAGGTGGTGGTGATCGTCGCCGGTTACCCGGACGAGATGCGGCAGTTCGTCGCGGCCAACCCGGGCCTGTCCTCGCGCTTCTCCCGGACGCTCAGCTTCGAGGACTACTCGTCCGTGGAACTGGTCCAGATCGTGGAGAAGCAGGCGAGCCGACACCAGTACCACGTCGCGGAGGGCGGCCGTGCCGCACTGCTCACCTACTTCGACGGCGTCCTGCGGGGCGAGGGCTTCGGCAACGGCCGGTTCGCCCGCAAGGTCTTCCAGATGATGACCGAGCGGCATGCCGCCCGGATCGCCGAGATGGACGCGCCCAGCACCGCCGAGCTGAGCACGTTGGAGGCCGACGACCTGCACGCCGACGACCTGGAGGTGGCCGGATGACACGGCTCGGGTGCCGGGAGGGCCGATGAGCGGCGAGCGGAGCCGGATCACGGTGGTCGGCACCCGCCGCCGACTGGACGTGTCGGTGCCGTCCGGGGCACCGGTCGGCGAGTACTCGGCCCGCCTGGCCGAGATGTGCGGCCAGGACCGGGCCGACGTGCTTCCGCCGGCCTGGTCCCTGGCTCCCGCCGGCCATCCGCCGCTGCCGCTGGACGCCACCCTGCTCGATGTCGGCGTGGTCGACGGCCAGGTGCTGTACCTCCGCGACGCCGCCCAGGAGCCGAACGACGCGCCACTGGTGGAGGAGATCGAGGAACTCGTCGCCGACGAGACCCACCGGCATCGCCAGCAGCGACTCCGGGGTGGCACGACCGTCCTCGGCCTTGGTCTGTTGTGGACGACGGTGGCCGCGATCACCGCGGGACTCCGGTTCGAGGGCGGTGCCGGCACCGCCGCCGGGCTCGTCCTGGCCGCGTTGGGCCTGCTCGCCGGAGCGTGGAGCCTCACCCAGCACCGCGAGGTGGTGCCGGACTGGCTGCGGATGGCGGTCGCGTTGACCTCGGTGCCGTGTCTGGCGGCGGCCGGCATGCTGGTGACCCGGGTGCTCGGCGCGACGGCGTACCGCTGGGACGGCGCGGTGTTCGGCGCCTGCCTGGCCGCGCTGATGGCGCTGGTGGTCATCCCGACCGCCGCATTGGTCGTGGTGCAGTTGCACCTGACCGTCGGCCTGGCGCTGGTGTCCCTGATCCGGGCGCTGGACACCGACCGCGCCGGTGCCGCCGCGGTGGTCACCGTGACGGCGATGGGGATCATCGCGGTGGCCCGGCGGATCGCCGCCACCGTGGCGTCGTGGGGACAGCGCCGACCGCCGGACCAGTCGGCCGCCCTGCCGGTCACGATCGGGCTGGTCGACCGCTCCCACCGACTGCTCTCGGTGGTGCTCGTCGGTCCGGCGCTGGCGCTGACCGCCGCGCTTCCGGTGCTGGCCTCGAACGGCGGCGGCTGGGCGGTCGCGTTGACCGCGGTGGCCAGCATCGCCCTGATGGCCCGCTGCCGGCTGGTGGCGTTCTCCGCCGAACTGCTCCTGCTCGGCACCGCCGCACTGGTCGGCTGCTTCAGCCTGATCCTCGCGGTCGTCGGGATGCTCGGCGCGGGCCCCGGCGCGACCCTGGTCGTGCTCGTGCTGGCCGGGCTCGGCGTCGCCGGAGCCGGGGTGGCGCTGAGCCTGTTGCGTCCCTCGACACCCGAGCCGCCACGCGACGGGCCGATGGTGCACCCCTCGGCCCGTCGCCGCAGCCGGGCCGAGGTGTTCGGGGTGATCACCAGTCTGCTCATGGTGCCGTTGGCGCTGGGCGTGCTCGGCGCGTTCCGACACATGGTCGAGGTGGGTCGCAACATTTTCTGACCCCCAGGGGGACGGGACCACAGCCCGAATGGGGACTTTCGGGCATCCCGCTTAGGGGTGCCATGGTGTACGACGGGTGCGGCGTGCCGCAGTGGCGGCGACCCGCATGAAGTGGCGACGAGGCGAGGTATCAGGTGCCCGGCGGCGACGGTTGCAAGGAGATCATGGCCGTTCCGGGCCGATTCGTGCTCACCGGCGCGATGACCCAGCAGGAGCACCCCCTCGCCCGGGCGGTCGCGGTCGCCACCCCGACGCCGGACGACGGCACGCTGGTCTACCTGATCGAGGAGACGCCGCGCTCCGCCGCCGGCCTGAACTACCTGCGTGTACAGCCGTTCCCCGATGCCCTGGTGCTGGTGCCGTGGGAGCTCGACCGCTGGGCCACCGGGGGGCAGCCGCTTCCGGACGACCCGGAGGGCCTCGGTCGCCTCGCCGACCTCTACCGCCTCCAGGTGCAGGTGCCGGTGGGTGAGGCGCGTGGACCGCAACTGGTGCCGGTCGACGCGCACGGCCGGGAGGCGTCCTGGGACGACGCCACGTCGGTACGGGTGCTGCCGTGGTCACACGTGGCCGGGCGGGCAGGGCTGCAGAGTGCGTACGGACGGATCAGGGCCGGGGAGAAGCCGGGCCGCCAGCGGGTCGACGCCCTGTTGGCGGACCTGGCGGAGATCCAACTGGCGCTGCGGGACACGATTCCGCCCGGGAGCCTGGCCGCTGCCGTGCACCTGGCCCGGGCGGGCAACGAGGCCGACGCGGAGACCCTGGCCCGGAAGGTGCTGCCGGTCGCCGCCTCGGACCTGCCGGATCTGGTCGGCGGCACCGCACAGCCGATCGCCGCCGACGTGCTCCTCGATGCCCTGCGCAACACCCCGGACTCGGCTGCGCTGGTGTCGTTCCTGGCACCCAACGGCGGGCCGACGGTGGCGTGGCTGCTGCCGGATGGCGAGGACGTGCTCTGGATCGGGTCGCCTGAGTCGGACGGAGCGCCGATCGTCACCCGGGTCACCGACGACTGGCGGATGGTGGCGCTGCGCGACGGTGCCACCACGGTGGTGCTGCTCGACGCGGACCATCGGCCGGTCGGCGTGGACGTCGACACCTCGCCCGCACCTGCCCTGTCCGGCGACACTGTCGAAGAGTGGGCGGATCACCCGCCGGTGATCGCCCAGCGTTCCACAGAGGTGGAGGCGCGCCTGGCCGAGATGCGGCGCGTATTCATCGAGACGGGCACCGAGCTCCGGGAGTTGCGCTCCGCGCCGAGCGCCGTCGACCGGGGCCGCGACGCCGAGGAATCGACGACCTCCGCCGGGGCTGCCGATGTGGCGGCACGGGAGTGGGAGATCGCTGCCGAGGTCGATCGTCAGCGGACGCGAATCGCCGAGCTGACCAAGATCACTGAGCACGAGCCGATCGAGGAGACGCCGGACGGCGTTCTGCACGGCCACGTCTGGGTACGGCAGGCGGTGCAGGGCCGCACCGGATACGTCCGGATCCCGGTGGTCGTCGACGAGGCGGGGGTGCACAGCATCCACCCGGGCACGGGCGAGATGACCGGTGACCTTCGCCTGGTCGACGGCGAGTGGATGCCCAGGGTGCTCGGCGGCGCGCCCGGCTCGTCGCAGCGACGGGTTGGTTCGTCGTCAACCCGGCAGGGCGGTTCCGGCTCGTCGTCAGCTCGGCGTAGCGGGCCTGGATCATCGTCGGCGGCAAGGACGGCCGCGTCCGGTTCGACAGGTGCTCCCGTCATCGTGGTGCCCCCCGGTTACACCGAGCAGGACCTGCGGCGGAACTGGCCCGACCGGTATGTCGAGCGCCGACGGTCGGGCTGGGAGACGGAGACGCTCTGGGCCTCCGTGCCGATCCCGCCGGAGCTTGCCTTCACCACCGGTTTGCAGCAGCGCGTACACGACGGCCCGGACGGCGTCATGCCGGTGTTCGACGGTGTAGCGGGCATGGCGAACGGCCTGGTGGGCTTCGGGGTCGACCGGTTGCACCGGATGCCCGCCGACGGCGAGATGGTGTACGCGGTCATGGCGCCCGGTGGTATCGACGTGAGGAGGAGCCCGGCCACGGCAGCGGCACCGCCGACGGCACCCGACGTCCTGGGGCAGTTCCCGGGGAGCACCGTTGTCGCCGGATGGCTGGTCTCGGTGAACCCCGGCACCGGGCAGATCATCCTGGGACCGGTGGCGCCGAACCCCCATCTGGCGGTGTTCCGGCGGAGCGCGAACGGGTCCGCGGAACCGGTATCCCCACCCGAGCTGGCGCGTCTGGACGGTGCGCTCGCTGCCCGACTCGCCAACCTCGCGAGAGAACGCAGCACGACCCTCGTGCGTGGGGGCGGAGAGTGGAAGCCGAGTACGGCCGTCGAGGACTACGGGCTGTTGCAGGCGAGGAGCCCGGCCTACTGGGCGGAACTGCGTCGTCAGGCCCGGGTGGACTACCCGGCGCTGGGCGGCGGGCACGGGCCGAGCCGTGCCTGGCAGGAGAAGAGCGACCTGCTCTTCCAGTACCTCAGCGTCGGTACCCGCGGCATCCCGTCGGCCGGTACGACTGTCATGGACCAGGAGGAGAAGCCCTACGTAGCAGCGGCGTTCGACGGCGGACGATGGGCCATGGAGGTGGTCGAGTCACGCCCCGTCGACTACCGGCTCGCCACCTTCGTGCACGAAGGAGTCCACGCCGAGCAGTACGCGTTGATGGGTCGGCTCGTCGCCGGTGCCACCAACGACCCTGAGGTCATGGACCACGTCACCGATAACGAGGGCGCGCGGCAGGCGCTGTGGGCACAGCCACTCGGTCGCGACGATCCACGCTATCCGTTGGCGCTGCGCACGTGGTGGCAGCACCACGCCGGACTCGATTCGGACATCGACCGCATGCGGGCCCGCGCGATGTCACTGGCCGAACGGAACGCGGACCAGGTGGTCAAGGCCAGGGGGATCCCGCAGTTCAGTCCGCTCGTACGCGAGCTGCTGGAGGCACGGATACCCGGCCTGGCGGCGCGTGACTTCGAACTGGGCGCCCTGGTGCTCCGGTCTGGTCTGGAAGGTCCGGCATACCGTGCAGGTCTGGAGTTCGAGACCGGCGGATCCGTGCGGGACTGGCGGGAGGACCCGACCGCCCTGGTGCCGCCGCTCTCGGGCTACCTGGCCGAGAGCGACGCCTCCGGGACACATCTGTGGCGTGTTCTCCATCAGCGGCAGGACCGCTTTGCACGTCTGGTGCATCACTCCCGTCCCACGATCGTGGTGGAGCTAGGTCGGGCCGGGAACGCGGCGGCGCGTCTTGCCGGAATCGTCTCCGCGCTGCCGGAGGACGCCCTGATCGAGGTGGTGACCTCCGACCCGTTGACGCCGACTCAGGCGGTGGAGCTGGCGGCGACTGTCGGCGCGGGTCAGATGCTGGCCGTCGCGGTCCCGACCGGTTTCCGCGTCGGCACCGACGATCCGCTGTTCGACCACTTCGTTCCACACTCGTGGTGGCACGCGCGCTCGATGAGCCTCTTCGCCGACTACTTCACGGTGCACACCACACCGCAACGGCCCGCGCTCCGACTCAACAAGTCCGTTGCGCCGCTCACCAATGTCGGGCGTGGGGTCTTCGTGCGGAAGCACGTGGCGGACTGGCAGATCAGGCCGGTGGGGCAGACGGTCTGGGTGCGTGCCGCCGACGGGGCCTCGGGGGCGGTGCCGGTGCCGGTGGAGCGCGATCTCGGCATGCCGAGGATCGTCGTCGGCGCACCCGACCGGGACACGCCGTGGGCGATCGTCCAGCTCGGACTCCTGCTGGCCGAGCAGCTTGCCGGAGTCGCCGACAGCCGCGGTGACCTGCGCCTCGTGCAGATCCACCGGCCCGTCCTCCAGCCACCCGACCTGGCGGATCTGACCTCTGGTCTGGCCGCCGGTCCGTGGACCGGACAACTTCTGGTCAGCGCCTTCGGTCAGCAGGGCGCCGGAGACACCGAGTTCGCGCACGTGTCGGACGTGGACGACTTCGACATCGACCCGTTCATGGTGACGGCCGCACTGGTGGGTGCCGTGGAGCAGGCACCGCAGGCGATGTCGCAGTCCCAACTCGTCGACGTGCTGACCGGCTTGGCCGCCAGGCTCGGCGTCGGCCGTGCGGAGTTGCTCGCGGTCGGCTTCGCCACGGCGTACGCCTTCGGTATCGGCCACGTCACCGTGCCGCGCCTGACCGTGACGAAGCGGGCTCTGCTGGCCCTGCCCGGTAAGCGGGCCGAGGATCCGATCGACCGCCGGCTCGTGGACGAGTTCCGCCGCCTGGTTCCCGACGGCGACGAACGGCGCGCCAAGCAGGGACTCACGCGACTTCTGGAGTGGCTCGGGCACCCGGGCACGACGTGGCCGCCTGCGGGGTTGACCGCCGAGAACGTGAGCCAGATCTTCGGTATGGACCGGAACTGGATCGACCGGTCGCTGTCGCAGCCGGACGGTACCGGTGTCTGGTGGCTGGGGCCGGCGGCGCAGCGGCAGCTCGTGGGTCCGGTCGAGGGCGCTCTCGTGCTCGCGTACGAGGCCGGGGCTGATCTCCTTCCGGTGGGGTTGCCGGTCCCCGGGGGCGCGGCGCTGCTGGTGCGGGTGGGTCAACTGATTCGGCGGCAGTTGCCCGAGGACGAGCGTGAAGCGCCGGTGCTCGTGGTGCCGGTGACCTCGGCGCCGGTCGAGAACGACTGGTTGCGGGCGGACCTGGCGGAGATCGAGGACCGGCTGGGCCTCGGGGTGACGATGGCCGAGCCGGTCGTCCTGAGGTCGGCTGTCGAGATCGACGGGGTTCCCGACGCGATGAGCCTCGACGAAGGCGGGGCCGGCTCGGCGCTCACGCAGTCGTCCGAGAACGCCGGTGAGGTCGCCTTGGCGGCGATGCGGCGGGATCTCATCGGGTGGGGTCAGCAACTGAGCCGACTCACCACGGCCGGGCCGAGCGGCAGCGCCGGCAGCGGGGAAGAGGTGGCGCGGGCCCAGGCGGAGATCGACCGGTTGCGGGAGCGCATCACCGAGCTGACCGAGGTCGTGGCGTACGGTCCGGTCACGGCGACGGGGAGTGGGCTTGTCGGTCGCGTCTCCGTGCGACAGTGGATGGCGGGCCGCTTCCAGCGGGTCGAGATCCCGGTGTTCATCGACGACTCCGGGGTGCACGGCCTGTACCCGGAGACCGGCGAGCTGACCGGTGACCTTCGCCTGGTCAACGGCGAGTGGATGCCCCGGGTGCTGGGCGGCGCGCCCGGCTCGTCGTCACGGCGGGATGGGTCGGGATCGCCTTCGGCGGACACGGCTGCGGCCGACTCAGCACCGGACGTTCCCGAAATCGTGGTGCCTTCGGGGTTCACCGAGAGGCAACTACGCAGCGAGTGGCCGGACTTGTTTGCCGAGAGCCGGCGGCGGGGCTGGAAGACGGAGACGCTCTGGGCTGCCGTGCCGATCCCGCCGGAGCTTGCCTTCACCATCGGCCTACAGGAACGGGTAGTCGACACTCCGGACGGCATCATGCCGGTGTTCGACGGCACTGCGGGCATGGCGGACGGGTGGGTGGGCTTCGGCGTCGACCGGTTGCACCGGATGCCCGCCGACGGCGAGATGGTGTACGCCGTGGTGGCGCACGGTGGCATCGACGTGAGGGAAAGCCGGGCCACCAAAGCGGCGTCACCGACCACCGCACCCGACGTATTGGGTCAGTTTGCGGGAGAGAACGTCATCGCCGGGTGGCGGGTCTCGGTGGACCCGGACACCGGTGAGGCCACCTTGCACAAGGTGGCGAGGAACCCCGGCTTCTCGGTGCGCGACAGGGGCGAGTACGTCCCCCGGGCATCCGATTCCGAGCTTGCCGAACTGGATCGTGCGCTGGCGACCATGGTCGGCGAACTCGCGACGGAACGTAGTGCGACCCTCGTCCGCGGGGGTGCGGAGTGGAAGCCGGGCAGGGTCGCCGCCGACTACGAGTTGCATCGAGCGGTGAACCGGGACTACTGGGCCGATCTGCGACGTCAGGCCCGGGAGGAGTACGACACCCTGGGTGCCGCGCGCGGCCAGACAGCAGCCTGGCAGCGTCAGACCGACCTGCTCTTCGCGCATCTCGGTACCGGCACCCCATACGGATTCTCGTCGGCCGTCACCCAAGTCAGGGACATGTCGGGCGAGGACAGCCATGCCGCCTTCCACGGCATGAGCTGGTCCATGTCGCTCCCGCGGCCGGAATCCGTCGACGAGAAGCTCCGGCTCTTCTCGCACGAGGGGCTCCATGCCGAGCAGCGGGTGCTGATGGGCCGGCTGGTGGCCGGCGCCACCAACGACCCCAGGGCCATGGATCAGATCACCTTGGCCGACCCCGTGCGCGACGATCTGTGGGACCAACCACTTTGGCGCGATGATCCGCGCTATCCGTTGGCATTGCACCTGTGGTGGCTGATGCGTCTGGGCCTCGACGAGGAACTCCACCGCGAGGCCGAGCAGGCAGTGACGCTGGCCGTCCGGAGCTCGGAACAGGCAGTCAGAGTCAGAAAGATCGAGCAGTTCAGTCCGTCCGTGCGGGAATTGCTGGAAGCGCGGAGGATCGGCCGGGCGGCACCTGCGTCCCTACTGCAAATGATGATCGTTCGGCTCGGTCTGGAAGGTCCGGCGTACCGTGCGAGTCTGGAGTTCCCGGCCGAGGGCTCCGTGCGGGACTGGGAGAAAGTCTCGTCCGCCCTGGTGCCGCTGATCTCCGGCTACCAGGCCCGGACGAGCGAGGTCGGCACACACCTGTGGCGGGAACGACAGGAGCCGCAGGACAGCGTCGCGCGACTGGTCCACCATTCCCGCCCGATCGTGGTGGCGGAGGTGGGCCGCGCCGAGAATGCACTGGCGCGTCTTGCCGGCATCGTGCCTCGACTGCCGGCGGACGCCCTGGTGGAGGTGGTGACCTCCAGCCCTCTGACGCTGGCGCAGGCCGTGGAACTGGCGGCGACGGTCGGCACGGGTCAGATGCTGGCTCTTCCCGTTTCGGCCGGCTTCCAGATCGATCCGGCCGATCCGCTGTTCGACCACTTCGTCCCGTACTCGCGGTGGCACACACAGTCGATGAGCCTCTTCGCCGACTACGTCACCGTGCACACGGAGCCGCGACGGCCCACGTTCCACCTCGGGGTCCCGGTCGCAGATCTGACCAATCTCGGGCGTGGTGTCTTCCACCGGCCGAACCAGGACGACTGGCGGATCAGGCCGGTGGGACGAACGCTCTGGGTACACGCCACCGATGAGCCGTCGGCGGCGGTGCCAGTGGCGGTGGAGCCCGATCGCGGCATGCCGAGGATCATCGTCGGCGCTCCCGACCGGGACACCCCGTGGGAGATCGCGCAGCTCGGACTGTTGCTGGCCGAGCGGCTCATGGCCATCCCGGACGGTCGCGTCGACCCGGATCTGGTGCAGATCCACCGGCCCGTCCTCGACCCACCCGAGTGGGTCGACCTGACCTCTGGTGACGCTGCCGAGCCATGGACGAGACAACTCCTGATCAACGCCTTCGGCGAGGGCGCCGTCGACGATTCGCAGCTCAAGCACAAATCGGGTGCTGGCGACTTCGACATCGACCCGTTCGTGCTGACGGCCGCCCTGGTGGACGCGGTGGAAGCGGCACCACAGGCGTTGTCGGAGGTCCAACTCGTCGAGGTGCTCGACGGCCTCGCCGCCAGGCTCGGCGTCACCCGTGCGGAACTGCTTCCGGTGGGCTTCGCCACGGCGTACGCCTTCGGTATCGGCCATGTCACCGTGCCACGCCTGGCCGTGGTTACGCGGGCCCTGCAGAACGTGAACGGCTATCGGTCCTACCTCGATTTCGGTGACGGATACCAGTCGAGCACGCCCTGGGCCACCGGGGGGCCGATCGAGAGCTGGCTCATCCGGGACTTCGAAGAACTGGTCACGGCGGGCGACGAGCGTCGCGCTAAGCAGGAGCTCGCCCGGCTCCTGGAATGGCTCGCCCATCCGGACACGACCTGGCCCGCCGAGGGACTGACCTCCGAGTACGTGCAGCAGGTCGTCGGTCAGGACACGAGCTGGGTCGACCAGGTGCTGTCGCGGCGTACGCCGGATGGCAGTGGGGTTTGGTGGTTGGGGCCGGTGGGCCAGCGGGACCTCGTCGCTCCGGTCGAGGGTGCGCTCGTGTTCGCGTACGAGGCCGATGCTGATCTTCTGCCGTTGGGGTTGTCGGTCCCGGGGGGTGCGGCGCTGCTGGTGCAGGTGGGTCAACTGGTGCGCCAGCAGCTACCAGTGAAGAAGCCGGACAATCCGGTCCTGTTCGTGCCGGTGACCTCTGCGCCAGCCGAGAGCGACCGGCTGCGGGCCGAGTTGACGGAGTGGGAGAACCGGCTGGGCTTCAGGGTGACGATGGCCGAGCCGGTCGTCGCCGCCGTGCCGGGTGATGCGGCTTCCGCTCCGGCGGACCCCGACGAGAGCGTGGCCGGCCCGGCGACCGGGCAGCAGCCCGAGGACGTCGGTCAGGTGCGCCTGGCCGCGATGCGGGGCCTTCTCATCCGGCGGGCGGAGGATCTGACGCGGCTGCGTGCGGACGGTGCGGGCGCTGACGTGCCGCATCAGGTTGCGCAGGTCCAGTCGGAGATCGACCGGTTGCGGGAGCGCATCACCGAACTGACCGCGATCGTGGCCCACGCCCCGGTGGCGGCATCGAACGGAGGACTTCGCGGTCGGGTCACGGTGCGGCAGTGGGTGGACGGCCGCATGGATCGGGTCGACATCCCGGTTACCTTCGACGACTCGGGAGTGCACGGCCTGCATCCGGAGACCGGTGAAGCGACCGGTGACCTCCGTCTGGTCAACGGTGAGTGGACGCGCCGGCTGTTGGGTGGTGCGCCCGGCTCGTCGGGGCGGCGCGCGGCGTCTGGGTCCGCGTCGGCACGGTCTGCGTCCAGATCTGCGCCGAGTGCGCCCACGGCCCCTTGGGTGCCGTCCGGGCTGACGGCCGAGGCTCTGCTGCGCAGTCGGCCCGACCTGTTTCGGGAGAGACTGCCGTCGGACTGGGCGACGCAGATTCTCTGGGCCTCCGTCGCGATACCCCCACAGTTGGGCTTCACCACAGGTCTACAGCGGCGGGTGAACCGCAGTGACGATCCGAATGACATGCAGTCGGTGTTCGACGGTGCCGAGGGCATGTCGAACGGGCTGGTGGCGTTCGGTGCAGGCCGGTTGCGCCGGATGCCAGCCGATGGTGAGACGGTGTACGCGGTCGTGGCGGACGGCGGTGTGGACGTCCGGAACAGCCCCGGGCTCGCGGGGGTGTCTCAGACCGGGCCCGACGTGCTGGGCCAGTTCGCTGGGGCGAATGTCGTCGCCGAGTGGCAGGTTGCGGTGGACTCGGAGACCGGCACGGTCGCACTGGGACCGGTGGTCGCGAATCCGTTCTTCGAGGTGCGGGACCAGGACGGGGAGCCGGTGACGCCTCCCGATCCGGACGGTCTGGACAGCGCTCTCTCCTCGATGCTCGGGGACCTGGCAGCGAAGCAGAGAATGACGCTCACTTTGGATGGTGGTCCGGAGTGGCGCCCGAGTATGACCGCAGGCGATCAGACGCTACGGACCACCGACCCGATGTACTGGGACGAACTGCGGCGCCACGCGCGAAGTCGCTATCGCACCCTGACCGGCCAGCGTGGGACGGATCGGCAGCAGCGCGCCTGGCAGGAGATGACCGACCATCTGACGACGACACTGAACCGCAATGCGGACAGAGCGGGTCGCATGCCTTCCATCGACTTCGTTCCGGAACCTTCCGGCAGCGAGTATGAGGGCAGCTTCTCTTCCTACGCGTGGTCGATGGCCCTACGGCTGGATCGCACCGTCGACGATGTGCACGAGACGTTCGTCCACGAGGGCGTGCATGCCGAGCAGTACATGCTGGCGGCTCGGCTGGCCGCAGGATGGAGCAACTCTCGCGAGGTGTTCCGGTTGGTCACCGATCGCAGCGATGTGTCGGAGAAGTGGTGGCGGCATCCGCTCTCGCCCGATGATCCGCGCTATGCCGTTGCGCTGGACGCCTGGTGGCATTTCAACGTCGATTTGACGGCGAACTATGGATCGATGTTCACGGTGGCGAAGCAGGCGGTGGGGGGAGGAGTTTTCTCGCTCGAGAAGGCGGACGCCCCTGGCTTCAGCCAGTCGGTGGCCGATCTGCTTCGGAGTCGGCTGTATCGGGACGCCTACTGGGCGAACGTGTTGCACATGCTTGTCTCCCACGTCGGAGTCGAGGCGCCGGCGTACCAGGCGGCGAGGATCTATGCAAGCGGCGGCTCGGTGCGGGACTGGCGTGCGGTCTCCGAGGCGAAGGTGCCGCGAATCTCCGGTTACCAGGCGGAGGGCAGCGCATCCGGGACGCATCTGTGGTCGGCCTCGCGTTCGCCGCGAGATGACGGCGAGCGATTCGCGCATCCCTCTCGTCCGATCGTGGTGGTGGAGATCGGTCGTGCCGCGACTGCTGCTGAGAAACTGACCGCTCTGGCGAGGCGGCTGCCGGAGACCGCAATGGTCGAGTTGGTGACCAGGGACCAGCTCACGCCGACACAGGCGGTGGAGCTGGCGGGACTTGTCGGGGCGGAGCGTGTCCTGGCGATTCGCGCCACACCGGATTTCTCGATCACCCCTGAAGAAATCCTCTTCGATCATTTCGTGCCGTACCTGTCGTGGCACAAGCAGTCGATGAGTCCCTTCGCCGATTACTACACCGTGCACCGTGACGCCCAATTCCCGAACATGCGGAATTTGCCCGGCATACCGCATCTGATCAATCTCGGCGGCGGCGTCTTCGAGCGTGAGCGCCAGCCGGACTGGCAGATCGTCACGGTGGGCGAGACGCTGTGGATCCGTCCTCCGGATTCCGCCGACACGGCGAGCCCGGTCGCGACGAATGCCGAAGACGGCCTACCGAGGATCGTCGTCGGCAGTCCGGACCGGGAGACGCCGTGGGCGGTGGTCCAGTTCGGCTACGCGTTTGCCGAATACCTGACCGGCAGAGTTGACGCCAGATCCGATGCGAGCCTCGTGCAGGTGCACTGGCCGGCAGCACGGCGACCCGAACTGAGTGAGATGCCGCAGGACGGGGGTGTGGCCCCCTGGGACGCTGATCTGCTCAGCATCGCCTTCGCCGACGAGCCCTATGCCTCCGAATATCGATACGAGTCGACACAATCCGATGTCGCTATCGACGAGTATCTGCTGACTGCGGCTCTCGTGGGGGCGGAGCAACCCCAGACGGACGGGCTGACGCGAGCGGAGATCGTCAACATTCTGCACCGGCTCGCCGGTCAGCTCGGGGTGACTCGCAGCGAGCTGCTGCCGATCGGCCACGTGACGGCGCTCGCGTACGGCATCGGTCATGTCACCGTGCCTCGACTGTTCGCCGTGACGCAAACCCTGCGCGCCCTGCCGCGGCTGGACGATGATCCGATCGGTCACTACGAGGTCTCGCAGCTCCGCGAGCTGGTGGACACCACAGACGAGCGCAAGATGAAGGAGCGGCTCGCCCGACTGATCGAGTGGAGCGAGGGTCTGGGACCGAGTTGGACTGCCAACGGCCTCACCGAGGACCTCGTCGAGTCGGCGGTCGATAGCGACGACATATGGATTGACGAGATGTTGTCCCGCCCCGGGCCGTCCCTCAGCGGCGGCGTGTGGTGGATCGGATCGGCTGTCCCCCCACGCCTGGTGGCTCCGGTCGCGGGGTCGCTCGTGGTCGCGTACGCGGCCGACAGCCGCCTGATGCCGGTGGAGCTGCCGGTGCCGGGCGGAGCCGCGTTGCTCGCGAAGTTGGTCAGGCGGCTGCGGCGTGAGGTTCCCCGTTCCGAGCGGCAGAAGCCGGTTCTGCTGGTACCGGTCACGGCCGGACCGGTACAGACCGACGTGTGGCGGTCCGGGCTGACCGAGCTCAGCGATCGGCTGTCTCTCGACGCGACGATGGCCGAGCCGGTCGTCCTGGATCCGACCGACGTCGACGTCGACGCGGCATTCGCGCAGATGAACCTGGACGAGACAGCGGCCACGGTGGGGCGGCCTTACGGTTGGCGAGCCCCGGACGAATCGATGTTTCCGGACTATCCGTCGGAGTGGACCGGCAGTCCGGTGGATCCCGATGAGGAGCCGGTATCGATCACCCCGCCGCCCGTTCCCGGCCGAACGAGCGGGGTCGAGGACGAACTGGTCGTGACCCGGGCGCAGGCACGGCTGGTCAGTTGGGCGGTGCCGGACCGGCTCGTCGAGCTGCGGCGGTTGGCCGACGAGGGCCGTCCGGGTGCCGGCGAGGCGCTGGCCGACCTGGAGAAGTACCGGGATGTGCTGGCGCGGGTCACCACGCCGACCCAGCAGCAGGACGGGAGCGCGCGGCGGGACGTCGCTGCGGTGGCGACCGCCTATCGTGTCGTGCACGACCGGCTGACGGCGTTGGCGTCGGCGTTGGACCTGCCGCATCTGGCGCCACCTGGCCCACCTTCCGTCGCGGCCGACGACGGCACCGTGCCGGTCGACGCGGTGCCCGTGCCAGCCTTCCCGGTGGAGCTGGTGCCACCCGGTTCCAAGAAGGCACCCGGTTCCAAGAAGGCACCTGGGTCCGAGGAGGCACCCGGGTCCGAGGAGGCAGCCGGTTCCAAGAAGGCACCCACGATCGCCGACCTGGTGGCCGACCCGGCGACGCGGGAGTGGCTGACCTCGAACACCATCCCACCCCACCAGGTCGCGCGCCTGGTGACCGGCGGACGTCTGCGCTTCGACCCGGGACAGGTCGACCAGGCGGTGCGGATGCTGGGCGCGGGGGCAGACGCCCGGCAACTGGTCGACCTGGTCGAGGTCCTCGGCACGGTGCCGCTGGACCTGCGGGAACGGTCCGAGGCGGCGGGGCTCGCCGGGCCCGGTCCGCTGTTCGGGGTGGTCCGTGAACTGGCGGTGTCCCCCGCGGACGTGGCGGTGCTCGGCGACGTGCTGGCCCGGGTGGCGGACGGCTCGTCCGAGGTCGATCCGGACAAGGGCACCTGGGTCGACCGGCTCCGGCCGGCACTGGCCGACGCGGGGGTCCGCACCAACAGCGACCTGGTGTGGCTGATGCGGCTGACCCGCCGGATGGACCTGGCCCCCGCCGACCGCAGGTGGTTGGGCGAGCTGCGCGACCTCGGGGTACCGCTGGAACTGCTGCACGAACTGCCCGACGAGTACGTCCGGGCGGCGCTGGACGGCCGGCGTCGGGCCGACACCGGTCTTGCGGGGCTGGTCGCCGACACCGGCCTCGGCGGCCCGGCCGCGGTGGAGGCGGCGGCCGAGCGACTCGGCGTACCCCCGGTCGACCTGGCCCTGGCCCTCGGCGACCGGCTGCGGGCGGCCGTGTCCGATGCTCCACCGCTGTCGGACGCGGGGCCGGACGACCTCCGGGAGCAGGGGCAGCAGGTCGCCGATCGCGTTCTGGCCCAGGTCGCGTCGACCGGACCCGGACTCGACCGGTGGGTGCGCTGGAGTGCGCGGCTCGGCTTCCCGGTGGACCGGCTCCGCCCGCTGGCCGAGATTCCGATGCTCGAAGGTCTCATCTGGGAGGCCCTGGGGGACGTGCCCGGGGGCCGGGTCGCCGAGGTTCTCGTCCCGTTGGTGCCGGAGGTGGCAGCCCCGGCGCCGATCGCTGCCCAGCACACCGCTGTGCCCACCCCGGACGAGTTGGCCGCGTGGTCGGCAAGACTCGGTGTGCCCGACTACTACCTGCGGCGGGTGCTGGTCATGCCCGGCGTCGACGGGCGAGCGCTGCCGGCGTTGGCCGACCGCCTCGCGTTGCCCCCGGACCAAGCCGCCGCACTGGTCCGGCTGGTCGAGGTAACCGGTCGGGTGTCGGCGGACGACCTGCTCATGTTCGCCCACCGGCTGGGCGTGCCAGAGGGTCCCTATCTGCTGGTCTGGCTCGCCAGCTACTGGGAGATCCATCCGCGCAGGCTGATGCCGTTGCGTCCGCTGTTCGCACGGATCGCGCAGATGCCCCGTCAGGGGCGACCGCCAATGCAGGAGATCGAGGAGCTGGTCGGTCGTTGGGCGGACCCGGGCCGCGCGGGCGCGGGGTACCACGCAGAGCCCGCTGCCGACCTCACGGACGGACTGCTGCTCGACCGGCACGACACCTTCGACAACGACGACCAGTTCCAGATGTGGCCCACCGCCGAGGAGACGGCGGCCAGCGTACGCGGGCCCCGGGCCGACACCCGGACCGCAACTGACAGCGACGACGACTCGGACCGCAGCTCGTCGTCCGAGTCGCACCGCTCACGTAGCCTCCTGTCCGACTTGGACGATGACGAGCAGCAGGTACAGCACACGAGCCTGGCCGCGCTCGTCTACAGCGGTCGCTCGACCTGGACCAGGGCGGACGGTGCCGGTCGGAGTCGCCGGAACGCCTCCGCACTGTTCTGGGCAGCCGGTCTCGGGTCAGGCCCGGAGGGGGCCGGGCTGGAGGTCCTGGACCGCCTCCGGACGTTCGTGCCGACGGCGGTCCGCGATCGTCGTGACAAGCTGCGTCGGTGGGCGGAGATCAGTTTCGTCGAGGCCGAGGAACTGTGGCAGGACACCGAGAAGGTCGCCGCCGACCCCGACCTCGGGACGCTGACCCGGCAGGCCACGATCGTCGCTTCGGCGGCGACGGCGGCAGTCCCCGCGCTGACCCGTGACATCACCTCACCCGACGTGGCGGAGGTGGTTCGGGGAGCCGTCCAGGCCACCGACGCTGTGGTCGACGCCGTACGCGCCTGGACCGAACGGCACCTCGACCGACCGATACCCTCGGCCGGAGACGATCCGGCACGGCCGGTGCGGGTGCCCGACCTGGTGCGGGCGCTGGCAACCAGCGGGGGGCGGACCCCGGTGCCCGCCGGTCGGGACGACCTGGCCGCGATGTTGACCGGGGTACGCGCACTGCTCCACGCGTTGACTCGGACGACCGAGGTGGGCCACGTCTATCGGACGGCTGCCATGGTGATCGAGGTGGCGGCCACGCACATCGCCCGTCTGGTGGTGGGAGCCGGCACCACCGCTCCGCCCGGGGCGGCGTTGATCGCGAACGCGGTCGCGGCCCAGGCGGTCGAGGCCGCTGCGCGGCTCACCGCCACCGTGGCGGCCTGGGACCTGCTGGCCGGTGGCCTCTCCGCGGCCGAACTGGCCGCAGCCGTGAGCGACGGTCAGGCGGAGGCCCGAAGCCGAGCGGAGACCGACGAGCGGAGCGCGGACATCGTCCTCGCCCCGACGTGGGCCACGCTCATCGACGTACCCGAGAGGGAGATCGAAGACGATAGATATCTTCGTCCCTGGTTGGACCACCTGGCAGTCCTCCAGACGGCTGACCGGATCCAGATGCCCCCCGCCGTGCTCTACGAGTACGCCCGGCGCAACGAGTACCTCTCCAAGCGTGTACCGGAGCTGCTGAGTACCTGGAACCTGGGACGGAAGCCCGAGGGCATCTACCGCCTGGCGAACGAGGAGTCGGTGCCGGTGCGGTTGCTCTCGCCGCTCCGGACCCTGCTGAACGCACGGACCCGGACCACCGATCCACGGCAGGTGAAGCGCTCCCTGGAACGCGTCGAGCTACCTGACCGGATCGCGAAGTCACCTCGGCGTCGGCTTGCCTTCCTCACCGACGTCGACGTGCGCACGACGGCCCTCGCCGAGCTCTCTCCCGGCCAACTCGAGGAGTGGGCTCACCGGTGGGAGGCCGACATCCTCGGCATGGACCCCGAGGATCTGGACGGCGCCGACGGGGTCTCGCTCCGGTCGCTTCTCGATCTCGTCGACCTGGTACGCCGCGAGTTCGCCGCACGGGAACCCGACGGCAACTGGGAACCACACGACATCGAGTCCCTGGCGGACGCGCTCGGACTGAGCAGGTACCTGGTCACCGGCCACAGTGTCCGGATGGGCCGGGTGCCGGTGGAGCTGGCGGCGAAACGCGACGGCGGCTACCTGTTCCTGCTCGCCAACGCACTCCGTGTGGACTCGCGTGAGGTGCCGAAGCCCGTCCGAACGCAGTTGACCGAAATGGTGGAGGGTTCGCGTTCGCTGCCCCGGCAGGTCGTGGTGGACCGGACGATCGCGCGGATCCGGGCGAAGGGGCAGAACCTGGCGCCCAGGGAGTCCCTCACCGGCAAACTGCTCCGGATCGGTGTGGCCTCGAACGACTTCGTACCGCGACACCTGGGACTCCTCGCGCAGCAGGCCGGTCTTTCCGCGATGGAGCTGGTCGAGACGGCATACCAGGCCGGCGAGGTCGACCTCTGGCTGACCGCCGACGCCATCGGACTGACGGCGGGCTCCCGTCCCGTACCCCAGGACCGGCCGGAGGCCGAGGTGCCCCGCATCACCGGCGACCTCGCGGTACTGCCACGCATGGTCAAGGAGTGGGTCGACTGGCTCGGCGGAATCGCCGCGGCGTCCCCACGCCTGTATCCGGCGATCACCGCACAGGCGCGGTGGGTCGGCTGGACGTTCGACGAACTGTCGGCGCTGCCCGCGGACGAACGGGCGAAGGTCCTTGAAGCCCTCGCGGCGTCCGCCACGGAGGCGGGGCTCATCGGGGACTACCACGACACCGTCTCGCGGCACGACCACGACGCCGAAGACCTGCTCCAGGCGCTGACCGGATTCGTCGACAGGGTCGCCGACGCTCGCATCGAGCTGCCGATGCCGCAATGGGCCGAGCTCTATTCCGGTGTGCGCGTGAACGTTCGCGTGCCACAACCGGTCGACGCTGACCTCGCTGCGTTCGCGGGTATCGAGACGCGGCGGGAATGGTTCCTCACCGATGAGCCCGACACCTGGAAGGAGATGGAGGAGGGCCTGCGTGCGCTCCAACGGGACGGGACCCGTGTCGCTGCCGCGACCGTCTTCGACTCCGACTTCTCCGAACCGGTCGCGCGGATCGCGGAACTGGACCTGACGCCACTGGCCGTCAGCGCGTTGCTCGCGGTGATCTTACGCCCGGGCGGCCTGACGAGGTACCCCGAGCTGCTGGGCTATCTGGGGTACGAGGTCGACCCGCACGACTCGACGCGACTGGATCGTCGGGTCAGCCGACCTGAGCCGATTCGCGTCGACCCGTTCTGGTCGATCGACCATCTGCCGACCGTTGCCGTCGTCATGGCGGCGGCGATCGCGCGCCTGCGGCAGCCGGGGCCCCTGGTCGCCGCTGCCCGCCCGACTACGACCCTCACCTGGTTCTTCGACGGCGAGGATCCCGCATTCGTCGGTGCCGACGAGCACCACCTGGTGCCGAAGGACGTGGGTGACGCACCCGGCAGCCTGGTCCGGGCCGTTCTCGACGGCGCCCGCGCCCAGGGGCTGCGGCTACCGTCGCAGGTGCGCGACGAGGACGACCTGATCCGGCACGTACGGCAGGTGGTCCAGGACGACCCGAGCAGGTTCCCGTTGCGGACCATCGGGGAACTGGTCGCCGAAGACCTCGACGACCGGGCGCTCCTCGGCCTGGCGGAGGCACTGCCGGTCACGTCGGAGAGACCTCTGGATTCGGCCGTCCTGCGGCGGAGGATCACCCAGTTGGTCAACGAGCGCGACCCGCGTCTACGGAGACTTCTCAGCACCGCCGTCGCCGTGCCGGGCAGCGGCGCGGCATGGGTACTGCGCCGCGTGGGTGGGAACGGCACCACGGGTGCCAGCCACCTCGCACACCTGTTGCCCGAGGCGATCGGCGACCCGGCCCTGTGGGACTCCGCGCTGATCGACGAGGTCATCGGTGCGATCGCCGTCGCGCTGGAAGTCGACCTGGTCGTGGTGGAGGACGAGGTTGCCCGCCGGTTCTCGGGCGGACGACACTCCACCCTCCACCTGCTCCGGGTCGAGCGGGACCTGTTCCGGGCCTACCACCCCGCCCCGGTGCCGGCCCAACTCACCGCGATCGAACCCGCGCACGTGATCTTCGGCGAGTACGACGCGGCCACCGACTCGGCGCGTCTGCCACTCGTGGTGACGGGGCTGGACGGCCGGCGCCTGAGCGACCTGACCGCCGACCTCACCGGCCAGGAACTGATCGACCGCTGGGCGCTCCATCCCGCCGGGGAATCACCGCCGCTGCTCCTGGTCATGGGCGGGGCCGCCGACGAGTCCGGCCCGCACGGTGCGCTCGCCCGCCGCTTCCGGGACCGTTTCGCCACCCCGGTGATCGCCAGCACCGTCGACATCATCCTGGGTGCCGACGGAAGGGTCTCGGCAGCCTCCGTGGTCCGCGCCCCGGACGGAACCGTCGACCACGCTCGGACGCAGCCCGGCGAGTTCCGCTACTTCCCGCCGGTCGGAGACGGGTCGGAGCCGCTCGGAGACGACCTCGCGGTGGGTGGGGACTCGCTCGGGCTGCGAATCGTGGTGAACCTCCCGATCCCCGACGTCGGGGTGACCGTCCTGGCGGCCCGACCCGATCGACCGCCGGCTCAACCGGATCGTACGACGGCTCAACCGGCCAACCCGTGGCTTACGAGCGCGTCGCGGGACCAGTTCGACGTCGTCGCCTCGGAGGCCGAGGAACCGACGGCCCAACCGACAAATCCGTGGCTCACGAGCGGTTCGCTGGACCAGTTCGACGTCGTCGCCCCGAAGGCCGAGGAAGCGCCGGTGCCGCACCGCTTGGTGGACGCGGCCCCCTCGGCTGAGTCGACGAGCGCCGGTCGCATCCGCCTCGGCGAGGTGCAGCGTGCCTTGGTCGACAGGGCGAAGGCATTCAGGAAGCTGAACGCCGACCGCGCGGCTCTTCAGCATGACGTCGACTCGGGAGAACTCACACTCACGGCAGTCGCTGCCCAGATGGCCGAGCTGTCGGACAAGATCGACCGCGCGCAGAAGGAGATCCGCAGCCTGCGGGAACGCGCGACCGAGCTGAGCGAGATCGTCCGGCACCAGCCGGTCGAGGCGACGCCGGAGGGCTTGACCAGCCACATCTGGGTCGAGCAGTCGGTGTCGGGCGCCGATCGGTGGCTGCTCGTGCCGGTGCTTATCGACGACACCGGCGTGCACGGCCGGCACCCGGAGACCGGTGAACGGACCGCCGACTACTTCCTGACCGCGAGCCGGCAGTGGCTGCCCCGCCTGCGCGGTGGCGCACCCGGTGCGATCCGTGACGCGTCCGTCGAGGCGCCGACCGCGAGCCGGACCGACACGGCACCGGCCGGGACGAGCGCGCCCCCGGCGGCGCCCGGCGTAGTGGCCGATGCCGGCCCGCTGCCACCCCGTGGGGCGGCTGGTGCCGCCTCGCCGTCGGCGTCCGATCTGCCAGGCGCACTCGCCACGACCGAGGCCCAGGTGCGATTCGTCGCCTGGGCGATACCGGATCGGCTGGCGGCCCTGCGGCGGCTGGCTGCCGAGGGCCATCCCGGGGCCGGTGCGGCCTCGGCAGCCGTGGACGCACACCTGCGCGTGTTGTTCGGAGCTGCCCACGGCCCGGCCCCGCAGGTCTCCGAGGCGGATCGCACCACCAGCTACCAGCGCATGCACGAGCGGTTGGTGGCACTGGACCTGCCCTACCTGGCGCCGCCGACGACCGACCCGTCGGGGGGTGACGACGCCGTCGCGTCGCTGCCCGTCGTGCCCGAGACGGACTTCCCGGTCGTACTGGTCGCCCCCGGAGCGGAGTCCGACCCCGACGGCCGCGCGACGGCCACCGAGGACGACGGCCCCGACGGCCGCGCGACGGCCACCGAGGACGCGCGATGGTTGCAGGGTGTCGGGATCACCGGCCCTCAGGCGGCTCGCCTGCTGGACGACGGGGAACTGCCGTTCGACCGGGCCGAGGTCGACCGGCTGGCGCAGCGGCTGGCCATGGCGGGCGACGAGGTCGCCGAACTGGTGAACCTGGTCGAGGTGCTCGGCACGGTGCCGCTCGACCTGGGCACCCACGCGCGAGGGATCGGGCTCGCCGGACCTGGGCCGCTGTTCGGTGTGGTCCGCGACCTGGGGGTGCTGCCGGAACTCGTGGTGACGGTGGGCGACGCGCTGGCGCGCGTCGCGGCGGGCTCCCGCGAGATCGAGCCGGACGAGGGGTCCTGGGTCGACCTGCTGCGCACGGAGCTGGCCGGGGAGGGCGTCCGCACCGACAGCGATTTGGTGTGGTTGATGCGACTGGTCCGCCGGTCGAAGCTGTCCCCCGCCGACCGGTCCGCGCTGGGGGAGCTGCGCGAACTCGGCGTACCGTTGGAACTGCTGCACGAGCTGCCCACCGCCCACGTGCGTGCGGCGCTGACCGGCCGAAGCCGGGCGGCCGGGAGCCTGGCGACGTTGGCCACGGAGTCGGGCCTCGCCGGCCCGGCGGCTCTGGAAGCGGCGGCCGAGCGGTTCGGCGTACCCCCCGTCGAACTGGCGCTGGTCCTGGGGGACCAGCTCCGGGTGGCCGCCGCATCGGTGCCCGTCGACAGCCCGGAGGACACGGCGCTGCTGCGCCGGCAGGGGCAGCGGGTCGCCGAGGCGGTGTCGGCGCTGCTGCCGGCGGGCGCCGACGTCGTCAGATGGGTGCGGTGGACCGCGCGCCTCGGGTTCCCCGTCGAGCAACTCCGTCCGCTGGTGGACTCCCCGGCGATCGCGGAGTCGGTCTGGGCCGCCCTGGGCGACGTGCCGAGCGAGCGGGTGGCCGATGCCCTCGTGCCGGTGGCACCCGAGACGGTGACCACGGCCGAGCTGACTCGGGCCCTCGCCCGGAAGCTGGACGTTCCCGCGCCCGACCCGACCGACCTGACACAGTGGGCGGAGCGACTCGGTGTGCGGGTCGCCTATCTCCGTCGGGTGACGGCACTGCCGGGAGTCGGCGGCGCGTCCCTGTCGGGGTTGGCCGACCGCCTCGGGCTGTCGGCCACGCAGGCACCGGCGTTGGTACGACTGGTCGAGGTGACCCGTCGGGTACCGGTCGAGCTGCTCTGGATCGCCTACCGGCTCGGCCAGATGCAGCTCCCGTACGCGGTGGTCTGGCTGGCGGCCACCTGGGAGACGGACCCGCGCGGGCTGCTGTCGCTGCGCCCGCTGTTCGACCGGATCCGGAAGATGCCCTCCGAGGTACGGCCCAATCCGGGACAGATCGAGGAACTCGTCACCCGGTGGGCCGCGCCCGGCCGGCCGGGAGCGCGTGGCGACGGCGGCGGTGACGCACAGGAGCGGCCGGACCGGAGCGACGCGTCGATCATCAGCGAGTCCGCCGCCGACGATCAGCGGCCACGGTACGTCCGGGAACTGCTGCGGTTCGCCGGCGCCGGCACCGGTCAGCAGGGCGGGGGACTGCACCTTGCCGATCGCCTCCGGGCCGTACACGTCGCGGAACTGACACGCGATGTCGAGCAGTTGCGCCGGTCGCGGGATGTCGCCGTGGCCGACCCGAGCGCGGTGTGGCAGGAGGTCGACGCGGTCGCGGACGATCCGTACGTCGGAGCGTTGACCCGGCAGGCGGCGATCATCGTCGGTACGGCCCGCTCCGTGACCCTGACGCTCCATCACCCCGTCGCCGACCCGGGCGACGTGATCCAGGCAGCCACCCGCGCGGCCGGTGCCCTGACCGCCGCCGTCCGGTGGTGGACGGAGCACCACGCCGACCGATCTATACCCGGCGTGGACGAGACGACCACGCCGGCTGGTCTCGCCGACCTGGCGGCTGCGCTACCCGGGCCGAAACCGGGCGGGCGACGGGACGCGGCCGTGCAGATGCTGGCCGAGATGCACGCCCGACTCGAACCGCTGAGCCGACCCGGCCCCACCTGGCACAGCCACCGCAGCGCCGACCTGGTGATCCGTACGGCGGCGGTGCACGTCACCCGACTGCTGGTGGCGGCCGGTGCCGCCGCGTCGCCGTTGGCGTCGCTGATCACGGCTGCGGTGGCGGACCAGGTGGTCGAGGCGGCTCGACAACTCGCCACGGCGATGCGGACGTGGGACCGATTGACCGGCGGTATGTCGGCAGCGGAGGTGTCGGCGACGGCGGAAGCTCCGCACGGTGCCGACGATCTCCCGCCCGCGCAGTTCGTGGACAACCTGCTGGCCGCGTCCTGGGCCACGCTGTTCGCTGTCCATCAGCACGACATCGAGGGTGACCGACGCGAGCGTTCGTGGCTGGACCCCGAGATGGTGTACTCGCTGGCAGTCGAGGAGCAGGTGCCGTCGGGGCTGGTCTACCGGCAGGCCAGGGCGCAGGAACATCTGTCCGAGCGGACCCCCGACCGGCTCCGGGCATGGGGTGTGCAGCCGCCGTACGAGGCGGTCTACCAGTCGGCCCTGGATCTGCAGGTGCCGGTGCGGCTGTTGCAACCCTTCCTGCGGGCCGGTGGGGTGGCGGCGCATTCCGATGCGGCCTGGATCCGGGGCGTTCTCAGTGACATGGCGCAACGGGCAGGAACGGTCATCGAGGAGCCGAGCCGGCACCTGGCCTTCCTGACCGACCTCGGCTTCGACGCCAACCAGCCGGTGACCGGGCGCGAACTGGACTCTGCGGACCGGCAGTGGACCGCCGACGTTCTGGGCATGGACCCGTCGGACCTGGACCGGATCGGCACGGCGAGGTTCGACGACCTCGCGCGGGTCGTCGAGAAGATCCGTGAATACCACGACGGGAGGACGCCCGGCGGTTCCTGGGGCCGACACGAGATCGAATCCCTGGCGGACGCGCTCGACCTGAGCTACCTGCTGGTGCTGGGACACAGCGTACGGGTCGGCCGGGTGCCGGTGGAGCTGTCGGACGACCCGTACGGGTCCTGGGTGTTCCTGCTCGCGAACCGGGGTCGGGTGGACGCGCGCGACCTGGCACCGATCCGTGGCGAGATCGCGGTCCACGTCGACCGTGGTGGTCCTCGGCACGTGGTGCTGGACGAACTGGCCGCCCTGCTGCGTGAGCACGTGGGCGGGGTGCCGCCGCGCGACTCGCTCACCCGTCGTCTGCTGGGAGTCAGCGACGCGGAGGAACTGAAGTTGCTCCACCTCAGGGAGCAGTACCAGCTCGTGGGTACGCCCATCGAGGACGCCCTCACGGTCGCGGAACTGGCCGAGGTCACGCTGGACGTGGCGCTGGAGTTCATCACCATGGCGGCGGGCCACCTCCAGTCCGGCGCGGACGGTGCGGCGGCACGCGGTACCGCCGAGCTACCGTCGGCCCCTGAAACGCCCGAGGCGACGGCGACCCGGCTCCGGGAGTGGGTCGCCCGGTTGGACGGCATCCAGGACTTCGACGGCGACGTCGCCGAGGTCCTCTGGGGCGCGCGGGACGCCGGCTGGACCCTCGAAGACCTCTCGGCGCTGTCGGTCGACGACGCGGAGCGGGTGCTCACGGCCCTGTCGATGGCCCTCAAACTGGACGTCGAGTTCCGGAGCATCACCGTCGGGTACGGCCGCGACGTCGGGGCGATGTTCAGTCGGCTGAAAGAACTCGTCGAGTACGCCGCCGACAGCCGGTTCGACCAGCGGAACCTCATGTGGACGGACGTCGCACTGACCGGGGTCCGGATCGACGTCGACCTGCCCGGGGCCACCGGTGCGGAGCCGGAGTCCCGCGGCTGGGATCTGGAACGCGAGCCCGACCGGCGGTCCGTCAACGCCGAACTGAGCCGACTGCACGGCGCCGGGACCACGATGGTCTCCGTGTCCTTCAAGACCCCGGCCGGCGACGTCATCCGGGTGGCGGAGGTGGACACCGTAGGACCGGTCTTCGGTGCGTTGGCCGCGATCCACGGGCTGCCCGGCGGGCCAGCTCGTCATCCCGACCTGCTGGCTCACCTCGGATACGAGTTCGCCCCCTACGACCACAATCGACTGGACCGCCGGGTCAGCGCGGTGCCACCGCTGGCCCTCGCTTCCTTCGCGCGGGTGGCGAACCCGTCGATTCGCGCCGTGATCATGCTGGCGGTCATCTGGCGGGAACGGCAGTCCGCGCCTCTCGCCCCCGTGGGTCGGGTGGAGCCGCTCACGACCGGTCCGCTGGACGACGGCGATCCCACTGTCGCCGCCGAGTGGGAGTACCACCTGGGTGCCCGGGACCTGGGCAGCGAGCCCGGCAGCCTGATCCGGGCGGTGCTCGACAGCGCCCGCGCGCAGGGGCTGACGCTGCCGGCGCACGTACGGGACGAAGCCACCCTGCTCCAGCACGCCGGACAGGTCGTCCGCGCCGATCCGCACCGGTTCACGATCCGGTCCATCGGTGAGCTGATCATCGGCAGCCTGGCGGACGAGGCGGTCACCCTGCTCGCCGGGGCACTGGGCCTGAACGAGCCGTACCCCGGTGAGCCGTCGCTGCGCACCCGGTTGGTCACGATGGCGGACGAGGACACGACCCGCCTGTACCGGTTCCTCGGCACCACGTTGCTCACTCCGGACGCCGACGCGGCGGGGGCGCTGGTGCGAGCGGGGTCACCCGAGGCGAACCCCGCCCGGGATGCCGCCGCGCTGCTGGTCGCGGCGATCGGTGCGCCCCGGATGTGGAACTCCGCCATCCTCGACGAGGTCGCCGCGGTGTTCGCCGTCGTACTGGGAGTCGACTTGGTCGTGCTGGGCGACGAGGACGCCCGCACGTACCCGGGCGGCGGCCCGACACTGTTCGTACGCCGGGTGAGCGGAGACGTCTTCCAGTCGTACCGACCGACCGGCTCGTGGGGTCAGCCGGCCGCCTTCGGCCCGTCGCCGACCCTGCTCGCCGAGTACGACCCGACCACGGACGTGGCGCGCGTGCCGGTGGTGCTCGACGGCCGACGCCACCGGGACGTGACCGCCCGGTTCACCGGAGCAGACCTGATCGACCGCTGGGCGGCGCGGGCACCGGACACCTCGGCGCCGCTGGTCCTGCTGGTGGGTGGTGCCGCCCGTGGCGGCGGCACGCACGGCCCGTTGGCGGATCGCTTCCGGGACCGGCTGCGGCAGGGCGTGGTCGCTCCCCTCGACGACATCGCACTCGACCCGCAGGGACGGGTGTCGGCGGTGCGGGCGGACCGGCGTCCCGACGGCACGGTCGATCTCCACGACGCACAGCCCTCGGAGTTCTGGTACTTCCCCGCCGACGGCGGTACTGCCATACCGCTCGGCGGTGACCTGGTGACCGGTGCGGCCACGGTCGGCCTGCGGCTCATGGCGGGCCTGCCGACGACCGGCGAGGTGCGTACCGCGCTGACGCTGCGGCCCGAACCTCCGCTCGGCGACGACGTGCCGCCCCCGAGGCTGTTCGTGGACGGCGACGGCGCGGTCCGGCTCGGTCGTCTCGCCTCACCGCCGGAGGGCTGGTGGCCGGTCGGCGACGCGTCGCCGCTGCTCGCCCTGCGCTGGCTGATGGCCGGCGGACCGGCCGACGGAATCGACCCGTCGGCCCTGGAGCAGCCGGACCTCCAGGTCGCCGCCGAGCAGGCCACCCGGTTGCACGAGCAGCAGATGGCGATGATGGACGTGCCCTACCGGATGCGCTCGCTGCTCGCTGCGGAGTCTCCACGCGCGACCGTGGTGGACGACACACTTCCCGCGTTGCGACGAGGCGACGGGGCCATCTTCGTCAGTGCCTCCGGGCAGGCGCAGGCAGCCACCCGACTACGCAACGGTGACCTGCTCACCTACCGGCCTGCTCGCAGCGACACCTCCACCGAGCGACTGTCCTGGGCCCGGTTCGTCGAGGAGGCGGGCGAGGGCTGGTTCCTGGTGCAGCATCGCGCGGCGGACCCGGTGCCGATGGTGCTCCCCACCGACGGCCCCGTCGATCCGACCGCCTCACGGTGGTACGACCGGCCGGAGAACCTCGGAGCCTTCGTGGTGCCGGAGATCGAGCAGGCGCCGCAGAGCGGTGCGGTGTGGGGCCACGCAACGGAGGGACTCGACGTCCGGCTCAATCCGTTGTGGATGCCGTTGGCCGACTTCACACCCGAGGTCTGGGCCGAGCGTCCGGGCCACAACTGGCTCTTCCTCGTCCTGGAACGCGGATCGTACGCCGAGGCCCAGGAGGGTGAGGACGCCCGCGACCTCCTGGTGTTCGTCGGCTCGGAGACCGCGACCGACGCGATGTCGCGAGGTCAGCTCGACGACCTGCTCACCTCGTTGCGGAAGGTCGACCCGAGCATCACCCTGGCCGACGTCCGAGACATGCTCGACGGTCCCGGACATCCCTCGTTGGCCGCGAGATTCGCGCCTGACGGCGCCGCGCGACTGACCCGGGCCGGGGTGGCCGGGAACATGCGTCGGGATCCGCAGACCGGCACCTGGGCGCTGGACGGTGTCACCGGCCGGTACTCGCCGGGCCGTCTCGGGCCGCTTGCTCATCTGGATCGGTGGTTGCGCGAAGCGGCCCGGCTCATCGCCGACCAGGTACGCGAACCGGTCGCGCCGAGCGTGACGAGCCGCATGGCGAAGGTCGAGTCACGGTACGAGTTCGACTCGAAGATCTACTACCCGCACCCTGAGGACTCCCTGGACACGTTCCACG
Source organism: Micromonospora sp. NPDC049900 (assembly GCF_044461025.1). Taxonomy (NCBI): domain Bacteria; kingdom Bacillati; phylum Actinomycetota; class Actinomycetes; order Micromonosporales; family Micromonosporaceae; genus Micromonospora; species Micromonospora sp. NPDC049900. The sequence goes on from NZ_JBITKM010000003.1 coordinate 542,705, forward strand.
CGGTGCGGCGGATGCCCGACTTCCGGCCGGGGGTGTGGTCGGTCTACGCCACGCTGGATCCGCAGACGGGCGAGGTGGTCACCCGCAACGGACGGTACGGTCCCCGGAACTTCACCCGCGAGTTGGCGCGCAGCAGCGCCAGGTTCGAGGGCGCGCTGCTGTTGGTGCTCTTCCTGCCCGGCGATGCGGAGGGCACCGAAGCAGAGCTCAAGGCTCTGTTCCGCTTCGGGGAGCGAGTGCAGGAGGCGCGCCGCACCGACGTGACGGTGTCGGTCGGGACCGCCCACATCCTGCCCGGAGACGGGGACGTGCGGTTGGGAACGCTCACCGCCGACGTCGTCGGTGCGCCGATGGTCGAGCCTGCGGGTGCGTTCGTCCGGTTCCGGCAGCCGGAACCGGGGAAGGAATCGGACCCCAAGCCTCCGCCGGAGTTGCTCTACGCGTCGGCCGACGCGTCGATGATGGCGCTGCTGGTGATCGGCTACCCGTCGGGCGTGCACGATGCGTTCCAGCGGCACCCGGTGCCGTTCGGGGCACCCCGGATCGCCGCACCCCGGGGTGCCGCGTACGACGGCGGGTTGCTGGTGGTGGGCGACGTCGACAGGTGGCGGCAGCGACCGGTCGCCGAGGCGGTCGCGCGGGCGGCCCGCGCGGTGCGGCGTCCGGTGGTGGTGGTCGAGGTCGGTGCCGGAGTCGACGAACGAAGTGCCGTGCTGACCGTGCTCGGCATGACGCTGATCAAGCTCGGCGAACGGCACCTGCAACCGATCGTGGTCGCCACCGCGCCCAACGCGGCCCTGACCGCACTGGTGAACCGCTACGACCTTGCGCTGATCAGTCCAGAGAGCACCGCCGCGGACTCCGGTTGGCAGGTCACCGGGCCGGACGGTGTGCAACGCTGGTCGACGTCGGCGTTCGTTCCGACGCTGCTCATCACCGCCGGTCAGGTCACCACAGGCCCGGTCGCGCGGTCCGGATCGGTGACCCTCTCCAAGTGGCTGGGGCAGCCCGACTGGCCCACCGCCGAGGAGTACCTCCGCGAGTACGTCGCAGACCTGCGGCACCCGTACGTCGCCGACGAGCTCGCTCACCTCCAGGCGCGGGACCCGGACAACCGACTGCTCTCCGCCCACAAGGCGGTGCTCGAACTGGTCGAGGCGGCGAACGGGGTGATCGACCCGGCCGAGTCCCGCTACCAGCCGAGCGAGCCGATCCAGAAGTTCGCCATGGAACCCCGCACCAGTGTGCAGGGTCCGATGACGGTCACCTTCGCCCTCGACTACCTCGAACCGAAGCCGGATGCGCTGTCCCGCAAACCCTGGGACGACCGCCTGCTCCGCCTCATGTACACCGACGACCGGGCCCGCGCGCTGGCCGCCGCCCTGGCCGCCGGGGTCGTCGGCGAACAACAGGACCGCGTCGACGACGGACGCTGGAACGCCACCGTGTTCGGCGCGGTCGCCCTCGTGCTGCGGATGACCCGGGAGGAAGCCGGCGTCGTCTACGCCTGGCGCAAGACCATGGATATGGAAGCCCGCACCGGCGTCGTCGACGCCTGGCTCAAGGCACTGGAGGACGTCGCCTGCTGCGAGGCGAACCCCACCCACCGCATGTACTGGGTGCCCCGCATGGACGAGCTCCGCCGCGAGATCCACGCCCACAATATCCTGGGCCACAGGGACGAGTCGGCGAAGCACTACGCGGATCTGGTGGAGGCGATCACCGACACCATGGCCAACTGCAACCCTGGCCAACTGCTGACCGGCCGTCAGGAGCCGGGCAGGATGCCGTAGCTGTTGCGGTAGACCTTGCCCGGCTTGGGGTGGGTGAACCTCAGGCCGGCCCACACCTTGTCCACCCGCAGGCAGGTGCTTTCGACCAGCCCGAAGTCGAAGGACCGGGAAACGGTGCCGCATCTCCTCCTGTGTGGTGACGAAGAGGTGCAGGTAGTCGAACTCCCGGTGCCGCCGCTGACGGACTCGCCACCAGCGATGACGACGGCCCGCCGCCACCGACGGCGACGGCGGGCCGTCCGTGGTCAGAGCGCGGTGCGGATCGCCTCGGCGAGGCTCACCGGCGGCCGTCCGATCAGGGTGGCCAGGTCGTCGCCCTCGACGTACAGCTCACCCTCGGCGGCACCCCGGTCGCCGTCGGCCAGCACCTCCGCGTACCCCTGCGGCAGCCCGGCACCGACCAGCACCTCCACGTACTTCTTCACCGGCAGGTCGAGGTAGCCCACCTCCCGACCACTCTGCCGGGACAGCTCGGCGGCCAGCTCGCCCAGGGTGAACGCCGGACCGCCCAGCTCGTACACCCGGTTGGTGTGTCCCTCGCCGGTGAGCACCACGGCGGCGGCCTCCGCGAAGTCCGCGCGGGCGGCGGCGCTGATCCGGCCGTCACCCGCCGCACCCGCCACCCCGTGCTCCAGGTACGTCGGCACCTGCGGGAGATAGTTCTCCAGGTACCAGCCGTTGCGCAGCAGGACGTACGGCAGCCCGGAGGCGACGATCTCCTGCTCGGTGGCGCGATGCTCGGTGGCGAGGATCAGGCTGGACGTGTCGGCCTTCGGAATGCTGGTGTAGACGACCAGCCCGACGCCGGCCTCCGTGGCGGCGGCGACCACGTTGCGGTGCTGCGCCACCCGCCGGCCGACCTCGCTGCCGGAGACGAACATCAGCTTCTCGGCACCGGCGAACGCGGCCCGCAGCGACTCGGGATCGTCGTAGTCGGCCTGCCGCACGGTGACGCCACGCCCGGCCAGGTCGGCGAGGCGGGCGGTGTCCCGGCCGAGCGCCACGATCTCCCCGGCCGGTACGCCCCGGTCCAGCAGCGAGGTGACGATGAGCCGGCCGAGGTGCCCGGTGGCACCGGTGACGACGATGGACATGGGTACTGCTCCTTCCACGGAAACTGCCTGACGTCGGAGGCAACCGGAAGATCGCCTGACCACTTCCCGTTGGAGAGTAGGCACCTTGAAGTGCGCCACATCCTGATGGAGAGTAATAGCGTGGAACCCGACCTGTACGACCGGAAGTGCGGCAGCCGACAGGTCCTCGACCGGATCGGGGACCGGTGGAGCGTCCTGGTGGTGCTGACCCTCGCAAAAAGCCCCAAAAGGTACGGCGAGCTGGCCCAGCGGATCGACGGCGTGAGCCAGAAGATGCTCACCCAGACGCTGCGTGGCCTGGAACGCGACGGCCTGGTCACCCGTACCGTGCACGCTACCGTCCCGCCCCGGGTCGACTACGAGCTCACCGACCTGGGACACGACCTGCGATCACTGGTCGCCGGCCTGGAAGCCTGGGCGACCGACCACCTCGCCGAGGTGGAGGCCGCCCGCGCCCGTTACGACGCCCGCCAGCAGGCGTAGCCACCCTTTCCGGCCCGCCGGTCCGCGTGGCCCTGCGCTCTCGACCCTGCCGACGGCGCAGCGCTAGCCGGCGGTCAGGGGCGTCGGGAGGTCGGTGGCGGCGCGGACCACCTGGTCGATCAGGCCGTACTCGCGGGCCTCGTCGGCAGTGAACCAGCGGTCCCGGTCCCAGTCGCGTTGGACCTCCTCCAACGGGCGTCCGCTGTGTCGGGCGATCAGCTCCAGCATGGTCCGCTTGACGTGCAGCATGTTCTCCGCCTGGATGGTGATGTCGCTGACCGTGCCGCCGAAGCCGCCGTGCGGCTGGTGCATCACCACCCGGGTGTGCGGCAGCGCGTACCGCTTGCCGGCGGCACCCGCGCAGAGCAGGAACTGGCCCATCGAGGCGGCCAGGCCCAGCGCCAGCGTCGCCACGTCGTTGCGGACGAAGCGCATCGTGTCGTAGATCGCCAGTCCCGCACTCACCGAGCCACCCGGCGAGTTGATGTACAGGTGGATGTCCCGGTCCGGGTCCTCCGCCGCGAGCAGCAGCATCTGGGCGTTGATCCGGTTGGCGACCTCGTCGGTCACCTCGCTGCCGAGGAAGACGATCCGCTCCCGCAACAGCCGCTCGTACACCTGGTCGCCGAAGGACCGCTGACCGTCGTCCAGCATCGTGACCATCTCGTCCACCTCCACCCGCCGGTGGGCGACGTCCGCGCTCGGGAACCGGCCCGTCCAGCGTGCGCCGGTCGGGTGGCCGGTCCCCAGCACTTCTGCCCCGGGCAGATCGGCCCACGGCAGAACGGACCGACCGTGCCCTGGCGAGCAGCCGGCGCGGACCCTCGCCGATCTCGTGGATGCCACGCAGACGCCCATGAGGGCGTGGGCGGATCAGCTCGACAGCGGTTGCAGGTGACGTCCGGCCGGTTCGGATGTGGCCTGGTCGGGACCGTCGGCTCCCGCGTCGACCTCTGCGGTGTCGCCGAAGACGATGATGCGGAGACCGCCGCCGAAGCCGAATCCGCCGCTCGGTCCGGCAACGACACCACCAGCGCCACCGGCACCGACCTCGTCGGCCAGGTGCGTGAACCCACCGATCGTCGTCGTCCCGCCGCTGTGCCGGAACCCGCCGGCCAGGCCGTTGCCGAGTGACGCGGTGTCGACCAGGCTGCTGCCGAACCCGATGCCGCCGAACTGCGCGACCGGGTGGGCGGAGCCGTCCGTGCCGCGCGGGACGGAGACGGTGGGGTTGCCACCCCGGACGGCCGGGACGTAACCGCCCTGGGGGGTGGTCGGGGTCGGTCGCTCGACCCGGCGCAACTCGTCGCGTACCTCTCCGAGCAGGTCCGACAGCGCAAGGCCGAGCGCCCGGGAGACGGCGCCGAGCACCTCGGAGGAGGCTTCCTTGCGCCCCCGCTCGACCTCGGAGAGGTAGGGCACCGACACGCCGGCGGCTTCGGCCACCTCGCGCAGCGTACGGCGCTGTCGTTGGCGCTGGCGGCGCAGGACAGTACCGATCACCCGTCGCAGCAACGTCATGCCGGGGCCTCACTCTCGCCGGTCTGCGCTGACCGTACCCATCATGCCGGGCCGCCGTCCGTCGCGCCGCCCCTCGCTGCGCCACCCGGCCGTGCGGATCGGCGAGCAGGGGCTATCTTGTGGGCGTGCAGTCGACCGAGCCGGGCCGGGCCCCGCGGTGATCCACTTTCCCGCGCAGCGGCGCGGCCCGCTCAGCGCGTTGAGCATGCGGCTGGCCGCCGCCGTCGGGCTGGTGCTCGCCGTGGTCGCGGTGGTCTACCTCGACCGCGACGGATACCGGGACGTCAACGAGGACGGCCTCACGCTGCTCGACTGCTTCTACTACGTGGTCGTCTCGCTCTCCACCACCGGGTACGGCGACATCACCCCGGTCAGCGACTCGGCACGGCTGATCAACGTCCTGTTCATCACACCGGCCCGGGTGCTGTTCCTGATCATCCTGGTCGGCACCACCCTGGAAGTCCTGACCGAGCAGTACCGGACCGGCCGCCGCCTGCACCGGTGGGAGAGAAAAGTGAAGGATCACGTCATCATCTGCGGCTACGGCACCAAGGGCCGTAGCGCGGTCTCGGCGCTGCTGGAGAACGGGTTCGAGAAGTCCCGGATCGTCGTGGTGGAGCGCAACAGCGCGGCGCTGCGGCAGGCCACCTCGAACGGGCTGGTCGCCATCGAGGGCTCCGCCACCCGGTCCTCGGTGCTCAACCAGGCGCACGTCCGGACCGCCAAGGCAGTGATCATCGCGACCGACAGCGACGACGCGTCGGTGCTGGTGGCGCTGACCGTACGGCAGCTCACCGCCGGTCAGGTCCGGATCATCGCCGCCGCGCGGGAGGCGGAGAACGCGCCGCTGCTCAAGCAGAGCGGTGCCCACCACGTGATCGTCTCGTCGGCGACCGCCGGGCGGCTGCTGGGTCTGTCGACCTCCGCGCCGCCGCTGATCGACGTGGTGGAGGATCTGCTGACCCCCGGTCAGGGGATGGCGCTGGCCATGCGCTCGGCCGAGCGGAACGAGGTGGGCCGGAATCCGCGCGAACTGGAATCCCTGGTGATCGCCCTGGTCCGGCGCGGCAAGGTGGTCACCCTGGCCGACCAGGCGGGCGCGGTGGTCGAGACCGGCGACATGCTGGTCCACGTACGCGACGACCGGCCCACCGCCAACACCCTGCCCTGATCGCCGATCCGGGTCAGCAGAGGACGTCGGGGTTGTCCTGGATGGCCTCCGTGCAGGTCGCCGGCCCGCCGCTGCTGGCCCGCCGCAGCAGGTCGTAGAGCGTGTCCCGCTCGGCGGGGTCGAGTGCGGCGAGTACGTCGTCCTCGGCTCCGGCCAGGGCACACTCGGCCTCGTTGAGCCGTTTCGTCCCGTGCTCGGTGAGGCTGACCACGTGTCGACGGCGGTCCTCGGGGGAGCGGCGACGCTCGACGAGCTCCGCCGTCTCCAGGTCGTTGAGCAGCCCCACCACGTTCGTGCCGTCGAGTTGCAGGCTGCCCGCCAACGCCTGCTGACTCATCTCGCCGGCCTCCCGCAGCACGGTGAGCGCCACCAGGTGGCGGGGGCGCAGGCCGAGCGGTGCCAGCACCGACTCGGACCGTAGGCGCATCCGGCGGGCCAGGAACTCGAGCAGGGCACCGGAACGGCGCTCCCTGTGCTCGGTCGGCCCGGCAGTCATGTGACCGAGTTTACCCTCACCGCGAAACATTGGCCTGCTATAAATGGTTGGCGCTACACAAACCATCTGTGAGGGGTTAGCCAATGCCGCACCTGTTGCACATCGACTCGAGCATCCGGGGAGAGCAGTCGGTCAGCCGCCGGCTCACCGCCCGCGCCGCCGCCGCGTGGCAGGCCGCGCACCCCGGCGGCACGATCACCTACCGCAACCTCGGCAAGGAGCCGCTGCCGCACCTCGACGAGGCCGCCGAGACGGCCCGCAGAACGCCGGCCGACCAGCGCACCCCGGCCCAGCACCGGATCTGGGAGCTGACCGAGCAGGTGGTCGCCGAGGTGCAGGCCGCCGACACCGTGCTGCTCGGGCTGCCGCTCTACAACTACGGCGCGCCGAGCAGCGTGAAGACCTGGGTGGACCTGCTGATCGCGCCCGGCCTGTCGTACGACCCGGCCACCGGCGCCGGGCTGCTCGGCGGCCGGGAGTTCGTCGTGCTGGCCTCCCGGGGCGGCGGCTACGGCTCCGGCACCCCGCGCGAGGGCTGGGACCACGCCGCGCCCTGGCTGCCGCACGGCCTGTCGATGACCGGCCTGGAGCCGAGGTTCATCGGCTGCGAGCTGACCCTGGCGCCGAGCGTCCCGGCGATGTCCGAGCTGATCCCGCTGCACGAGGAGAGCCTCACGGTGGCGCAGCGGAGCATCGACGAGCTCTGGGTGCCGGCCACGGTCTGACCCGGTCCGGACAACGGCCGGGCCGCCCCCTCAGGGAGCGGCCCGGCCGTTTTCGGTGACTCGGTGGGTCAGAGGATCGTCCAGGTGTCGCCGCTGCCCAGCAGACCGGCGAGCTGCTGCTCCGGCGTTTCGGTGACCGTGGCCCGCGCCTCGGCCACCTGCTCCTGGACCACGCTGTCGTACGACGGCCGACGCACCGAGCGGAACACCCCGATCGGAGTGTTGCGCAGGTCGAAGCCGGGCAGCCGGGACAGCGCGAAGGCGTACGCCGGGTCGTCGACCGTGGCGTCGTGCACCACGATCTCCTCCGCCGGGGTGGACGTGGTCTCGCGGACCTCCAGGCCGAAGCCGCGCGGCGGGTGCACCACGCAGAACTGCCCGTCCTTGCCGAACGTGATCGGCTGACCGTGCTCCAGCCGGATCAGGTGGTCGTCCCGGACACCCGGGTCCTTGAGCTGCTCGAACGCGCCGTCGTTGAAGATGTTGCAGTTCTGGTAGATCTCCACGAAGGCCGAACCCTCGTGCTCGGCCGCCGCCCGCAGCACCGACTGGAGGTGCTTGCGGTCCGAGTCGATGGTGCGGCCGACGAAGGTGGCCTCCGCGCCCAGCGCCAGCGACAGCGGGTTGAACGGCGCGTCCGCCGATCCGACCGGCGTCGACTTCGTGATCTTGCCGACCTCCGAGGTCGGCGAGTACTGGCCCTTGGTCAGACCGTAGATCCGGTTGTTGAACAGCAGGATCTTGAGGTTGACGTTGCGGCGCAGCGCGTGGATCAGGTGGTTGCCGCCGATGGAGAGCGCGTCACCGTCCCCGGTGACCACCCAGACCGACAGGTCCGGACGGGAGACCGACAGGCCGCTGGCGATCGCCGGGGCACGCCCGTGGATCGAGTGCATCCCGTAGGTGTTCATGTAGTACGGGAAGCGCGACGAGCAGCCGATGCCCGAGACGAAGACGATGTTCTCCCGGGGGATGTTCAGCTCCGGCATGAACTGCTGGACGGCCGCGAGGATCGCGTAGTCACCGCAGCCGGGGCACCAGCGCACCTCCTGGTCGGACTTGAAGTCCTTGGCGGTGAGCTTGAGAGCGACGGGCTCAGACATTCTTCAGGACCTCTTCCAGCATCGACTCCAGCTCGGCGGCGGTGAACGGCAGGCCGCGGACCTGGTTGTAGCCGATCGCGTCGACCAGGTAGCGGGCCCGGATCACGTGCGCGAGCTGGCCGAGGTTCATCTCGGGGATGACCACCCGGTCGTACGCGCCGAGCACCGTGCCGAGGTTCGCCGGCATCGGCGCGAGGTGCCGCAGGTGGGCCTGGGCCACCGGCAGCCCACGCTGGCGCAGCGCCCGACAGGCGGCACCGATCGGACCGTACGTGGAGCCCCAGCCGAGCACCAGCACCCGGGCGTCGCCGTCCGGGTCCTCGACCTCGACGTCCGGCACCGGGATGGTCTCGATCCGGGCCGCCCGGGTCCGCACCATGAAGTCGTGGTTCGTCGGGTCGTACGAGATGTCGCCGGTCTTGTCGGCCTTCTCCAGTCCGCCGATCCGGTGCTCCAGGCCGGGGGTGCCGGGCACCGCCCACGGCCGGGCCAGCGTCTGCGGATCGCGGAGGTAGGGCAGGAAGGTGGTGCCGTCCTCGCCGTTCGGCGCGGTGGCGAACTCGACCCGCAGGTCGGGCAGGGACTCCACCTCGGGCAGCAGCCACGGCTCGGAGCCGTTGGCGACGTAGTTGTCCGACAGCAGGATCACCGGCGTCCGGTAGGTCAACGCGATCCGTGCCGCCTCCAGCGCGGCGTGGAAGCAGTCCGACGGCGACTTCGGGGCGATCACCGCCACCGGCGCCTCGCCGTGCCGACCGAACAGGGCCATGTTCAGGTCGGCCTGCTCGGTCTTGGTCGGCATACCGGTCGACGGCCCGGCCCGCTGCACGTCGACGATGACCAGCGGCAGCTCCAGCGCCACCGCGAGCGAGATCGTCTCACCCTTCAGCGCGACACCGGGACCGCTGGTGGTGGTCACCCCGAGCGCGCCGCCGTACGAGGCGCCCAGCGCCGCACCGATCGCGGCGATCTCGTCCTCGGCCTGCATGGTGGTGACACCGAACCGCTTGTGCTTGCTCAGCTCGTGCAGGATGTCCGAGGCCGGGGTGATCGGGTACGCCCCGAGGAACACCGGCAGGCCGGAGCGGACCCCGGCGGCGACGAGGCCGAGCGAGAGCGCGGCGTTGCCGGTGATGTTGCGGTACGTCCCGGCGGGCATCTTGGCCGGCTTGACCTCGTACCGGACGGCGAAGTCCTCGGTGGTCTCGCCGAAGTTCCAGCCCGCCTTGAACGCGGCGATGTTGGCCGCGACCAGCTCCGGGCGCTTGGCGAACTTGCGCTCCAGGAACCGCAGCGTGGAGGAGTACGGGCGGGAGTACATCCAGCTCAGCAGCCCGAGGGCGAACATGTTCTTGGCCCGCTCGGCGTCCTTCTTGGACACGTCCTGCTCGGCCAGCGCACCGATCGTCATCGAGGTCAGTGCCACCGGGTGCACCGCGTACCCGTCGAGGCTGTCGTCGTCGAGCGGGTTGCTCGCGTACCCGACCTTGGCCAGGTTGCGCTTGGTGAACTCGTCGGTGTTGACGATGATGTCGGCCCCGCGCGGCAGGTCGGCGAGGTTGGCCTTGAGCGCTGCCGGGTTCATCGCCACCAGCACGTTCGGCGCGTCGCCGGGCGTGAGGATGTCGTACTCGGCGAAGTGCACCTGGAAGCTCGACACACCCGGCAGGGTGCCGGCGGGTGCCCGGATCTCGGCCGGGAAGTTGGGCAGCGTGGAGATGTCGTTGCCCAACTGCGCGGTCTCGGAGGTGAACCGGTCACCGGTCAGCTGCATGCCGTCGCCGGAGTCCCCGGCGAACCGGATGACCACCCGCTCCAGTTGGCGGATCTGCTTGCTCACGGCCGCACCCCGCTCCGTCGTGCGTGGCCCGCTCGGCTGAACTGGATGGTGACCTCGCCTTGCCCGGCCACGAGACCTCCTTGACGTGCCGCTGCACCGGCCGTCCGCGAAAGGTCCGGCCCGCCTGTCATCCCTCACCCAGAGCCTACGTCGGATCGAGGCTCCGCCTGCCCAGGAGGTCCGCCGACTGGGACTGGATTGTGGGGGTTTATGCGGCCCCTTGGGGGGTTTCGCCCGGCACGCCGTAATCCAGATCACCGCCCAATCCGGGCGGACCGCCAGGGATTGACCCGACCGGCCGAAGGCTCTCGCCGGTAGGCTGACCGATCGTGACCGGTTACCTGGGCTCGTACGCGACGCTCGGGCTGTTGCTGCTCGCCGGCGTCCTCTTCCTCGTCGTCGCCTTCGCCGCCAACCGGGTGCTGCGCCCGGCCCGCCCGGCGGACCCGCCCGGCAAGCGGGCCAACTACGAGTGCGGTGTCGACCCGGTCGGCGGTGACTGGGCGCAGATGCAGATCCGCTACTACGTCTACGCCTACCTCTACGTGCTGTTCGCGGTCGAGGCGGTGTTCCTCTTCCCCTGGGCGGTGGTCTTCGACCGGCCCGGGTTCGGCCTGGTCACGGTCGTCGAGATGGCGATCTTCGTGGCGGTCCTCGCGCTCGGCCTGCTCTACGCCTGGCGTCGCCGGATCCTCGACTGGACCTGACCCCGGCCGGGCCCGCACCGCCGCGGTCGGGTCAGGCCAACCCGCGCCGGGTGACCGTGGGCGGGCGGGTGCCCCGGATCGACGCCACCATGTCCAGCACCCGGCGGGTCTGACGCACCTGGTGGGCCCGGAAGACCCGCGCGCCCAGCCAGGCGGAGACCGCCGTGGCGGCGAGCGTCCCCTCCAGCCGCTCGGCGACCGGCAGGTCCAGCGTCTCGCCGACGAAGTCCTTGTTCGACAGGGCCACCAGCAGCGGCCATCCGGTGTCGGCCAGCTCACCGAGCCGCCTGGTGATCTCCAGCGAGTGCCGGGTGTTCTTGCCGAAGTCGTGCGCCGGGTCGATGAGGATCCCGTCGGGGCGTACCCCGAGGGACACCGCCCGCTCGGCGAGCCCGGTCACCGTCGTCACGACGTCGGCCACGACGTCGTCGAAGGCCGCCCGGTGCGGCCTGGTACGCGGACTCAGCCCACCCGCGTGCGAGCAGACCAGCCCGGCCCCGGTCCGCGCGGCGACCCGGGCCAACGCCGGGTCCGCACCCGACCAGGTGTCGTTGAGCAGGTCCGCCCCGGCGGCGACCGCCTCCACCGCCACCTCGGCCCGCCAGGTGTCGATGGAGATCACCACCTCCGGGAAGGCGGCCCGGACGGCGGCGATGGTGTCCACCGTCCGCCGGATCTCCTCGGCCACGTCCACCTCGGCACCCGGCCCGGCCTTCACCCCGCCGATGTCGACGATCCACGCGCCCTCGTCCACCGCGCGGGCCACCGCCCGCAGCGCGCTGTCCGCCTCGAACGTCGCACCCCGGTCGAAGAAGGAGTCCGGCGTGCGGTTGACGATCGCCATCACCACCAGCTCGTCGGGACCGAACGTCCGTCCACCGAGCCGCAGCTCCCCGGCCACGCCGCCTCCTCCATCGCCGCACGCCGCCGGTCGCTCGCCCGTCGGCCTCCACGACGCTATCCGGTGCCAGGTCGCGGGCACCGTCCGGTACGGCGCGCCGGGTGGGGTCGCTCCGGGGCCGTCGACATGCCACGATCAGTGCTATGGGTCAGCTTCTGCTCCTGCTGGTCGTGGCGGTCGCCGTCGCGGCGGTGGTGTTCGGGGTGACGGTGCTGGTCACCGGCCGGGATCCCGGCCTGGTGCCGGTCGAGGCGGACGGACGCGCGCTGCCGCTGCCCGGGGACCGTCCACTGCGCGAGTCGGACGTGGGCGAGGTACGTTTCGACACCGCGCTGCGCGGATATCGAATGGCCCAGGTCGACCAGGCGCTGCGCCGGGCGGCGTACGACATCGGCTACAAGACCGAGCTGATCGGTGTGCTGGAGGCGGAGGTGACCGCGTTGCGCGACGGGCGGACGGCCGAGGCCGACGCCCTGCAGCGCGCCCGCGAGCAGTCCGCCGGTCTCGCCACCGGCCCTGCCGCCGACACCGCCCCGGCGGCCCCCGACGCGTCCACCCCGTCGGTCTCCGACATCTCCGTCACCCCGGCGAACGCCGCCGCGTCCACCGGCACCGCCGCTGCGTCCGGTACCGGCGGGTCTGCCGCGACGAAGGCCAAGGACGCGCCGACGACTGCCCCGGCGGCGACCGCGCCGACCGGCGGCCAGGGTGCCACCGCGACCGGTGGTGAGGGCGGCACGCCGACCGGCGATCAGCAGATCACCCCGCCCGTCGAGGCGGCAGGACGCACCTCCGACGACGCGCCGGAGGCCGAGCCGCGCGGGCCGGTGGTCCGCTCGGAGTCGGCGTGAGCGATCCGGAGGGGCAGGACGATCTTCGCCAGGCGGCTCAGCCGGGCGCCGGCGAGGTCACCGCGACCGTGATCGTCGACGCCCCGGCCGAGAAGGTCTTCGCGGCCCTGCTCGCCTGGGAACGGCAGTCCGACTGGATCCCGTTCACCAGAGTGCGGGTGGTCGAGGGCGACGGCGGCGAGGGCAGCCTGGTCGAGGCGGTCACCGCGCTCGGTCCGGCGGTGCTGCGGGACAAGATGCGGGTCGTCCGGGTGGACACGCCGTACGAGATCGGCGTGGTGCACTGCGGCACGCTGCTGCGGGGCCCCGGTGTACTGCGCTGCACGCCGCTGGCGGGCGGGCGTACCCAGGTGGTCTGGCACGAGTGGTTCCACCTGCCCGGTGGCACCGCCGGTCGGGCGGCCTGGCCGGTGCTCTGGCCCGGTTCGAAGTTCAGCCTCACCCAGGCGCTGCGCCGGTTCGCCCGGCAGGTCGAGCAGGGCCGCATACCCTGACCCGGTGCACCCCGCCGATCGCTGAGCCGCCTCACGGTGTCCGGCGGTGGGGTGGGCGCTCGATCTGTTCCGCTTTGGGCAGACCCGCGAGCACCACGAGCTTCCTCGTCAGCGGGCGGCGTGTAGATCAGATCGGGCGGATCGTGATGAGGTCTTCGAGCCCTGCGAGATCCTCGGCGTTGCGGGTGTACACGGCGGCGTCATGAGCGTGTGCGGTTGCCGCGATGAGCAGGTCCATCCCCCTCGCTCGCGGCTGGCGGCCGTTCTCGACGACACGTGCGGCGAGCCGTGCGTAGCTATCGGCGATCACTTCGTCGATGGGAAGTGGATCAAATCGACGTTGGATGGCACTCAACCGTGCCAACCGGAGCGCCCTCGTCGGTGGCGATAAAGGATGCGGGTGTCGAGGATGCCGCGACTCACCGCTCGACCCACGGATCTGTGATGGCGTCGTCGAGCAGGTCCCGATCACCAATCAGTACCTCGCTGCGGCCGATCCTTCGGGCCGCGACGGTCACCCCCGCGACGTAGCCTGGGCGCCGTGACTGAACTGGTGATCGGTGCCGACGGGCTGCCCCGCTGCGCCTGGGGAGCGAGCACGCCCGACTACGCGGTCTACCACGACACCGAGTGGGGTCGCCCGCTGCACGGCGACGACGCGCTGTTCGAACGGATGACGCTGGAGGCGTTCCAGTCCGGGCTGTCCTGGTTGACGATCCTGCGGAAGCGCCCGGCGTTCCGGACCGCCTTCGCCGACTTCCGGATCGAGGCGGTGGCCGGTTACGGCGAGGCCGACGTGACGAGGCTGTTGGCCGACGCGGGCATCGTCCGCAACCGCGCCAAGATCGAGGCGGCGATCGCCAACGCGCGGGCCGCGCTGGAGCTGCCGGAGGGGCTGTCGGCGCTGCTCTGGTCGTTCGCGCCGTCCGCCGACCGGGCCCGTCCCACCGCGCTGACCGGGGTGCCGGCGTCGACCGACGCCTCCGCCGCGATGGCCAAGGCGCTCAAGCGGCGCGGATTCCGGTTCGTCGGCCCGACCACCGCGTACGCGCTGATGCAGGCGACCGGGATGGTCGACGATCACCTGGCGGGCTGCCACGTCGTGGCGACCCGGGCGAACGTGATGAGATGAGGACATGACGACCGACACCGCGCACCGGCGCAGCGGCGCGAGCCACGCGGAGGGCACCGGAGCCTGGGCGGTGCTGCTGCCGCCCGGCAGGTACGACGCCGAGCGGCTCGTGCACCACGACACGCTGGAACTGACCGGGCTGGACGACCGTCTCCTGCCCGGCCCCGGCGACCAGATCGCGGTGCTCGCCGACGAGCCGCCCCGGCTGGTGGCGCTGGGCCGGGTCGCCGTGCCCACGGGTCAGGGTCCCGACGATCCGGAGGATCCGCAGTCCGACCGGGGGCCCGACGCGCTGGTGGTCACGTACACCCGGCGGGCCTTCGACGAGCCGGTGCCGGCGGAGACACTGACCCTCGACGGGCCGGTCACCGCGCTCGACCCGGTGACGTTCCGCGAGTTGGCCGACCGGCTCGGCCCGGCGCCGCAGCGGCGGACCTGGCTGGTCAGCCTGGACCTGCCGATCGAGGCCGACTCGCCGGCCGAGGCGGTCCGGCTGTTCTGGGCGTACGTGCAGGAGTTGGGCCCCCGGGAGCTGCCCGCCTTCGTCTCGCCCTCCGGCGACGAGTTGGCCATGCAGGCCTTCGTGCTGGGCGCCGAGGCCAACCAGGACCCGGAGGAGGACGACTGACCCGCCCGGGTCAGCGTCCCTCGAAGACCGGCTTCTGCTTGTTGACGAAGGCCACGGTGGCCGCCCGGTGGTCGGCGGTGCCGCCGCAGATCGCCTGCGCCTTCGCCTCGGCGGCCAGCGCGTCGGCCAGCGTGCCGGCGTCGGCGACGGAGAGCTGACGCTTGATCGCCGCGTAGGCCACGGTCGGGCCGGCGGCGAGCCGGGTGGCGAGTTCCTGCGCGGTGGTGAGCACCTGCCCGTCGTCGTCGAGCAGGCGGGTGAGCAGGCCCAGCCGGGCGGCCTCGTCGGCGCGTACCGGCTCGGCCAGCATCAGCAACTCGACGGCCTTGGCGTGGCCGACCAACCGGGGCAGCGTCCAGGACGCGCCGGTGTCGGCGGCGAGCCCGACCTTGGCGAACGCCATCAGGAAGCTGGTCGACGGCCCGCCGACGCGGAAGTCGGCGAGGAACGCCAGCGAGGCGCCCGCACCGGCGGCCATCCCGCGTACCGCGGCCACCACCGGCTTGGCCAGGTTGGCCAGTCGGGCGGCGATCGGGTTGTAGTGCAGCGCCACCGTGTCCAGCGGTCGGCCCGCGCCGTCTTCCAGCGTGGTCACGTGTTCGCGCAGGTCCTGACCGGCGCAGAAGTTCCCGCCGGCACCGGCCAGCACCACCGCCCGGACGCTGCGGTCGGCCTCCAGCTCGGCGAGGGTGTCCCGGAGCGCCTCCTTGAGCGCCACGTCGAGCGCGTTCATCGCCGTCGGGCGGTTCAGGGTGAGCGTGGCGACGGCATCCGTGCGGTCGACGATGAGCGGCTCTGTCACGTGTGGCGACCCTTCTGTCGTGCGATCCGGTGTCCTCCGTCGAGGCACTGCTCGACGTACCGGTCGGCGGCCGGCCGGAGCCGGGCCGCGTGCCGGTCGAAGAAGCCGGCCGCGGCGGTGCCGGGCCAGCGTTCGGGGAGCAGCGCCGGTGGTAGCTGCGGGTCCCGGAACAGGAACGTACGCCACGCGTGCACCAGCCGGAACCGGGCCGCGTACGCCTCCTCGTCGCCACTGCGTGCGGAGACGCCGCCGAGCAGGGTGCGCTGCTCGGTGACGAACTGCTCGTACGCCCGGCCGATCTCGGCGAGGTCCCAGGCCCGACGGACCAGGCCCATCGCGCCCGGCGTCCCGGCGGCGTGCGCGGCGCTGAACCGCTCGAACCGGACGCCCGCCTCGCTGAGCAGCAGGTCGACGTCCTCGGCCGGGCGGGTCGCCACCCAGGTCTGCTCGTCGAGCGTGCCGTAGCCGAGGTACCGCAGGTTGGCGGCAAGCCGCTGGCGGTCGCGTCGTGCCGTGGGTGCGTCGAGCACCAACAGGTCGAACCGGCCGTCCCAGGTGACCCGTCCGGTGCGATAGATCCGGGAGGCCGCCTCGTCGAGTCGCCGGGCCGCCTTGGGTGTGATCGAATAGCCCGGCCCGGAGGTCAGTTTGACCGGTTCGAGCCAGCCCTGACGGACCATGCGGGAGACCGCCGTCCGTACGGCGGGTGGGGCGATCCCGAGCGGCGCCAGCAGCTTTACCAGGGCGGCAACGGGTGCGCGGCCACCCCGGGGCCGAAGGTGGTCGCCGTACAGGTCGAAGAGTGCCGACCGTGCCTGCATGACCGCACATTGTGACAGGCCAACTCGCGATAAGCTAGATGCTGTTACATCAATGCTGCTTCGGTTTGGGTCCGGCGGTGTTCATCAGGGAAAATCGTTGCTCGACACCTCCCGTGCACATCGCGGGTGGTCATGGCGAAGTGGCTGTGGGGCAACCCACCGACCCTGGTGTAGGTCTGAGGGGAGACAACATGGCGGCGATGAAGCCGCGGACGGGCGACGGTCCGCTGGAAGTCACCAAGGAGGGCCGGGGCATCGTCATGCGGGTCCCGCTGGAGGGCGGTGGCCGGCTCGTCGTCGAGATGACTCCCGACGAGGCGACGGCGCTCGGTGACGCGCTGAAGGCGGCCGCCGGCTGAGACAAGGCCGGTTCGTCGGCGACGCTCGCCGCCGCGGACGGTTCGTCAAGCCCTGAGCCACCGGCTTAGCCGGTGGCTCAGGGCCTTCACACCATCTCGCCGGGCACCCGACCCGCGAAAATCCCAGGAGGTACGGCTCCGCGTGCTCGCCATCCGTCTGACCGCCGAGCCGGACCGGCTCGACGTCCTGGCCCTGCCCGTCCGATCCGCTGCCGGCGACGACTCGTCGGCCGAGCCGGTGCCCACCGGGGCGACGCTGCCCACCGGGATCGCCGACGAGGCCGCCGCGCTGGTCGGGCCGGCCCGGGTCACCGGCCGCGCCGGTCAGGTCCACACCCAGGTACGACCGGGCGGCACCCCCGCCCGGCTCGTGCTGCTCGGTGTGGGTGCGGCGGACGAGGCGGCCTGGCGCGCGGCGGGTGCCGGACTGGTCCGGGCGGCCCGAGATGAGACTCATGTCACAGTGGCGTTGCCGACGCAGGTGACGCCCGACGCGGTGCGCGGACTGGTCGAGGGCCTGCTGCTCGGCTCGTACCGGTTCCGCCTCGGCGACGACCCGGACGCCCCGACGCTGACCGGGGTCGACCTGGCGGTCACCGACCCCGACGCGTACGCCCAGGCCGTCGCCACGGCCCGGACGACCGCCGAGATGACCCGGCTGGCCCGCGACCTGACCAACACCCCCTCCTCGGTCAAGAACCCGCAGTGGTTCGCCACCCAGGTCACCGACGCCGCCGCCGACCTGCCCGGACTCCGGGTCCGGGTACGCGAGCCGGAGCAGTTGGCCGCCGAGGGGTTCGGCGGGATCCTCGCGGTGGGCGGCGGCTCGGCCAGCGCCCCCCGCCTGGTCGAGATGGACTGGCATCCGGCCGACGCCCGGACCCACGTGGTGCTGGTCGGCAAGGGCATCACCTTCGACACCGGCGGCATCTCGATCAAGCCGGTGCCGGCGATGAAGCTGATGCGCAAGGACATGGCCGGAGCGGCGGCCGTGGTCGCGGCCACCCTCGGCGCGGCGGCCCTGAAGCTGCCGGTCCGGATCACCACGCTCACCCCGTTGGCCGAGAACATGGTCAGCGGCTCGGCGTTCCGCCCCGGCGACGTCATCCGGCACTACGGCGGCCTGACCAGCGAGACCACCAACTCCGACGCCGAGGGACGGTTGGTCCTCGCCGACGCGCTGGCGTACGCCGTGCAGGAGCTCAAGCCCGACCTGCTGATCGACCTGGCCACGCTGACCGGGGCGAACGCGGTCGCGCTCGGCACCCGCATCGGCGCGCTCTACAGCGACAACGACCAGTTGGCCGCAGACCTGCTGACGGCCATCGACGCGGCCGGCGAGTCCGCCTGGCGGATGCCGCTTGCCGCCGACTACGTCGAGCACCTCGGCAGCGACGTGGCCGACCTGCACAGCGCACCCACGCAGGGCGCCGGATCGGTGCTGGCCGCGCTCTACCTGCGCGAGTTCACCGGCGAGCTGCGCCCGCAGTGGCTGCACATCGACATGTCGGCGCCGTCCTGGTGCGACCGCGACGACGCGGAGCTGACCCGGGGCGCGACCGGCTGGGGCGTACGCGGCCTGCTGCGCTGGCTGGCGACCCTCTCCTGACCGGCGGCCCGGCGGCGGTGCGCCCGGTTCAGCAGCGCACCGCGGCCAGCAGCCCGTGGCCCACCGGCAGCATCGCCGGGACCCAGTGCTCCGACTCGCGGATGGCCTTGATCGTCTCGCGCACCGTCACCGTCTCCGCGTCCCGGGCGGCCGGGTCACCGATCCGGCCCCCGGCCAGCGTGCCGTTGAGGACCAGCACCCCGCCCGGCCGCAGCAGCCGCAGCGCCGCCTCCACGCAGGCGCTGAAGCCGGTCGCCTCGGCGTCGACGAAGACCAGGTCGTACGCGCCGTCGGCGAGCCGCGGCAGCACGTCCAGCGCGCGTCCGGTGATGATGCGGGTCCGGCCGGCGACGAAACCGGCCTCGGCGAAGATCCGGCGGGCGATCCGCTGGTGCTCCACCTCGACGTCGATGGTGGTGAGCACCCCGTCGGCCCGCATCCCGCGCAGCAGCCAGACGCCGCTGACCCCGGTGCCGGTGCCGATCTCGACCACCGCCCGCGCGTTCCCGGCGGCGGCGAGCAGGCGCAACGCGGCGCCCGCGCCGGGGGTGACCGCGTCGAGTCCGACCTCCCGGGCGAGGCTGCGGGCGGTCCGGAGCACGAGATCCTCGGTGACGTACGACTCGGCGAACTGGAGAGCCGGGTTCGTCGAACTGCCGGAACCGGCGACCGTGGCGATGGGACACCTCCGGGCGGCGAGCATGATGCGCAGGGCGGGTGGGCACTGTGACTCTAGAGGCGGCCCGCCACCGGCGCAGCCGCGCGTCCACCCGCAGTGACAACCGCTGACCCCATGCGGCACATCCGTGCAATCCTGGAAGCGGTATCCCGTCGACGGCATCGGGGCGGCGTCCGATCGCCGGATCGCGGGACACCGGGGGACGGACTGGGAGGCACCGAGTGACCGACGGCTGGGACTGGCGCCAGCCCGGCGCGAGCGGCGTACCGGCGGGACAGCCGGTGCCCGGAACTCCGCCGGCAGGCTCGTCGGCACGCGAGGGCGCCCCACCGGGCGCCTCACCGTGGTGGTCCGACGCGCTGAGCGACCCGTGGCGGGACCCGAACGCTCCGACGGCGGTGGTGGTGCCGGTGGCACCGGTCGCCGGTGCCGAGCCGGAACGGGTCACCGACCCGGACGCGCCCGGACGCCCGGGACTGCGCCAGATGCTGCTGGTCCCGCTGTTGGCCGCCCTGCTCGCCGGCACGCTCGGCGGTGCCCTCGGGTACGCCTTCGCGGTCCGTGGCGGCGCGGCCGGGCCGGTGCTCGGCGCCGCACCGGGCACCGCCCCCACGCTCGCCCAGCGCCCGCCGGAGTCGCTGGCCGGGGTGGCCGAGCGGGTCCTGCCCAGCGTGGTCACCGTCCGGGTGGCCGGGGTCGGCGGCACCAGCGAGGGCTCCGGCTTCATCGTCAGCACCGACGGACACGTGATCACCAACGACCACGTCGTCGCCGGTGGCGGCAAGGCGTCGGTGGTCTTCAACGACGGCAGCACCGACTCGGCGACCGTGGTGGGTCAGGACCCGGAGTCCGACATCGCCGTGATCAAGGTCTCACGTACCGGTCTGCGGCCGGTCGAGTTCGGCGACTCCGACGCCCTGGCCGTCGGCGACCCGGTGCTGGCCTTCGGCTCGCCGCTGTCGCTGGCGAACACGGTCACCTCGGGCATCGTCAGCGCGCTGGACCGGACCATGCAGGCCGGTGAGCCGGGCGGCCCGACCCGCTACTACGCCGCGATCCAGACCGACGCCGCCGTCAACCACGGCAACTCGGGCGGCCCGCTGGTCGACGCGGCGGGACGGGTGATCGGCGTCAACTCGACCATCAAGTCCCTGGTCGCGGACGGCCAGGAGGCCGGCAACATCGGTCTCGCCTTCGCCATCCCGATCAACCAGGCCAAGCGGATCACCCAGGAGATCATCGGCACCGGCAAGGCTCGGCGTACGGTGATCGGCGCACAGGTGGGCGGGCCCGGCGCGAACACCGGCGGATCGGGTGTCCGCCTCGCCGCGGTGGAACCGGCGGGGCCGGCGGCCGGGGCCGGACTCCGGGCCGGTGACGTCGTCCTGCGGCTCGACGGACGGCCGATGACCGAGCCGACCGACCTGATCGCCCTGGTCCGCAAGTACGCCCCGGGCTCGGTGGTGACCGTCGAGTACCGGCGCGGCAGTGACCGGCAGAACGCCTCGGTCACGCTGGCGGCGGACGCGAAGTGACCTCGCAGAACCCCTTCTGGCCGGGCCCCCGACGTGCGTACTCTGGGCTGCGGTAGCCGGGGGAGGAGGACGGGGTGTTCGAGAACCTGAACGTGTGGGAGGTCGGTGCGCTGCTGCTGCTGGCGCTGCTGATCTTCGGCGACCGGCTGCCGCAGGTGATCAGCGACGGCCTGCGGATGGTGCGCAACCTGCGGAACATGGCGCGCAACGCCACCACCGACCTCAGCAAGGAACTCGGCACCGACATCCAGCTCGAAGACCTGCACCCCAAGGCGTTCATCCGCAAGCATCTGCTCAGCGAAGAGGACGAGCAGGCGATCCGCAAACCGTTGCAGGGCGTCTACGACGACCTCCGGGCGGACGTCAGCGGCGTGCACAAGGACCTCAAGGACGTCGCCACCGCCGCCGACCCGAGGACTCCCGCCGCCACGCCGTCCGCAGCGCGTACCTCCGTACCGGCGGCGTCCCCGCCGGCCCCGCGCGCCGTCAGCTACGACGAGATCACCTGACGGCGCGCCGACCCGTCAGCGTCCGGCCGGCGTGAGACCGAGCGGCTTGCCCAGCAGCGAGTCCCGGCGCACCGCGAGCCGGTCGGCGACCTGACCCAGCGCCTTCGCCGCCGGGGAGTCCGGCGCGGCCAGCACGATCGGGTTCCCCTCGTCGCCCGCCTCCCGGACCCGGGTGTCGAGCGGCACCTGACCCAGCAGCGGCACCTGCGCGCCGATGGTCTGCGTCAGCGAGTCGGCCACGGTCTGCCCGCCACCGGCGCCGAAGACCTCCATCCGGGAGCCGTCCGGCAGCTCCAGCCAGGACATGTTCTCGATCACACCGACCACCCGCTGGTGGGTCTGCAACGCGATCGCGCCGGCCCGCTCGGCCACCTCGGCGGCGGCCGCCTGCGGCGTGGTGACCACCAGGATCTCGGCGTTGGGCAGCAACTGGGCCAGCGAGATGGCCACGTCGCCGGTGCCCGGGGGCAGGTCGAGCAGGAGCACGTCCAGGTCGCCCCAGTACACGTCGGCGAGGAACTGCTGCAACGCGCGGTGCAGCATCGGCCCGCGCCACACGACCGCGGCGTTGCCGGCGGTGAACATGCCGATCGAGATGACCTTCACGCCGTGCGACTCCGGCGGCATGATCATGTCCTCGACCCGGGTCGGGCGACCGTCCGCGCCGAGCATCCGGGGCACCGAGTGGCCGTAGATGTCCGCGTCCACCACCCCGACGGAGAGGCCCCGGGCGGCCAGCGCCGCCGCCAGGTTCACCGTCACGCTGGACTTGCCCACGCCACCCTTGCCGCTGGCCACCGCGTACACCCGGGTGCGGGAACCGGGCTGCGCGAACGGGATGACCGGCTCCTCGGACGCCCCGCCGCCGCGCAGCGTGGCCTGGAGCTGCTGGCGCTGCTCGGTGCTCATCACACCGAAGTCGATCTCGACGCCGGTGACCCCGCTCACCGCGCCCACCGCGGCGGTGATGTCCGCCCGCAGCTTGTCCTTCAACGGACAACCGGCCACCGTGAGCAGCAGCGCGACCCGGACCACCCCGTCGTCGCCGATCTCGGCGGCCTTGACCATGCCGAGTTCGGTGATCGGTCGACGGATCTCCGGGTCGTTGACGGTGGCCAGGGCGGCCTGGACGGCGTCGTGGACGGTGCTGACGGGAGCTGACATGCCCGCAATGCTACGTCGGTCGAGATCCGTCCCCGGTGTCAGCGGCGACGGTGTGAGCCAGTCGATGACCAGGGGTCAGGAGTGGCGGGGGGTGTCGCTGTCCCGCCGCCCGTCCCCGAGAAGATCCCCGTCCATCTCGTCGCGCGGCTCGTCCAGCGGGTCCGCGTCGTCGCCCCGCGCCGCCGACTCCTGCCGGAGCCGCCGCTCCAAGCGCTGGCGCCGCTGCGCCGCCTCGTCCAACTCCTCGGCCATCCGGGCCAACTCGGACCGGAGGAAGTCCCGGGTCGCCACCTCGCCCATCGCGATCCGCAACGCCGCTATCTCCCGGGCCAGGTACTCCGTGTCGGCCTTCTGCATGCCCGCCCGGCGCCGGTCCTCGTCCAACGCCACCCGGTCCCGGTCGGCCTGGCGGTTCTGCGCCAGCAGGATCAACGGCGCCGCGTACGACGCCTGGATCGACAGGACCAGGGTGAGGAACGTGAAGGTGTACGGGTCGAAGCGCAGCGTCGTCGGGGCGAGAGTGTTCCAGACGAACCACAGGGTGATGAACAGCGTCATGTAGACGATGAAGTTCGCCGTGCCCATGCCCCGCGCGATCGCCTCCGACCACCGACCGAAGGTCTCCTGGTCGACCCGGGGCAGCTTCAGGCCGCGCGGCTCCCGGGGCAGGTCCAGGCGCTCGGTGCGCCGCTGCTCAGTCATCGACTCGCTCCGTGCTCACGTCGGCGGACGCCGCGTCGTCCGCGGCCTCCGGTGCAGGGCTCGGCACGGCGTCCCGATCCCGCCAGTCCGGCGGCAGCAGATGGTCCAGCACGTCGTCGACCGTGACGGCACCCACCAGCCGGTTGTTCCGGTCGATCACCGGCATGGCGACCAGGTCGTAGGTCGCCATCCGGCGGGTGATCTCCGGCAGCGGCGTGGTCGGCCGCAACGGGTCGATGTCGTTGACCACCACCCCACCGAGCAGATCGGCCGGAGGCTCCCGGAGCAACCGCTGGAAGTGCACCATGCCCAGGTAGCGGCCGGTCGGCGTGGCCATCGGCGTACGGGACACGAAGACCTGCGCGGCGACCGCCGGGGAGAGCTGCGGTTCCCGGATCCGGGCCAGGGCCTCCGCCACCGTCGCGTCCGGCGGCAGGATCACCGGCTCCGAGGTCATCACGCTGCCCGCCGTACCCGGGGTGTACTTCAGCAACTGCCGGACCGGATCGGCCTCGTCCGGCTCCATCAGGTCGAGCAGCACGTCCTGCTCCGGCGGCGGCAGCTCGCCCAGCAGGTCGGCGGCGTCGTCCGGGTCCATCTCCTCCAGCACGTCGGCGGCCCGTTCCCGGCCCAGCGCGGTGAGGATCTCCACCTGGTCCCGCTCGGGCAACTCGCTCAACACGTCGGCCAGCCGGGTGTCGTCCAACGCCGCCGCGACCTCGTTACGGCGCGCGTCCGGCAGATCCTGCAACGCGTTGGCCAGGTCCGCCGGGCGCATGTCCTCCAGCACAGCCAGCAGGTTGGCGGTCCCCCCGGGCTCGGCGAGGCCGCTGAGCCCGCGTACCTTCTCCCACTCGACCTGCTGGAGGTTGCCCCGGCGGGCCAACCGGCCGGCCTGCTCCCGGGCCGCCACCCGGGCCAGCGACCAGTCCCCGGCCCGGCTGCACTCCATCGCCACGTCCACCACCGTCGCCGCCCGGTTGTCCGGGGCGAGCTGCACCCGACGGTCGAGCAGCTCCTGGAGCACCAGCAACTCGTTCGGGCGCTTCTCGAAGCGGCGCAGGTTCAACGTGCCGCTGCCGAGCACCACCGCGTCCGCGTCGATCGAGATGATCCGGTTGATGGAGAGGAAGATCCGCCGTCGCATCGGGATCTCGGCGACCAGGCCCACCACCTCGGGCGGCCGTTGGCCGGTGCGGAGCCGAGCAACGGCGTCGCGGACCCGGCCCACCTGGTCGCCGTTCGGATCGAAGACGGCGACTCCGGCGAGACGGGCGAGGTAGACCCGGGTCGGCGTGCTCACGGGCACCAGCCTAGGGCGTACGTGTGAGTCGGCGCCCGGCTGTCACTTCCGGACAGCCCGGAGGGCCTAGTCTTTACCAACATGTCGACCTTGGCTTACGAGATCGTGGACGTCTTCACCGATCGTCCGTACGCGGGGAACCCGCTCGCGGTGGTCTTCGGTGCCGACGGGCTGGCCACCGAACAGATGCAGGCCCTGGCCCGGGAGTTCAACCTCTCCGAGACGGTCTTCGTGCTGCCCGCGACCCAGGTCGGCGCCACCTACCGGGCCCGCATCTTCACCCCGACCGAGGAACTGCCGTTCGCCGGCCACCCCAGCGTGGGCGCGGCGGTGACCGCCAGCCGTCGGGGCATGTTCGGGGCGGGACAGGTCAGCCAGGAGTGCGGTGCCGGGGTACTGCCGATCGAGGTGACCGACGGCGGTGCCACGCTGACCGGCGGCAGCCCCACCCTCGGGCCCGAGTTCGATCCGGAGCCGCTGCTGGAGGTGGCCGGTCTGGCCGCCGACGACCACCTCGGCCCGGCACCCCGGGTGGCCGGCTGCGGGCTGGAGTTCCCGTTCCTGCCGGTACGCCCCGACGCGCTGGCGCGGGCCGAGGTCAATCCGGTGGCGGCCCGGCGGTACGGAATCGAACACGTGAGCGTCTTCTCCTGGAACGCCGACGCGCAAACCGCACGGGCCCGGGTCTTCGTCCCCGGCCTCGGCGTGCCCGAGGACCCGGCGACCGGCTCGGCCGCCCTCGGACTGGGCGTGTGGCTGGTCGCCACCGGCCTGCTGCCCGGCGAGGGCCGCTCGTCGTACACCGTCTTGCAGGGTGCCGAGATGGGTCGACCGTCGACCCTGACCTGCACGGTGACCGCCACCGGTGGGACCGCGCTGGGCGCCAGCGTGGCCGGTCACGTCATGCCGGTGGCCCGGGGCGAGATCCTGGTGCCGCCGTTCGTCGGCTGACCGGCCGGGGCACCCGTACGCAAGGATGTGATGGTGACCGACGAGCGTGACAGCAGCCCCCTGGTCGACGAGGCGATGAAGAAGGCCTCGGTGGCCTGGGTCGCGGTGGCGGACGGGCCGCCTCTCGCCCTGTGGTGCGTACCCCTGGAGAGCGCCCTGTTCGTGGTCGCCGGGCCGGGGGAGCAGTCCGCGCCCGGGCTGGCCGAGGCCGACGAGGCCCGGGTGACGCTGCGGGGCGACCACGGCGGTGCGATCGTCACCTGGCCGGCCCGGGTGACCCGGGTACGGCCCGGCACCGACGAGTGGGACACCCTGGCCCCACTGGTCGGAGCCAAGCGGCTGAACGCCCCCGGCACCACCGCCGACCTGGTCGCCCGGTGGGCCGCCGACGACTGCGCACTGGTCCGGCTGACCCCCGGCGGCACCCCGGTCCAGGGCACCGACCTGCCCGCCGACTCGCTCGCCGAGCCGCCCCGTCCCACGCCGGCCGTCCGCGCCGTCCGCAAGCCGTTCCGGTTGCACCGCGTCCGGCGGTCCTGACCCGCCACCACGCCGCCCCCGGAACGCCACGGCACACCGCTGCCTGCCGTCCCGGGTCCGCTACGGCACCGTCACCGGTGCGGCCCGCCCGGCCGGTACCGGCTCCCGCCGGTCGGCACCCGCCGACCCGACCAACTCGACCACCTCGCCGAGGGCACCCAGCACCCGACCGGTCCACTCGGTGTCGACGTTGAAGACCAGATGGTCGACCAGGTCCGGGGCGGCCAACCGGGCGGCCGTCAGCCCGGCCTGCCGCGCACCGGTCAGCTCCTGACTGCCGCCGTCGCCCACGTACAGGCAGTCCTCCGGACGCAGGCCCAATCTCGCGCACGCCGCCTGATAGAGCGCCGCATCCGGCTTGCAGCGCCCCACCTGCACCGAGTAGATCCGCACGTCCAGCAGCGGTGCCACGGCCAACTCCGGCAGGAGCACCGGCAGCTCGTGCGTGCAGTCGCTGATCACACCGGTCCGGATCCCCCGGTCCCGCAACGCGCGCAGCGTCGGGACGGCCTCGTCCCGCAACCGGGTGTCGCTACGCACGGCGTCCAGCCGGGCCGCAGCCGCCGCCCGCAACGCCTCCTCGGTCGGCCGTACCCCGGCCTGCTCGCACAACCAGCGCAGCGTCGCCTCGGCACTGCCGAAGCGCCCCGCAGCACGCTCGTAGAACGTGCGGTCGAGCAACTCGACGAAGGTCTCCGGCGGACAACCGAGCAACTGCGCGGTGGCGCGGTGACCGGGACCGCGCTGGACCGGACGGGTCAGCGTGCCGAAGAAGTCGAACAGCACCGCCTGGAACCTGGGCATGGGGAAGCGCCTCCGGGCGGGGTGAGGGGGTCCCGACGGGCTGCCCATGATCGTAACGGACCGCTGACGGAAAGTGGTCATCGCGGTCGTGTGAGGATTGCGTCTCGTGCCACCCGAACCACACCGTCCCCCGGTCGATCTGCTCACCACCGGCGCACTCGGCGTCGCCGTGGTGGCGGTCTCCTCGTCCGCGCCGCTGATCGCGTTCGCCGCCGCGCCCGCACTGGCCATCGCCTTCTGGCGCAACATGCTCTCGGTCGCGGTGCTGAGCCCGTACGCGATCACTCGCCGACGGACCGAGTTCCGCTCCCTGCTGACCGGCGCGCGCAGGCGCGAGGCCGTCTTCTGCGTACTCTCCGGGGTGGCCCTGGCCGCCCACTTCGCCGCCTGGATGCCGAGCGCGAAGCTCACCACGGTCGCCGCCGCCACCGCCCTGGTCGCCACCCAGCCGGTCTGGCAGGGGCTGATCGCCCGCCTCCAGGGCCGCCGACTGCCGCTGGGTGTCTGGGCCGGCATCGGGGTGGCGGTGTTCGGGGCGATCCTGGCCACCGGCGCCGACTTCACCGTCTCCGGCACCGCCTTCGCCGGTGACCTGCTGGCCCTGGCCGGCGGCCTGTTCGGGGCGGTCTACACCGCGCTGGGCGAGCGGGCCCGGGCCACCGTCAGCACCGCCACGTACACCACCGTCTGCTACGCGGTCTGCGCACTCGTCCTGCTGGTCGTCTGCCTGGTCGCCCGGGTGCCGTTGGGCGGCTTCGACACCGGGACCTGGCTCGCCGTGATCGCGCTGGTCGCCGGTGCCCAACTGCTCGGACACTCGATGTTCAGCTACGCGCTGCGACGGATCCCGGCCACCACGGTCAGCGTGCTGATCCTGCTGGAGGCGCCCGGCGCCGCCCTGATCGGCTGGGCCTGGCTGGGGCAACTGCCCGCCGCGTCGAGCGTGCCCGGCCTGCTGCTGCTGTTGGTCGGGGTCGCCGTGGTCGTGCTCGCCAGCGCCCGCGCCACCCGACCGCGCCCAGGCGGGCAGGTCTAGGCGGGCAGGCCGACCGCCGCCGCGCTGGCCGCCCAGAGTCGGGCCGCGAGTTGCGGATCGGACGCCTTGCGCAGCGGGCGACGCGGCCGGCAGTCGAAGTAGTAACCGCCGCCGACCAGGCGGGCCCGATCCTGGTTGGCCAGCCACACCAGCGTCTGCGCCCCCTTGACCGGGCCACGCAGCGGCAACAACCGCATCCCCAACGCGACCAGCCGGCTGTCGCTGCCGAACCGGGTCCGCACCACCCCCGGATGGAAGCAGTACGAGTCGACCGCCGGCCACCGTCGGGCCGCCTCGGCCGTGAACAGGATGTTGGCCTGCTTGCTGGTGCCGTACGCGCCCATCGGGCGGTACCGCCGCAGCGGCCGGTTCAGGTCGTCCGGGTCCAGCGAACCGCTGCGGTGCGCACCGGAGGCGGTCACCACCATCCGTCCCACCCGGTCGGCCAACAGGTTGCTGAGCAGGAACGGGGCCAGATGATTGGCCTGGATGGACAGTTCGAAACCGTCGACCGTGGTGATCGGCTGGAGCACGATCGCCCCGGCGTTGTTGGCCAACACGTCGATCCGGTCGTACGCGGCGCGCACCTGCTCGGCCAACCGCCGTACGTCGTCCAGGGCCGCGAAGTCCGCGCGGAACGTCTCGGGACGTTCACCAGACGCCTCGCGTACCTCGTCGGCGGCCGTCCGCAGCCGGGCCGGATCCCGCCCGACGAGCACCAACTGGTCACCACGGCGCGCCAGGTCGATCGCCGCGGCCAGCCCGATGCCGGAGCTGGCCCCGGTCACCAGCACGAGCCGACGGCCGGTGAGATCATCCGCAGGTCCATCCACCCCGGTCACGGCATGAGATTACCGTGATCGCCGATCTCGCTGAACCTCGGCTTTCCCACCGACACGTCCGTCGGACCGGCCGCCCGCCCCGAGCCCGGGTCGGGACGGGCCGACCCGTTTCAGACGGTGGTCACGGCGGCGGCCCAGATGATGAAGATCGCCACGTAGACGAGCATCACCAGCGCGAAGAAGGCGGTGATGATCCAACCGACGATGATGGCCGCCTTCGCCATCCCCTCGCCCTCCTCGCCGGTCTCCCGGATCTGACGGATGGCGACATGTCCCATGATCGCGCCGATCGGCGCGGTGATGCACGAGCCGATTCCGATCAACGAGAGGATCAGGGCGACCAGGGCCATCGAGTTGGTGCTCCGCGGCGGATAGCCGTAGCCGTATCCGGGCTGCACCGGCGGCGGGTAGCCGGCGGGCGGGTACTGCGCGGGAGCAGGCGGATAATCGGACTTCACCGCGTACGAGTCGATCGGCGGGTAGGGATCGGCCGGCCGGTACGGGTCGTACCCGGCGGGCTGCGCGGGAACCGACAGGAGAGGATCGGCCGGCGGACTGGAAGGCTGACCGGCCGACGCGGGGTCGGGCCAGCCACCGGCCGGTGGGGGCTGTGTCATCGGGCTCACTTCCGTCGCGATGTGTGGCAGTCAGGGTAGCCATCGCGGGGTAGGGCGCGACGCGCCCGGCAGCGGGTGCGCGTTGCCCGGCACGGCGGCAGCAGGCAGGATCGCGGCATGGGGATTGACGCGCGCGCGGCGGACCGTTCCGGCAGCAGACCGAGGCGGGACGTCAGCCGCCCGGGAGTGGCCCGACGCCCCCGCCCGGTGACCACACCGAGCGCGTCGGAGGACGACGCCCCGGCATCGCTGCCCGAGCCGGTGACCATGCGGCTGGACGGCAGGGTCGCCCTGGTGACCGGGGCGGGTAGCGCGGACGGCATCGGGTACGCCACCGCCCGCCGGCTGACCGACCTCGGCGCCCGGGTGGCGATCGTCTCCACCACCCGCCGCATCCACGAGCGGGCCGGTGAACTCGGGGTGAC
Source organism: Micromonospora sp. NPDC049900 (assembly GCF_044461025.1). Taxonomy (NCBI): domain Bacteria; kingdom Bacillati; phylum Actinomycetota; class Actinomycetes; order Micromonosporales; family Micromonosporaceae; genus Micromonospora; species Micromonospora sp. NPDC049900. Next base: position 572,342 of record NZ_JBITKM010000003.1, read on the forward strand.
CGGTTTCGTCGCCGACCTCACCGACGAATCGGAGGTCGGCGCGCTGGCCGATGCCGTCGCCGAGCAACTCGGCGACGTGGAGGTCCTGGTCAACAACGCCGGGCTGGCCAGCCGGGCGAGCCCGGAGGTGCTCCGGCCGGTCGCCCAGCTCAGCTACGAGGAGTGGCGCGCCGAGATCGATCGGAACCTGACCACCGCGTTCCTGTGCAGCCGGGCCTTCATCGGCGGGATGGCCGAACGCGGCTGGGGTCGCATCGTCAACCTGGCGGCCACCGCCGGGCCGGTCAACGCCCTGCCCACCGAGGCGGCGTACGCGGCGGCGAAGGCCGGCGTGGTGGGCCTGACCCGCGCGCTGGCCATGGAGATGATCGCCGACGGGGTGACCGTCAACGCGGTCGCACCCGGCACCATCTACACCGCCGCCTCCACCATGGCCGAGATCAAGCAGGGTCTGGGCACTCCGGTGGGCCGCCCCGGCACCCCCGACGAGGTGGCCGCGGCGATCACGTTCCTCTGTTCACCGGCGGCGTCGTACATCACCGGGCAGATGCTGGTGGTCGACGGCGGCAACAGCGTGCGGGAGTCGCAGTTCCGCTGACCGTCCTCAGGTGTTCGTACCGCTCGACCCGGCCCAGATGACCAACGCCAACCAGCCGCAGCAGAACACCAGGTAGAGACCGGTGAAGATGTAGCTGAGCACCAGCCCCCAGGTGGCGAGCTGATCGCCGTCCTCACCGCTGGTGCGGAGCTGGCGCTTGGCCAGATGACCGAGGGCGATACCGGCCGGGGCGAAGACGAACGCGAAGACCAGCGACAGGATGGCCAGCACGTTGGTGCCTCCACCGCCCCCACCGCCCTGGTGCGCCGACGGCGGCCCGTACTGCCCGTACGGGCCCTGCGGCGCGTACGGCGGCTGCTGCCCCCACTGCTGCCCCTGCGGCGACTGCCCCGGATGCTCGTACGACGGCTGCCCGTACGCGGGCTGACCATACTGTTCACCGGAGGGCTGGCCGTACTGGTCACCCTGGGGTGAGCCGTACTGGTCACCCGTCGGCCGGCTGTACGGCTGGCCGGACGGCGGCTGTTGACCGCCCGGCGGCGGCTCGTAGGGCGACGGCGGCTGGTCCGGCTCCGGTGGCTGGCTCACGTTCTTCGACGTTACCCGCAGTAATGGAACCTGTCCTCATGGTTGTCGGGAAGACCCACCGTCGAGCAGACGCTCGAATCCCCCGTCGCCACCACCACCCCGTCGTCACCGCTCCGCCGTCTCCATCGTCCTTCGGGCCGGCTGTCGAGCTGAACCGTCTATGCCGTCACCGCGCTCGGCCGCCAAGCGGCCCGGACAGCGCGATTCGTCTTCGCTATCAGCTCGACAGGGCCCGAACCAGTGCGGTGTCCAGGGACTCCAGCGCCGCCGGTCGTCGTCTGGACCCGCCGCGGCCCGGTGACCGTTCCTGGACACCGCACTAGACACGGCAGTCGCGGGACACCCCGCTCCGACGGTGGCTTGCCCGATCGCCTCGCCCGGCCGTCGCCTACCTTTGCTCGGCGCCGGGCGGGGGCGAGCGAGGAGGTCAGGCGAGCCGGGTCAGGCCGGCGGCGGCGCGCTCGACGATCAGGCAGCGGTCCTCGACGTAGTCGACACCGGCCTGCTCGGCGATCTCCCGCGCCTGCGCGGAGACGATGCCGAGCTGCAACCAGACCGCCGGGGCACCGATCGCCACCGCCTGACGGACCACGTCGACGGCGTCCTCGGCCGGCCGGAACACGTCTACCAGGTCGACCGGGTGCGGGATGTCGGCCAGGGAGCGGTACACCGGCTCGCCGAACAGCTCGTCGGCGGTCGGGTTGACCGGGACGATCCGCCACCCGTGCCGCTGCATCTCGGCCGGTACGGCGTGCGCGGCCTTGCTCGGGTCGCGGGACGCGCCCACGACGGCGATCACGGCGGAGTCGGCGAGGATCTGCTGAGCGGTACGCACCGGCCGACTCTATCCGGGCCGGAGCACATCAGAGCAGGCTGAGCTGTTCTGGGGCGGGCGGTGCGGGCGTCGTCACCTGACGGTGCTCACCGGGATCGGGTCGGTGCAGCCCGTGTCGGCGGGCGGCGATGCGGACCCGTGCGGTCAGCTCCCGCTGGTACGACTGCGGGGCGTACGCGCCCGCCCGGTACAGCTCCCGGTAGCGGGGGACCAGGTCGGGATGTTCCCGGGCCAGCCAGTGCGCGTACCACTCGCGGGCACCGGGACGCAGGTGCAGCGGCAGCGGCGTCACGCTGGCCGCCCCGGCGGCGGCGATGGCCGCCACGGTGCCGTCGATCGACTCGTCGGAATCGCTGAGGCCGGGCAGGATCGGTGCCATCAGCACCCCCACCGCGAAACCCGCGTCGGCGAGTTGGCGTACCGCGTCGAGTCGCCGACGAGGACTCGGGGTGCCGGGCTCGACCGAGCGCCACAGCCGCTCGTCGACGAAGCCCACCGAGAACGACACGCCGACCCGGGTGACCTCGGCCGCCTGCCGCAACAGAGGCAGGTCGCGCAGGATCAGCGTGCCCTTGGTGAGGATCGAGAACGGGTTGGCGAAGTCGCGCAGGGCCTCGATGATCGGCGGCATGAGGCGGTAGTGGCCCTCGGCCCGCTGGTAGCAGTCCACGTTGGTGCCCATCGCCAGGTGCGCGCCCCGCCAGCGCGGCGCGGCCAGCTCCCGCCGGACCAACTCACCGGCGTTGACCTTGACGACCACCTGCCGGTCGAAGTCCGCCCCGGCGTCGAAGTCCAGATAGGTGTGAGTATTTCGTGCGAAACAGTATCGACACGCATGGCTGCATCCCCGGTACGGGTTGATCGTCCACTGGAACGGGACGCGGGAGGTGCCGGGGACCTTGTTCAGGATCGACTTGGCGCGTACCTCGTAGAAGGTCATGCCGGCGAAGCCGGGGGTGTCGAAGGTGCGCACCACCGCGTCGGGCAGCGCCAGCGGCAGGGGTGGCGTCGCTGGCGCTGCCCTTCCGGGATCTCCCTCGACCGGGGGAGCGGCGAGGTTCTCCCAGCGCATGAGCGTCATTCGAACACACGTACGACATCGCTGCAAGTGGCGCGCCGGACACCATGGTGTGCGCGGACCGATGACGGGGGAGGATGGCAGGTATGGAGAGGTCGACCTTCGTCTACGACGGGGACTGCGCGTTCTGCACCCGCTGTGCCGAGTTCATCGAGCGCCGGATTCCGACCGGTGCCACGGTGCTGCCCTGGCAGTTCGCCGACCTCGACCGGCTCGGGTTGACCGAGGCCGAGTGCGAGGAGGCGGTGCAGTGGGTCGGCGCGGACGGGCACCGGGCCGCCGGGCCGGACGCCATCGCCGCGCTGCTGGCGGGCAGTGGCCGACTCTGGCGGATCGCTGGGGCCGGGCTGCGGTTCTCGCCGGTACGCGCCACCGCCTGGCCGGTCTACCGCTGGGTGGCCCGCAACCGGCACCGGATGCCGGGCGGCACGGCCGCCTGTTCACTGCCCCAGGAGACGCGCGACCGCCTCTACGGTCCGTCGGCGGGCTGAGTCGCAGGACGCGCCGCTACGGGCCGTCGGCCGGCTGCGTCCCGGACGCCGTCGGTGTCGCCTCGGCTCGCGGCTGCGGTGGTGTGCTGATCCCGACGTCCGCAGCGGCGCGGTCGGGGCTGGTCCGGCGGTTCAGCAGTCGTCGTGCCAGCAGTATCGGACGGACCTTCTCCAGCGGCAGGAAGCTGGTCATGGCGACCAGGTGCGGCGCGAAGGAGATGGTGATGGTGGCGATGGTGACCAGGTGGAACGAGTAGAAGAAGGCGACCGTGGCGTGTCGCCAGCGCGCGGGTAGGACGAAGATCACCGGGCTGAGCAGTTCGAAGGCGAGGATGCCGAACTGCGCCACGAGCAGCAGGTGGGGTACCTGGGCGGCCAGATCGGCCAGTTCGGTGCCCCGGCGGATGATCGCCTTGGCGAGCACCGAGCCGGTCGCCCAGTCCAGACCGCCGAAGCGGAACTTGGCCAGGGCGGCGAGGAAGTAGGTGCAGATCACCGCGATCTGGGTGACCCGCAGCGCCCAGCCACCGGCCTCGGTCGGCGTGCGGTCGCCATGTCGGGCGCGGCCTGCGGTCGGGAGCACCGCGAGTGCGACGAGCAGGGCGAACCTGTCGTGGTCCACCTTCCCGTAGCTCATCGCGACGATCATCCACTGGAAGTAGAGGGCGAAGACCGTCCAGCCGAGCAGCCGGGGAGCCCGTCCGCTGGCGGCGGCGAGGGCGAGCAGCAGCAGCGCCCAGAAGACGACGCCGACCAACGCCGGGTCGGGGGTGGGCAGCGGTAGCAGGCGGCCGACGAACAGCGGTTGGTACATGTCGCCGGGTACGTCCACCTTGGCGCGTACCCAGGGGGTGAAAACGACCAGGTCGGCGGCGACGAAGAGGTAGATCAGGGTGCGGAAGGCGGCCACCCGGCCGCGGGGCACCGCCTCGGTGAGCCAACGGATCACGGGTTCACCTGCCAGCGGACGACCGTCTCGTCGGACCAGAGTCCGGTGGGTCGGCGGTCGGTGATGTCGTGCCAGCGGATCACGATCCGGACCTCGGTCAGCCGGGGCGCGTCGGGTCGACGCCGGGCGTACGCGTCGGCGACCTCGCGCAGTCGGCTCGGGTCGGCGACGTAGTGGGCCTGCTGGCCCTCGATCTCGGCGCGTCGGATGCCGGTCGCCCGCTCGCCGAGGTCGACCACGGCACCGGTGGTGTCCACGCCCTCCACCCGGGTGTCCGGGGCGTCGGCGTCGGCCGGGTCCGAGGTGGAGTACATCCGGAAGGGACCGAACGGGAAGTGGTCGTCGTCGCCCCAGGCCGTTCCGGCGAGCAGGAGGGTCAGGCCGAGTGCGGTCGCCGCCACCCGGATCGCGCGGCCGTGGTTCGTCAACGCATCCATCGGGTGCCGAAGATACGGCACGGATGCCCTGGTGAGGCTCCCGTCGACCGGCTCGTGTCACAGATGTGACGAGTCGGGAGACGGTGGTGGGCGCGGACGCCGACGGCCGGGCACCGATGCGGGACCCGGCCGTCGGCGTGGGAGATCAGTGGTTGTGCTCGGCGAGCTTCTTACGGACGTCGTCCATGTCGAGCGCCTGGACCTGCTCGATGAGGTTCTCCAGGGCGGACTCGGGCAGCGCGCCCGGCTGCGCGAAGACGATCACCCCGTCGCGGATTGCCATGATCGTCGGGATCGACCGGATGTCGAACTTGGCGGCGAGGCCCTGCTGCGCCTCGGTGTCCACCTTGCCGAAGGTGATCTCCGGGTGCTTGTCCGAGGAGCGCTCGTAGACCGGGGCGAACCGCTTGCACGGACCGCACCACTCGGCCCAGAAATCGACCAGCACGATGCCGTCGCTCTCGGTCACCTGGTCGAAGTTGTCCGTGGTCAGCTCGACGGTTGCCATGTCTATCTCTCCGATCACGCGGAACGCCTACGCCTGGTGGAACCCGACCGTACCCCGACGCATTCCCGCCGAGGTGCCACCAAAACCCGGTCCTGGTCGCCTTGGGAGCCTTTGTCCGCATCGATCGTCATCGGTCTCGCGGTGCGTCCGCAGATCGCAAATGCACGTCGCAATTGCGTGACCGGTAGTGATGGGAGCGGTTCCAAGGAGATCAAGGCCGACTGTTGCTACGACACGGTAACTTTGGCGTTGACAAGGACCGATTCGACCTGCGGAGATCGCTTCTGGGCGGATGTTTGGTCACGTTGGGTGATGTAACGAAAAGGTAAATGTGACCTCGGTCTCTGTGCAGTCGGAGGGTCGTACGGCAGAATCTTGAAGCATCAGAGCGTGGGCGGCGGGTGCCGGGGAGGGCCCCGCCGCTCATTGCGTCCGGCCCCGGTTTCGACCACCGAGTCCGACCGGCGTGGCCGCTGCGGAACGGCCTTCCTCCTGACTCCGCACCGCCCCGGCACATATGCTCGAGCCGGAGGTCCCGCCATGAGCGAGCGCAGCGTGCAGGTCACGATCGCCGCGGGCTATTCCGCCACCGAGTGGGAGTTGCTCACCGGCCTGCCCGGCCAGGTGATCGTGGTCGCCGCCCGGTCCGGCCCGGGGGGCGCGTACCCGCCGGTGGCCGCCGGGCTCGCCGGTCTGGACGCGGTGGCGGCCGGCCGGGTCTTCGACAGCGATCTCATCCGGGCGGTGGTGGCCGCCATCTACGCGCGTCACGACGGGTCGCCGGACGCCGAGGCGGGTCCCGGCGAGCCGGGGGACCTGCTCGCGACGTGCCGGACGGCGGTACGGGTGCTCCAGCGGCGGGCCGACCCGGCCGACTCGGCGGCGTACCGGCAGTGGGTGCAGTCGGTGGGTGCCCGGGTGTGCCGTACCGCGTCGGCGGTGGTGCCGGACGCGGCGCTGGCTCCGGCCGACCGCCGCTTCCTCGACCGGCTCGGCGGTGCACTCGCCCTGCGCTGAACCTGCCGCCGCACCGGGTGCCGGGGTCGCGTCGGGGCCGGCGCGGTGACGCGTACCCTGCGTGGTCGTGACCGGTGAGCAGCTCGACGTCGGCGTGGGGCCGTGGCCCGGCGACCCGCCGGACGACCCTCGTTACGACCCGGAACTGCTCACCGAGGGCGACCGGCGCAACGTGGTCGACCGCTACCGGTACTGGCGGCGCGAGGCGGTGGTGGCCGACCTGGACCGGCGGCGGCACGACTTCCACGTGGCGATCGAGAACTGGCAGCACGACTTCAACATCGGCACGGTGGTCCGCAACGCCAACGCCTTCCTCGCCGCCGAGGTGCACATCGTCGGCCGCCGCCGGTGGAACCGGCGCGGCGCCATGGTGACCGACCGCTACCAGCACGTACGGCACCACGAGACGATCGAGCAGTTCGCCGGCTGGGCGGCCGGACGGGACCTGCCGCTGGTCGGCATCGACAACCTGCCCGGCTCGCGTCCGATGGAGACCACCACACTGCCCCGGCGCTGCGTCCTGCTGTTCGGTCAGGAGGGCCCCGGCCTCTCCGACGCCGCGCGGGCCGCCTGCGACCAGCTCTTCTCCATTGCCCAGTACGGCTCGACCCGGTCCATCAACGCGGGCGTGGCGAGCGGGATCGCCATGCACGCCTGGATCCGCGCGCACGCCGGTCCGCCGCCGGGCTGAACCGCCGTCGGGACGTACTCCGGCGGCCACTTCTGCGGTGGATCGCGCGGCGCGCCACGCCGGGCGAAGGTGCCGCTCCGCTTGACGGCTCGCCCGGACGGGGCGACGGTGGAGTGGTGACTGTTGCGGTGAGTTGTCCCAGATGTGGGGGGTCCGTGCGGACACCGGACCTGATGCACGCCGAGTCGCGCTGCCCGGACTGCGGACCGGTGGCACCGTTGCACGTACCCGAGCACATCGGTGCCGAGATCGTGGCCAGCGTGGTGGAGCGGATCCAGTCGACGGCGCAGCCGCCGGTTCCGCTGTGGTGTCCGTGGCCGCTGCCTCCCGGGTGGACCACCACCGGCGTGGCGTGGGCCGGTGACGACCGGATCGGGGTACGCGCGACCGCCGTCGCCTGTGCCGGCCCGGCGCCGCTCGGCGGTGGACCGGCCGATCTGGTCTTCGTGGCCGAGGAGCCGGGCGTCGGGCTGGGTACCAGGTACGCGGGAGTTCCCGGCCCGGACGCCGGACCCGAGTTGGCCGAGGCGTTGACCGAGCCCGGCCCCGGGCATCCCGGTCATGTCGGGCGCGCGGGAATCCGCGTCGGTGGTCATCCCACTCCACTGTGGCTCGTGAGTTCACTGACAGATCGAAGCGCGTACGCCGGCGAGGCTCGGGGAATGTGGCTGTATGCGATAGCCTGGCCGGCGAGTGCGGGGCATCTGCTCGCCGAGGACGTGGTCTTGCACGACCTGGTCGAGTGGACGCCATCCGAACTCGTGTACGGCGCACCATCTCCGTACCTGCACGGGAAGGCCTGACGGCCCCCCGGAATGTCGGAGAACGGACGCAGATATTCACGGTAAGACACCACGCTGATACTCTGAGTGCCGCTGCGGTAATCGGAACCCGGCGCCGTGCGAGAGGATGGCCCGCCATGGTCAAGAAGGTCCTCACCTGGGCCGGTATCGCTTTCTTGATCTTCTTCGTCGCCTACCGGCCAAATTCAGCCGCGGACGTGTTCAAGTCTCTGGGCGGCGGGATCATGGACATCGCGCAGGGCTTCGGCGACTTCTTCACCAGCCTGGTCGCCTAGCCTCCGATGGGAAGCCCCTCCGGCCCACCCTTCGACCCCGACGACCCGGACCGGGCGCGCCGGGAACGCGACACCGAGCCGATTCCCCGGATCGATCCTGACGACGGTCCGGGTTTCGGGTCCGGTGCGCGTCTCTCCGACGGGCCCGCCTTCTCCGACGACGCCGGCTACGGCGACGGCCCGGCCTACGCCGGCCAGACGCGCTCCGAGCGGGCCTGGGTACGGGACCCCGAGGGCGGCTACCAGCCCCCGCAGATCTCCGAGGAGGAACTGGCGGGGCTGCGCTCCGATGCCAGTGGCATGACACCCCGGCGGGTGCTGCCGCTGGAGGACGAGCCCAGCTCGCTGGTGGCCCGCTACCTCTTCCCGACCGAGCGCTACCGGGGCGAGTGGAAGCGGCACTGGATCCATCTCGTCACCCCGATCCTGGTCGGGATCGCCGCCACCTTCGTGCTCGGCTACCTCTCCGGCTTCCTCGCCGGGCAGAACGTCGGCGCGCTCACCACGATCGCCGTGCTGCTCTGGTTCGGCGTGATGGGCTGGGTGGCCTGGAAGGTCGCCGACTGGTGGTACGACCGGTTCATCCTGACCAACAAGCGGGTGATGGTCGTCAACGGCATCATCACCCGGCGGGTCGCGATGATGCCGCTGGTCCGGGTCACCGACATGAAGTACGAGCAGACACCGGCCGGGCGGGCGCTCAACTACGGCACCTTCGTGCTGGAGTCGGCCGGTCAGGAGCAGGCGCTGCGCGAGGTCAAGAACCTGCCGAACCCCAACGAGCTCTACCTGCGTGTGGTCGAGGAGATGTACGAGCCGCAGGCGGTCGAGGCGCGGTTGGGCAAGGAGCAGGACGAGGCCAAGGCCGACGACGGCGCCTGAAACTTTCCGACCGAACATCGGAGCCACCGCGCACCTTTTGCCCTCGACCCGCTACCCCGGGCCGTGGCAGGCTGCCGAGCAGGATCAGTTCGGGGGTGGCGTGTGGGCGGCAGCAATCCGTTGGAGGACGAGTTCCGTGACTTCGTCACGGCCCGCTCCGCCGCGCTGCTGCGCACCGCCTACCTGCTCACCGGTGACTGGGGCACCGCCGAGGATCTGCTCCAAACCGCGCTGACCAAGACGTACCTGGCCTGGAAGCGCCTCGGCGGCATCGAGGCGATCGAGCCGTACGCCCGGCGCGTCATGGTCAACACGTCCACGAGTTGGTGGCGACGCCGCTGGCACGGCGAACGCCCGACCGAGGTGCTGCCGGAGCGGGCCGCCGCCGACACGATCGAGCAACAACTCGACCGCGACGTGCTCTGGCGGCACCTGCGCGCGCTGCCCGCCCGGCAGCGCGCGGTGCTGGTGCTGCGCTACTACGAGGACATGTCCGAGGCGCAGACCGCCGCCCTGCTGGAGATCTCGCCGGGCACCGTCAAGAGCCAGACCTCCCGCGCCCTGGCCACGCTGCGGCGGCGTCTCGGCGCGGAGGAGGCGGCCGTCCTTCCGGGCACCGCGACGCCCCCGGCCGAGCCGGCCGCCCGCCGGACCGGCCGCCCGGCCGCCCGGTCCACGTCGACCGCCCGGGCCGACGTGCCGCCCCCGGCCGCCCGGGCCGATGCGCCGCCCGAAGGTCGACCCGACGCGCGGGTTCCGGCGGGCCGACCCGACGCGGAGGTCCCGGCCCTGCGACCCGGCGCGTCGCCCGGGGCGGCGTCGTTGCGGCACCCGGACGACGCCCTGGTCGGTGAGCACCGGTGAACACCGTTTCCCGAGGTCGTGACAACCGGACCGGGACTTCGGATCGTCTCGTCAACGTGTCGCAGGACGAGTTGGAGCGCGCCGTCCGGGAGACGTTCTCCCGGCAGGTGGCGACCCCACGCGCCCCGCACGACCCGGCGAGTACGGTGCTCCGCCGGGCCAACCGCGTCCAGCGTCGTCGCACGGTGGCCGGAATGAGCCTGGCCGCGTCCGCGATCGTGCTGGTCAGCGCCGGTGCGATGCAGCTTCGCGACGACCGCGCGCCGCACGGGGCCGACCGGGTGGTGATCGCCGACCCCAACCCCGCGCCGGACACGTACCGCACCAGCCTGCCGCCGCCCGGCCCGAGCACCGAGACTCCGCTGGCCGAGGTCGATCTGCTGGTGAACCGGACGATCGCCACCGCGCAGGGCCGCCGGGTGACCCTGATCGGGATCGGTGCGGTGGAGCGCGTACACCGTCTCACCGACGGGCGGGGCTGGCTGGCCGTCGGCGAACCGTCGCTGTCCGGTCGGTCGCTGTGGGCGGTGGCGGCCGACGGGACCGCCCGGGCGCTGCTGGCGGGCGCCGACGAGATCGTCCTCGACCGGTCCGGCCGGCAGGTCGCCTGGAAGCAGGACCGGGTGTTGGCCGCCGCCGGCATCGTGGACGGCGAACTGACCGGCACCGTACGCGCCGACGCGCCGGCCACGGCCGTACCGCTGCGGTTCGTCGACGGCGCGGTGCTGGTACGACTCGACCCCGCCCTTCCCGGCCACGTGCTCTGGCCGCTGCGTCCGGGCCCACTCGACGAGGGCACGGACCGGACCAGCCAGCGGATCTTCGGTGCGCTGCCGGACGGACGCCTGGTCGGCGAGGTGCCCGCCGAGACGCCCGAGGACGCCTGCCTGACCCTGCTCGATCCGGTGGACCTTCGCCCACCCGACCCGCCGGCCTGCGGCCCCACGATCGAGGGCGACGGCCTCGGGGCGGTCTCCCCGGACGGGCGGTGGCTGCTGGTCAACGGGCGCGTCGGCGAGCAGGACCGGGCGCTGCTGGTCGACCTGACCCGACTCGATCCGACCGTTCCGGTCCAGCCCGCCGGACCGGCGATGACCGGCACGGTGTCCTGGAGCGTGCCGGACGTGGCGCACTACGCCGACGCGACCGGTGCGCTGGTCCGGGTGGACGCCGAGCGGGTCCGTGCCGGTCGGTCCGCCGTCCGGGTCACCGTCCCCGGCCTGCGCGACGACGAGCCGCTGGTGGTGGTGACCGGTGGCTGACCGCCGGCCCGGTAGCGTCGGGCGATGAGCCCCCGGATCGACCTGCACACCCACTCCACGGCCAGCGACGGCACGCTCGGTCCTGCCGAGCTGGTCCGCGCCGCCGCCGAGGCCGGGCTGGACGTGGTGGCGATCACCGACCACGACACCACCGCCGGCTGGGCACCCGCCGTGCGGGCGCTGCCGCCCGGACTGCGCCTGGTACGCGGTGCCGAACTGTCCTGCCGCTGGTACGGCGAGCAGCCGCCGATGTCGCTGCACCTGCTGGCGTACCTGTTCGACCCGGAGCATCCGGAGTTGGTCGCCGAGCTGGCCCGGATGCGGGCCGCCCGGTTGACCCGTGGCGAACGCACCGTGGAGCTGCTGCGAGCCGATGGTGTCGACGTACGGTGGCCGGAGATCCTGGCCACGGCGGGCGGTGGGACGGTCGGGCGACCACACATCGCGCAGGCGCTGATCAGGGCCGGGCTGGTCGCCACCACCAGCGCGGCGTTCGGGCCGGAGTGGCTGGGGGAGCGGTACCGCCTGCCGAAGGAGGACATCGACGTCTTCCAGGCGGTCCGGCTGGTCCGGGCGGCCGGCGGGGTGCCGGTGTTCGCCCATCCCCGGGCCAGCCGACGTGGCCCGATCGTGCCGGACACGCTGATCGCCGAACTGGCGGGGGTCGGCCTGGCCGGACTGGAGGCCGACCACGAGGACCACTCGCCCGCCGAGCGGGCCCACGTCCGCGGGCTCGCCGCCGACCTGGGCCTGCTGGTCACCGGGTCGTCGGACTTCCACGGCACGCACAAGACCGTCCGGCTCGGCGCCTTCACCACCGCGCCCGAGGAGTACGAGCGCCTCGTCGCCACCGCGTCCGGGGTGACCGAGGTCGCTTCGGGCTGACCTCGGGTTCGGTCCCGTCGGCCGCCGCTACGGTGACCGGGTGGATCTCAAGCTCTTCGGCGAGGTCTTCGTGACCCTGCTGGTGATCGTCGACCCGCCCGGCATGATGCCGATCTTCCTGGCGTTGACCGGCCCGCTGTCGGCGCGGGAGCGCAACCGCGCGGCCTGGCAGGCGGTCGCGTTGGCGCTCGGCGTGATCGTGGTCTTCGCGGTCGCCGGCCAGACCCTGCTCGCCTACCTGCACGTGGACCTGCCGGCGTTGCAGGCGGCCGGTGGGCTGCTGCTGATCCTGGTCGCGTTGGAGTTGCTCACCGGCAAGACCGACGACCCGACCAAGCAGGCCACCTCCAACATCGCCCTGGTGCCCCTGGGTACGCCGCTGCTCGCCGGTCCCGGCGCGATCGTGGCGACCATGCTCTTCGTCCAGCAGGCCGACCGGACGGCCGACTACACCGCGATCGCCGCCGCGATCGTCGCGGTGATGCTCGCGGTCTGGGTGGTGCTGCGCTTCTCCGGCGGGATCGTCAAGGTGCTGCGTCCGGGCGGCATCGAGGTGCTCACCCGGATCGCCGGCCTGCTGCTGGCCGCGATCGCGGTGCAGCTCATCGCGGACGCGATCGCCGCGTTCGTGACCCAGTACAGCGGGGGTGGCTGAGCGCCGCCGCTGCGACTGTCGGTGGTGGATGGCAGGATCGGGGCCGTGCGACGAGCCTCCCCAGCAGGACGACCCGCCGCCGGTGGCCGCGCGCCCCGGCCCCGTGACGGGCAGCCCGAGCAACTCGGTTTCGAGGGCATGCCGGAGCGGCTGTTCGTCTGCACCCCGAGCAAACTGGGTGCGTACGCGGACTGCCCCCGGCGCTACCGCTACTCGTACGTGGACCGGCCCGCCCCGCCCAAGGGACCGCCCTGGGCGCACAACTCACTCGGCGCCAGCGTGCACACCGCCCTGAAGAACTGGTATGCGCTGCCCGCCGACCGGCGTCGTCCGGAGGTGCTGCCCACCCTGCTCAAGGGCACCTGGGTGCGGGACGGCTACCGCGACGACGCGCAGGAACGGGACGTCTACCGACGGGCGCTGGGCTGGCTGGAGACGTACGTCGGCGGGCTGGACCCGGCCGACGAGCCGGTCGGCGTGGAGCGGGTGGTGGCGACCAAGACCGGGGTGCTGGCGTTCAACGGGCGCACCGACCGGATCGACTCCCGACCCGGGCCCGACGGCCCCGAGCTGGTCATCGTCGACTACAAGACCGGCCGCACCGGGATGGACGCGGACGACGCCCGGGGCTCCCAGGCGCTGGCGCTCTACGCGTACGCGGCCGAGCGGGTGTTCCGTCGCCCGTGCCGCCGGGTCGAACTGCACCACCTGCCCAGCGGCACGGTCGCCGCGCACGAGCACACCGTCGACTCGTTGGCCCGGCAGGTGACCCGGGCCGAGCAGACCGCCCAGGACATCATGGCCGCCGAGCGGTCGGTCGCCGACGGCGGTGATCCGGACGCCGCCTTCCCGACCACGCCCGGCCCACGCTGTGCCTGGTGCGATTTTCGGCGCACCTGCCCGGCCGGTGCCGAGCAGCCGGGCAAGGAGCCCTGGGCGGCCGTCGACCGCCCCGCCGCACCCCCGGCCGAGCCGGGCTGAGCCGCGCGCCGGGCTGAGTCGGGGTCGAGTCGCCTCGCCAGGCTCTCGACCCGAGCCGAGGGGCAGCCGTCCGGTCAGTCGGACAGGGCAGCAGCCCGGGCCGCCCGTTCCTCGGCGGCGCGTCGCATCGGCCCCTCCCGCCAGTCTCGCGGCAGCGCGGTGAGGGCGAGCCGCAGCGCGCGTGCCGTCACGCCCGCCGACAGGGCGGTGGTCGGCAGGCCCAGCCCGCCGTACAGTCGTTGGGCCCAGCCGGGCAGCAGCGCCAGCGCGGTGCCGGCCACGCCCAGATACGCCCACCTCAGCGGCCCCAGGTTGAGCCCGACCTGGGCGGGCAGGCTGAGCTTCCACGGCAGCGGCGGCGCGGTCAGGAACAGGGCCGTCTCGGCGGCCTCCTTGGTCATCCGCAGCTCCGGGCGGACCCGGCGGTAGTACTCGGCCACCTCGGCGGCGGTCCCCGGGACGGTCGCCGGGTCCAGCCCGACCAGCGCGGCCGAGCGCCGTTGCTCGGTGTAGTAGCCGTCCACCTCGGCGTCGTCGAGCGGCACACCGGCCCGGCGGGCGGTGTCGAGGAACGACTCCACCTCGGTGACGTGGACCCAGCGCAGCAGGTCCGGTTCGTCGATCCGGAACCGCTCCCCGGTGGCCGGGTCGACGGCCGTCATCCGGGCGTGCAGCCGGCGTAGCCGCAGCCCCGCCTCCTCCGCCTCGGCCGTGGTGCCGTAGACGGTGGTGCCGACGTAGGTGGCGGTGCGGATCAGTCGGCCCCAGGCGTCCCGGCGGTAGTTGCTGTTCTGGGCCACCCCGGCCATCGCCCGGGGGTGCAGCGCCTGGAGGTAGAGCGAGCGCAGCCCGGCGAGGAGCAGGATCGGTTCCGCGTGCAGTTTCCAGGTGACCGAGTCGGGACCGAACAGGCCGGTGTCAGTGGAATCCACCCGCCAAGCGTGCCACGGGAAGCCGGGACGTTCAGGAGTCGGCGGAACGGCGGGCCTGGCAACCGGGGCAGAGCCCCCAGAAGGTGACCTCGGCCTCGTCGACGTGGAAGCCCGCCGTCGTACGCGGATCGAGGCAGGGGGCCTCGCCGACGGCGCAGTCCACGTCGGCGATCTCGCCGCAGCCCCGGCACACCACGTGGTGATGGTTGTCACCGACCCGGGCCTCGTAGCGGGCGGGGCTGCCGGCCGGCTCGATCCGGCGGGACAGCCCGGCCCGGGAGAGCGCCCCGAGCACGTCGTAGACCGCCTGGGTGGAGACCGAGTCGATCCGCTCCCGTACCCGTCGGGTGATCTCGTCGACGTCCAGGTGACCGCCCTCCGCCAACACGTCGAGTACGGCGAGGCGGGGCCGGGTGACCCGCAGACCGTGCGACCGCAGCAGATCCGCACCGCTGGACATGCGTCAATGACAGCACGGTCGCCCCGACCGGACAACAGCGCGCTGAGTTCGGTGGCTCGGGCCACAGGCCAGTCCGCCCGGATGACGTCTCGGTGAACCCCGGACGCCGCAGGGCCGTGTCAAGCAGGAGCGCACTGGGCGGGTCCACCCCCGGCCCGTACGCTGACATGTCACGATCACCTATCGCCGGAGGTGCCGATGTTCGAGAAGGCGCTGGGCCTGCCCATGCACGTGCTCGTCGTGCATGCGGTCGTGGTCTTCGTACCACTGCTGGTGTTGCTCGCCGCCGCGTACATCGCGCTGCCGAGATTCCGTTCCCGCCTGGACTGGGCGGTGGCGCTCCTCGCGGTCGTCGCGCCGATCACGGCGTTCGTCAGCGTGCAGTCCGGCGAGGCCCTCCAGGAGCGACAGATCGCCCGGGGCTTCTCCGGCGAGATCATCGACCAGATGAACGCACACGCCGCCTACGGTGACGTGCTGTTCCTGATCACGCTGGGGCTCGCCCTGGTGACGATCCTGCTGCTGGTGGCCACCAGCAGCCACCCCCGGGCGCCGAAGCTGCCGAACTGGCTGACCCCGGTGCTGTCGGTGCTGGTGATCGGGGCGGGTGTGGCCGCGCTCGTCTACGTCTGGCTCACCGGTCACTCGGGTTCCGAGATGGTCTGGGGCAACACCTTCGACTGACGGCCCGCCGTCAGAAGAAGATCCGCGTGCAGAGCAGGCAGACCACCACCACGAGGACGGCACCCGCGATCCCACCGATCACCCAGGTCAGCCGCTGCGCGCGCTGTTCCTGCGCGTCCAACGCCGCCATGTCCTGAGTCGGTAGCCGCCGTGGTGGTGGCGCCTGGAGATGCACAGGCGGACGCCATCCGGGCGGCGGTGCGGTGGTGGGCGGCGGCCCGCCGTATCCAGCCGGTCCGTGACCGCCCGGCGCGCCGCCGCCCGGGTCGGTCGCGGCGCCCGTGGCCGTCGGTGGACGCCAGGGATCATCGGACGCGGGTCGGCGTGGCGCGGGTTCGGCGGGCTCCGGCGGCGCGCCGACGGGGGACTCGGCACCGGTGTCGGGCGTGGGCCCGCCCCCGGGTACGGGCCGGCGCCAGGGGTCGTCGGAGGCCGGGCCGGGGTGGGGCGTCGTCACGTCGTCCGACGCTACCAACGACCGGTACGCCACGCCGTCGGCCGCGCCGTATCCGGCCAGCCGCGATCGGCCCGCCCCGGCGCGTGGTCGACGGTCCCGGGGCGGTCCGCAGGTGCGTTAGCCTTGGCGCTCGTGACGAGTGGGGATCCGGGCGGGCGGCGCGACGAGGATCGCGCGGTCGACCTGAGCGAGGACGACTTCGTGGTGCTGCCCGAGCAGAGCACCGACGACACCGATCGTGGCTGGGGCGAGCGGACCGGCGGCAACGACGACTGGCTGCTCGCCGAGCGTCCGCCGCACTGGGACTGAACGCCGGGCCGTCGCCCGGCGACCGTCGTGATCGACGACGCGGGGCGACGCGGGCCCGGTCAGGCACCGTCAGGGGGTGCCGGCCGCCGCCGGGGCCTTGCTCGTGCCGCCGCCGGACGAACCGCCCGAGGATCCGCCCGAGGAGCCGGCGCTGCCGGACGACGAGCTGCTCGACGAGGAGGTCGAGCCGGTCGAGGAGGACGACGACTCGGACGAGGTCGACTTGCTCGGGCTCGACGCGGTGTCGGTGCTCGCCGAGCCGTTGGAGCGGGAGTCGGTGCGGTAGAAGCCGGAACCCTTGAAGACGATGCCGACGGAGTTGAAGAGCTTCCGCAGCCGCCCCTCGCACGCGGGGCAGTCGGTCAGCGGCTCGTCGGAGAAGGACTGCACCGCCTCGAGCTGGTGACCGCACGCGGTGCAGGCGTACTGGTACGTGGGCACGTTCTCCTCCGGGTCTGACACGGCCGGTTGGCACTCGACGTATTCGAGTGCCAATGGTGCGTCATCGGGGGCCGGTTCGTCCAGCGGAAGTGTGTGGCGCGACACCCGAGGAGGTCGCGAGCGGGTGCAGGCCACCGCTCGGCGTGAGTGCCGCGCGTACCGCGCGGTCGTGCGGCTCGGCCGGGACCTCGTCGAGCAGTTCGCCGTCGTACAGGGGCGTCACCGTGAGGGCGGTCGTGGGCACCCGGGCCAGCGCCCGGTCGTACGAGCCGCCACCTCGGCCCAGGCGTACGCCCCGACGGTCGACGGCGAGGGCGGGCACCACGACCAACCCGGCCGAGGCGATCGCGTCGACACCCAGCCGAGGGGTGTCCGGCTCACGGATGCCCCGTCCGGCGGCGACCATCGCGTCGGCACCCGCCCAGCGGGCCCAGTCCAGGTCCAGGTCGTCGCGGAGCACCGGCAGCAACAGGTCGGCGCCGGGCGGCAGCGCGTCGGCGAGCACCGCCGGCAGGTCCGGGCCGCCCGGCTCGCCGCCCACCGGCGCGTACGCGGCCACCCGGGTCGGCCGCAGCCGGCGTACCAGGCTCACCAGTGCGACCTGGACGGCCCCGGCTGCGGCCTCGCGTTCGGCGGCGGTGTACGCCCGACGGCGGGCCAGCAGCGTCACCCGTGCCGCCCGCTTCGCGTCATGCGTCACTTCCGCTCCTTCCGCAAATTCCGGCACGCAACACCCCTCACGCAACGCGTGTCGCGCCGTTGCTCTGTGTCAGCATCGCAGGCGACGGTCGCGCGACTTCCGGGGGGAAGGGGAGGCGTTGACGCTACGGGGGCGGTTGACCGCGGCGTTCCTGGCCGTGGCGTTCGGCCCGGTCCTGCTCGGTGCCGTCTTCGTCGCCTCCACCGTGGCGACGATGGACCGCAGCCGCGCCACCGAGCGACTCGCGGTGGCCGCGACCGCCGTGCGTACCTCGATCGACGCGCTCTGCCAGCAGCTCCGTGCCGCGGCGGACGCGGTCGCGCTCACCGCCGACCGGTCGGGTGCCGCCAGTCAGGTGGTCAGCCGGGGCCTTGCCTCGGCGGTGCTGGTCACCGACGTGACCGGCCGGGTCAGCTTCGCCACCCCGGACGCCCCGCCCGCCCCCTGGCGGGACTGCGGCCCACCGGCGCCACCCACGGTCGGTCTCGGCCCGGCCACCGCCGGACCGGTCGGCGCCCTCGCCGTCCGGGTGGAACTGCGCGACCCGGGCGGTGCGGCGCTCGGCACGGTCTCCGCCGCCCAGCCGGTCGACCCCCGGTTCGTGGCGCGGCTCGCTGCGGTGACCGGCGTCGCGGTGACCCTGCTCGACGGCGGCGGCGCGTCGCACGTCGCGCACACCACGGAGTCGGCCACCGGCCGGGACGAGGTCCTCGCCGCAGCCCCGTCGCTGCGCGGCGAGCGGGTGACCGGCACGCCGGACGGCCGGTACCTGCGCCGCGCCGGTCCGATGCCCGGCCAACCGCTGCACCTGGTCCTCTCGGTGCCCAGTGACCAGCCGCCCGGCCTGCACGCCGTGCTGGTCGGCGTGGTGCTGCTGGCCGCCCTGGTGGGGGTCGCCGCCGCCTGGCGGCTGGCCCGGGTGACCACCCGTCCGCTGGTGGAACTCGCCGGTGCGGTGGACCGGGTGGCGGCCGGCGACCTGACCGCGCGGGTACCAATACGCAGCGACGACGAGATCGGCCGGCTGGCCGCCGCGTTCAACCGGATGGCCCAGGAGACCGGTGGCTACCTGGCGGCGCTGGCCGCCAGCCGCGACCAGCTACGCGGGCACCTCGCGGTGCTGGGGGACACCCTGGCCAGTACGCACGACCTGCAACGGATCCTGCGGGTGATCCTGCGCAGCGCGCTCGCCGCGACCGGCGCCCGGGCGGGTGCGGTGCTGCTCACCGAGCCGGGCGGCGTGTTGGTCGCCCAGTGCTCCGAGGGGCTCGACGGGCGCTGGCCCGGCACCGGGTCGGTGCCGGTGGGCAGCGGACTGCTGGGCGAGGTCGCGGCGACCGGCCGTCCCTGTCGGGGACGGGTGGAACCGGCCGAGGGCGTCGGCGAACCGCCCTGCCGGACGTACGTCGCGGTGCCGTTCACCGCGCCCGAGGCGGGCGTACGCGCCGACCCCGGCCCGCCAGAGACCGTGCTCGGCGTGCTCGCTCTCTATGACCGGCCGGGCGGGGCCGAGTTCGACGACGACGACCTGGCCACGCTGCGCACCTTCGCCGGGCACGCGGCGGTGGCGGTGGAGAACGTCCGCGTCCACGAGGAGGCGCAACGACTCTCGCTCACCGACCCGCTGACCGGGCTGTGGAACTACCGCTACCTGCGCGAGTCGGTACGTCGGGAGGTGGAACGGGCCAGCCGGTTCGGCCGGACGGTCAGCGTCCTCGTGCTGGATCTGGACCGGTTCAAGCGGATCAACGACACGTACGGACATCCGGCCGGGGACGCCGTGCTGGCCGAGTTCGCCCGACGCGTGCGGGGCGAGATCCGCGAGGTGGACCTCGCCTTCCGGCAGGGCGGGGAGGAGTTCGTGGTGCTGCTGCCGGAGACCGACGCCCGGGGTGCGACGATCGTCGCCGAGCGGCTCGCCGCGGCCGTCCGGGACAGTCCGGTCCACGTGGCACGGCACTCCGGGGCACCGGACAGCGTGCCGATGACGGTATCGATCGGGATCGCCGTCTTCCCGGACCACGCCGACACCGGGCCGCAGGTGCTCCAAGCGGCGGACGAGGCGCTGTACGCCGCCAAGACGGGGGGCCGGGACACCTGGCGGCTGGCTCCCGCCCGGGAGGCGTCCGCCACCCGGGAGCTACCGGTGCTGGTGGCGACCCGTACCCCGCAGGACGGGCTGCCCAGGGCCGGGCCCGAGGGCGATCCGGGCGAACCGACCACCGATGACGAACCGGCCGGGGCCGGCTCCGCCACGACCGGCAGAACTGCTCCGGCGGGCGGCGCGTCTTCCGGTCCTCGGCCGCCGCATCACGGCCTCGGCCGATAGTCTCGCGACATGTCGGAGCACTCAGCGAACCCCTCAGCGACCGCCGTCACCGGTCGTCCCCGTGCCGTCAAGGCCGTCATCCCGGCCGCCGGCCTGGCCACCCGGTTCCTGCCGGCGACCAAGGCGGTACCCAAGGAGCTGCTGCCGGTCGTCGACCGACCCGTGTTGCAGTACATCGTCGAGGAGGCCGCCCAGGCCGGTATCGGCGACGTGCTCCTGATCACCGGGCGCGGCAAGACATCGATGGTCGACCACTTCGACCGTCGCCCCGACCTTGAGGAACGGCTCGCCGAGAAGCCCGAGTTGCTGGCCGCCGTCAAGCGCACCGAGGAACTGGCCGCCATCTACACCTGCCGCCAGCCCGAGCAGCTCGGCCTCGGCCACGCCGTCGGGTACGCCGAGTCCCACGTCGGCGACCAGCCCTTCGCGGTGATGCTCGGTGACGAGTTCGTCAACCTCTCCGAGCCGCTGCTGCCGGCCATGTTGGAGCTACAGGCGCGTACCGGTGGCGTGGTGCTCGCCTTCTTCGAGGTCGACCCGGCCGAGACCACGCGCTACGGCATCGCCTCGGTCGAGCCGGCCGAGTCCGAGCTGACCGACATCGGCGAGGTCGTCCGGGTCACCGGCATGGTGGAGAAGCCCAAGCCGGAGGAGGCGCCGAGCAACCTGGCCGTGCTCGGCCGGTACGTCCTGCCTGGCAAGATCTTCGACGCGATCCGGCGTACCAGGCCCGGCAGCGGCGGCGAGATCCAGCTCACCGACGCGATGGAGCTGCTGCGGACCGAGGGCACCCCGGTGCACGCGATCGTCTATCGGGGCATCCGCTACGACACCGGCATGCCGCTGGGGTACCTGCAGACCGTCGTCCAGATCGCCAGCGAGCGCGAGGACCTGGGCAGCGAGTTCCGCAAGTGGCTGGCCGAGTTCGTCAACTCCGACCAGTCGGGCGGTCCGAATACATGACCGCGACGGCCGACGCCGAGGCGGCCGAAAACGGGTTGACGCCGCTCGCCGACTACCTGGGCAGCGTGCTGCGCAGGTTACGCGCGCTGCCTCCGCTCGACCTCGACCTCACCCAGGCGCACGGCAACGTCCTCGCCGAGGACGTCGTCGCACCGCACTCGTTCCCGGCCTTCGACCAGGCGGCCGTGGACGGGTACGCCGCGCGCTGGGAGGACATCGCCGGTGGGGCCCGGGGCGTGGGATACGTCCCGGCCCAGTCCGGCCGTCCGGGTGGCCGCACGGTACGCCTCAACGTGGTCGGTGACCTCGGCGCGGCGAGCTGGCGGCCGGTCCGCCTCACCCCCGGCTCGTGTTTCTCGGTGGCCGCCGGAGCACCACTGCCGGTCGCCGCCGACGTGGTCGTCCCGGTCGAGTGGACCGACCAGGGCATGGCGGCGGTGGAGATCTTCCGCGCACCGAAGCGGGGCTACGGCGTACGCCGGGCCGGTGAGGAGGTGGCCGCCGGCACCCTGCTCGCCCGCGCCGGCACGTACGTCTCACCGGCGCTGGTCGCGGTCTTCGCCGCCACCGGCATCGGACACGTGGTGGTCCGCCCCAGCCCCCGGGTCGTGATCGTGGCCACCGGCGACGAACTGGTGGACGTGGGCCGGGGCAGCCAGCCCGGCCAGGTGGTCGACGCCAACTCGCACGCGTTGACCGCGGCGGCGGCCGAGGCGGGCGCCCTGGCGTACCGGGTGGGCATCTGCGACGACGACCCGGAGGGGCTGCGCGGCCTGCTGGAGGACCAGACCCTACGGGCCGACCTGATCATCACCACCGGCGGCACCGGCACCGGCCCCGGCGACATGGTCCGCCGCATCCTGTCCCGACGGGAGGGCAGCCGCGCCGGACCGGTCACCTTCACCGACGTGGCGCTCTATCCGGGCACCGCCCTCGGGTTCGGCACCGTCGGTGCCGAGGAGGTGCCGGTGGTGTGCCTACCCGGCGACCCGGGCGCCGCGATGATCGGTTTCGAGGTGCTGGCCCGCCCCGCGATCAACCTGCTGGCGGGCGCCGAACCGGTCTTCCGCCCCAGCGTGCGGGCACACCTGCTGGAGACGGTCTCCTCACCGGTGGGTCTGCGCGAGTTCCGGCCCGCGCACGTCGCCGAGCGGCGGGGTGGGGGTTACACTGTCCAACCGCTCAACGGCGGTCCGTTCACCCTCTCCGGCCTGGCGGAGGCGAACGGACTTCTCGTTCTCGGCGAGCGGGTCACCGCCGCCGCTGCCGGCTCCACCGTGGACGTGCTGCTGCTCGACCGTCGACGGTGAATCCGGGTGACGCTCGGGAGTGGAGGAGTGGTGCGGTTCCGACGCGCGCCCGGCTGGCCGGTGGTGCTCTCCGACGGTCCGGTGCTGCTGCGACCGTACCGGCGCTCCGACGCGGCGGCCTGGTCCGAGGTGCGCCGCGCCAACCGGGAGTGGCTGGCCCCGTGGGAGTCCACGCCGGCCGGTGACTGGGCCGAGCTGAACTCGCCGGCCACCTTCCGCTGGGTGTACCGCGACCAGCGGCGCTCGGCGCGTACCGGCGAGGGCATGCCGTTCGCGGTCTGCCTGTACGCCGACGGCGTGGAACGCCTGGTCGGACACATCAACATCGGCAGCATCGTGCGTCGGGCGTTCTGCTCCGGCTACGTCGGCTACTGGGTGGACCGGCGGGCCGCCGGCCAGGGCGTGATCCCCACCGCCATGGCGCTCGCCGTCGACCACGCCTTCGGCCCCGGCGGGCTGCACCGGGTGGAGGTCAACATCCGGCCGGAGAACGGGCCGTCGCGCCGCGTGGTGGAGAAACTGGGCTTCCGCGAGGAGGCGTACCACGCGCGCTACATGCACATCGACGGTGCGTGGCGGGACCACATCGGGTACGCGATGACGAGCGAGGAGATCGCCGCCGAGGGCGGGTTGCTGGCCCGTTGGCACCGGCTGCGCGCCCGTACGCCGTGAGCCGTCCCACGTGCGGAATCGGCGCGGCGCGGTTGTTCCGGCCAGCCTGACCCGTAACCTCAGGTAACTGCAAGCTGCGGCAGGCGCTGCCCGCTCCGCATGATTCACGTCGCCGATGCCGATCGGTGAAAGATCCTGCGGCCGGTCGGCGGTTGCTCCGAATCTTGGTGACGGGAGGGGTGAGGGTGCCGACCTCGGTGCTCCTCGCCGTCCTCGCCGCCGCCGGTCTGCTCGCTCTCGCTCCGGCGCTGGTTCGCCGGTACGACGCCGCCGAGCGGTTGGTGGCGGAGCGGGCGCAGTCGACGGCGCGGGTGCTCCAGCGCCGCCGACGACGCCGCACTGTCCCGGGCCGCAGGCCGGTCAACCCGGCCCGTGCCCTCGTCGTCACCCTGAGCGAGGATCCCAGCTCGGGCCAGCTCGCCGCCCCCGTCTCCGGACCACCCGCACCCCACGCCGGCGACTCCCCGGACGACCGGTCCCCGCGCGGCGCGGTCCAGACCGCGCGCTCCGCTGACCCGGCATCGGCCGGCTCCGCCGAGGGCGCGCCCGCCTCGCGTCGGTCCGGCCGGCCGAGTCGGCTGCGGTCCGTCACGCCCGCCGGTGGCCGTCCGCGCCGCCGCCCCGACCGCCGACGACAGCACACCCCGGCCGTCTACCGACGCCGCCGTGTCCTCGCCGCCCTGGTGCTGCTCAACGCCGTCGAACTGGTCGGCGTCCTGGTGGTCGGCCCCGGCTTCTGGATCAGCTTCACGGTCACCGGCACCCTGCTCGTCGTGTACGTCGTGCACCTGCGCGCCCGCGCACTCGCCGATCGCCGCCGACGGCGTGCCCGGGCCCGCGAGGCCGCCTGGCTGGCCGCCCGGCAGGCCGAGGTGCGCCGCGAACAGGCACGCCGCGCGGCGGCCCGCCGGGAGGCGCAGCGTCGCCTGGCCGCCCAGCGGGAGTCCGTCCGGCGTTCCGCCATGGGCCTGGACCGCCCCGCCGACCTGCCACAGGCCGCCAGCGGCGGCTCGGTCTCCTACCGCCGCGCCGGTGGCCTGCGTGGCCGTCCGTACGAGGCCGGTCGGGGCTCCCACAGCGCCTGACCCGCCGTGCGTCGGGCGGGGCGGGGCGGTTCGCGGCGAAGGCGGCCGACCTGTTAGCCTTGTCGCCGGCCCGCCCGGTGAAAGCCGGACGGGACCAACGCCGGTGAACCGGCGGAGGGGCTGTGGCGCAGACTGGTAGCGCACCTCGTTCGCATCGAGGGGGTCAGGGGTTCAAATCCCCTCAGCTCCACCACGAAGCAGCAGATCAAGGGCGGGTTCTCGGATGATCGAGAACCCGCCCTTGATCATTTGTCCGGCTGGCGTCCGTCGGACGGAGCCCCAGGCCGTGGCACATGGCGGACGAACTCAAGCCGAACGGGTGGGGTCGGCGCCAACGGTCCGTGCGGCACGTCGTGGTGACCGGACTCGGGCCGCAGCCACTGCGGACTCAGCCGCCATCCGAAGGGGCCGGACGGTCGAGGCGGAAATCCGGGGCGGTCGGGGTCAGCAGCGCCGTCCGCGCGGGCACCTCCCACGCCCGGCCCAGTTCGGCGGCGAGTGTGCCCAGCAGGCGCGGTACGTCCGTGGCGGCCGAGTCGTGCATCGCCTCGACGACCACCAGCACGGTGGAGGTCTCCTCGCGCACCGCCGACCAGCCGCTCTGTCTGTTGGTCCAGCGTCGGGCGTGGGCCCGTCCGTGCGGGTCGGCGAAGATCACCTCACCGAGGTCGGGCCGCTCCTCGGCACCGCCCAAGGTCAGGTAACGCTCGTCGCCCCGGGCGTGCCGTACCTCGATGCCACCGCCGACGCGATCCACGTCGAGGATTCCGACCGGGATCGCGTACGCGGCCGAGACGGCGTTGCCGAGGTCGACGAGCGGGTGCACCCGGGGCAGGTCACCGGTGGTACGCAGCCGCCGCAGCAGGGACTCCGACGCGCAGCGGTACCTGGTCGGAGCCAGCCCCATCCGGGCGAATGCCCGACGCCACGCCTGGATCTCCGCAAGACCCGCTTCGCTGCCGGCGGCGAGCCGCTGTCGGGCCTGCGCCAGCAGGTCGGCCAGCGGCAGTTCGGTTCGCGGCTCACCGGCGACGCCCTCGGCGTACAGCACACCGGCGACCAGTGGCGGATGCTCGGCCCGGACCTCGGGAGAGTGCTGGAAGTACACGCCTCGACTCCTCACGCCTCGGCGCGGGCCAGCAGCAGGCCCAGCGCCAGGAACGACCCGGCGAAGCACCGGCGCAACCAGTCGGCCACCCGGGGGCGGTCGAGCACGCGTCGGCGTACGGCGGCGGCGCCCAGGCCATAGCCGACGAAGACCACCAGCGTGGTGGCGGTGAACACCGCGCCGAGCCCGAGCATCCGGCCGAGGGCGCCCGGCGTCTCCGGGTGGACGAACTGCGGCAGGAACGCCACAAAGAAGATCGTCAACTTCGGATTGAGCAGGTTCATCAGCACCGCCGAGACGATGACCTTGCCCGCCGGACGGGTGGGGGAGGTGTCGTCCACGGTGATCGCACCCCGGTCCCGCAGCGTGGCGAAGGCCAGCCAGAGCAGGTAGCCCACGCCCAGGTACTTGACCAGGTCGAAGGCGAGCGCGCTGGAGTGCAGCAGCGCGGCGAGCCCGGTCACGGCCGCCACCAGGTGCGGCACCGTGCCCAGGGTGCCGCCCAGCGCGGCGACCAGGGCGGCCCGGCGCCCGCCGGTCAGCCCGGCGGAGAGCGTGAACAGCACCCCGGCGCCCGGGGTGACGACCACGACGAGCGTGGTCAACAGGAACGCGATGCTCACGAGGTTGCTCCCTGGTCCGGTGATGGCACACCGGCAACCCTGCCGCCAGAATGGTCCGATGGACAGTGCCAAAACAGCCCCGCCCGACCGGTCCATAACCGAAAGGGCGGTCACGCCTCCGGTAGTGGCAGGGCCCCCGGTCAACGCCGGGTCGGACTTCCTGCACCTCGACATCGGGCAGGCTCCGGCGGGTGGGCGGGCGGCCTGGCTTGCCCACCGGCTACGCCGGGCGATCGGCGACGGGGTGGTACCGGTCGGCGCCAGGCTGCCCGCCACCCGGATACTCGCCGCCGACCTCGGGGTGTCGCGGGGGGTGGTGGTCGAGGCGTACCAGCGCCTGGTGGAGGAGGGGCACCTCGCCGGCCGGGGCCGTGCCGGGACCGTGGTGGTCGCCACCCCCGTCGCGGCGCCGCCGGACGCCGGGACGGGGCGCGGCGCGCGGACCTCGGGGACACCCGGTGTCCGATCGTCGGACGACACCGTCCTGTTCCCGCAGGTACCCGGCCCGGACGCCTTCGACGCGGTACGCACCGCCCCGGCGCGGATCGACCTGACACCCGGCGTACCCGATCTGGCGGCGTTTCCCCGCGCGGCCTGGCTGCGGGCCGAGAAGGTGGTGCTGGGGCGGCTGGCCGCACCGGACCTCGGCTACGGCGACCCGTGCGGGACGCCGACGCTGCGCCGCGCCGTCGCCGGGTGGCTGGCCCTCAACCGGGGGATCAGCGTCGACCCGGCCGAGGTGATCGTCACCACCGGGGTGTCGCAGGCGCTCGGCCTGCTCGCCCAGGTGCTGCCGGACGACGGCATCACCACGGTCGGCGTGGAGGACCCCGGCTCCCTCGGCGTCCGGCAACACCTCGACAACTGGCGGCTCGACACGGTGCCGATCCCGGTCGACGCCGCCGGACTGCGGGTGGACGAACTGGCCGCCAGCAGGGCACCCGCGGTGATGCTCACCCCCGCGCACCAGTTCCCGACCGGTGTAGTGCTCGACGGCGAGCGGCGCCGCCGGCTCGCCGACTGGGCCCGCAGCGGCGGTCTGGTCATCGAGGACGACTACGACGCCGAGCACCGCTACGACCGCCCGCCGGTGCCCGCGCTCCGGGCCACCCTGCCGGAGCGGGTCTGCTACGCCGGCAGCGTGTCGAAGCTGCTCGCCCCGGCGCTGCGGATCGGCTGGCTGCTGGTGCCCCGCCGGTACCGGAACCCCGTGGTGGCCGCCAAACGCAACGCCGACCTGGGCAACGCCATTCTGCCGCAACTGGTCCTCGCCGAGCTGATCACCTCCGGGGCGCTGGAACGGCAACTGCGGCTGCTGCGCCGTCGGCACGTACGCCGCCGGGACGCGATGATCGCCGCCCTGGCACGTCACCTGCCCAGGGCGACCGTGCACGGGGCAGCGGCCGGGCTGCACCTGACCGTCACCCTGGACGGCACGGTGGTGGACACCGAGTTGGCGGCGGCGACTCTCGCCCGTGGGGTGAAGGTGCAGCCGTTGTCCTGGCACTGCCGCCGGCCGTACCCACCCGGCCTGGTCCTCGGCTACGCGGCCAACTCCGCCTCGGCCATCGAGGAGGGCATCGCCACCGTGGCCGCCGCGCTGCGCTGAGTCATCACGAACGGGGCTCGGGGAAGCGCTCGCCGCTCGACGGCGCCACCCATCTCGACGGGTGGCAAGGCAACGGCGGCCGGACCTGGGAGATCGAGTGGCAGGGCGACCCCTTCCCGGCCGAGGCCGCCGCGCGGCTGCTGAGAGCACCGGAGCCCCGGTGGCGACGACAACCAGGGCGAGCACGCGGTACGCGGCCTGACCGGCATGGCCGTACCGGTGAACTCGGCGCTCGCCCGCCGGGTCGGCGCGAGGCTCACCCGGTGGCCGCAGTGGCCGTGGGGATGTCCAGCAGTGCGCCGAGCTGGCGGAAGGCTTCCGGGCGGACCCGGTACCAGACCCAGGTGCCCCGCCGCTCGGAGTCCACCAGGCCCGCGTCCCGCAGCACCCGGAGGTGGTGGGAGATGGTGGGTCCGGACAGGTCGAACGCCGGGGTCAGGTCACAGACGCAGATCTCCGGTACCGAGGCGATCATCGACATCAGCCGGAGCCGGACCGGGTCGCCCAGGGCCTTGAACATCGGAGCGACCACCGCCGCCTGGTCGTCGTCCATCGGACGGGCCGCGATCGGGGCGCAGCAGGCCACGGCGTTCAGGTCGACCACCGGCACGGCTTGTTTCGACATGCGTCTAGGTTGACAGATTTCAAAACAAGGGGCAATGTGGGGGTCTGATTCGAAAGTCATCTAGACAGGGCGGGTCGGAGACGGCGGTCCTGTCGAGAGGAGAACCCATGTCCCGCGTTCAACTCGCCCTGCGCGTGTCCGACCTCGACGAGTCCGTCTCCTTCTACTCGAAGCTGCTCGGCGTCGAACCGGCCAAGCGTCGCCCCGGCTACGCCAACTTCGCCGTCCAGGACCCGCCGTTGAAGCTCGTGCTCCTGGAGGGCGAATCCGGCCGGCCGACCGCGCTGGACCACCTGGGCGTCGAGGTCTCCACCACCGAAGAGGTCAACGCCGCCACCCGGCGCCTCACCGAATCCGGCCTGATCACCCTGGAGGAGAACAGCACCGAATGCTGCTACGCCCTCCAGGACAAGGTCTGGGTGCGTGGCCCCGGTGACGAACCCTGGGAGGTCTACACCGTCAAGGCCGACTCCGACCACCTGGAGAAGGCCACCGCGAGCACCTGCGGCACCCCCGCCACCGGCAAGGAGCCGGCCACCGCCGCAGCCACCGGCACCTGCTGCTGACGGCACCCGGCCGCAGCCGCAGACGTCCCGCCCGTAACGCCTTGACCCTCGCGGGAGGTGCGAGCCGGGCGGACGTCGCGGGCCGGCGATCATGCTTCGACGTCAGTCGAACAGCCCGTCGAGTGCCTTCTGTTCGAGGTCGCGCCAGCGCTTGGCGTCCTTGAGCGCTTTGGCGATCTCCTTGTCGTCGAGGTGGTGGGCGCCCTCCTCGCGGATGCACGCGACGCTGAACGGCCTGCCGACCGACGGCGAGGTCTGCTCCAGCGCCTCCAGCACCCGGACCACGCCGACCACGCCGTACTCGACGGTGCGCGTGGTCATTCGGAAGTGGGACAGCAGCGCGCCCGCCTGCTGGGCCATGGGCGCGCCGGAGCCGATGGCGTGGAAGCCGACGTCCTCGTAGCGGCCGATGAGCCCGTTGGGGTTGATCTCCACGATCCACGGCCCGCCCTGGCTGTAGCCGACCGCGAGCAGGTACGCCGACACCCCGCCGCCGCCGTCCTCGCCGGGCACGTCCGGGATGTAGTTCGCGTAGTGCTTCTTGAAGACGGGTAGGACGCGCTCCTGCAACTCGCCGCCGATGTCGGGTGCTTCGAGGATGGCGGTGGCCGACTCCTCAAGGAGGGGGCGCAGGTCGTTGAGTACGCCCCGCGCGCCGCTGCCGCCCCAGGCGGCGCAGGAACCCAGCGGGTGCAGCTTCTGGGCGGGGAAGCTCAGACCGCGGTCGCTCTCGGTGATCTGGGAGTCCGCGCCGATCACCACCCCGTCGCTGCAAACGATGGCGAGTACGACGGTCATGGGGTCCTCCTGGGCGGGCTGCGGGGTTGGGCGCGAGGTACCCGGCATCCCGTCCGCCTACACCCCGACAGGTGTCGGCCCGCTCGCCGGCGCAGACGAGAGCCCCATCCTGCCCGTGCAGCAGGTCAGGACGGTTTCCGTAGTTCGGCTGCGCCGAAGGACACCGAGAACCGCTTGCACCAGATCGAGACGCTGCGGAAGCCGTCGAGATCCGCGTCTGCGGGGATGTCGTAGACCTGGTCGCCCCGGTTCCCCTTGAGCCGGTCGAGTTCGAGCCATCGCCCGTCGTCGAATACGTGCCAGCCGGCCCGGCCGGGGAGCACCGGCTGGTCGGTGAGCCAGACTCGCAGGTCGGGGCCGTTGGAGGTGGCGAGGTCCTGTAGCGCCAACTGGTGACTGCCGTCCGCGAGCCGGATCAGTCGGGCGGTGCCGGTGGTCTCGTGCTCGTGCGTGACGAACTCTCCGCTGGCCAGCAACGCGTTCCTCGGACCCGGCGCGACGGACGGTTCGGCGGAGGGTGACGTGTCGGCCGAGGGGTCCACCGCTGCCGGCGTCGATCCCTCAGCCACCGGTGCGTCGGTGATCGGCAGTATCTCGGCGACCACCTGATCGGTGAACAGCTTCCACGGCTGGAACCAGTAGAGGCCGAATGTCACACCTCCGCCCAGAAGGGCGACCAGGAGCCAGGTGAGGGGTCTGCGCGTCATCGCCGGAGCCTATGTCGGCGGACGCCGCCCCGGTCCATTTCGGATTCTTACGTCACGTTGCGTGTGACAGGCCGTAGACGCAGCGTCCAGGTGTGGGTGCGGGGCGCGTGTCGGCTTGGGGTGAGCGGTGACCCGGATGATCGCGATCCTGAGTGAACTGTCAGGATTGCGCTATGACGGTCAGAACTGCCGGCAGGGTCGCCCTCGTCACGGGGGGAAGTCGGGGCATCGGCGCCGCCGTCGCACGCCGGCTCGCCGAGGACGGGATCGACGTGGCGTTCACCTACCGCAGCGCGGAGGACAACGCGAAGTCCGTGCTGGCCGACATCGAGGCGTACGGGCGTACCGGCGTGTCGATCAGTGCGGACAGTGCCGATCCGGCGGCGGTCGTCGGCGCGGTGGAGCGGACGGTGGCCGAACTTGGGCGGCTGGACATCCTGATCAACAACGCGGGGGTGTTCGCGGGCGGGTCGATCGAGTCGGTCAGCTTCGAGGTGCTGGACCGGGCGGTCGCGGTGAACGTACGCGGGGTGTACCTGGCCACCCAGGCGGCGGTGCGGCACATGGGCGAGGGCGCGCGGATCGTCAACATCGGCAGCAGCTTCGCCAGCCGCGTCCCCGCTCCCGGAGTCAGCGCGTACGCGATGACCAAGAGCGCGGTGAACGGGCTGACCCGGGCGCTGGCCCGCGAACTCGGCCCGCGCGGCATCACCGTCAACCTGATCCTTCCCGGCTCGACCGACACCGACATGAACCCGGCGGACAGCGCCGGTGCCGACGCGCAGCGGACGCAGATCGCCCTCGGGCGGTACGCGTCGCCGGCCGACGTGGCCGCGACCGTCAGTCACCTGGTGGGCGACGGTGGCCGGCACATCACCGGCGCGTCCATCGCGATCGACGGCGGTGCGACCGCCTGACCGGTGGCGTGGCGACTGCGCGGTGACCTAGACTCCAAACCCCGCTCGATCGAAGATTGTCGTTCTGCTCGGCGGTCTCGACGGACGTGTCCCGGCTACCGGCTGGAGCAGTTGTGGACGAAGGTCATCTGGTCGATCGGCGACGCCTGCTGGGCCTGATCACCGCCACCCTCGCCGTCGGCGTGATCCCGGAGGCGTGGCTCGCCGAGGCGGCGTACGGGGCGACGCCCCGCTGGAACCGGCCCTTCGACAAGTGGGTCCCGATCACCTCACCGTTCGGGGTACGCGTCGACCCGATCACCGGCGAGCGGCGACAGCACAACGGCACCGACTACAGCTACGGCGGCATCCTCGGCTATCCGGTCCGGTCGATCGCGGCCGGCACCGTCACCGGCGTCACCTACAGTGCCGCCGGACTCGGCCACCACGCCACGGTCAGCCATGCCGACGGGTGGCGCAGCGTCTACGGGCACCTGCGGGACGTACCCGTGGTGCGGGCCGGCACGCAGGTCGCCGCCGGGCAGCACCTCGGCGACGTCGGCTCGACGGGCCGCTCCACCGGGCCGCACCTGCACCTGGAGATCTTCCATCCGAACGGGCACCGCGTGGACCCGGAGTCGATCCTCACCGGCGCTCCCTACGCCGGGGCGCCCGGCCAGCCACCCGCGATTCTCACCAAGGACGGACTCATGTACCTCATCTGGAGCACCGGCGGCACCGGCTACCTGGTCACCCCCAACCGCGTCATCGGGTTGCGGTCGATGGCCCACTACAACCTCTTCAAGCGGATCATCAACTCGAACCAGGCCGCCGACCAGCCCGAGATCTTCAACCAACTGGAGATCGACCAGATCAACGCGTACCTGAACGGGCACGTCCCGGCCTGACCGGCGTCAGGTCGCCCCGCGCCGGTCGCGGGCGTCGCCCTCGCGTCCGTCGAGGACGGCGAGCAGGGCCGAGGCGACGAGCGCCACCGGCCGGTCGTCGTCGCGGGACAACCGGCGCAGCGTGTCCGCCGCCAGGGTGCCCGGCATCTCGGCGAGGGCCTGGGCCAGTCGCATCCGCGCCGCCGGGTCCGCCTCCGGGTCGGCGAGTTCGTCGGCCAGCGCCGTCATGATCCGTTCCGCCCACGCCGGATCCTCGGCGAGCGTGCCCAGCAGCTCGGCCGCCTCGACGTCGTTGGGGCCGTCGACCACGAGGCCGACCAGCGTCGGTACCGCCCGGGTGTCGCCCCGGGCACCGAGCGCGAGCGCCGCCGGTCCGCGTACGGTCGGCTCGGCGTCCGCGAGCGCGCCGACGAGGGCGGCGCCCGCCTCGTCGCCGGGCATCTCGGCGAGCGCCCGGACCGCGCGCCGCCGGACCTCGGCGTCACCCGAGGCCAGACCGGACGCCACCCGGGCCACACCGCCCCCGGCCGCCCGCGCGAGCGCCCACCGCAGCGCACCGGCGACGTGCGGATCCGACTCGTTGAGCACCGCCTCCGCC
This sequence comes from Micromonospora sp. NPDC049900, assembly GCF_044461025.1. Classification (NCBI taxonomy): domain Bacteria; kingdom Bacillati; phylum Actinomycetota; class Actinomycetes; order Micromonosporales; family Micromonosporaceae; genus Micromonospora; species Micromonospora sp. NPDC049900. Next base: position 604,882 of record NZ_JBITKM010000003.1, read on the forward strand.
AGCAGCTCGGCGGGGGCCGACTCGTGCTCGGTCAGGACGGCCTGCTGACGCCGGGCGGCACTACCCGAACCGAGACCGTGCAGCAGTTCGATGAGGCGTGCCACCTCCGGCCAGTCGGCGGGCCCGGCGGCGTCGACGGTGCGGAGCCGGTCGAGCAACTCGCGCTCCCGGTGCAGCCGCTCCTCGGTCCGCCGGATCAGGTCGCCGACCAGCGCCGCCGGGGTGAAGCCGGGATCGTCGAGGGTACGACCGATCTCGCGCAGCGACAGCCCCAGCGAGCGCAGCCCCTCCACGTGGAAGATCCGCCGGATGTTCTCCGGGGTGTACTCCCGGAAACCGCCCACCGTACGACCGGTCGGACGGACCAGCCCGAGCGTGTCGTAGTGCCGGAGCATCCGGGCACTGACCCCCGAGCGGCGGGCCACCTCACCGATCAGCACCCGGCGCGTCCTCCCGGTCCGGGCCGAGTGCCGCGACCCGTTTCGCCTCGTGCACGGCGAGGTCGAATCCGGCGTCCGGATCGTGCAGCAGGCGTTCCGTGGCGCGGGCGTGCACCCGTACCGCCGGGTCCCGGTGTGTCGCCGCCGCCGCCAGGACCGGCTCGACCACGTCGGCCAGCGCGACGAGGGCCTGACTCAGGCTGAGCTGGACCTCCCGGTCGCCCCGGCCGAGCTGTGTGGCCAGCTCCGTGGCCAGCGCCGACCGCTCGGTATCGGGTACCAGGACGACCGCCGCCCGCCAGGCGGTCCGCGCCACCGTGTCGTCGGCGTCGCGCAGTAGTGCGGTCGTGATCGCCGGCCAGACGCTGCGGTCCCCGACCTTGGACAGGGTGTGCAGTGCCTGACTGCGCGACTGGGCGTGGGCGGAGTCGAGTTCCGCCAGCAGCCTCGGCACGGTGACCTCCGCCGGCAACCGGGTCAGTGCCCAGGTGAGCATGTCGCGCACGAAGAAGTCCGGCTCGACCCCGCAACGGGCCACGAGCGTGTCCACCAGGTCGGGGTCCGGGTGTGTGCCGACGGCCAGCGCCGCGTTGAGTCGTTTCGACGAGTCGTCGGCGGCCAACGCGGCGACCACTCGCGCGTCGGGCGTGGGCTTGCCTGTCGAGTCGATGGGAACCACCTCCGACCACCAGTGAAGACCTTGACACTGTGACAGGGTCAAGTTTCACGTGTTCCCTAGACTGCGGTGGTGCGATACGACCAGCTCGAAACAGCGATCCGTCGGCTCGTGGACACGGCAGGGGAGGACGAACTCCGGGTGTTCGGCGCCGAGACGGTGGCCCGCCTCGTACGCGACGAGGGGCTGGTCGACGTCGCCGCCGACGGGGAACTGGACGAGGACGCCGCGGCGGCGTTCGCGCTCGCCCGGGAGACCGTCGGGACGGCCGACGCCGCCACGTCACGTGCGCTGATCACCCGGATCGAGGAGGGCGCCCTCACCGACGGCGACATGGACCCGGACCTGCTCATCGCCCTCGTCGCGCTCGAACACTGGACGACGTACCTGGAGACCGGGCAGCGCGACGAGCTCTACGAGCTGGCGCTCCGCTCCGTCGAGGAGGTCGACCACCAGGTCTCCGCCGACCTCGACGACTTCCTGGCCACCCCCGAGATGGCCGCCGAGTACGAGCGGATCGCGCGCCTGCTGCGGGGCGGACCCCCGGACTGAGGAACGGTCGCCGTATGGTGGGTCGATGGCGACCGTGAAGCAGGTCCAGGTGACCTTCGACTGCGCAGAACCCGAGCGCGTCGCCCGTTTCTGGTGCGAGGTGTTGGGATACGTGGTGCCGCCGCCACCGGAGGGCTTCGCCGACTGGGCGGAGTTCGATCGCGCGTTGCCGCCCGAGCGGCAGGGCTCGGCGTTCGCCTGCGTCGACCCGACCGGCGCGGGCCCGAGGCTGTTCTTCCAACGCGTACCCGAGGGCAAGGTGGTCAAGAACCGGCTGCACCTCGACGTACGGGCCGGCACCGGGCTGGTCGGCGCGGAGCGCGTGGCCGTGCTCGAAGCCGAGGGCGCGCGGCTGGTCGCGCTCGGCGGGGTTCGCGTACGGCTGCTGGAAGCCGACGGCTTCAACGAGTCCTGCCTGGTGATGCAGGACGTCGAGGGCAACGAGTTCTGTCTCGACTGAGGAGCCGCCCACACCGGGCACACCCTGGAGATCATTACCCGGCACAGCGCCAGCCCACCCCGACCCGCGCCAACCGCCGGATCCGAATGGCCGGCACGGAGCCCTCGTACGACCGCCTGAACGTCCTGATGACCGCCTGACCCGCCGACATGATGGACGCTTACCGGCCGCCAAGCGACACGCGCATCCGAGGAGCGTACGTCGTGCGGTCGGTGATGCTCGCTGTGCCAAGGTCAGGAGCGAGTGGGCCGGCGGGACGTTGACCCGAGGCAGGGACTTGTCGCGAGTCGCGCGTTACCAGGAGGTCCGAAGTCAGCCGCTTCGACGGTTGCCGTACTGGCGAGGACTCTGCACCGTGCCGGAGCGGCCGTGGGCGCGGCTCGCGGCGCTCCCGGTGTGTTTGGCGGTGGCCTTGCCCTTGGACCGGCGTGCCGCCCGGTTCTCGAAGGGCTGCGGCTGCCCCTCGGTTTCCGCTTCGGCGTCAGCGGTGGGGTCGGCGTCGCTGGTGGCGTCGGCCATCGGTGTCTCCTCGTGCTGTTCAGGACTGGGCTGTTCGCTGCGGGTTTGCAAGCGTGGCCGCCGCGATACGCAGACGGTAGCGGGCAGGCCGACCCGAGTCGGGACCGGGTAAACCATCCAGCCACGCCAGAGCCCTCACCAGGGTGATCCAACCACGACATTGTCCGAGCGCCCGGATATCTGCCGCGAGGTGCACGCGAGGAGGCAAGACCGACCCCCTAGGGTCGTCCGCCGGGTCTCCGGCTGTGCGCTCGGCGCGAGAAGCCGGTTCTCCCACGTTGACCTCAAGGGAGGTTCAACTCCTAGCGTGGTCGACATGAGTGACGTCGATCAGTCGAACCCTGAGGTCGAGATCGAAGCGATCAAGCAGGTGATCGCCACGGTCGAGCACGCCCAGAACACCGAGTCTCCGGACGAGTTTCTGGGCCTGTTCCGCGCCGATGCGATCTACACCACGGCCGCGGGCACCCGCCTCTTCGGCCTCGATGCGATCTCGGCGTTCACCCGCCAGGTGCTGCCCGGTGGGATGCAGGGCCTGACCGTGACCTTCGAGCTGGAGCACGTGCTGTTCGTCCGGCCCGATGTCGCTGCCGTCAAGGTACGTCAGGTCTATCGGTCGCCGGAGGGCCCCGATATCGGGTCTCCTCTGTGGATCATGTCGAAGGAAGGCGGGCGGTGGCTCCTGGCGGCATGCCAGAACACCGCAGCGCCCGACGACGAGGTGCCCTCGACATCGCACCACCGCCCCGTCTCCGACCCCCGCTGACACCCACCCCCCACCCCCCACCCCCCCACCCCCCCACCCCCCCACCCACCCCCACCCCACCCCACCCCGCCGCTGTGTTGATCAAGAGATTTGGTCGCTCCCGGACGCCGTAGTGGGCGCAAACTTCTTGATCACCGCGCGGTGCGGGGTGGGGTGGGGTGGGTGGAGGGGAGGAGAGGGGAGGGTGGAGAGGGGGGAGGGGGCTGCGGCGGGGTTTTGTATAGATGATGTTCTCTTGACTGTGGTGGTTGTTGACGCTATCCATGCGGTGCGGGTGTTCCTGTCGTGGCGGAAGGGCGGGGCTATGGTGCGACGTGGTGTTCGTCGGGTGGTGGCGACGGCGGCGGTCGTGGTGTTGGCGGCAGGCGCCGCGGTGGTGGGGGCGGTGCCGGCGCAGGCCGCTGCGGTCACCTTCACCAACCCGCTGGCCGAGCAGCGTGCCGACCCGCACGTCTACCGGCACACCGACGGGTACTACTACCTCACCGCCACGGTCCCCGAGTACGACCGGATCGTGCTGCGCCGCGCCACCACGCTCCAGGGGCTGGCCACCGCCACCGAGCGGGTGATCTGGCGCAGGCACGCCAGCGGCGAGATGGGCGCGCACATCTGGGCTCCCGAGATCCACTTCATCGACGGCAGGTGGTACGTCTACTTCGCCGCCGGACGGACCGACGACATCTGGGCCATCCGGCCGTACGTGCTGGAGAGCAGTGCGGCCAACCCGCTGGACGGGCCGTGGGTGGAACGTGGCCAACTCCAACCGGCCCGCAGCAGCTTCTCGCTCGACGCCACCACCTTCGTCCACAACGGAGTGCGCTATCTGGTCTGGGCCGAGTACGCCGGCAGCAACTCGAACATCTATCTGGCCCGCGCGGTCAACCCGTGGACGTACGCGGGCACCCCGGCCCTGATCGCCACTCCCACGCACGCCTGGGAGACCCGGGGGTACCGGGTGAACGAGGGGCCGGCGGTGCTGATCCGCAACGGGCGGGTGTTCATGACGTACTCGGCCAGCGCCACCGACGCCAACTACGCGGTCGGGCTGCTCACCGCCTCGGCCACCAGTGACCTGCTCAACCCGGCCTCGTGGAGCAAGCGGTCCACGCCGGTGCTGGCCAGCGACGCCCGGACGGGCCAGTGGGGTCCGGGGCACAACTCGTTCACCGTCGCCGAGGACGGCAGCGACGTGATCGTCTACCACTCCCGCAACTACGAGCGGTACCTCGGCAACGGCTACGACCCGCTGACCGACCCGAACCGGCGTACCCGAATCCAGCGGGTCTACTGGAACGCCGACGGTACGCCGAACTTCGGCGTACCGGTGCCGGACGGCCTCAGCCCGGTGCGGCTGCGCGCGCACGACCTGCCGGACCGCTACATCCGGCACTGGGAGTTCCGGGCGCGGCTGGAGCCGAACGTGACCGCCCTGGCCGACTCGCAGTTCCGGATCGTCCCCGGCCTCGCCAACTCCTCGGCCGTCTCGTTGGAGTCGACCAACTATCCCGGCTACTACCTGCGGCACCGCAACCACCAGCTCTGGGTGGAGCGTGACGACGGCTCCGCACTGTTCCGGCAGGACGCCACCTTCACCCGGCGGGCCGGGCTCGCCGACGCGGCCAAGGTGTCGCTGGAGTCGGTGAACTTCCCCGGTCAGTACGTCCGGCACCGCGACGGGCTGCTCCACCTGGAAGCCGTGTCGGACGCCCCCGGGCGCGCGTCGGCCACCTTCGCCCTGGACTAGGCACTGTCGGGGCCGAACCTCGACGGCCGCTGAACGGCGACCATGGCCCACGTGACGACGCTGCTCTATATTGATCGTTTCCGTTGTGGACGCCGACGCGCCACGAGTGCGTGGGCGCAGCGGCAGCCGGGTGAACCCGGCCGCCCGGATCAGGAGGCGCAGTGAAATTCAGCAGCATGGTCCGTCAGGCCGTCGTCGGCCTGCTCGTCGTCGGCGCGACACTCGTCCCGGCCAGCGCCGGTCAGGCGCACGCCGTGGCCGACGCGGTCAACGTCTATCCGCCGATCCAGGGTGCGTCCACCTGGGACCGCTTCGGGCTTTCCGGGCCGGCGAGCCACCACCGCGTCTTCTCGAACTGGGGATACCTCAACGACTGGTCGGTCGACATCTACCGCAACCCCGGTGCGACGGTGGTCTCGCCGTTCGGCACGACGAGCGCCGCTGGCCACCCGATCTCGGTGCGCGTGGTCACCGTGCGGCCCGGGTGCGCGACCGGCAACCTGGCCGACGGCGGGTACCGCATCGGGCTGGAGGCCCGGGACGACCGGATCGGCGCGGTCATCGCCCGTGCCGACGTCATGCACGTCGCCAACAAGCCGGCCGGCATCGTGGTCGGCGCGACGGTCGGGCCGTGGACCAAGCTCGGTGAGACAGGACGGTTCCGTTACTCAAGTTGCTACCAGGTCAACGGCGACTCCGGCGCGCACATCCACCTAGAAGTGATCAACCAGCATCGGTACTCCTGCTACATCCGGCGATCTGCGAACACCGCGTTGACCGACCTGACGGTGATCGGCCGTGCCGGTGTCCACTACTCCGGTGCGCCCCAGGCCTGCTGATCGGAACCGCCGGCAGGTCCCGCCCGGGCGCGACCTGCCGGCGGGGGTCACCGGACGGGTGGGGTCACGCGCGGACCCGCCGGGCGGACGGGCGGCGGGTCAGGGCGAAACCGACCACACCGGCCACCGCGGCGAGGACACCACCGGCGGTGGTCCAGATCCAGCGGGAGCCGGCCTCCGGGAGCCACCCGGTGAGGTCGATGCTCCAGCCGTCGTCGTCCTCGTCGACCGGTGCGACCGTCGGCTCCGTGGCCAGCACGGCACCGGCGTTGGTCGGTGCCACCAGCGGGGCTTCCAGCCGGCCGTCCTCCGGGGCGCTGCCGGCGTCCCCGCTGGCGGAGATCAGCAGGTCCACGTCGATCGGGCGGCCCAGATCGGGCTCGGGCACGTCGACCACCGACAGGCGCACGTAGTACGTGCCGGGCAGCGGGTCCGCGGACCACGGCTCCGCCCAGGGCCGCACGCGCCGCAGGGTGCAGCCGAGCGCCACGGTACGCACCGAGGAGTCGGCGGTCGGGGTCTGCGCGCCGGCCGTACACGCCTGGCGGCGGCGCAGCCCGTCGAAGACCTCGACGGTCCACGTCGACGTGCCGGTGCGCTGCTCGGCGAGGGAGACCGTGGCGGTGATCTCGTGGGTCTCGCCCGCCGCCGCCGGGAACGACCAGTAGAGGTACTCGCCGGTGGAGGCGCCCACCCGCACCGGTTGACCCGCCGCGATCGGGGTGGCACTGAGGAAGGTGGTGCCCGCCTTGGTCACGGTGGCGGCACCGGGCGAGGGGGTGGGGGTGGGGGCGGCCAGCGCCGCGCCCGGAGCCAGGGCGATGCCGGCGGCCAGCAGCGCGGCCACGGTTGCCGATCGGGTACGCATCAGTTCTCCCTCCAGGTGGCGACCCACCAGCGGGTGAGCAGGCCGGTGACGAGTCCGGTGAGCAGACCGGCCAGGGTCAGCAGGAGCAGCAGCACCCAGCCGCGACCCAGGTCCGGCCCGTCCGGGGCGGGGGAGGCGGCGACCACGTCGACGGTCAGCTCGACCGGCATACCGGGGTCCTTCGCGGTGCCGGACCGGGGCGAGAACATGTTGCTGACCACCAGACAGACGGTGGTCACGGCCGGGGTGGCGCTCGCCGTCGGGCTGGGGCTGGCGTCCTCGTCGCGCTCGTCGTCGCCGTCCTCGGTGGCCGACCAGCGCAGGCCGGCCGAGACGACGTCGGTGCGTCCGCTGCCGGCGTCCACGCCCCGGACCAGCTCCCGGCCGTCGGTCGCGGTGGCCCGCAGCAGTACGCCGTGGTCGGGGTTGATCGGCCGGTCCAGCGCGATGCTGACCGAGGCGCGTAGTTCCTGTCCCGCCCGGACCGGTACCCGGTACCAGCGGTGCTCGGAGAAGGTCTCCCGGTCGGTGTAGACGCCGGGGGAGAGCAGTGGCGCACCGTCGCAGACGTCGGTCCCGTCGACCTTGGCCGGCGTGGTCGCGTACGTGTCACGGGCCCGGTCGACGAGCTGCTTGAGCCGGTCGGTGAGGTCGTCGGCGCTGTTCGCCGCCGTGTACGTGCCACCTGTGGCGGCGGCGATGCAGAGCAACTGTTTGCGGACCTTCTCGTCGGGTGCCAGGCCGAGCGTGTCCACCACCAGCGTGGTGCCCTGGGCGGCCAGTTCCCGGGCCACCTGGCAGGGGTCCGGCGGGGCACAGGTGTCCTCGCCGTCGGTGATCAGCACGATCCGCCGGGCGGTGGTGCCGGTGCCGAGGTCCTTCGCGGCCTCCCGCAGGGCGAGCCCGACCGGGGTGAAACCGGTCGGGCGCAGGGTCGCCACCGCTGCCTTGGCCTTCGCGCGGTCCACCGGGCCGACCGGCACGATCTGCTGGGTGTCCCGGCAGCCCTGCTGTTTGTCCTGGCCCTTGTAGGTGGCGCCCAGCACCCGGATGCCGAGCTGGGTCTCGTCGGGTAGGGCGTCCACCACCTCGCCGAACGCCTGTTGCGCCACCGAGATGCGGCTGCGTCCGTCGATGTCGGTGGCCCGCATCGAGCCGCTCACGTCCAGCACCAACTGGACGCGAGGCGGCTCGGCGACGGGTTCTGCCTGGTCGTCGTCGGCCCGGGCCGACGCGGGGCCGGCCAGCGTGGTCGCCGCCAGCAGCCCCAACAGGGCGGCTGACGACCATCTCTTGTTGATCACCGGGCGGAGTGTAGCGATGTCCACTCAGGATGGTCACTCCGGTCGTCGGGCGAACCGACGATCTCGCGCGGCTCGCCCGACGTACCGCCGGTTGGACGACCTTACGTGCGCTACGGCCGCCAGGAACCGGCGGACCGGAACAACGGCTTGTACTCCACCACGCCGTTGGTGTCGGCGACGTCGAAGACGACGGTGCCGGTCCGCTTCGTGCCGGCCGGCAGGTTGTTGCCGGAACCGATGGACTCGCCGCAGCCGGCCAGGATCCCGGCCAGGCCGTTGACCGTGGTCCCGTCCGCCGCCACCCACTCGAAGTAGATCGGGTTGATGGAAGCCGTGCCCTTGGTCACCGAGGCGGTCACGTCGGCGATCAGGTAACGGCCCTTGCGCGGTTCGGGCGCGAACGACCGGCAGCCCTCGTTCACCGTCCGCACCCGGGTCACGGTGACCTCGACGGTGCCGTCGTTGTCGTTCACCACCAGGGTGGTGCCGATGCGCAGGTTGTACGTCTCGCCGCTGGGCGGCGAGTTGGTGGGCGGCGGTGGCGGCGGTGGCGCGGCCTCGGTCGGCGCGGCGCTCGGCGACGGGTCCGGTGCCGACGAGGTGGCCGACGGTATGGGCCGCGCGCCGGTGTCCCGGTCGTCACCCGTGCCGTTGAGCAGCGCGATGACGCCTCCGCCGCAGCAGAGCAGCGCCAGCGCGGCGACCACGGCCACCACGATCAGCGCGGTCTTGTTGCCGGAGCCGCCGCTGGGCTGCGGCGCCCCCAACGGGTACCCGGGCGCAGCCGGTGGGTAGCCGGTGCCGCCGGGCGGATAGCCACCCTGCTGGTAGCCGCCGGACGCGTACGGTCCGGGCTGCTGGTAGGCGCCGGCCGCCTGATAGGGGTCGTGCTGCGGGTACGCGCCGGCGGGCTGCTGCGGGTAACCGGCACCGGCCTGGTACGGGTCGTGCTGCGGGTATCCGCCACTCGCGGCCTGGTGCGGTGCGTACGGCGAGGCGGCGGCGGGCGGCTGGGGCGGCGCACCGGAGGCCGGGTAGTGCGGGGAGCCGGAGACCGGCGGCTGAGGCGCACCGGAGACCGGCGGCTGGGGGGCGCCCGAGACCGGCGGGTGGGGCGCACCGGACACCGGCGGCTGGGGCGGCGGCTGCGGGGCGGCCCAGGCACTGTCGGACTCGTCGGGCGGGGCGGGCCACGTGCCGTCGGGCTGCGCGCCGACCGGGGGCAGGGGCGCCCACGGATCGCTGGGCGGCTGCGGCGGCTGGTAGGGGTCCTGCGGCCCGGATGGGGGCTGGGGGTCGCTCACCGTACTCCTCGGGCACCTGACGTCGAACAGGAACCGCCTGACGCTACCTCGGGCGGGCAACACCGAGCGGCCACCGGTAGGGGTCCGAGCGGAGGAGGGCCGGGGGCCGTAACGGCCCGGTCAGGGGCGGTCACGCTCGGGCGCGGATCGGTGACGGCGGGCGCGGCGGGAACTTCAGGGCAGGAGGACGGCCGCGGTGCGGACCAGCTCCGTGTCGACCGCGAACCGGCCGGTCACCCGGGTGGGCGGCCGGTCGACCGGAGCGGCGTCGATCCGCGCCGGTGCGATCCGTGCGGTGAAGGTCCCGGCGTCCGGGTCGATCTCCACCACCGCGTCGTGGAAGTCCAGCCAGGTGCCGACGATCGGGTGCCACAGCTTGTAGACCGTCTCCTTGGCGCTGAACGCCACGGTCGGCCAGGAGACGCCGGAGGGCAGCCGGGCGTACCGGTCCTCCTCCTCGGGCAGGCAGATCAGGCGTCGTACGCCCGCGTTCAGTTCCCGGTGCTGTTCGGCGTCCATGCCCACACCGCGTACCTCGCTGCGCCGGGCGACCGCCGCCGCGCAGTAGCCCCGGGTGTGGGTGATGCTGCCGACCGTGCCCGCCGGCCAGACCGGCGCGCGGTCCTCGGCGGCGGGCACCGCGACCGGTGGCAGGCCCAGCTCCGCCATGGCCCGTCGGGCGCAGACCCGACCCGCGGTGAAGTCCCGTCGCCGGCTCTCCACCGCGCGTTCCCCGAGACCGGCCGCCTCCTCGGCGAGGAGTTGCCCGGACCAGTCCTGCGCCCGGGCCACCGCCACCGCCACCTGGGCCGGCAACAGGTCACGCACGCCCGGTCACCGGGTGGTGCGTTCGGCGGCCCGCCCCGGTACCGTCGATCGGCGGTGAGTGCTCTGCGTCGAGGTGGCGCGTACGGTGGGTCGCGGCGGTCATGGTTGGTCAACGTACCGCAATGACGTAACGCCGCCCCGATCCCGGGCGCTGTTGGGGCGCACGGTGCTTGTGGCGCGGCGGCGGGTGCCCACCCGCGGTCCTGTGTGGAGGCGGAGGGAGCGCGATGACAGGTGTGGCGGATCGCTCGGGAAGTGCGGTGACCGAGCCCGGCGGTGTGGTGCCGGCGCAGCCGGTGGCCGAGCACGCGCCGGTGACGCCCGACTGGACCTGTGGCACCTGCGGCGCGGACTGGCCCTGCGAGCCGAAACGTGCCCGGTTGCTGACCGAGTACGGCATGGACCGGCCGATGCTCAGCGTCTACCTGGGCGCGTGCCTGGCCGCCGCCGTCGAGGACCTGCACGCACCCGGGCCGACCTCGTTGCAGGATCGGTTTCTCGGCTGGTTGCCCCGTCGCCCGAGGGACGCGGCGAGTCCGCCGCCGACGTGATCCCGGCCAACGTGCCGCCCGGACCAGGCACGCCACCGGCCAGGCGGAATGTGAGCTGATTTCCGGTTCGGCGGACCGCTCGTCCGTCGGCGCCCGGGGGGTGTCGTTCACCGCGAAACGTCGCCGCGACAGGCCCCGGTCGGAAATCTGACCCGAGCCGCCCCGTTGTGCCGCTGGTCATGGGTGGTTAAGCTTCAGATGCGCGCCCCAATCGCCCGCTTCCCCCGTGGCAGGCGATCGGGGCGCGTCCTTTTGTCCGGACTGATTGTCCGGACCGACGTGACAGGGCCCGCACGCCACGGCGTGCGGGCCCTTCGCCGTCCCGGTCAGATCCAGCGACCGTCCAACCACATCCGTGCCGACCACTCCGCGTACGGCAGCGACTGCCCGACGAAGATCGGATAGAAGTACGCGAAGCAGAGCACGACGAGCACCATGTACGCCCCCGCGATCACCCCGCCCACCAGGCGGCGGTCCCGGGTGGCCTCGTCGTCGACGACCGGTCGGGTGCCGCTCGGCCCGGCGGGCGACGCTATCGCCCCGAGCACGTAGACCACCGCCAGCACGAGGAACGGCAGCGCGGGCGCGGTGTAGAAGGAGAACATCGTCCGCCCGTCCAGGGCGATCCAGAACCACGGCAGCAGACCGGCGGCCACGCTGAGCAGGATCGCACCGGCCCGCCAGTCCCGGCGGGCCAGGCCGAGCCAGACCAGCGCCACCAGCGCGGGCAGGAACGACCACCAGAGCAGCGGGGTGCCGAGCAGGAGGATCTCCTCGGCGCAGCTCGCCGCGCCGCAGGGGCTGTCGCTGGTCCAGTGGAAGGCGACCGGGCGGCCCAGCAGCAGCCACTGCCAGGGCCACGACTGGTACTTGTGCGGGTCGTCGAGTTGGCCGTGGAAGCCCAGCGCGGCCTGGTGGTACTGGATCAGGTTCCACAACGCCCCGATCACCGGCGTGTCACTGAGACCGGCGTCGGGGTAGCGCTCGGCGACCCGGTAGTAGCCCTCCTGGCTGCGCAGCCAACCCGACCAGGACGCCACGTAGGTGACCGCCAGCAACAGACCGGCGAGTGCCATCCACGGCACCCCGTCGAGCATGGCTGCCCGCCACGGCCGGGGCACGCCCGCCGAGCGGCGGACGCCGACGTCCCAGAGGAACATCAGCAGCGCGAACGCGGGCACGAAGAACAGCGCGCTCCACTTGACCGCGAAGGCGCAGCCGAGCAGCACCCCGGCGGCGAGCCGCCACCAGGGCCAGTTCCGCCAGCCGCCGGGCGGGCGGCCGGCGCGACCCCGGGCGGTCGGGTCCAGCCCTGCCTCCAGGGCTCGGGCCCAGCGTCGACGTTGCGCGTCCCGGTCCAGCACCAGTGCGCCGAAGGCGGCCAGCACGAAGAAGAGCAGGAAGAGGTCGAGCAGCGCGGTCCGGGACAGCACCAGGTGGAAGCCGTCCAGCGCGAGTAGCAGACCGGCGGCGCAACCGAGCACCGTGGAGTGGAACATCCGACGGCCGATGCGGATCAGCAGCAGCACCGAGAGCGTGCCGAACAGGGCCGCCGAGAAGCGCCAGCCGAACTCCGGCGAGGTGGTCGTCAGCGCGCCGGGCACCGAGATGCCGTGTTCGGCGTCGGCATAGCCGAAGGCCCACTCGCCGAGGCCGATCAACCACTTGCCCAGCGGCGGGTGGACCACGTACGACGGTCCGCCGTCCTTGTAGTTCCACTCGACGCCCTTGTCGATCAGCCCCCAGGCGTCCCGGGCGTAGTAGACCTCGTCGAAGATCTTGCCGGGCGGATGGCTGAGGTTGGCGAAGCGCAACACCGCCGCGATCGCCACCACCACGGCGGTGGCCCACCATGATCGACGGTCCACGCGGGCCTCGACGGTGGCCAGTCGGCGGCGGACCGCCGCCGGCACGCCACCACTGCCCGGGCCGCCGGTCCCGGCGGCCGGACGCTCGGGTACCGGCTGGTCCGCGTTCGCGCTCTGTGCTGTCGACGCACTCGTCACCCGGCGATCGTAGGCTGCGGAGGGGGCCGCTGGCGTACATCGTCTCCGAATCCGGTACGCCCGTCGATGAAGGAGTGCCTACTCGTGGGTGAAATGTCCGAAACTGGTCGCCTGGTCCTCCTCGGCGCGCCGCTCGGCAACCCCGCCGACGCCTCCACCCGACTGCGAGACGTGCTCGGCACCGCCGACGTGGTCGCCGCCGAGGACACCCGACGGCTGAGCCGACTGGCCCGCGACCTGGACGTGAGCATCCCCGGCCGGGTCGTCTCCTACTTCGAGGGCAACGAGGAGCGGCGTACCCCCGAACTGGTCGACGTGCTCACCGCCGGATACCTCGTCGCGCTGGTCACCGACGGCGGCATGCCCAGCGTCTCCGACCCCGGCTACCGACTGGTCCGCGCCGCCCTGGACGCCGGGATCCCGGTCACCGCCGCCCCCGGACCGAGCGCCGTCACCACCGCCCTGGCGCTGTCCGGGCTGCCCTGCGACCGGTTCTGCTTCGAGGGCTTCCTGCCGCGTACGCCCGGTGCCCGCCGGGCCCGACTGCGGGCGCTGGCGACGGAGGAGCGGACCCTGGTGCTGTTCGAGTCCCCGCACCGGATCACCGCCGCGCTGACCGACCTGGCCGACGCGTTCGGCGCTGACCGACCCGCCGCGCTCTGCCGGGAGCTGACCAAGACGTATGAGGAGGTGCTCCGCCGCCCGCTCGGTGAACTCGCCCGATGGGCCGCCGACGGCGATCCGCGCGGCGAGATCACTCTCGTGGTGGCCGGGGCGCCGGCCGCGCCGCCGATCCGGCCGGACGACGACGCCCTGCGCGCCGCGGTCGCCGAGCGGGAGGCCGTCGGCCAGAGCCGCCGCGACGCGATCACCGAGGTGGCGAGCGCCTTCGGGCTGCGTCGTCGGGACGTCTACGCCGTCGTGCACCAGGTGTAAGGAAGGGCACCTTACTAACGCCTCGTGTATAGGAGGGGTCCCCTCCTTACCTCTCACCAGGCGGCGACGAGAAACCCCAGCGTCGTCACCAGCGGACCGGCGAACGCGGCGGTGACCGCCCAGCGCCGGCCCTGCGGATCGGGCAGCCGGGTCGCGCCGGTCCACCGGGCGATCCCGGCCGCACAGCCGAGCACCCCGAGCAGGCCCAGCAGCCAGCGCAGGTGGGCACCGACGCCGTGATCGGCGTACGCGACGGTGGCGTCCGCAGCGGTCACCCGGGCGGGTAGCGCCGCCCCGGCCGTCGCCTGTTGCTCCGGTACCCCGCTGACGCGTACGCCGTGGATGCGGAACCGCCCGTCGGAGGCGGTGAAGATGCCCCGGCAGCGCTGGGTCAACCCGTCACCGGTGCACGCGGTCACCACCGCCGTCCCCGAGGTGCCGTGCCCGGCGGCGAGCAGGAGCGGACCGGCGCTGACCCAGGCGAAGAACGCCGCCACCAGGCTCAACCCGACCAGTGCGGCCAGCCCCGGCAGCGGGTCCGGCGGGTGGCTGCTCCGCTCGCGGCGTACCGACCGGAGCCGACGCCACCGCGACCCGCGCTCGCCCGGCGCGTCCTTGCGCACCGGTGTGCCGTCCCAGTGCACCTCCTCGATCGGCGCCCAGAACGTGTCGTCGGCGTCGGCGTCGGCCGGGTCGGCGTACGGGTCCGCGCCCAGGTGTCGCGCCGAGCGCACCGGCACCCGGTGCGGCAGCGTGTCGACCGGGGCTCCGGTGGTCGGCTCCACCTCCACGCCCGGCGCCGCCGGGTCGCCGGGGTCGGACCCGTCCGGGGCCACCCCGTCCGGCGCGACCGTCCGGGGGTGCGGCGCCACGGCATGGGTACGCGCCGACGCGGCCGGGTCCGGCCGGGTCTCGGTGGGGAGGCCATCCTCGTGGTCGCGGGCGGCGCGGCTGCCAGTCACGCGGTTCATTGGACACCGGGGCGGGTGCTGGGACGCGCAGCTCAGACAGCGTGTCGGCGACAAATCGGACCAGCCTTCGGCCCGGAATGGCCGGAATGTCGAGCGGGCGGACCTATTGGTTCGCAGCCGCCCCAGGTGGGTCACTACGCTTGCTGGGCATGAGTCACGTTCTCGCGGCGGTCGCCTGGCCGTACGCCAACGGCCCGCGCCACATCGGCCACGTCTCCGGTTTCGGCGTTCCCTCCGACGTCTTCGCCCGGTACATGCGGATGGCCGGCCACGACGTGCTCATGGTCTCGGGCACCGACGAGCACGGCACCCCGATCCAGGTGCAGGCCGACGCCGAGGGACTCACCCCCCGCGAGCTGGCCGACCGGTACAACCGGGTGATCGTGGAGGACCTGCACGGCCTGGGCCTCTCCTACGACCTGTTCACCCGCACCACCACGCGTAACCACTACGCCGTGGTGCAGGAGTTGTTCGAGGGGATGTACCGCAACGGGTACATCGTGCCGAAGACCACCATGGGCGCCATCTCCCCGTCGACCGGCCGGACCCTGCCCGACCGCTACATCGAGGGCACCTGCCCGATCTGCGGCTACGACAGCGCCCGCGGCGACCAGTGCGACAACTGCGGCAACCAGCTCGACCCGATCGACCTGATCGACCCCAAGTCGAAGATCAACGGCGAGACGCCGAAGTTCGTCGAGACCGAGCACTTCTTCCTCGACCTGCCCGCCCTCGCCGACGTGCTGCGGCAGTGGCTGGACACCCGGGACGGTTGGCGGCCCAACGTCCTGCGGTTCTCCCGCAACCTGCTGGACGACCTCCAGCCCCGGGCCATCACCCGGGACCTGGAGTGGGGCGTACCGATCCCGCTCGACGGCTGGCGCGACCGCACCGACAAGCGGATCTACGTCTGGTTCGACGCCGTGATCGGGTACCTCTCCGCCTCGGTGGAGTGGGCCCGTCGCTCCGGCGACCCGGAGGCGTGGCGTAGGTACTGGAACCAGAAGGACGCCGAGGGCAGCGCCGCAGTCGCCGCCGGAGCCGACGGTGACGCCCAGTCCTACTACTTCATGGGCAAGGACAACATCGTCTTCCACTCGGTGATCTGGCCCGCGCTGTTGGCCGGCTACTCGGGCGAGGGCGACAAGGACGGCGAGCCGGGCCGGCTCGGACGCCTCCACCTGCCCACCGAGGTGGTCTCCAGCGAGTTCCTGACCATGGAGGGACGCAAGTTCTCCTCCTCTCGCCGGGTGGTCATCTACGTCCGGGACTTCCTGGAGCGCTACGACGCCGACGCGTTGCGCTACTTCATCGCGGTGGCCGGCCCGGAGAACAACGACACCGACTTCACCTGGGCCGAGTTCCTCCGCCGCAACAACGACGAGCTGGTCGCCGGCTGGGGCAACCTGGTCAACCGGTCGGTGTCGATGGCGGCGAAGAACTTCGGCGCGATCCCGCCGGTCGGCCCGGACGGGCTCACCGAGGCCGACGAGGCGCTGCTCGCGGTGGCCCGCACCGGCTTCGCCACGGTCGGCGACCTGATTGCCCGGCACCGGCAGAAGCAGGCCATCGGCGAGGCGATGAAGGTGGTCGCCGAGGCCAACAGGTACCTCTCCGACCAGGCGCCGTGGAAGCTCAAGGACGAGGCGGACAAACCCCGGATGGGCACGATCCTGCACGTCGCCCTCCAGGTGGTCAGCGACGCCAACACCCTGCTCACCCCGTTCCTGCCGCACTCCGCGCAGAAGGTGCACGAGCTGCTCGGCGGCACCGGCGTGCACGCGCCGATGCCGGTGATCGAGGAGGTCGACGACCTCGACGGCGGGCCCGGGTACCCGGTGCTGACCGGGGACTACACGCAGGGCGCGCGGTGGGAGTCGGTGCCGCTGGCGGTCGGCCGGGCGCTCGCCGCGCCCAAGCCGGTGTTCCGCAAGCTCGACCCGTCCATCGTCGACGAGGAACTGGCCCGGCTGGAGAGCTGACCCGGGCCACCGCCCCACGACGGCCGTCGCGACACCGACGACCGGTGACGACACCAACGGCGGGCGCGACCCCGGCATCGGGATCGCGCCCGCCGCGCGTCGACCGGCGCGGCTACGCCCGCGCCGGGAGCCGGGTCAGGCCCGGACCATCGACGGCGACCCGATGAACTCCATGATCGCGTCGTTGACCTGGTCGGCGTTGGTCCACGGAATACCGTGCGGGGCACCCTTGAGGGTGACCAGCCGGCTGTCCGAGATCAGCGGCTGCAACCGCTGACCGGTCTTCGGGTACGGCAGGACCATGTCCTTGTCGCCCTGCACGAGCAGGATCGGCACGTCGATCCGCGACACGTCGGCCCGGAAGTCGGTGCCCCAGGCGTCCACGCAGTCGTGCGTGGCCTTGGCCGAGGCCCGCGCGCCGATCTCCCAGTGCGCCCGGTACGCCTGCTCGCTGACCAGCTTGCCCCGGTTCTCGTCGTAGTTGAAGAACGAGTTGCAGAAGTCGGTGAGGTACGCGAACCGGTCCTCGGTGATGGCCTTCTTGAACCCCTCGAAGAGGCTCCCCTCGACCCCCTCCGGGTTGTCCGGAGCCTGCCGCAGGTACGGCGCCAGCGGCGCCAGCAGCACCGCCCGGTCCACCCGGTCCGAGCCGTACGCACCCAGGTAGCGGGTCACCTCGCCGGTGCCCATCGAGTGCCCGACCAGGATCGCGTTGCGCAGGTCCAGCTCGGTCATCAGCACGTCGAGGTCGGCGGCCAGGGTGTCGTAGTCGTACCCGAACGCCGGCTGGGCCGAGCTGCCGAAGCCACGCCGGTCGTACGTGATCACCCGATAACCGGCCGCGAGCAGGGGACTGACCTGCTTCTCCCAGGTCGCCCCGTTGAACGGGAACCCGTGGATCAGCACGATCGGCTGACCGGAACCGTGGTCCTCGTAGTACAGGTCGATGGGCGCGGAGTTCTCCGTCCCCACGGTGATGAAGGGCATGTCCACTCCTACGATTAGGACAACGCTGTCGCCCACGCATTCCCGCATGACCTGCCGATATGCCCGAACCGGCCCGGCGTCAGAGAACGTACGGGTGGTCCACCGGCACGGTCGTCGGTCACCTCGGCACCCGGTGTCCAGGTCTCGTGGACGCCCCGTTCGTGACACTGTGCCCCGGTCGCCCGCACCGCGTCCGGATTCGGGCGCAGCCGCGACCGCAGCCCGGCGTGGCCGAGGTGAACCGCGGGTGGCGGGCGAGTGGACTCGGGCGGTGTGTGATGCTGTCGACTGATGAGCGAGCCCACCGAGTCCCGCCGCCAGCGCGCCTCCCGCCGCGCCGGCGAGTTCCCACCCGCGCCGGAGCCGCTGCCCCGGCCGGTGCTGGACAGCCACACCCACCTCGACATCACGGTGACCGAGGTCGGCGTACCGCAGGGCGGCGACGCCGCCGACCCGGTCGCCGCCGCGATCGACGTCGCCGCCGCCGTCGGCGTGGACCGGCTGGTGCAGGTCGGCGTCGACGTGCAGTCCTCCCGCTGGGGCGCCGAGGTGGCCGGCGCGTACCCGGCGGTGGTCGCCACCGTCGCGCTGCACCCCAACGAGGCCCCGCGCTGCCGCGACCTCGACGCCTCGCTGCGTGAGATCGAGGCACTGGCCGCCGAGGACCGGGTCCGTGGAATCGGCGAGACGGGCATGGACTTCTACCGCACCGGCGACGAGGGCCGGGCCGCGCAGGAGGAGAGCTTCCGGGCCCACATCGCCATCGCCAAGCGGTACGCCAAGACGTTGGTCATCCACGACCGCGACGCGCACGCCGACGTGCTGCGGATCCTCGACGACGAGGGCGCACCGGAGACCGTGGTGCTGCACTGCTTCTCCGGTGACGCCGAGTTCGCCGCCGAGTGCGTCCGCCGGGGCTACCTGCTGAGCTTCGCCGGCACCGTCACCTTCGGCAGCGCCGGGGCGCTGCGGGAGGCCGCGGCGCTCACCCCGCTCGACCAGATCCTGGTGGAGACCGACGCGCCGTACCTCACCCCGATGCCGCACCGGGGACGCCCCAACGCGTCGTACCTGATCCCGCTGACCGTGCGGGCGCTGGCCACCACCACCGGCACCGACCTGGACGACCTCTGCGCCGCCATCTCCGCCACCGGTGAACGCGCCTTCGGGCCCTGGTCCTGACCGTGGCCGCAGACCTGCTCGGCCCGGCGGAGATCCGGGAACTCGCCGCCCGCCTCGGCGTCGCCCCCACCAAGAAGTTCGGCCAGAACTTCGTGCACGACCCGAACACCGTCCGCCGGATCGTCACCACCGCCGGGCTGGCCCCGGACGACGTGGCCCTGGAGGTCGGCCCCGGGCTGGGCTCGCTCACCCTCGCCCTGCTCCGCGCCGCCGCCCACGTGCACGCCGTCGAGATCGATTCGACGCTGGCCGGCGCGCTGCCCGACACCGCCGCCCGGCACGCCGGTCCGGACGCCGCCCGACTCACCGTGCTCCACGCCGACGCACTCCGGATCACCGCCGCCGACCTCGCCGACCCGGCACCCACCGCACTCGTCGCGAACCTCCCCTACAACGTCGCCGTACCGGTCGTGCTGCACCTGCTCGCCGAACTGCCCAGCCTCCGACACGGACTGGTGATGGTGCAGAAGGAGGTCGCCGACCGGCTCGTCGCCGGACCCGGCTCCAAGGTGTACGGCGTGCCCTCGGTCAAACTCGCCTGGTACGCCCGCTCCCGGGCCGCCGGCAAGGTGCCCCCGAACGTGTTCTGGCCGGTCCCCAACGTCGACTCCGGTCTGGTCGCGTTCGCCCGCCGCGAACCACCCCGCACCGACGTGTCCCGGGCCGCCGTCTTCGCCGTCGTCGACGCCGCCTTCGCCCAACGCCGCAAGACCCTGCGCGCCGCCCTCGCCGGCTGGGCCGGCGGTGCCGACCGGGCCGCCACGGCGCTCACCGCAGCCGGAGTCGACCCCGGCGCACGCGGCGAGTCACTCACCGTGGAGCAGTTCGCCGCCATCGCCGCGTCGGCCCCGAACCAGCCGCCGGGCGCGCAGTAGGCTGACGCGGACGCCGGTACGCCGTCGCCGACATCGCCGAGGAGCTGATCGTGGAGAAGCCGTTCGACATCCGGGTGCGTCCACGGGACACCCTCCGGTGACCGAGGCATGGCGACCGGAGGGTGAGGAACGGCGTGGTGCCGGCGGACCGGTCCGCGTACGGGTACCCGCGAAGATCAACCTGCACCTGGGGGTCGGCCCGCTGCGGCGCGACGGCTACCACGAGCTGAACACGATCTATCACGCGATCTCGATCTACGACGAGCTGACCGCGCGGCGGGGCGACACCCTCACCCTCACCATGGAGGGCGAGGGCACCGGGGAACTCGCCCTCGACGACTCCAACCTGGCCATCCGGGCCGCCCACGCCCTCGCCGGGTACGCCGGCGTGATGCCACACGCCCGGCTGCACCTGCGCAAACAGATCCCCCTCGCCGGTGGTCTCGCCGGGGGCAGCGCCGACGCCGCCGCCGCACTGGTCGCCTGCGACGCCCTCTGGGGCACCGGCCTGTCCCGCGACGAACTGGCCGGCATCGCCGCCGACCTGGGCTCGGACGTCCCCTTCCTGATCCACGGCGGCACCGCGCTCGGGACCGGCCGGGGCGAGGCGGTCAGTCCGGTGCTGGCCCGACCCACCTCCTGGCACTGGGTCGTCGCCATCGCCGACGGCGGGCTCTCCACGCCCCAGGCGTACCGGGAACTCGACCGGCTCCGCGACGCCGGCACCGCCGGAGAACCGCTCGGCAGCACCGACGCGCTGCTCGCCGCGCTGCGCCAACGCGACCCCCGGGTACTCGCGCCCACCCTCGGCAACGACCTGCAGGACGCCGCGCTGGCCATGCGTCCCGCGCTGGCCGACACGCTGAAGGCCGGCGAGGCGGCCGGCGCACTCACCGGCATCGTCTCCGGGTCCGGTCCGACCTGCGTCTTCCTCACCGCCGGCTCCGCCGACGCCGAACGCGTCGCCGCCGAACTGGAAGCCGCCGGAGTGTGCCGAGAAGCCCGCGTCGCCCACGGCCCGGTCCACGGCGCCCGCGTCACCTGACACCACCGGCCCGCCCTGCACAGGACCGGTCTCCTGCCGGACCGGCCAGGCGCGCGGCCGTGGTCCAGCGCGGCCCCTGTCGAGCTGACGGCGCGTCCGGATCGCGCTCGCCGTCAGACGCGAGGTCGTGGCCGTTCGCGGTGCCTGTCGAGCTGACGGCGAGATCGGATCGCGCCCGCCGTCAGGAGCGGGGCCGTGGCCGTTCGCGGCGGCTGTCGAGCTGATGGCGGGAATGAATCATGCTCGGGAGAGTGTCGCCCTGCGCCACGTTCCGCCGCGTCGAGGTCCGCGCTGGCATGGTCGCGCTGGACCCACTCGTGAAGGCCGTGCGGTCCGGGTGCGGCACCAGCGGAAGTCGACGCCGAACCAGCATCGGCGAGAGCACCGACGGATCAGGTCGACAGGGAGCCGACCAGAGACCGTGCCGGGCCCCGGGAAGCCACCCGCACGCCGAGGTCCACCCGTATCGCTCGCGTCGGCGGGTCGGTGCGGCTGCGCCGGCTGCCTGGGCGGCGGGCGCGGTCGGGCGGGCGGCGGGGGATGGTGGCGTTCCGCGTACCCTGGAAGGCCAGGCGTCCCCAGGTGCCCGCCGGCACCGGGACGCCTTGATCATGAGAGGTGGGTTCGTGGCCAACATCGTCAACCTCGACCGGGTGTCCAAGGGCTACGGCGCCGCCGGGCCGCTGCTCACCGACGTCTCGCTCGGTCTGGACGACGCCGACCGAATCGGTGTGGTCGGGCTCAACGGCGCCGGCAAGTCGACGCTGCTGCGGCTGCTCACCCGGACCGAGGAACCCGACGACGGGCGGGTCACCCACCGCCGTGACCTGCGGGTCGCCTGGCTGCCGCAGAATCTCACCCTCAGCCCCGAGGCCACCGTCCGGGACGTCGTGCTGGGCACCGAGTGGCTCGCCGAGAGCATGGGCGCCGAACACGAGTGGGCCGGTGACGCGGGCGTACGCGCCATCCTCGACGGGCTCGGCATGCCGCACCTGGGCCTCGATGCCCCGGTCGGGCCGATGTCCGGCGGCGAGCGCCGCCGGGTGGCGCTGGCCGCACTGCTGGTCCGCGACGCCGACCTGCTGATCCTCGACGAGCCCACCAACCACCTCGACGTCGGCGGCGTCGACTGGCTGGCCCACCACCTGCTCGGCCGCAAGGGCGCCCTGGTCGTGGTCACCCACGACCGCTGGTTCCTCGACGCGGTCTGCACCACCACCTGGGAGGTCGCCGACCAGACCGTCCGGGCCTACGAGGGCGGCTACGCCGCCTGGATCCTCGCCCGGGCCGAACGCGAACGGATCGCCGCCGCGACCGAGGCCCGGCGGCAGAACCTGCTCCGCAAGGAGATCGCCTGGCTGCGCCGGGGCCCGCCCGCCCGGACCTCCAAGCCGAAGTTTCGCATCGACGCCGCCAACGCGCTCATCGCCGACGTGCCGCCGGCGCGCGACACCATGTCGCTGCAACGACTGGCCACCGCCCGGCTCGGCAAGCAGGTGTACGACCTGGTGGGCGTCCGCCTGCACGCCGGTCCCAAGACCATTCTGGAGAACGCCACCTGGCAGGTCGGCCCCGGCGACCGGATCGCGATCCTCGGGGCCAACGGCGCCGGCAAGACCACCCTGCTGCGGATGCTCGCCGGCATCACCCACCCGGACGGCGGGCGGCTGGTCACCGGCTCCACGGTACGGCCCGCCTTCCTCTCCCAGGAACTCGCCGAACTCCCCGGCGAACTGCGGGTCCTGGAAGCCGTCGAAGAGGTCGCCCGACGGGTGCGCCTCGGTGACCGGGAGATCTCCGCCGCGCAGCTCGCCGAGGTGTTCGGCTTCGACGACCGGCGGCTCTGGACCCCGGTCGGTGACCTCTCCGGCGGGGAACGGCGACGGCTCCAGATGCTGCGCCTGCTCGCCGCCGAACCGAACGTGCTGCTGTTCGACGAACCCACCAACGACCTCGACACCGACACCCTGGCCGCGCTGGAGGACCTGCTCGACTCCTGGCCCGGCACCATCGTCGTGGCCAGCCACGACCGCTACCTCATCGAGCGGGTCGCCGACTCCACGTACGGCATGTTCGGCGACGGTCGGCTGGTGCACCTGCCCGGCGGCGTCGAGGAGTACCTGGCGCGTACCGCCGACCGGCCCGGCCCCGGGCGCAGCGTCACGCCCGCCGCCGCGCCCACCGACGGCGCTGGGGCAATGAGCGCGGCCGAGGCCCGGCAGGCGCGCAAGGAGCTGACCCGCCTGGAACGACAGGTCGGCAAGCTGGAACAGAAGGAGGCGGCGCTGCTCGACCAGCTCGCCGCCAACGCCACCGACTACACCAGGGTCGCCGAGCTGGACGCCCAGTTGAGCCAGGTGCGCACGGAGCGGGAGCAGGTCGAGGAGGCGTGGCTCGCCCTGGCCGAGGAGATCCCCGCCGGCTGACCCTTGCCCCGCCCGCCCCGACCTGCGACCTCCGGGGGACCCCGTGTGCGGCGTCACACGGCCGGGTACGGGAGAATCGCCGTCGACCCTCACCCAACGGCGTTGGAGACACTGACATGGCGCACACTCCCGTCAACCACCCCGCGCGGCCGATCTACCGGGCGATCGGCGGGCTGACCGGTCTGTACCTGGTGGTCTTCGGTGTGCTCGGACTCGTCGGCAGCACCGGGGAGCCGGCCTTCGGCCTGAGCGACACCCGGGTCCTGGGGCAGGGCACCAACCTCGGCTTCTCGATCTTCTGCCTGGTGGTCGGCGGCCTCATCCTGGTCGGCACGGTGATCGGCCGCAACCTCGACGTGCTGATCAACCAGTGGACCGCGTACGTGATCATGGTGGTCAGCCTCGGCGGCCTCGCCTTCATCCGTACCGAGGCCAACATCTTCAACATGAGCGTGGCCAGCGTCGTCGTGCTGATGGTCCTCAGCCTGGTGCTGCTGATGGCCGGCATGTACGGCAAGGTCGGCAGCGACGACGAGCACGAGGCGTGGCAGAAGGCTCGGCTGGTGCTCTGATCCTCTCTGCTCCTTCGGCTGTGGGTTCTCGCCGGAGCCCGACCCGCTCCGGGCGGTCAGGCTTGATCCCTGCGCGGGTCGGGCTCCGGCGAGAACCTGTCGGGGTCCGGTCCGCCCGAGGCTGATTCTCTGGGCGTTCTGCCCTTCGGTTACTACTGCGTGGGGAACAATTGTCCTGATTGTTCCCTGTGCGTGGAGGACCGATGCCGCACTTCCCGATCAACCACCCGGCGCGGCCGATCTACCGGGTGCTGTCCGGCCTGATCGGGCTCTACATCCTGGTGTTCGGCGTCTGGGGCACCGCGCTCACCTGGGGTGAACCACTGTTCGCCCGAGGCAGCAACTGGGCCCTCGGGCTCCGCACCAACCTGGCCTTCTCGCTGGTCTCCATCATCTTCGGGATCGTGCTCATCGTCGGCGCGTCCCGGCGCGGCAACCTCGGCCACTACATGAACCTGACCGCGGGAATCGTCTTCCTGGTCACCAGCATCCTGATGATGTCGGTGCTCCAGACCGAGGCCAACTTCCTGAACTTCTCCATGTCGACCGTGGTCGTCTCGATGCTCTTCGGCCTGATCCTGCTCGGCACCGGCCTGTACGACAAGGTCGGCCCGCCCGAGCACGCCGAGGCCGAACGCAACCGCCGCTACCACCCGATCGCCGAGATCCACCGCCGCCACTGACCGCCGCCACGCCCGACCGGGAACCTCAGCGCACGCGCGTCGTGGTCAGCCCCGGCTTCGCCTCCAGGTGCGACAACCCGTTCCAGGACAGGTTCACCAGATGCGCCGCCACCGTCTCCTTACGCGGCTTGCGCACCTCCAACCACCACCGGCCGGTCAACGCCACCATCCCGACCAGCGCCTGCGCGTACAGCTCGGCCAGCTTCGCGTCGTACCCCCGGCTGGAGAACTCCGCGCCCAGGATGTGCTCCACCTGGTGCGCGACGTCGTTCATCACGCTACTGAAGTTGCCCGTCGCGGAGAGCACCGGCGACTCCCGCACCAGCACCCGGAAGCCGCTGGTCTCCTCCTCGATGTACCCGAGCAGGGCCAACGCCGCCTGCTCCAGCAACTCCCGGGGATGACCGGCGGTCAACGCGGTGGTGATCCGGTCCAGCAGTGCGCGGACCTCCCGGTCCACCACCACCGCGTAGAGCCCCTCCTTGCCGCCGAAGTGCTCGTACACCACCGGCTTGGAGACCTTGGCGCGGGACGCCACCTCCTCGATGGAGGTGGCGTCGAAACCGCGCTCGGCGAAGATCTGCCGACCGATCGAGATCAACTGCTCCCGGCGCTGCGCCGCCGACATGCGTACCCGGGACGGTGCCTTCGTCGACGTGGCGGGCACCGCGCGCCGACGGCGCTTGCCGCTCTCGTCGCCGGACACCTCGGCCATCCCGTCACCTCGCTGGCGCTCGGTGACGCCCTGTCGTGGGATCCTGCTCGCGCTCTTCCCGGTCACCCGAACATACTGCCAGGTAACTTTCCGGTCGGTGGCCCGCTCACCGTCAGGCCGCCCCGCGCTCCGCCGGCTTCACCAGCTTCGCCGCGAGCCGCTCCGGCTTCGGCCACCGGACGTCCCACGCGGCCCCCGTCTTCTCGAACAGCCAGATCACCCGGGCCGAGATGTCGATCTGGCCCCGCAGCACACCGTGCCGGGCGCTCGTCGGATCGGCGTGGTGCAGGTTGTGCCAGCTCTCGCCGAACGACACCACCGCCAGTGGCCAGAAGTTGGCGGCCCGGTCACCCTGCCGCATCATGAACGGCCGCTCGCCGTACACGTGACACACCGAGTTGATCGACCACGTGACGTGGTGCAACAGGGAGATGCGGACCAGGCCCGCCCAGAACAGCGCGGTCAGCGCCCCCTGCCAACTCCACGTCAGCAGCCCGCCCATCAGCGCCGGACCCAGCACCGAGGCGGCGGCCAGCAGCGGGAAGAGCGCGCTCGTGCGCCGGATGTCCCGGTCGGCCAGCAGGTCCGGCGCGAAGCGCTCCCGGTTGGACAACTCGCGGCCGAACAGCCAGCCGACGTGCGCGTGGAACAGTCCCTTGGTCAGACCGCCCAGCGTCGTCCCGAACCGCCACGGCGAGTGCGGGTCACCCTCCAGGTCGGAGAAGGCGTGGTGCCGCCGGTGATCGGCGACCCACTGGATGATGTCGCCCTGCACGGCGAGCGAACCGGAGACGGCCAGGGCGATCCGCAGCCACCGCTTCGCCTTGAACGACCCGTGGGTGAAGTACCGGTGGTAGCCGACCGTGATGCCCAGCCCGGCCAGCACGTACCAGAACGCCGCGATGCCCACGTCGACCCAGCTCAGCCAGCCGCCCCAGGCCACCGGCACAGCGGCGACCAGCGCCGCGAACGGAATCACCACGAACGCCCAGAGCGCGACCAGGATGCCGCGTGACTGGGTGCCCTCGGTGAGGGGCTTCGGACCGGTCGGGGAGTCGAGAACAGCGCTGGACATGGCACCTCGCAGGGGCGGAGAGACAGCAAACTACGCTTACGTCACCGTAACTTACGGGCCCTGAAGATCACATCATGCAACGACGGCTGCCGATGGTCCAAGTGTCACACCCCAGCCCTAGCCTGCACCGCATGACCGAATCTCGCGTCCGGCGTACCCGTGCCAAGGTCGAGTTGCGGGCCGAGGCGGTGGTGTTGCGCTCGGCCGGTCACTCAGTCCCGGAGATCGCGCGACGGTTGCGGGTGAGTCGCTCGACGGCCTATCTCTGGGTGCGGCACCTTCCCCTCGAGCGTGATCTGGACGACGTGCGGGAGCGCCGGCGCGCCCACTCGAAGGTCATGGCCGACGCCCAGTGGGGTGAGCACCGGCGGGCGCGCGATGCGGCGCGTGCGGCCACCGTCGAGGCGACCGCCGGATGGGTGAAGAGCCTGCGGTACCGCGAGTTGGTGTTGGTCGGTGCGGCGCTGTACTGGGCCGAGGGAACCAAGGCCAAGCCCTGGCGGCCACACGACTGCCGAGTACGTTTCGTCAACAGCGACCCGGCGCTGATCGGCCTGTTCGTTCGCTTCGTGGAGGCACTGGGCGAGCGGCGGGAGGCGTTGCGGTACCGCGTCTCGATCCACGAGACCGCCGACGTCGCGGAGGCGGTCAGGTGGTGGGCGGAGCGGGTGGGCGTGTCGCCCGAGTCGTTCCAGCCCACCACGCTCAAACGGCACCAGCCGACCACGGTGCGACTCAACACCGGGCAGACCTATCGCGGCTGCCTGAGTGTCGAAGTGCCGCGGTCCCGACGGTTGTATTGGAAGATCGAAGGGATCATGAAGGGCATGAGCGATGGCGTCGGCGACGCGGGACGCTAAAGTGTAGGAGTCCGGCTAGCACAAGCTTTGTCCGTTTTAGACCGTCCCGGGTCGTCTAATGGCAGGACGTCAGGTTTTGGTCCTGATTGTAGGGGTTCGAGTCCTCTCCCGGGAGCTTCGCCTGATCTGTGGCTGACGTCTGGTTAGCATGGCCGCGAGACTGTCCGCGTTCCGACGGGAGCCACCTCGTGTCCGAGCCCCACCCCCGTACCGTCGTCGTCCTCGCCGCCGGGGAGGGCAAGCGGATGAAGTCCGCGTTGCCCAAGGTGTTGCACCCGCTGCTCGGCCGGACGCTGCTCGGGCACGTCCTGAACGCGGCGCAGCCGCTGGCGGCGGAGCGGACCATGGTGGTGGTCGGGCACGGCGCGGACCAGGTCCGCGCGCATCTGGCCGAGGCCGCGCCGGGAGCCGTCCCGGTGTTGCAGGCCGAGCAGCTCGGTACCGGGCACGCGGTCCGGATCGCGTTGGAGGCCGCGCCGGAGGCGTCCGGCACGGTGGTGGTCCTCAACGGTGACGTGCCGCTGCTGCGGCCGGAGACGGTGGCCGGGCTGGTCGCGGCGCACGAGGGCGAGCGGGCGGCGGCGACGGTGCTGGCCGCCGAGGTTTCGGACCCCGCCGGGCTGGGGCGGATCGTGCGCGACGCCGACGGCCGGTTGGAGCAGATCGTCGAGCAGCGCGACGCCACCCCGGCGCAGCTCGACGTCCGGGAGATCAACGCCGGCATCTACGCCTTCGACGCGGTACGGCTGCGGGACGTGCTCGGCAAGCTCTCCACCGACAACGACCAGGGCGAGGAGTACCTCACCGACGTCTTCAAGCTGCTGGTGTCGGCCGGTGAGCCGGTGGGGGTGCACGTGGCCGGTGACCACACCGAGACGCTCGGCTGCAACGACCGGGTGGAGCTGGCGGCGCTGCGGCGGTTGCTGCGGGACCGGGTCAACGAGCGTTGGATGCGTACCGGGGTGAGTCTGCTGGACCCGGAGACGACGTGGATCGACGTGACGGTGGCCCTGGACCGCGACGCGGTGGTGGACCAGAACACCCAGTTGCGCGGCGGTTCGGTGGTCGGCGCGGGTGCGGTGGTCGGGCCGGACGTGACGTTGGTCGACACGGTGGTCGGGCCGGGCGCGACGGTGCTGCGTAGCCACGCGGTCGGTGCCGAGGTGGGCGCGGGCGCGAGCGTGGGGCCGTACGCGTACCTGCGGCCGGCGGCGCGGCTGGCCGAGAAGTCGAAGGTGGGCACGTTCGTCGAGGTGAAGAACTCCGAGGTGGGTGCGGGCGCGAAGGTGCCGCACCTGTCGTACGTGGGTGACGCGACGATCGGGGCGCGGGCCAACATCGGCGCGGCGACGATCTTCGTCAACTACGACGGGGTGAACAAGCACCGCACCGTGGTCGGTGAGGCGGCTTTCGTGGGCTGTGACACCAGTCTGATCGCCCCGGTCGAGGTGGGCGCCGGCGCGTACGTGGCGGCGGGCAGCGCGATCAGCAAGGACGTACCGCCGGGGGATCTTGGTGTGACGCGTGCGCCGCAGCGCAACGTCGAGGGGTGGGTGACCCGTCGGCGGCCGGGTACGGCGTCGGCGGCGGCGGCCGAGCGGGCCTTGCAGGGTGCTCCGGGTGTGACCTCGGCCGCAAGTGAAGGTGAGGCAATCCACGGCGCCGCCGAGTCGGTGGGCGGTGCGTCCGGGGCGGGAGATACTGCAACCGATTAGTCCCCGGCCGACCACCACCGTGGCCGGGTACCACCGACCAAAACGGGAGCAGACGGGCCCATGGGCAGCATCGTCGCCGAAAACCGCAAGAGCCTGATGCTCTTTTCCGGACGTGGGTTTCCGGAGCTGGCCAGGGAGATTGGTGAGGTGCTCGGCGTCGCGCCGACGCCGGCCGACGCGTACGAGTTCGCCAACGGCGAGATCTTCGTACGATTCAAGGACTCGGTGCGGGGGTCGGACGCCTTCGTGGTGCAGTCCGTCACGCACGGGGTGAACACGTGGGTCATGGAGACCCTGATCATGGTCGACGCGTTGAAGCGCGGGTCGGCGAAGCGGATCACGGTCGTGCTGCCGTTCTATCCGTACTCGCGGCAGGACAAGAAGCACCGGGGTCGGGAGCCGATCTCGGCGCGGCTGGTGGCCGACCTGTTGAAGACGGCGGGGGCGAACCGGATCCTCACCGTGGACCTGCACACGGCGCAGATCCAGGGCTTCTTCGACGGTCCGGTGGATCACCTGTTCGCGATGGACATCCTGGCCGAGTACGTGGAGCGCAAGTACGCGGGCCGGCCGATGACCGTGGTCGCGCCGGACTCGGGTCGGGTGCGGGTGGCGGAGCGGTGGACCGACCGGTTGGGCGGGTGCCCGCTGGCGTTCATCCACAAGACGCGGGATCCGCTGAAGCCGAACCAGGTGGTGGCGAACCGGGTGGTCGGTGAGGTCGAGGGTCGGGTCTGCCTGATCGTCGACGACATGATCGACACGGGCGGCACGATCTGCAAGGCGGCGGACATCCTCAAGGAGTCCGGCGCGGCGGACGTGATCGTGGCGTCCACCCACGCGCTGCTCTCGGACCCGGCGACCGAGCGGTTGAAGAACAGCCCGATCAGCGAGGTCGTGGTGACCAACACGCTGCCGTTGCCGCCGGAGAAGCAGCTCGACAAGATCACCGTGCTCTCGATCGCGCCGCTGCTGGCCCGGGCGATCCGTGAGGTGTTCGACGACGGGTCGGTGACCACCCTGTTCGGTGGCCTGAGCTGACGTGGTGCGGGCGGGTCGGTCGCTCGGACCGGCCCGCCCGAGGGCGCGGTGAGCGCCGCTCGCCGTGATGGCGGGCGGTCTGACGGGGTGCGGCGGGGACTGCCGAAACTCCGAGAATCCGCTCGGGTAGACTGGTGCGGTTGCCACGGCGAGGGTGCCCTGCGGGCCGCTGAAAAGCGCCGCACGGAGGCACCGTGATCGACGCGGTGCTCCGGGCAGTCGTTCTGACGCATGAGCCCCTGCGAGCCCCCCGCCCAGCACCGCCAGACGACAAGCTGCCGCAGCGAAGCATCAGGAGTTTCCCCGTGTCCGAGGTAAAGATCAGCGCCGAGCCCCGCACCGAGTTCGGCAAGGGTGGTGCCCGTCGTACCCGCCGGGCCGGCAAGGTGCCCGCCGTGCTGTACGGCCATGGCGAGAAGCCCAAGCACATCGCGCTCCCGGCCCGCGAGTTCGCGGCGGCCATCCGTAACGGTGGCGCCAACCAGCTCCTGGCGCTCGACATCAGCGACGGCACGCAGGCGCTGGCGCTGCCGAAGGCGATCCAGCGGGACCCGATCAAGGACACCTTCGAGCACGTCGACCTGCTGCTGGTGCGTCGGGGCGAGAAGGTCACCGTGGACGTGCCGGTGCAGCTGACCGGTGAGGCGGCGCGGGACACGCTGATCGTGCACGACCACGACACCCTCTCGGTGACTGCCGACGCCACCAAGGTGCCGGACCACCTGGAGGCGTCGATCGAGGGTGCCGAGGCCGGTTCCCAGGTCACCGCCGCCGACGTGCAGCTCCCGTCGGGCGTCGAGCTGGCCGCCGACCCGGAGATGACGGTCGCCACGGTGACCGCGGCGCCGACCGCCGAGCAGCTCGAGGCGACGCTGCCCGAGGTCGAGACGGCGGAGGCCGAGGCCGAGGCGGGTGTCGGCGAGGAGACCGCCGAGGCTGCCGAGCCGGCCGGCGAGGAGACCGCCGAGGCCAAGACCGAGGCCTGATCGGTCCGCAGGCTGTGCGACAGGCGTCCCCGTGCTTCGGGGGCGCCTGTCGACGTATCGGGGACGGCCGCCGGGTGGCGGTCCGCCGGGACGAAGGAAGGGGCGGGCGGTGACGGACGAGACCGGGCCCTGGCTGGTGGTCGGTCTGGGCAATCCGGGCCGGGAGTACGCGGGCAACCGGCACAACGTCGGTTTCCTGGTCGCCGACCTGTTGGCGGGTCGGCTGGGCGGCCGGTTCGGTCGGCACAAGCGGGCGGTGGCGGAGGTCGTCGAGGGACGCCTCGGGCTGGGCGGTCCGAAGGTGGTGCTGGTCAAGCCGCTGACGTACATGAACCTCTCGGGTGGGCCGGTGGCCGGTCTGGCCCAGTTCCACAAGGTGCCGCCGGGGCAGGTGATCGCGGTGCACGACGAGTTGGACATCGCGTACGGCCAGGTGCGGGTGAAGTGCGGGGGCGGCGAGGGCGGGCACAACGGTCTGCGTTCGATGTCGAAGTCGCTGGGCACGAGGGACTACGTACGGGTGCGGTTCGGCATCGGGCGGCCGCCGGGGCGGCAGGATCCGGCGGACTACGTGCTGTCGGATTTCGGCGCGGTGGAGCGCAAGGAGTTGGACTTCCTGGTGGATCGGGCGGCGGACGTGGTGGAATCCGTGGTCATCCGAGGCGTCGAACCGACGCAGAACCTCTATCACGGTGCGTGAGGTACGGCTGTGACGACGGGAGTGCAGAGCATGAGCGGTCCGCCGGTGGCCGACGGTGCGTTCGCGCGGTGGTTGGCGGGCCGTGCCGGGCAGGCGTTGCTGCGTCTGCGGGCGGAGACGGGGTTCACCGACGCCGGTGCGTTGAAGGCGGCGGGGGACAAGGTCTCGCACGACCTGATCCGGACCGAGCTGGCGAAGTGGCGTCCCGACGACGCGGTGCTCTCCGAGGAGGACGAGGGTTCCCGGCTGGCGTGGACGGCCGAGGTGAACGAGGCGTCGATCTCCCGGCTGACCGCCGAGCGGGTGTGGATCATCGACCCGTTGGACGGGACCCGCGAGTTCAGCGAGGAGGGGCGCGCGGACTGGGCGGTGCACGTGGCGCTCTGGGCGCGGGACGCGTCGACCTCGCACGGTCTGGTGGCGGGTGCTGTCGGGTTGCCGGCACAGCAGCAGGTGCTGGCCACCGATGTGCCGCCGACGTACCCGGCGGAGGGGCCCGGGGGTGCGCACCGGAGGCTGCGTCTGGCGGCCAGCCGGAGTCGGCCGCCGGTGTTCCTGACCGACCTCGCCGAGGAGGTCGGGGCGGAGTTGGTGCCGATGGGGTCGGCCGGCGCGAAGATCGCCGCGGTGGTGACCGGCGAGGTGGACGCCTACATCCACGCCGGGGGCCAGTACGAGTGGGACTCGGCGGCGCCGGTGGCTGTGGCGACGGCCACCGGACTGCATGCTTCCCGGATCGACGGTTCTGCGCTGAAATACAACGAGGCCGACCCGCGTCTGCCTGACCTGCTGGTGTGCCGTGCGGATCTCGCCAGCCGGTTACTTGCAGCGTTGCACCGGCATAGCGGGTAGCCTGGCGCTACTTTCTGACATCCCCGACCGGAAAGGTCTGGAAATCGGATGACCGAGCGAATCGAGCCGGTGTCATGACCGCCACCGCTGCCTACCAGGTGACGCATCTCGACGCGTTGGAGGCGGAGAGCATCTTCGTGATGCGCGAGGTGGTCGCCGAGATGGAGCGGCCGGTCCTGCTGTTCTCCGGTGGCAAGGATTCGATCGTGATGCTGCGCCTGGCGCAGAAGGCGTTCGCTCCGGCCCAGATCCCCTTTCCGGTGATGCACGTCGACACCGGCCACAACTTCCCCGAGGTGCTGGAGTACCGGGACCGGCGGGTCGCCGAGCTGCACCTGCAACTCGTGGTGGCCAGTGTGCCGGAGGCGCTGGCCAGCGGGTTGGTCCGCGAGTCGGCGGACGGGATGCGCAACCGCATCCAGACGCCGGTGCTGCTGGAAGCGGTGGAGAAGCACCGGTTCGACGCCCTCTTCGGCGGGGCCCGGCGGGACGAGGAGAAGGCCCGCGCCAAGGAGCGGGTGTTCAGCTTCCGCGACGAGTTCGGCCAGTGGGACCCGAAGAACCAGCGGCCGGAGCTGTGGTCGCTCTACAACGGCCGGCACCACCCGGGTGAGTCGATCCGGGTGTTCCCGCTGTCCAACTGGACCGAGTTGGACGTGTGGCACTACATCGCCCGGGAGCGGATCGAGCTGCCGTCGATCTACTACGCGCACGAGCGCGAGGTGGTCGAGCGCGACGGGATGCTCTACGCGGTCAACGAGTTCCTGCCCGCGCGGGCGGGGGAGGAGCGGTTCAAGGCCCAGGTGCGCTACCGCACCGTCGGCGACGCCTCCTGCACGGCGGCGGTGAGCTCGGACGCGGACACGGTCGAGAAGGTCATCGAGGAGGTCGCCGCGACCCGGATCACCGAGCGCGGGGCGACCCGCGGTGACGACCGGGTCAGCGAGGCCGCGATGGAGGACCGCAAGCGGGAGGGCTACTTCTGATGACCACCGAGACGCTCGCGCCGGGCGACGCCGAGGGCCGGACCGTCGGGTCGGAGGCCCGACCGATGGATCTGCTGCGTTTCGCCACCGCCGGCAGTGTCGACGACGGCAAGTCGACCCTGATCGGCCGGTTGCTGTACGACACGAAGTCGCTGTTCACCGACCAGTTGGCCGCGGTGGAGGCGGTCAGCGCGGCCCGGGGCGACGAGTACACGAACCTGGCGTTGCTCACCGACGGCCTGCGCGCCGAGCGGGAGCAGGGCATCACCATCGACGTGGCCTACCGCTACTTCGCCACGCCCCGGCGCAAGTTCATCATCGCCGACACCCCGGGGCACATCCAGTACACCCGGAACATGGTCACCGGGGCGTCCACCGCCGATCTGGCGCTGATCCTGGTGGACGCCCGTAAGGGCCTGGTCGAGCAGTCCCGCCGGCACGCCTTCCTCTGCTCGCTGCTGCGGGTGCCGCACCTGGTGCTCTGCGTCAACAAGATGGACCTCGTGGACTACTCGCAGGAGGTCTTCGACCGGATTGCCGACGAGTTCACCGCGTTCGCGGCGAAGCTGGACGTGCCGGACCTGACCGTGGTGCCGATCTCCGCGTTGAAGGGCGACAACATCGTCACCCGCTCGGAGAGCATGCCCTGGTACGAAGGCCCGGCGCTGCTGCACCACCTGGAGCGGGTGCACATCGCCAGCGACCGGAACCTGGTCGACGTCCGGTTCCCGGTGCAGTACGTGATCCGGCCGCAGTCGACGGTGGTCACCGACTACCGTGGCTACGCCGGTCAGGTCGCCTCGGGGGTGCTCAAGCCGGGTGACGAGGTGATGGTGCTGCCGTCCGGTTTCACCAGCCGGATCGCGTCGGTGGAGACCGCCGACGGGCCGGTGGCGGAGGCGTTCCCGCCGATGTCGGTGACGGTACGACTGACCGACGAGATCGACATCTCGCGGGGCGACATGATCTGCCGCCCGAACAACGCCCCGGCGGTGGCGCAGGACATCGAGGCGATGATCTGCTGGATGGACGAGAGCCGTCCGTTGCAGGTCGGCGGCAAGTACGCCATCAAGCACACCACCCGGTCGGCGCGGGCGATCGTACGTGGCCTGCACTACCGCCTGGACATCAACTCGCTGCACCGCGACGAGGCGGCGACCGAGCTTCGGCTCAACGAGATCGGCCGGGTACGGCTGCGGACCACCGTGCCGCTGCTGGCCGACGAGTACCGCCGTAACCGGACCACCGGCGGTTTCGTCATCATCGACGAGACCACCAACCGCACCGTCGGCGCCGCCATGATCGTGGAGGCCGGCTGAGCGCACGGGCGGACCCGCCCCCAGTACGCCCCGTCACCCTCACCCGATGGCCCAAGGTGCGGGGACTCGTCGCTAGGTCATGCTCGATCCAGGATCGAGCGTGATCACGGAGCGATTTGCGGCGCGAGTGGGACCGCGATGCGGGCGTGTGCGGGGCGGGGAGCAAGAGCAAGTGGGGTCAGCGCGTCAGGCGGGGCGGGTCAGGAGAGGCGGGTCGCGCCGGCGGCCGGTAGCGCGGTGAACCGGGTGGGGGTGGCGTAGCCCCGGGCGGCGTAGGCCGCGCTGACGGCGTCGCCCACCTCGACGGCCCGGTCCGCCTCGACCAGGGCCAGGACGCAGCCGCCGAAGCCGCCGCCGGTCATCCGTGCGCCGATCGCCCCGGCGGTGAGCGCCGTGTCGACGGCGGTGTCGACCTCCGGGACGGTGATGGCGAAGTCGTCGCGCATGGAGGCGTGCGAGGCGGTGAGCAGGGGGCCGATCCGCCGGATCTCCCCGGCCCGCAGCAGGGCGACGGTGTCGCGTACCCGCTGGTTCTCGGTGACCACGTGTCGGGTCCGGCGGCGGGTCTCGTCGTCCGGCAGCCGGGCCAGCGCGTCGTCGAGAGCGTCGGCGGGTACGTCCCGCAACGCCGGGACCCCGAGCAGGGTCGCGGCCTTCTCGCAGGTGGCGCGGCGGGACGCGTACTCGCCGTCGGCGTGCCGGTGTGGGGCGCGGCTGTCGATCACCAGGATCGCCAGCCCGTCGCGGTCCAGTTCGAAGGGGATGTGCTCCACGTGCTCGGTGCGGCAGTCGAGGAACAGCGCGTGGCCGGACCGGCAGCGGATCGCGGCCGACTGGTCCATGATCCCGGTGGGCGCGCCGACGTAGTGGTTCTCGGCGCGCTGCGCCAGCCGGGGCTGGTGGGCGGCGGGCAGGTCCAGCCCGCCGAGGTCGACCAGCGCGGTGAGCACGGCGGCCTCCAGCGCGGCCGAGGAGGACAGGCCGGCGCCGAGGGGCACGTCGGAGGCGACGGCCAGCCGGGCGCCGGGTGCCGGGTGACCGGCCTCGCGCAGCGCCCACACCACCCCGGCCACGTACGCCGCCCAGCCGGTGACCCGGCCCGGGGCGGCCACCTCGTCGGCGCCGAAGTGGACCGTCTCGCCGGTCAGTTCGGACCAGACCGTCCAGTCGTCGGTCGGTCGGGGCGCGGCGGCGACGACGGTGCGCAGCGGCAGCGCGAACGGCAGCACGAAGCCGTCGTTGTAGTCGGTGTGCTCGCCGATCAGGTTGACCCGGCCGGGAGCCGCCCAGCGGCCGGCGGGTGGCTCGGCGTACACCTGCCGGAAGCCGGCCTCGGCGCGGGCGGCGACGTCGGTCACGACCGTGCCGGCACGTGCGCGCGGTAGAAGGCCCAGGCGTCGGAGACCATGTCGTGCAGGGTCGGTTTGCGCGGCTCCCAGCCCAGTTCGGCGCGGGCCAGGGCGGCGGAGGCGACCAGTTCGGCCGGGTCGCCCTCGCGGCGCGGCGCCACCTCCACCGGCACCGGGTGGCCGGTGACCTCGCGGACCACCTCGGCGACCTGCCGGTTGGTGAAGCCGTTGCCGTTGCCGAGGTTGTAGATCCGGTGTCGTCCGGGGGTGGCCGCGTCGAGGGCGAGCAGGTGGGCGCGGGCCAGGTCGGCGACGTGGATGTAGTCGCGGACGCAGGTGCCGTCGGCGGTGGGGTAGTCGTCGCCGAAGAGTTGCAGCTTCTCCCGCCGGTCGGCGGCCACCTCCAGCGCGATGGGGATGAGGTGGGTCTCCGGGTCGTGTCGTTCGCCGAGGGCGGTGTCGCCGTCGAGGTAGGCCCCGGCGACGTTGAAGTAGCGCAGCGAGACGGCGGCCAGGCCGTGCCCGATGGCCTCGGAGGTGAGCGCCATGTCGACGGCGAGCTTGGTCGCGCCGTACGTGTTGGTCGGGGCCTTGACGGCGGTCTCCGGGATGGGCAGCTCGGTCGGGTTGCCGTAGACGGCGGCGGTGGAGGAGAAGACCATCCGGGGTACGCCGGCGGCACGGGCGGCGTCGATCAGCGCCAGCGACCCGACGGTGTTGGTGTGCCAGTACTTCTCCGGGGCGGTCATCGACTCCCCGGCGGCGATCAGGGCGGCGAAGTGCAGCACGCCGTCGAATCCGGCCTGCGGCGTGAGCACCCGGGCCGCGTCGTGGATGCCGGCCTCGACGTGGGTGGCGTCGGGCGCGAGCGCCTCCCGGTGGCCGGTGCACAGGTCGTCCAGGACCACCACGTCGTGTCCGGCGTCGAGCAGCATCCGGGTCACCACGCTCCCGATGAAGCCGGCGCCGCCGGTGACGAGCAGTTTCACGTCGCTCTCCTCCTACCTGGACCTGTGGGGGTCACCCTACAACTCCACCACGACCGACCATTTCTTAACAGAGTCGAACACGGCGATGCCGCCCCCCGCTGACTACGATCCTTGTCATGCGGGCAGCGCGTCGGCGCGGACCCAGGCGACGGGGCGTACAGCGGTCCCGCCGCCAGCCCGGGCCGGTGGCCAGAGCCGTCGCCCGGGTGGTGGTGCGGGCCGCCGACGGCACCCTGCGGCTCGTCACCGACCTGCTCGGCACCGGGCCGGCCGCCGGGCGGGAGCGGATCAGCGAAGCCGAGCTGCGGGATCTGGTCGCCGCGAACACCGTGCTCGACCCGGTCGGCCGCCGCATCATCGACGAGGTGCTGGTGGCCGGTGCCAGCCTGGTCCGCGAGGTGATGATGCCCCGCACCGAGGTGGTGTTCCTCTCCGCGGCGCTGACCGTCACCGAGGCGGAACCGCTGGTCCGCGCCGGTACACACACCCGCTACCCGGTGGTCGACGGCACCCACGACGACGTGGTCGGTGTGGTGCACCTGCGTGACGTGCTGCTGCATCCGGACCGCGACCCGGGCACCACCGTCGGCGACCTGGCCCGGGAGGTCAAGCGGCTGCCGGCCAGCAAGCGGGTGCTGGCCGCGTTGACCGAGATGCGGCGGGAGGGGCACCACCTGGCGGTGGTGATCGACGAGTACGGCGGCACCGCCGGCATCGTCACCTGCGAGGACCTGATCGAGGAGTTGGTCGGCGAGATCCACGACGAGTGCGCCGACACGCCCATACCGGGGCTCGCCGGCCTGCCCACGGTGGTCGACGGCCGGCTCAACCTGACCGACTTCGCCGAGCGTACCGGCGTGCACCTGCCGCACGGCCCGTACGAGACGGTGGGTGGTTTCGTGATGGCGGCGCTCGGCCGGTTGCCCGGACCGGGCGACGAGATCCCGGTGCCCGGGGCGGGTGAGGATCCCGCCACCTCCGGCGGCTGGCTGCTGCGGGTGCTCACCCTGGAGGGCCGCCGGGTGGCCCGGCTCGCGGTCACCGTCGCCCGCCTGCCCGAACAGCGCCGCGATCCGGGCGGCGTCGTCGAGCAGGCGCGACCTGCCGGCCCGTCATGACGGACGCCGGGTGTTGCTGACAGAATCGGCGGCATGTCCGACGTTCCCGCCCGACCTCGCGTCTTCTCCGGCATCCAGCCGACGGCCGACTCGTTCCACCTCGGCAACTACCTGGGCGCGGTCCGGCACTGGGTGGCGTTGCAGGAGTCGCACGACGCCTTCTACTGCGTGGTCGACCAGCACGCGATCACGGCGGGGCACGAGCCGAAGATCCTGCTCCAGCGGTCCCGGACGGCCGCCGCGCAACTGCTCGCCGTCGGGCTGGACCCGGAACGCTGCACCCTGTTCGTGCAGTCGCAGGTGCCCGAGCACGCGCAGTTGGCCTGGGTGCTGGGCTGCATCACCGGTTTCGGTGAGGCCAGCCGGATGACCCAGTTCAAGGACAAGTCCCAGAAGCAGGGCAACGAGCGCGCCAGCGTCGGGCTGTTCACGTACCCGATCCTGCAGGCCGCGGACATCCTGCTCTACCAGGCGCACGCCGTGCCGGTCGGCGAGGACCAGCGCCAGCACCTGGAGCTCTCCCGTGACCTGGCGCAGCGGTTCAACTCGCTGTTCGGCAAGACCTTCACCGTGCCCGCGCCGCACATCGTGAAGGAGACCGCCAAGATCACCGACTTGCAGGACCCGACGGCCAAGATGTCGAAGTCCTCGTCGTCCCCGGGCGGCATCGTCGACCTGCTGGAGGATCCGGCCCGCTCGGCCAAGAAGATCCGCTCGGCGGTCACCGACACCGGACGGG
Organism: Micromonospora sp. NPDC049900; assembly: GCF_044461025.1. Classification (NCBI taxonomy): domain Bacteria; kingdom Bacillati; phylum Actinomycetota; class Actinomycetes; order Micromonosporales; family Micromonosporaceae; genus Micromonospora; species Micromonospora sp. NPDC049900. Next base: position 643,842 of record NZ_JBITKM010000003.1, read on the forward strand.
ACATCGTCTTCGACGCCGAGACCAAGCCGGGCGTCTCCAACCTGCTCACCATCTACTCCGCGCTGAGCGGGCGCGGCATCGACGACCTGGTCGCCGCGTACGCCGGCAAGGGCTACGGCGACCTCAAGAAGGACCTCGCCGAGGTGGTGCGGGAGTTCGTCACCCCGATCCAGCAGCGCACCCGCGCGTACCTCGACGACCCGGCCCAGCTCGACAAGCTCCTCGCGGCCGGCGCGGAGAAGGCCCGGTCGGTGGCGGCACCCACGCTGCGGACCGCGTACGAGCGGGTGGGCTTCTTCCCGCCGGTGCGCGGCGAGTAGTCGCCTGCGCGAGGGCGAGCAGTCGGTGGCCGCAGAGGTGACGCGAGGCGTGGATCAGGGCAGCGGTGTCCCCCCGACCGGTGACATCGTCCAGATCGGCATCGCCGTCGACATCCCCGAGCCGTGGGGCGGCGAGCTGACCCGGCGCCGACTGGCCTCCGGCGACCGGAACACGGTGCCGGCCCACGTCACCCTGCTCGGTCCGACCGAGATCCCGGTGTCCGCGCTGCCCGAGGTGGAGCGGCACCTGGACCGGGTCGCCGCCGCGCACCTGCCGTTCACCCTGCACCTGCGGGGCACCGGCACCTTCCGGCCGGTGACACAGGTGGTCTTCGTGACGGTGGCGGCCGGCATCAGCGAGTGCGAACTGCTCGCCGCCGCGATCAACTCGGCCCCACAGCTACGCCGTGAGCTGCGTTTTCCCTACCATCCACACGTGACGGTGGCGCAGGACGTGGCACCGGAGGCCCTCGACCGGGCGTACGAGGACCTGGCCGACTTCTCCGCGATGTTCGAGGTCGAGGGATTCACCCTGTTCTCGCACAGCGGGCAGACCCGGTGGCAGCCCCGCCGGGACTTCCGGCTGGGCGGCTGACCGGTGAACCTGCTGGGGCGGGTCGAGGCGGGCGTCGACCGGGGACTGCGGACCGCCCGGCACCGCTCCCCGGCCTTCGGGCACCTGTGGCGGGCCGGGGTGCGCTACACCGACCTGCACGGCGGGCGGCTGGCCGCCGCGATCGCCTACTACGGGTTCTTCGCGGTCTTCGCGCTCGCCCTGGTGTCGTACGCGGCCTTCGGCGCGATCCTGGACGAGAACGACGAGGTACGCGCCGGGGCGGAGGAGTTCCTCCGGGAGAATCTGCCGTTCCTCGATCCGGCGCAGGTGGCCGAGAGCAGCGGCACGGTCGGCGTGGTGGGTCTGCTGATCCTGGTCCTGACCGGGATCGGCTGGGTGGAGGCGATCCGCTCCTCGCAGCGCCTGATCCACGGGCTGGACCAGCATCCCGGCAACCTGATCGTGCGCCGTCTGGTCGACCTCGGCGTCCTGCTCGTGGTCTTCGTGCTGCTCGGGGTCTCGGTGGCGGCGGTCGACGCGCTGGAGACGCTGCTGCGGTTCCTGCTGCGCAGCACCGGCTCGCTTGCGTTGACGGCGGTCAGCGCGGTGCTCAGCGTGGTGGTGAACGCGGTGCTGGCGACGCTGCTGCTGGTGGCGGTGCCCCGGCTGCGGATGAGTCGGGCCCGGCTGCGGCCGGTGGTGCTGCTCGTCGCGGTCGGCATCACGCTGCTCAACACGGTCGGGCGGTTCTGGGTGGGGCGGGTGGAGCACAACCCGGCGTACACGGTGGTGGCCACCGCCGTGGGTCTGTTGGTCTATCTCTACCTGCTCAACCAGTTGGTGCTCTTCGGTGCCGCGCTGGCCGCGACCAGCCGACGCGGCCAGGTGGTCGACCTGGCCAGCCGCCTCCGACCGGTCGACCTGGACGTGGAGAGCGATCCCGGTACCCCGGGCGGGGCCGGCTGACCTGATGTGAGGAACCCGCCCCGGCCTGCACGGGCACCGACGATGATGGGCCCGTGGGGGCACTCGTGACGTTGGACCTGCCGAGCGATTCACCGCTGCTCGACCTGCCGTGGATCATCACGTTCGGGCCGCTCGGCGACGCCGACGAGTGGGAGCCGGTGGTCTGCGGGCCGTACGAGCGACCGCACGCGCTGGCGCTGGCCGAGGCGGTGGTCGCCGAGGAGCAGTTGATGGCGGTGGTGGAGCCGCTGGTGCCGGCGGTGAACGTGGCGCAGATCCGTGGGGAGATCGCCGCCGCGCAGCTCGCCGCGACCGACGAGACGGTCCGGGTGGACGAGGCCGACCTGTACGGCGACTACGAGGATCTGGTCGACGAGGAGGAGATGGCGGCGGCCGAGCGGGAGGACGCGAGCGGGCCGTTTCCGGTGCCGGACGAGGCCGAGCTGCGGGCCGGGTTCGCCCGGATCGCGACGCGGCTGCCCGGGGGCTGAACACCACCCGGCACCGGTGCCCGAACGCCGTCGTCCGGGCACCGGTGCCGGCACCGCACCCCCACCACAAGGGGTAGTCGTCCCGGTCAATCCGGAGGGGACCGGGTCGTGGAGGTGATACCCCGGTCAGCGCCGTTCGAACCAGGCCGCCGTGTCACCGGGGAGCAGGTGGCCGCCGTCGCGTTCGGTGAGCGGCGCGCTGGACACCAGCGGGGTGCCGTACCCGTCGATCAGGACCGGTGCGTCCCCGGTGTTCACCACGCAGGTCAGCACCGTGGCGTCGGCCTCCCGGTGGAACGCGAGCACGTCCGGGCCGGTCTGACGCCAGGTGATGCCGCCGACGCCGGCCAACGCCGGGTGGGTGTGCCGGATCCGCAGCGCGGTCCGGTACAGCTCCAGCGTCGAGTCGGGCACGCCGGTCTGGGCGGCGACCGAGAGGGCCTGCCAGGTCGCCGGGGCCGGTAGCCAGCTCAGCGCGCTGCCGGCCGGTCCGAAGCCGTACGGCGCCAGGTCGCCGCTCCACGGGATCGGCACCCGGCAGCCGTCCCGGCTCTCCCCGGTACGCAGGAAGGCCGGATCCTGACGCAGCTCGTCGGGCAGGTCGAGGACCTCGGGCAGCCCCAGTTCCTCACCCTGGTAGAGGTAGGCGCAGCCGGGCAGGGCGAGCATCAGCAGCGCGGCGGCGCGGGCTCGGCGCAGCCCGACCTCCCCGTCGCCGTACCGGGTGACGTGCCGTTGCCGGTCGTGGTTGGAGAGCACCCAGGTGGTGGGGGCGCCGACGATGGTGGACTCGCCCAGCGCGGTGTCGATCACCTTGCGGAACGAGTCGGCCGACCAGGTGGCGTCGAGGAAGTCGAAGCTGAACGCCTGGTGCAGCTCGTCCGGGCCGATGTAGCGGGCCAGGCGCTGCGGGGTCTCCGCCCACGCCTCGGCCACCGCCATCCGGTCACCGGGGTAGCTGTCCAGGATGGGACGCCAGGCGCGGTAGATGTCGTGCACCTCGTCCTGGTCGAAGTAGGGCAGGCGGCCCTTGCCGAGCAGTTCCGACTGGCGGCGGCCGGTGGTCATCGAGCTGAAGCCGACGTCCGGCAACCCCTCCGCCTTGATCATGCCGTGGGCCACGTCGATGCGGAATCCGTCGACGCCACGGTCCAGCCAGAACCGCAGGACGTCCTCGAACTCGGCGCGCACCTCCCGGTGGCGCCAGTTCAGGTCGGGCTGGGCCGGGTCGAACAGGTGCAGGTACCACTGGCCGTCGGGGATCCGGGTCCAGGCCGGGCCGCCGAAGATGCTCTCCCAGTCGTTCGGGGGCTGCTCACCGTGCTCGCCCCTGCCGTCGGCGAAGAGGTACCGCGCCCGCTGTGCCGAGCCGGGGGCGGCGGCCAGCGCGGCCTGGAACCACGGGTGCCGGTCGGAGGTGTGGTTCGGCACCAGGTCCACGATGATCCGCAGCCCGAGCGCGTGCGCGTCGGTGATCATCGCTTCGAAGTCGCCCAGGGTGCCGAACATCGGGTCGACGTCGCGGTAGTCGGCCACGTCGTAGCCGCCGTCGACCATCGGTGAGGTGTAGAAGGGGGTCAGCCAGAGCGCGTCCACGCCGAGGTCACGCAGGTAGGGCAGGCGTTCGCGGATGCCCTGGAGGTCGCCGATGCCGTCGCCGTCGGAGTCGGCGAAGCTGCGGACGTAGACCTGGTAGACGACGGCGGACCGCCACCAGTCGGCGTCGGGGGTCAGCGGCGACGGAGGGCTGACGGTCATCGGGTGTTCCCCGTTCTGTGGCGCGGGACGGCGGCACCCGGGCATGGGCGAGATGGCGCGGGTGTCTGAGCAGGATGCCGCGCCAGTGCTGCAAGAGTCAAGCATTTCTTGCGCAAGGGAAGTGCCGGATGTGCGCCGCCGACGGAGGTGGCCGGGCCGGAGTCGGCCCGGCCTCACGGATGGAAGGGGGTGTCAGGTGTCCGGCGTCACGCCGGGACCGACAGCGCCGGTGACGCTGGCCGCCGACCGGGGCCGTGCTGCGGGTCGCCGTCGCCCCGGCGGGCCACCGCGGTCGAGCCACGGACCACCAACTCGGGACGGAACAGGTACTCCGAGTGTGGGGCGGCGTGGCCGTTGATCTCGTCGACCAGGGCCCGGACCGCGGCGACCGCCATCGCGGCCACCGGCTGGCGCATCGTGGTCAGTGGCGGGTCGGTGAAGGCCATCAGCGGCGAGTCGTCGTAGCCGACCACGGACAGGTCCTCCGGCACGGACAGGCCGCGTTGCCGGGCGGCCCGGATCGCACCGAGTGCCATCAGGTCCGAGCCGCAGACGATCCCGGTGGCGCCGCGCTCGATCAGGCGGCCGGCGGCGACCTCGCCGCCCTCCACGCCGAACAGGGAGAGTTCGGTCAGCTCGCTCAGCTCGTCGTCGTCGAGTTGCACGAGCCGGCTCATCGCGGTCTTGTACCCGCTGACCTTGCGCTGCACCGGCACGAACCGGTCCGGCCCGGTGATCAGGCCGATCCGCCGGTGGCCGAGGGCGCCCAGGTGCGACACGGCCAACTCCGCGGCCTCGCGGTCGTCGCAGGAGACGAAGGGCGCCGGGATGCCGGGGGCGTACCCGTTGATCATGACGATCGGCAGTGGCCGGGCGATCAGGGTGCGGTACCGGTCGTGGTCGGCGGCGGTGTCGGCGTGCAGCCCCGAGACGAAGACGATCCCGGAGACCTGCCGGTCGAGCAGCATCTCCACGTACTCGTCCTCGCGGACGCCACCGGGGGTCTGGGTGCAGAGCACCGGGGTGAACCCGGTCGGGGCCAGCGCCGACTCGATGATCTGGGCGAAGGCCGGGAAGATCGGGTTGTCCAACTCCGGCACCACCAGGCCGACCAGGCCGGCGCTGCGCTTGCGGAGCCGGGCGGGGCGCTCGTAGCCGAGCACGTCGAGGGCGGTCAGGACGGCCTGCCGGGTCTCGGGTGCCACGCCGGGTCGGTCGTTGAGCACCCGCGACACCGTGGCCTCGCTGACGTCGGCCTGCTGGGCTATGTCGGACAGGCGAGCGCGCATGGGCGCACTGTAGCTCACCCTCAACTTCTTGCGCAGTGCTCGGCAAGAACTTGCAGAACCGGGCAGCGGACGGCGGTTGGCCCCGCAATCGCGCTCACGCACTGGCTGCCGCCGGGACCGTGGGTGCATTTGCGGTGTGCAGAGCGTGATCCGTGCGCCGTTCGGCATGGATCGGGCCGTTGCGAAATGCCAGTAAAGCCGCAGTTGTGGAGTGGTCGGGTTGCGGATCAGGCTTGGTTGTTGCGGTGATGTTCGCAAGGGGTTTCGAGTTACGAAAGTTCTTGCTAATGTCCCGCCGACACCCGGCAGGAATCTAGGAGCGAACATGCGTCGCACAGCCAGGGGGATCGCCGTACTCGCCTCCGCCACCCTCGCCCTCTCCGTCGCCGCCTGCGGCGGCGAGGACGACGCGGCTGATGGACAGTCCACCGTCGACCCCGCTTCCCTCACCGCCGAGCTGACCTGGTGGGACACCTCGGACCCGCAGAACGAGGGCCCCGCGTTCCAGGAACTGATCGCCAAGTTCAACCAGACGCACCCGAACGTCAAGATCAACTACCAGTCGGTCCCGTTCGGTGAGGCGCAGAACAAGTTCAAGACCGCCGCGCAGGCCAAGAGCGGCGCCCCGGACATCCTCCGCGCCGAGGTGGCCTGGGTGCCGGAGTTCGCCTCGCTGGGCTACCTCTATGCGCTGGACGGCTCCGAGCTGCTCGCCGACGAGTCCGACTTCCTGGAGACGCCGCTGGCCTCCAACAGGTTCGACGGCAAGACGTACGGCGTCCCGCAGGTCACCGACAGCCTGGCGCTGATGTACAACAAGGAACTGTTCAGCCAGGCGGGCGTCGCCGCGCCGCCGAAGACCTGGGCGGAGCTGAAGACCGCCGCGCAGGCGGTCAAGGAGAAGACCGACGCCGAGGGCGTGTACGTCAACCCGGCCGGCTACTTCATGCTGCCCTTCATGTACGGCGAGGGTGGCGACCTGGTCGACCCCGCGAGCCAGAAGATCGTCATCAACTCGGAGCAGAACGCGGCCGGGCTGACGATCGCCAAGGACCTGATCACCAGCGGTGCGGCTGCCAAGCCGTCCGCCAACGACGCCTACGGCACCATGATGACCCTCTTCAAGGAGAAGAAGGTCGCCATGATCATCAACGGCCCGTGGGAGGTCAACAACGTCACGTCGGCCCCCGGCTTCGGCGGCCTGGAGAACCTCGGCATCGCCCCGGTGCCCGGCGGTTCGGCGCGGGCCGGTGGCCCGGTCGGCGGCCACAACTACGTGATCTGGTCCGGCATGCCGCAGGAGAAGGTGGACGCCGCCGTCGCGTTCGTGAAGTTCATGAGCTCCGCCGAGTCTCAGGCGTTCCTGTCGGAGAAGCTCGGTCTGCTGCCGACCCGCACCTCCGCGTACGCCCTCGACGCGGTGAAGAACAACCCGGTCGTCGCCGCGTTCCAGCCGGTCGTGGAGGCCGGTGTGGGCCGCCCGTGGATCCCCGAGGCCGGTCAGTTCTTCGGCCCGCTCGACCAGATGGCCACCGAGGTCCTGATCCAGAACAAGGACCCGAAGGCCGCGCTGGACACCGTGGCCCGGAAGTACAAGGCCGAGGTCGTGCCCGGCTACGGGCTCTGACCATCCGCGCCGGCTCCGGCCGGTGACCTTTCGGCACCCGGCAGGGTCGCGTGGCCGTCGCGGTCGCGCGCCCTGCCGGACTTCTCCTCGGGAGCGCTGATGACCACCGTGACAGCCGACCCGGCGCCGTCGTCCACGACGCCGCCCGGCCGGTCCGCTCGAACGTCCCGGCTGCGCCGCAGTTGGGACAAGCACTGGTACGCCTGGGCGATGGTGCTGCCCGTCGTGATCGTCCTGGCGGTGCTGATCTTCTACCCGCTGTTCCGCGGGATCTGGCTGTCCTTCACCGATCTCACCGAGGCCAACCAGGTCGCCGAGATCTGCACCAAGTCGATCACCGGCAGCGAGGTCTGCCGGGACAACCCCAACAAGTGGGAGTTCGTCGGCCTCGACAACTACGTCCGCGTCCTCACCGGCCAGGTCGGCGACTTCTGGCAGTGGACCGGCACCACGCTGATCTGGACGTTCGTCTGCGTGGCCTGCCACTTCGGCCTCGGTCTCGGCCTGGCCACCATGCTCAACCGGCCGATGTGGGGCCGCAGCATGTACCGGGTGCTGCTGGTGCTGCCCTGGGCGGTGCCCGCCTTCGTCAGCGCCTTCGCCTGGAAGTTCATCTTCAACGAACGCTTCGGCCTGGCCAACGCCCTGCTCTCGGCGGTCGGGATCGACCCGGTCTCCTGGTTCGCCGACCGGTGGACGGCGCTGCTGACCGCCATCGTCACCAACATCTGGCTCGGCGTGCCGTTCATGATGGTGGCGTTGCTCGGCGGGATGCAGACCATCCCGTCCGAGCTGTACGAGGCGGCCGAGATCGACGGCGCCACGCCGTGGCAGCGGTTCGTCAACATCACCCTGCCCGGCCTGCGTCCGGTCAGCATGACCGTGGTGCTGCTCGGCACCATCTGGACGTTCAACATGTTCCCGATCATCTTCCTGGTGACCGAGGGGCAGCCGGCGGGACAGAGCGAGATCCTGGTGACCGGTGCCTACCGGGCGGCGTTCGAGGGCATCCGCAACTACTCGCTCGCCTCCACGTACGGCGTACTGATCCTGTCGATCCTGCTGGTGTTCTCGGTGTTCTACCGGCGGGCCCTGCGCAAGCAAGGCGAGGTGTGGTGATGGCGCAGGCACGCAGACCCGCGCAGGCGCGCAGCCGCCGTTCTCCGGCGAGGTCGGTCCTGCTGCACGGCACGTTGATCCTGGCCTCGCTGATCGCGGTCGGCCCGATCGCCTGGGTGCTGCTGTCGTCGCTCAAGCCCGGGTACGCCATCCAGAGCAGCGAACTGACGCTGTTCCGGGACACCACGCTGGCCAACTACAGCTACGTGCTGACCAGCACCAACTTCCCCCGGTGGTTCCTCAACTCGGTGATCGTCGCGGCGTTCACCATGGGGATCGGCATCTTCCTGTCGGCCACCACCGGCTACGCGGTGTCCCGGTTCAACTTCCCGGGTCGCCGGCCGCTGATGATGGTCTTCCTGGTCACCCAGATGTTCCCGGTGGCGATCCTGATCGTGCCGATCTACACGATCATGGCGCGACTCGGGCTGATCAACACGATGCCCGCGTTGATCGTCGCGTACCTGACCATCGCGGTGCCGTTCTGCGCCTGGATGTTGAAGGGCTACTTCGACTCCATCCCGACCTCGCTGGACGAGGCGGCGGCGCTGGACGGGTGCGGGCCGTTCGCCACCTTCTGGCGGGTGGTGCTGCCGTTGGCCCGCCCGGCGGTGGCGGTCACCGCGTTCTACACCTTCCTCACCGCGTGGGGCGAGGTGGCGTACGCGTCGGCGTTCATCCAGACCGACAACAAGTTCACCCTGGCGTACGGCCTCCAGCAGTTCGTGCCGCAGTTCAACCCGCAGTGGGAGTACCTGACGGCCGCCGCCGTCCTGGTCACCGTCCCGGCCGGGCTGGTCTTCTTCTTCGCCCAGAAGCACCTCGTGTCCGGCCTGACCGCAGGCGGCACGAAGGGTTGACCGGAAGGCCCTCTACTACGAACCGTCGTTGATAGGGCAGGATGGGTCGGGTGGAAGCACTTCGACTCATCCTCCTCTACGGCCACCTGATCGGCTTCGCGCTGCTGCTCGGCGGTGCGATCGCCCAATACCTGACCGGCAAGATCCGGATCAACGCCGCGATGCTCTGGGGTGCGGTGATCCAGCTCGCCACCGGCATCGGACTCTCCGCCCCGCTGCGCGACGGCGACGAGCCGGCACCGGCGAAGCTTGTGACGAAGCTGGTGTTCGCGCTGCTGATCTTCGTAATGGTCTTCTTCTCCCGTAAGCGGGACGAGGTCAACCGTGGGCACTTCCTCGCCATCGTGGGATTGACCCTGGCCAACGCCGCTGTCGCGGTCTTCTGGCGGTGAGCGGCGAGCCTGTCGCTCACCTCCTGAAAAGGACATAGCGGACGCACCTTCGCCCATCTGTCGCCACCCTGAGTGATCTGCCCCACCGGAGCATTACGTACGGGTAACAGGCCTCCAACAGTCCTGCACGATTGTCGTTCGGCAGGTGGGCGCGGGCGTACGCTCTGCGTCCGTAACGTGGGATGCCGGCGGCACAGCGCAAGCCGGTTCAAGGGCAGCCACCGCAACCACGCGGTGTGCAGTGGGAAGGAGACGTCTTGCGCTCGGTGCGTGGGATGCGGATCGCCTCGGTCATCGCGGCGGGTGGGCTCGTACTGAGCGCCGCCGCCTGTGGCGAGGCCCCGGATGAGGACAACAACGCCGGTTCGGGCGGCGAGAAGTACGTCGCCTGTATGGTCACCGACGTCGGCGGCATCGACGACAAGTCGTTCAACGCCTCGGCCTGGAAGGGGCTCGAAGAAGCCAAGGCCGAGAACAGCAACGTCGACATCAAGTACGTCGCGTCCAAGGCCGAGGCGGACTACGAGCCGAACCTCACCCAGTACGTGAACCAGGACTGCGACTTCATCCTGGCCGTCGGTGGCCTGATGGGCGACGCCACCAAGAAGATCGCCGAGGCGAACCCGGACCAGCAGTTCGCGATCGTCGACGCCAACCCCGGGGTGGGCAACGTCTACCCGATGGAGTTCGACACCGCGCAGGCCGGCTTCCTCGCCGGTTACGTCGCCGCCGGCATGAGCGAGAGCGGCAAGGTGGCCACCTACGGCGGCATGAAGATCCCGCCGGTGACCATCTTCATGGACGGCTTCGTCGACGGCGTCGCGCACTACAACCAGGCCAAGAGCGCCAACGTGCAGGCCCTGGGCTGGAACAAGGAGACCCAGAACGGGTCGTTCACCAACGACTTCATCAAGCAGGACGAGGGCAAGAAGGTCAGCGACGCGCTGGTCGCCCAGGGCGCGGACATCATCATGCCGGTCGCCGGCGGCGCCGGCCTCGGCACCACCGGTGCGGCCAAGGCCTCCGGCGGCAAGTACAACACCATCTGGGTGGACGTCGACGGCTGCGAGAGCACGCCGGACTGCTCGGCGATCATCACCACCGTGGTGAAGAACATCCCGGGTGCCGTCAAGGAGGCCGTGCTCAAGGCCGCCGGTGGCGAGAAGCTCAACGCCGAGGAGGGCTTCGTCGGCACGCTGGCCAACGACGGCGTCTCGATCGCTCCGTACCACGAGTTCGACAGCAAGGTCCCGGCCGAGCTCAAGGCCGAGGTCGACAAGCTGAAGGCGGACATCGCCGCCGGCACCGTCAAGGTCGAGTCGGCCGCCCAGCCGAAGTGACCCGGCACCGGTCGCCCCGGTGAGACGATCACCGGGGCGACCGGTACGCGGAGCCGAATCATGATCCGGCCGCTCCGGCGCGGGGAGACCCGTGCTCGGGGCGGCCGGTCCGTGCCCCCGGTCGGGTTCCGGCCGCACACCGTTCGCCAGCAGCTACGCTGCACCATCGCTTCGCACTCCAGGAGGTTGCGCTGAGACTCGAACTGCGCGGCATCACCAAGCGGTTCGGTGATCTGGTCGCCAACGACCACATCGACCTGACGGTGGAGCCTGGAGAGATCCACGCCCTGCTCGGCGAGAACGGCGCGGGCAAGTCGACCCTGATGAACGTCCTGTACGGGCTCTACCAGCCCGACGAGGGCGAGATCCTGGTCGACGGCACGCCGCTCAAGCTGCGCGGTCCCTCCGACGCGATCGCGGCCGGGATCGGCATGGTGCACCAGCACTTCATGCTCGTACCGGTCTTCACGGTCACCGAGAACATCATGCTCGGCGCGGAGCAGGTGCGCGGCGGCATCGCCGGATTCCTGGACCGGCGCCGGGCCCGCCGCGAGGTCGCCGAGGTTTCGGAGCGCTACAACCTGCGGGTCGACCCGGACGCGGTGATCGAGGACCTGCCGGTCGGCGTCCAGCAGCGGGTCGAGATCGTCAAGGCGCTGACCCGCGACGTCGACCTGCTCATCCTGGACGAGCCGACCGCGGTGCTCACCCCGCAGGAGACCGAGGAACTGCTCACCGTGATGCGGTCGCTCAAGGCCGCCGGCAAGTCCATCGTGTTCATCACCCACAAGCTCGGTGAGGTCAAGGCGATCGCCGACCGGATCACGGTGATCCGGCGCGGTAAGACGGTGGGCACCGCGTCGCCCGAGGCCAGCCGGGACGAGTTGGCCGCGCTGATGGTCGGTCGCAGCGTCCGGCTCACCGTGGAGAAGGCGCCGGCCACGCCGGGCGACCCGGTGCTGGAGATCTCCGGCCTGGTCGTCGACGACGACCGGCAGGTCCGCGCGGTGGACGGCGTCGACCTGACCGTACGCGCGGGCGAGGTGCTCGGCGTCGCGGGCGTGCAGGGCAACGGGCAGACCGAACTCATCGAGGCGGTCATGGGGTTGCGCACGGTGCTCGCCGGCACGATCAGCCTCGACGGCCAACGCGTCGACGGCTGGAGCACCAAGAAGGTGCTGCGCGCCGGGGTCGGCTACGTCCCCGAGGACCGCAGCGTCGACGGCCTGGTCAAGGAGTTCAGCGTCGCCGAGAACCTGGTGCTGGACATCTACGACCGGCCGCCGTTCGGCAGCGGACTGTCACTCAAGCCGGACGCGATCGCGAAGTCGGCACAGGAGCGGATCGACCAGTTCGACGTCCGGACCTCGTCGGCCCAGGCCCCGGTGGGTACGCTCTCCGGCGGCAACCAGCAGAAGGTGATCGTGGCGCGGGAGCTGTCCCGGCCGCTCAAACTCTTCATCGCCGCCCAGCCCACCCGGGGCGTGGACGTCGGCTCGATCGAGTTCATCCACAGCCAGGTCATCCGCGAGCGCGACGTGGGCACCGCCGTACTCGTGGTCTCCAGCGAACTCGACGAGGTGATCGGGCTGGCCGACCGGATCGCGGTGATGTACCGCGGCCGGATCATCGGCATCGTCGGCCCGGACACCCCGCGTGAGGAGATCGGTCTGCTGATGGCGGGCATCAGCCCCGACGCGACCGGCGGCTCCCCGGAGCGCACCGCAGCCGCCGACGGCACCGCCGTGGCGACCAGCGACCGGAACGAGGCGGCGGTGACCGACGCGGACTCGGCGACCGCCGACGGCACGACCGCGACCACCGACCGCGACGTCACGGCCACCACCGACGGCGTGGCCCCGGCCCCCGAGGGTCCCGGCAACGAGGACGAGAAGGCATGAGCGAGCCCAGCGAGCGAATCATCAGGCTCAGTGCGGTGGTGCCTCATGACGGTATGGAGCGAAGCGGAGTGCCGGCATGAGCGAGCCCAGCGAGCGAATCATCAGGCTCAGTGCGGTGGTGCCTCATGACGGTACGGAGCGAAGCGGAGTGCCGGCATGAGCGAGCCCAGCGAGCCAATCCCACAGCCTGGCTCGCCGGACAAGGAACCGGCGAGCGAGGAGCAGGCCAACCGGACCGCGATCGGCGACACCGAGCGCGCCGAGACGGCCACCACCGGGCAGTCCCCGCAGGAGCGCCCCACCCTGGGCCGGCTGTTCCTGGAGAACCTGTGGGCGGCCAACACGTTCACCGTGACCCTGCTGTCGCTGGTGCTGGCGATGCTGGTCGGCGCCATCCTCATGATCATTTCTGATCCGGACGTGTTGGCCACCTACGCCTACTTCACCGCCCGCCCCGCCGACGCGCTGAACGCGAGTTGGACGCTGGTCAGCGAGGCGTACGCGAACCTGTTCAAGGGCAGCGTCTTCGACCCGGCCGCCACCACCGTCAACGCGGCGCTGAGCCCCATCTCGGAGACGCTCACCTACACCGCGCCGCTGGTCTTCACCGGCCTGTCGGTGGCGCTGGCCTTCCGGGGCGGCCTGTTCAACATCGGCGCCCAGGGCCAGGCCACCATGGGCGTGATCCTGGCCGCGCTGGCCGGGTTCCTGCTGCCGCTGCCGCCCGGCCTGCACCTGCTGGTCGCCGTGCTGGCCGGTGCGGTCGGCGGCGCGATCTGGGGTTTCGTCCCCGGCATCCTCAAGGCGCGGACCGGCGCCCACGAGGTGATCAACACGATCATGCTCAACTACATCGCGGTCTACTTCCTGACCTGGCTGATCGTGCAGAACGGCGTGCAGGACCCGAACCGCACCGACGCGATCAGCCGGCCGGTGGACGCCTCCGCCCAACTGCCGCGCCTGTTCGGCGACGGGCTGCGGGCGCACGCCGGGATCATCCTCGCCGTGCTGGCCACCCTGGCGGTCGCCTGGCTGCTCAACCGTTCCACGCTCGGTTTCGAGCTGCGCGCGGTGGGTGCCAACCCGGACGCCGCCCGCACCGCCGGCATCAGCGTCACCCGGACGTACGTGCTGATCATGGTCTTCGCCGGGGCGCTGGCCGGGCTGGGCGGCTCGCAGATGGTGCTCGGCACCACCGCCGCCGCCCTGACCCCGCTGGTGGTCGCGCAGATCGGCTTCGACGGCATCCTGGTCGCCCTGCTCGGCCGGGTGAAACCGTGGGGGGTGGCGCTGGCCGCGCTGCTGTTCGGCGCGTTGCAGGCCGGCGGCAACCGGATGCAGTCGTACTCGGGGATCTCGCTGGAGTTGGTCACCGTGCTCCAGGCGCTGATCGTCATCTTCATCGCCGCGCCGGCCCTGGTGAAGGCGATCTTCCAGCTCCGGGCGGCCCGCGCCGCCCGGTTGCAGACGAGCCTCGCGAAGGGCTGGTGAGGCATGTCCACCACGGCCGTCCCCGACGTCGCGGTCGCGCAGGTCGACGAGGGCTTCTGGACCCGGACCCGCAAGGTGGGCCTGGTGCTGTCGGCCCTCGGCCTGCTGGCCACCGTGCTGTTCGGCGCGCTCGCCACCGGTGAGCAGGCCCGCTTCACGCTCAGCGAGGACTCCGCCGGGGCCGCGCTGGAGATCCACGGGACGGTCGGCGCGGTCCTCTTCGGACTGATCGCGCTGGCCACCGGGGCGGCGCTGCTGGTCGGCGTGCCGAAACGCTGGTTCGTCCCGCTGCTCGCCGTCGGTCTGGTCGCCTTCGTGCTCTCCTTCCTCTGCTGGCAGGTCTCCGCCGCACCGACCGGGCAGAACTTCATGCCGCTGGTCAACATCGTGCGCGGCACGTTCCTGCTCGCCCTGCCGCTGATCTTCGGTGCCCTGGCCGGTGTGCTCTGCGAGCGTTCCGGTGTGGTCAACGTGGCCATCGAGGGGCAGTTGCTGATGGGCGCGTTCAGCGGCGCGCTGTTCGGCAGCATCAGCGGCAGCGTCTGGGTGGGGCTGGTCGCCGCCGCGATCGGCGGCGCGTTCATCTCGCTGCTGCTCGCCGTCTTCTGCATCCGCTACCTGGTCGACCAGGTGGTCATGGGCATCGTGCTGAACCTGCTCGCGGTCGGCATCACCGGCTTCCTCTACGAGCGGTTGATGCAGACCGACGCGGCGCGCTACAACAGCGCACCCCGGTTCAGCAACTGGGAGATCCCGCTGCTGTCCGACATCCCGGTCCTCGGGCCGGCGCTGTTCCGGTCCAGCATCTTCCTCTACCTCGCCCTGCTGCTGGTGCTCGTGATCCACATCGCGCTGTTCCGGACCCGGTGGGGTCTGCGGACCCGGTCGGTCGGCGAGCACCCGACGGCGGCGGACACCCTGGGCGTGAAGGTGCTGCGGGTGCGTTACCGCAACGTGCTGCTGGCCGGTGTGGTGGCCGGCATCGGTGGCGCGTCGTACACGCTGGCGCTCTACTCGTTCACCAAGAACATGATCGGCGGTAAGGGCTTCATCGCCCTGGCCGCACTGATCTTCGGACGGTGGAGCCCGACGGGGGCGCTGCTCGCGGCGCTCTTCTTCGGCTTCGCCGACCAGTTGGCCACCTACCTGGGCGCGATCAACAGCATCATCCCCGGCCAGTTCCTGGCCATGCTGCCGTACCTGGCGACGATCCTGGCCGTGGCCGGGCTGGTCGGCCGGGTCCGGGCACCCGCCGCCGACGGCAAGCCGTACATCAAGGGCTGATCCAGGGGAGCGCAGCATGGAGATCGACTGGGCGCGGTTGCGCGCCGCCGCCACCGAGGTCATGCGGCACGCGTACGTGCCGTACTCGAAGTTCCCGGTGGGCGCGGCGGCACTCGTCGACGACGGCCGGGTCGTGGTCGGCTGCAACGTCGAGAACGCTGCGTACGGGGTGGTGCTCTGCGCCGAGTGCGGCGTGGTCTCCTCGCTGCACGCCACCGGTGGCGGCCGGATCGTCGCACTGTCCTGCGTCGACGCCACCGGTGAGCCGCTGATGCCGTGCGGGCGCTGCCGGCAACTGCTCTGGGAACAGGGCGGGCCGGAGTGCCTGATCGAGTCCAAGGACGGCCCGCTGCGGATGGCGGAACTGCTGCCGCACGCGTTCGACGTGGCCGACCTCGACGCGGTCACCCGGGAACGGCCGGTACCGGTGGTCCCCGACCGGCTGGCCGCCTGGCGGGGACGCGGCACCGTCTTCGTGCACCCCGACCTCTCCGCCGGCCAGCAGATCTGGACGGCCTACTGGGAACGGTCGGCCGGTGACGACGCGGGCGCCGAGACCGGGGTGCTGGAGGAGGCGCCGACCTGGGACGACCCGGCGGAGGCGATCACCTGGGGGTTGGCGCGTACGCCCCGGGTCGTGGTGGTGGACGCGTCGGGCACGATCTTTTGGGCCGGTGAGGGCGAGCCGCCGGTGGAGATTCCGGTGCGCTGGGGTGGTTGATGTTGGGGCCCCCGGCCCGACGTGCGTGCGGCTTGTGCGTCTGCTGCGGGATCGACCGGTGGGCGGGTGGTGACGTGTGGAGGGATGGGGTTCAGAGGTGAGTGTGTTCACTGCGGTTGACGTGATTCGGGCGAAGCGGGACGGGGGAGTGCTCTCCGACGCGCAGATCGACTGGGTGGTGGACGCGTACACCCGGGGGACGGTGGCCGACGAGCAGATGTCGGCGCTGGCCATGGCGATCCTGCTGAACGGGATGACCGGGCCGGAGATCGCCCGCTGGACGGCCGCGATGATCGCCAGCGGCGAGCGGCTGGACCTGTCGTCGGTGTCCCGGCCGACCGTGGACAAGCACTCGACCGGCGGCGTCGGAGACAAGATCACCCTCCCGCTCACTCCGCTGGTGGCCGCCTGCGGCGCGGCGGTGCCCCAGCTCTCCGGGCGCGGCCTCGGACACACCGGCGGCACGCTGGACAAACTGGAGTCGATCCCGGGCTGGCGGGCCGCGCTCAGCAACGAGGAGTTCACCGCCCAACTGCGCGATCTCGGGGCGGTGGTCTGCGCCGCCGGGTCGGGACTGGCCCCGGCCGACCGCAAGCTGTACGCGTTGCGCGACGTCACCGGCACGGTCGAGGCGATCCCGCTGATCGCCAGCTCGATCATGAGCAAGAAGATCGCCGAGGGCACCGGGGCGTTGGTGCTGGACGTGAAGGTCGGCTCCGGCGCGTTCATGAAGTCGGTCGACGACGCCCGTGAGCTGGCGCGGACCATGGTGGAGCTGGGCGGGGCGCACGGCGTCCGCACGGTCGCCCTGCTCACCGACATGTCGACGCCGCTCGGCCTGGCCATCGGCAACGGGATCGAGGTCACCGAGTCGGTCGACGTGCTGGCCGGCGGTGGCCCGGCCGACGTGGTGGAACTGACGCTGGCGCTGGCCCGGGAGATGCTCGACGCCGCCGGGCTGCCCGACGCCGATCCCGCCGCCGCGCTGCGCGACGGGCGGGCGATGGACGTGTGGCGGTCGATGATCCGGGCGCAGGGCGGAGACCCGGACGCGCCGATGCCCACCGCGCCCGAGGTCGAGGTGGTACGCGCCGAGACGGACGGCTACGTCGCGACCGTCGACGCGTACGCGATGGGGGTGGCCGCGTGGCGGCTCGGCGCCGGTCGGGCCCGCAAGGAGGACCCGGTCAGCGTGCCTGCCGGTGTGCTGCTGCACAAGCGGCCCGGCGACCCGGTCCGAGCCGGTGATCCCCTCTATGAGCTGCGGTCCGAGAGCCCGGAGAGGATTCCGGCGGCGTTGGCGGAGGCGGCTCGCGCGGTGACTCTCGCGGCCACCCCGCCGGCCGCGGTGCCGTTGGTGCTCGAACGGGTGGAGTGAGTCCACCCTGGTCGCGCCCCATGGTGCCGGGCCGGTCCGCCCGCTATCCTCGCAGGCCAGGGGGGACTACTCGGCGCCCGAGACATCACGACCAGACAGGGATGTTGCCGTGATCGTGCCTGCTCCCGACCCTCGCGAGGTGCGTGAAGCGAGCCTGGAGGAGCTGTCCCGGCTGCGGCTGCCACTGCCGCCGCCGCAGTTCCCGCTCGTGTGGGAACCCGGCGACGAGATCGAGTTGCGGCCCACCCCGGAGGTCGAGGCGCGGATCGCCGTCCTGCACCTGATCCAGGCACGGTGCTTCGGCATGCCCCCGCAGGCGGCGATGAGCTGGTTGCTGGCCTCGCACCTGCTGGAGATGGTCACTCCGCCGGAGTTCCAGTTCGTCTCCGGTGCCAAGGGCGACCACCGCTCGTTCGTGCTGCATCACGACGCGCTGTTCGCCCTGACCTGGGTACTCGGCCTGACCAAGCAGCTCGACCCCACGCTGCCGGTGGACGAGCGGCTGGTCGAGCGCCTGCCGAACATCGTCGAGGGGGAGACCTTCCGGCGCTGGCAGGCCCGCATCCTGACCGCGCCGCAGCATCCGGCCGACGCCGCCGCCCTGCTCGACCTGCACTACTGCCTGGACTGGGCGTACCTGGAGGTGAGCCGGGCCGGGCGGTTGTTGCCGGGGCTGGTCGACGCCAACGCCATCGGCCAGCGCCGCTGGGCGTTGGAGTGGGCGGTGATGCTGCGCGGGCCGTACCACGACGAGCCCCCCGGCTGGGAAGAGGTCGACCTCTCCACCTAGGACCCGAGGCGCGGGCGGTACACGCCGAGGCGGACCGCGACGGTCACCCGGACCGGCTCGCCGAGGGCGGCGATCCGGTCGGCCAGCCCGACCGGATCGGTGTGCCAGGCGCTCGGGCCCATCCCGACGAGCGTGGCGACCTCCGGACCGGTCAGGCTCAGCTCCTGCCGGTGCTCGGTCTGCGACACCTCGACGAAGTGCCCGCCGAGACCGGCGGCGACGCGGTCCGCCTTGGCCGGGTCGACCCGGAGCAGGTCGAGCGCGTCGACCAGCTCGGCGAGGTGGTCGACGACCGGCGTCACCACCAGCAGCCGCCCGGTCGGTGCGAGGACCCGGTGGAACTCCGCGCCGTTGCGGGGCGCGAAGACGTTCAGCAGCAGCGCGGTCGAGGCGTCCGCCAGCGGCAGGCGCTGCCAGGTGTCGGCGACCGCCGCGGTGATCCGGGGGTGCGCCCGGGCGGCCCGGCGCAGCGCGGGCTTGGCGACGTCCAGGGCGAGACCGACGGCCGCCGGCACCGCCGTCAGCACCGCGGCGAGGTGCCGACCGGTGCCCGCGCCCGCCTCCACCACCAGCGGGTACGCCCCGACGGCGTCGGTCGGGACACCCTGGTGCGGGCCATCCGGGCGAGAGCCGACGGTCTCGACGATCGTGGTGCCCGCGTCCGCCAGGGCGGCGGAGATCAGGTCGTAGTGGCCGGCGGCGAGGAAGTCCGCCCGTGCGGCGACCATCTCCGCGCTGTCCCCGCCGTGCGGGGCGCGACCGGCGAGCAGGTTGACGTACCCCTGTCGGGCGATGTCGAAGCTGTGCCGACGCGGACACGTCAGCGCGCGGGCGGCACCGGCGGACACCTCGGCCAGTGGCTCCGCGCAGACCGGGCAGCGCAGCCGCTCGACGACGCGAGTTTCCATCACCACAGCAGGTCGCAGGCCAGATCCACGCTCCCGAGCGTACCCAGCGGCCCGTTGCGCACTAGGGTCTGGTCATGGCCGCGAACATCGGGTATGAGGACATCGTCAAGGCACCGAAGGCGTTGCTGCACGACCACCTGGACGGCGGTCTGCGGCCCGCGACGATCGTCGAGCTGGCCGCCGAGGTCGGTCACGAGCTGCCCACCACCGATCCGGCGGCGCTGGGGGACTGGTTCGTGGCGGCGGCCGACTCGGGTTCGCTGGAGCGCTACCTGGAGACGTTCGCGCACACCGTGGCCGTGATGCAGACCGCTCCGGCCCTGCGGCGGGTGGCCCGGGAGTGCGCGCTGGACCTGGCCGCCGACGGGGTGGTCTACGCGGAGGTGCGCTTCGCCCCGGAGCAGCACCTGGAGCGCAACCTCAGCCTGGACGAGGTGGTCGAGGCGGTGCTGGCCGGGTTCGTCGAGGGCAGTGCGCTCGCCGCCGAGGTCGGTACGCCGATCCGGGTCGGCACGCTGCTCACCGCGATGCGGCACGCGGCGCGCTCGCAGGAGATCGCGGAGCTGGCGGTCCGGCACCGCGACCACGGGGTGGTGGGCTTCGACATCGCCGGTGCCGAGGCGGGTTTCCCGCCCACCCGGCACCTGGACGCCTTCGAGTACCTCCAGCGGGAGAACTTCCACTTCACGATCCACGCCGGCGAGGCGTTCGGGCTGCCGTCGATCTGGCAGGCGATCCAGTGGTGCGGGGCCGACCGGCTGGGCCACGGCGTACGCATCGTGGACGACATCACCGTCGGCGCGGAGCCGGTGCTCGGTCGACTGGCCGCGTACGTGCGGGACAAGCGCATCCCGTTGGAGCTCTGCCCGTCGTCCAACGTGCAGACCGGTGCTGCGGCGTCGATCGCCGAGCACCCCATCGGGCTGCTGCGTGACCTGCGGTTCCGGGTCACCGTGAACACCGACAACCGGCTGATGAGCGGCACTTCGGTGTCCCGGGAGATGGCGCTGCTCTGCGAGGCGTTCGGTTACGGCTGGCGCGAGGTGCAGTGGTTCACCATCAACGCGATGAAGAGTTCCTTCATCCCGTTCGACGAGCGGCTCCGGATCATCGACGAGGTCATCAAGCCCGCGTACGCCAAGCTGCTGGCCTGAGTCCGCGGCGTCGGTTCACCGGGCCGGTGGGTGACCGGGGCGGTGCAGACCGGCGACCTGACGCAGGATCTCCCGGGCGCGGGCGGCCTCCGCACCCAGCCCGGTCTGGCGGCGCAGCACCGCGGGCTCGGCCCGCAGGAGCGTCACGCCCCGGCGCAGCAGCACCCGGGGACCCTTGCGCTGTTCGGCGAGGTCGCGGGCCAGCCGCCGGAGGAAGGTCGCCCCGCGCGGTCGGCGCAGCGCGTACGCCCCGGCGAGCAGGCCCCGCGAGCGGCATTCCTCGACGATCTCCGCAGCGAAAATCCCTTCGGCCACGAAAAGTGGCGAACCGGCCAGCTCGAACGGCCGAGTGGCCACCCGCCGGTCCTCGTTGATGGCGTAGACGGGGACATCTGCCCGACCATGCCTCGCCAGTCGGGTTATCACCTCGACGGCCGTTTCGGCGTCCCAGGAAGCGGGCGACTCCCAGTCGATCTGGCCATCTCGGCGAGGTAACGATGGGTCATTGCCATTCTTGTAGAAATCGTCCAAACAGAGCACTGGCAGACCGGTTTGTCGTGCTACGTACGACTTTCCGGAGCCGGAGGGGCCGGCGAGGAGGACGACTCGGTGCGGGGGTTCCATTACCTTCAGTGACTCCGAACAGACGGACCGCGATCAAATTGCGTCAACATCTCATCACACCTTTGGCTGGGGCCAACCTGGGCTTTCTCTTTCCCGAGAGGCGTGATGGAATCTCGGATGGTCCGACCCGCCGGGTCGGCTGCTGGGCGTTGTCCGCAAGACAACGCGGACGCTGCAATCACGAGGGCGGTGACGTGAGCAAACGACCGAAGACGGCAGGCTCCTTCCTGTCGCGTATGGGCCGGCCGGTCGGTCGGCTCCGCGACATGCCGATCTGGTCCAAGCTCGGTCTCATCATGATCGTGCCGACCATCGCCACGGTCGTCGTGGGCACGAGTGGTCTGGTCGACCACCTGGACTCGCTCGGCGACGCCAACCGGGCTGGTGACCTCGCCGAGCTCATCGGGCACTCCGGTGCCCTGGTGGATGGTCTCCAGGACGAGCGGACGGCTGCCGTCCTGCTCCTCGGCGTGGCACCGCAGCCGGCCGGGCAGGGCGAGTCGGAGGCGAAGAAGAACGCCTCCGCGCGCTACAGCGACGTCGCCGGCGCCGTCGACCGGGCCACCGACCCCTACTCGTCGCAGCGCTCCGACCTCACCGACCTGCCGCCCAGCCTCCAGGACCTGTTGACGCAGATCGACGAGCGCCTCGGTGACCTGCCGGGCACCCGGAGCCAGGTGATCAACGGCAAGTTCAAGATCACCGACACGCTCCAGTCGTACGACGAGCTGATCAACCAGCTTCTCTCCGTGCGGGACTCGGCCAGCCAGCTCGCCGGTGACAACGACCTGAGCGACCGGATGCGAGCCTCCGCCGCCGTCGCGCGGGAGAAGGAGTGGCTCTCCGTCCGTCGGGTGGTCGTGCACCGCGCCATGATCCAGGGCGGCATGAGCTCGACCCTGCGCACCGACTACATCTCCAGCGAGACCGGCCAGCAGCAGGCGCAGCAGAGCTTCAACGCGGTCGCCACCGAGGCCGAGGCGGAGTTCCACGCCCAGACCATCGGCGGTGGTGACCGCCGGCAGGCGACGATCTACATCAGCCAGGTCAACGCCGACACCTCGGACACCCTCAGCGGCCTCGACTTCACGCCGGAGGAGTGGGACACGGCGATGGTCGCCAACGGCCGACTGATCCGGTCGGTGGAGTCCAAGTTCGACTCGGACGTCGCCGCCGAGGCCGCCAACCTCCGCTCCGACGTGCAGCGGCAGGTGTTCCTGGAGACCGGCCTGCTGCTGACCACGCTGCTGTTCGCCATCTTCCTGGCGTTCCTGGTGGCCCGCTCGATGGCCCGCTCGCTGCGCGACCTCCGACAGGGTGCGCTCTCCATCGCCCAGTACGGCCTCCCCCAGGCGGTGGCCCGGCTGCGCGACCCGCAGGTCACCGGCCAGCTCTCGCCGATGCAGCTCGCCAACCAGATCGCCGAGCCGCTCCCGGTCCGCAGCAAGGACGAGTTCGGGCAGGTGACCGAGGCGTTCAACGCCGTCCACCTGGAGGCGGTCCGGACCGCCGCCGAGCAGGCCGCCCTGCGGGCGTCCGTCGCGACCATGTTCGTCAACCTCGCCCGCCGTTCGCAGATCCTGGTCGACCGGCTGATCGGCCACCTCGACCGGCTGGAGCGCGGCGAGGAGGACCCGGACCGGCTGGCCGAGCTGTTCCAGCTCGACCACCTGGCCACCCGGATGCGCCGTAACGACGAGAACCTCCTGGTCCTCGCCGGTGCCGACTCGACCCGTGTGCAGCGGGAGCCGGCTGCGCTGATCGACGTGCTCCGGGCCGCCCAGTCCGAGGTCGAGCACTACACCCGGATCGAGTTCGGCGTCATCGACCGGGACATCGAGGTCGCCGCGCACGCCGTCAACGACCTGGTCCACCTGGTCGCCGAGCTGTTCGACAACGCGACCGCGTTCTCCCCGCCGGACTCCCAGGTGCTGGTGGAGGCCCGCCGGGTCGGTGACCGCGCCACGCTGTACGTCGAGGACCGGGGCATCGGCATCAGCGCGGAGCAGTTGACCGACCTCAACGAGCGTCTCGCCACGCCGCCGCAGGTGGACGTCGCGGTCTCCCGGATGATGGGCCTGGTCGTGGTCGCCCGGCTGGCGTCCCGCCACGGCGTGCGGGTGGAGCTGCGTCCCGGCAACGACCGGGGCACCGTCGCCGACGTCACGCTGCCGCCGACCGTGCTCGTGCCGCGTGCGCTGTCCGGCCGTGGGCAGCAGCTCCCGGCGCTCCCGCCGGTAGCTCCGCCCCCCGGTCCGGCCCCCGCGTTCGGCGGCATGCCGCCGAACGGCCACAACGGCCACGGTCCCGGTGCTCCGGCGGCTCCCGAGCCGCGTTCCGGTGGTTCCGGCAACCAGGTCACGCTGGGCGGTCGGCCCTTCGATCCGGCCAGCCGCAACGGTGCCGGTCGGCCGGGCTCCATGGCCGGTGCGGGCAACCTGCCCGCCTGGTCGGACCTGACCGGTGCCAGTGGCGTCCAGGGCGGGAACAACTTCCCCCCGCGGACGTCCAACGGGTCACCGCACGACCCGCTGCCGCAGCGTCGGCACACCGACGAGCCGACCGGCCCGACGCAGCAGCCGCACATCCCGCGCCAGCTTCCGAGCAGCCCGGAGGCGTCGCCCTACGCGCCGCCCGCGGTGTCCGCCCCGCCGATGCCGCCGGTCTCGGGAACGCCGTACTCCGCGCCGCCGGTCTCCGGCGCTCCGGTCTCCGGTCACCCGGTCTCGGGCTCCCCGGTCTCGGGTGCTCCCGGCGGGCTGCCGCAGCGGCCCGTCTCGCCGGGCACCGGATACCAGCAGCCCTCGGCTCCGCCGGCCTGGCCGCCGGTCGCCGGGGAACCCGCCGCCCCGGCGGTGCCGGAGCGGCTGGCCGCCGCCCTGGACATGACCACCGAGCTGCCCCGGGTGTCGCGTCCGGCACCGCAGCAGCAGGCGCCGTCCGCCTGGCCCGCCTCGGCCCCGCAGCCGCAGCCGACCACGCCGACTCCGCCACAGGCCCAGAATCGGCAGCGGTACGCGGATGAGACGATGGAGCTGCCGATCTTCCGGGAGCTTGAGTCCGCGTGGTTCCGCACCCGTCGTCCGGGACCGGAGGAGTCGGCCGGGGCCCGCCAGCCGGCGGCCAACGGTGCCACGACGACCCAGCAGATCACCGCGATCGACCCGGGTCGGCCGGCACCGCAGACCCCGACCGCGACGACAGGTAACGCACCGATGGCAGACAGTCCGGCGGCCGCCAGCGCGCCCGGCGGGAACGGCGCGAACGGTGGGTCCCGTCCGGGTGGCGAGAACAGGCCCTCGTACCGGCCCGCACCGCAGGATAGTGTGTGGCAGACCGCGGCCGACGACGGTTGGCGGGCCGCCAGCGCGGCCAGCCAGACGCCGGCCGCCGCCGCGACCACGCAGACCGGGCTGCCGAAGCGTACGCCGATGGCCCAGCTCGTGCCGGGTGCGGTGGAGAAGCCGGCGGCCACGGTGCAGAAACGCAACCCCGAGTCGGTGCGCGGTCTGCTCTCCGCCTACCACCGGGGTGTCCAGCGGGGACGTAACCACCCGTCGGACAGCAACCCGACCGGCCCGGAGGGAACTTCGGGCGGGCAGCAATCCTCGCAGTCTGGCTCAGGCCCGGTGGCCGGGAGCGGGCAGAAGGAGCAAGAAGGATGACTAGTACGCAGGATCTCGGTTGGCTGCTGGCCAACTTCGCCGATCGGGTACCCGGTGTCGCGCACGCGGTCGCCGTCTCGGCGGACGGCCTGCTCCTGGCGTCGTCACGAGACCTTCCGCGGGACCGGGCGGACCAGTTGGCGGCGATCGCCTCCGGCCTGGTCAGCCTGACCCAGGGTGCCGCCCGCTGTTTCGAGGGAGGGGCGGTGCTGCAGACCGTGGTCGAGATGGACAACGGCTTCCTGTTCCTGATGTCGATCTCCGACGGCTCGTCGTTCGCGGTCCTCGCCGCGCGGGCCAGTGACGTGGGACAGGTCGGGTACGAGATGGCCCTGCTCGTGGACCGGGTGGGCGATGCGCTGACCCCGGCCCCACGTACCGCTGTCGGGATGATGGGCTGATCGTCGCGCCAGCCGGTGGGGCGGGCGAGGCGCGAACACTACACACGAGGAGTAGCACCGGCGCGAGCCGGTGCCGGGGACGAAGGAGGTGAGCGGCGACATGGCCGATCGTGACGAGCCGACCGGCGCTTTGGTCCGTCCATACGCCGTTACCCGCGGTCGTACCCGTCCTCGCCTCGACATCGCCCTGGAGGCGCTGGTCGAGACCACGGTGCGCGGTCGTGCCGTTGCCACAGGCAACGGCGGGCAAGGCCGAGAGCACCAGTACATCGCCGCGCTGTGTGACGGACGTGTGCAGTCGCTCGCCGAGATCGCGGCGCGCATGCAACTTCCGCTCGGCGTGGCCCGGGTGCTCATCGCCGACATGGCGACGGACGGCCTGGTCGCGGTCCACGAGCCGACCATCCTGGACGACTCGGACGACGCGGTGGGCACTGAATTGCTGGAGAGGGTGCTGAGTGGACTTCGCAGGCTCTGACATGTCGCACCGTCCGCCGACCCCGAGCGGGCGCGTGACGTCGGCGAAGATCGTTATCGCCGGTGGATTCGGCGTCGGCAAGACGACGCTGGTCGGCTCGGTCTCGGAGATCACGCCGTTGACCACCGAGGCCATCATGACGTCCGCCGGTGTCGGCGTCGACGACACCCGGCAGGTGCCGGGCAAGACGACGACCACGGTGGCCATGGACTTCGGTCGGATCTCGATCGATCGTGACCTGATCCTGTACCTCTTCGGTACGCCGGGTCAGACCCGCTTCTGGTTCATGTGGGATGAACTGGTCCGGGGCGCGATCGGCGCGGTCGTGCTGGTGGACACCCGCCGCTTGGCGGACTGCTTCGCGGCGATCGACTTCTTCGAGCACCGGCGGCTGCCGTACCTGGTGGCCATCAACTGCTTCGACGGCATGCAGTACCACGATCCGCAGGACGTCCGGGAAGCGCTCGCTATCTCCAGCGACGTGCCCGTCGTGGCCTGTGACGCGCGGAACCGCGAGTCGACGAAGCACGTGCTGATCTCGCTGGTCGAGTACGTGCTCACGATGCGCCGCACCCGGGCCGTCGCTCCCGCCTGACGATCGGTCGACGCGCCCGGTGCCGCCCAGGACGGCACCGGGCGCGAAATGCTGTCCGCAGGCCCGGCCGGCGGCTCAGCTCAGGCGGGTCCAGGCAGCACCGTCGACGCGGTAGACGCCGAGCGAGTGACGCTCCATGCCGAAGGCCAGCGACACGAACGGCAGGCGCTGCTCCTGTGCCACCTCGATGACCGACATCGAGGTCTCCGCCAGCGTGCCCCCGCCAGGGCGTACACGTCCTCGCGGCCGGGTGACGGCGCTCTGCCGCTCCCGGCCCCGTCGACCCGACGTCGAATCATCCGGCTCTGGGTAGGAACACGCAGGTGAGCGGGGGCGCGGCGGGCGTCAGGACCGGTAGCCGGCGGAACGGTACTCGTACTCCCGGTCGTCGTCGCGCTCGCCGGTGTCCCGGGTGAAGTCCCAGCCACCGGCGGACTCCCGGCCCGGTCGGCCACCGACCGCGAAACCGCCGATCTCCTGTCCGCGACGCCAGCCGCGGAAGTAGCCGGTGGTGTTCTCGGCCAGGCTGGCCGCGTCCCGGACGATGCGCAGCGGACGCTCCTCGCGCAGCGGCGAGCCCGGCACGAGGTTGGCCTGCGGCACGCGCTTGGGCAGACCGGCACCGGTCTCGGCGCCGACCGCCGGACGGGCGGCCTGTTCGGCGGCCTCCCACCCGGTGTCGGCCAGGCTGGACCAGTCCAGGTCGGCGCTCTCGCCGTGGCCGACGAACCAGGCGGACCTGGCCTGGGCGAAGATCAGCAGGTCGCCGTCGCCCTCGTCGGGGACCGGCGGCGGCCGGTGCTCCACCGGCGGCTCCGCGTGGCGCGTCGGCGGGGTGAGGTCCAACCGCTCCACCGGGCGTCCGGCGCGTGCCGGGTCACTCCGGTCGACCAGCCGCAGCGGCGGGGTCTCCTGAGCCGACTCGGCGGCGTTGCGCAGTGCACGGTCGGCCAGCGGCGGCGGCTCGACCAGCCGCAGCACCGGCGGCTCCGGCGGCAGATCGTCGGCGAGCCACGGCGGGGTCACCCGACGCTCGACACCGAGATCGGCGGGCGGCTGTGGTGCCTCGTGCCGCTTCCGGTCGTCGTAGGCGGAGCTGACCACCGGGTTGAGCGGCGAGGTCACGGCCGCCGGGTTCTCCGGGTTGTTCACCAGCGGCCAGTTGGCCCGTGATCCCGGGGGCGCCGCCGGCTCCTGGTCGGGCCGGGGCGCCGGAACCGGAACGCTGAGGTCGGTGGCGCTGAACCCACCGGTCGGCGGTTCGCCGGTGGTCTTCGGGCGCGGCGGGATGATGGTGCGCTGACGCTCGGCCCGCGCGCTGTTGATCGCCGCGGTGGTGAGCGTCGGCCGGAACGGCTCGCCCGCCTCGGCCGGTGGCACCGTCCCGCGCTGGGTGGGCGCGATCGGCGTGATGCCGGGCGGCGGCGGGGGCGGCGTCGAGATCGGACGGTTCGTCGGGCCGTCGATCCGCGACGAGCCCGGCTCGGCGTGCGTCGGCGGCGCGGAGACCGGCGGACCGGCCATCGCGGCCGGGGTCAGCGGATTCGGCGCGACGGGCGGCGGCGCGACCGGTGCCGGGGCCACCGGCGGCGGGCCGAGCGGGCGCGGCGACGCGGGACCGGTGCCGGGCTGCGGCTCGGGCCGGCTGCGGCGGCCACCGCCGGCCGGCTCGGGGCCGGTGGGTCGGACCGGGCGTAGGCCGGGCGCGGGCGTCGGTGCCGGAGCGGCGGCGGAGGGCAACTCGCCCACCGGCTCGCCACGTCGGGCGGCGGCCCGGCGTCCGGCGGCCGGCGCGGGGGTCGCGGTGCGGGCGTGCAGGGCGCCGACCAGCGCCTCACAGCCGGCGTCGCAGGCCCGGACCGAGGCCACCGCCTGTCGGATCGTCTCGGCGGCGGCGGAGGTGAGGGCCCGGTTGACCGTGGACCGGCGCGGCGTCTCGGAGATCGCCACCCGCAGCGCGGTGACCGCCTCGTCGATCGCCTCCGCCTCGCCCGCGCCCTCCGCAGCCAGTTGGGCGGTGACGGCGTCGGCGGTGACCGCCGCGTCGCGACCCCGCCCTGCGGCGTCGGTGAGCATGCCCGGCTCGGGCAGCGCGTCCAGCACCGCCAGCGGGATCGACTCGGCCGGATCCGGGTAGGCGCGCAACGCGGCCGGGTAGAGCTCGCGCAGCACCTCGCGGAGCGCGACTGCGGCGGAGTGCCGACCGGTGGCCAGGGCGGCGTGCGCCGCGAGCACCTGCTTGTAGCCGGCGAGGTCCCGGGGGGCCGGCAGGGTCACCGCGGACAGGGCACCCGCCTGGAGGGCACGGGCCAACCCGACGGCCCGTCGGACGGCCGGTGGCGCCTGCATCTCCTCCAGCGAGTCGTCGTCGGCGAACCGCTCGGCGAAGTCGTCGACCGAGTCGTCGTCGGCGATCGCCAGCGGACGACCGGCGGCGCTGAGCAGCGAGGTGACGGTGTGGTCGTCGCTGTCGGCCGCTATCGCCGCACCGCTCGGCCCGCCTGAGCGCTCCACGAGCAGCGTGACCAACAGGGCGTAACCCGCCGGGTCGTCGCTCACCTCGCAGACATGCAGCAGACGGCCTGCGTCGTCGACCACAGCGGACGTCAGCGTCGAACCGGCCGAGACCGGTCGGCCGGCCGGATCCGCCGAGGCCAGACCGCAGTACACGCGCACGAGCGCCACGGCGTCGTCCTCCTCCCGGAACACACGGTTTTCTCTGCCAGGAACTGATGCTCCCTGGTGCGCGTCAGTCGCGCCAGTCCACGACCGCAGAGATCTTTCCGACAATGGTCCGCCAACCCAGACTTGCGGTCTGTGCCCCGATTTTCTTCAGCTTACGTCGGCCGAGGAATCCACCGATCCCACCCTTGACAGAGGCGCGCAAAGCCTCGTCCAGATCGTCGAGGCTGGAACCGCTGGACAGCATGTCGAGCACGGCGGGCAGGCGCAGCGCGTACGACAGGTCCCGAGCGACCTCGCCCGCCTCGATGAGCAGCGTCGGATCCCAGGTGTCGTGGCCGCCCCGGAGGTTCTCCACTACCAGATCGAGCTCGTAGACGTCCTCGTCGAGCGGGGCGATGTCCGCCGGTTCCACCCGTTCGGACAATTCATTCCAGCTGTCTAGCTGGGACAGATCGTTGGGCGCGCCGGAACGGACGAAGCTGACCAGGGATTCCGGAGTCTTGAACAGCAGCAGCCGTCCCTGGTGGCTCAGGAAGACCGGCACCTCCTCGTCGCCGGCGTCGTCCTCCGCCTTCTCCTCGGCGTCGGTGTCGTCGGTGTCGCCGTCCTTCTTCGAGGCGGTCTTGCCCGAGGCGGTCTTGCCCGAGTCCTCGTCGCTGTCCCGCTTCTCGTCCTCGTCGCTCTCGGCGAACTCGCGGGCGACGTCCTCGTCGAGGATGACCACGTCCTCGTCGTCCTCGTCGTCGGTCTCGACGACCTGGCGACGGGCCAGGAACGGGTCGTCGGCGTCGCGTTCCGCCACGTCGGTGGGGGTCAGGTCACGGGCCGGCCGATAGGCCCGCAGGGTGAAGCCGGTGCCGGCGGGCAGAGCGACCTCGATCGGGTCGATCCGCAGCTCGTCCCAGAGCGCGCGGGCCGCCTGGGCCGACGCGGTGTCCGACTCCTCGACGTCCGACGACTCGTCGTCGGCCTCCCGCTCGGCGGGGTCCGGCTCGGCGACGGCCTCCGGCTCGGTGGCGTCCGGCTTGGCGGGGCCGGTGGTGTCATCGAGCTCGGGCTCGTCGGCGTCCGGCCGTTGGGGCGACTGGCGGGCCACGGTGACCTCCGTGTGCGTCGGGCTGCCCACTCACCGACTCGATGTCGATGAGTGACTCTGGGCACATACCCTAGTGGGCTGCTCTGGGTAATCGGTGCCCGCACCCCGGTGGCGGCACCCACAGCCGGTGCGCCACGCCACCGTCGTCCGCGTGGCCGGTCGGTGCCGGGCGTTCCGACACCGGCGACACGCCGTACAGGTCAGGGTCGGTGCGGTCCGGAGAGCGCGAGGTAGCCGTGCTCGGCGGCCTGCTGCACCACCCACTGGTCGCGGTACCAGCCGTCGGTGTCGACCAGTTCCGCGTGCGGTCCCCGCTGGACCATCCGACCGGCGTCGAGCACCAGCACCTCGTCGAGCCCGTCGAGCCCGGTGAGCCGATGCGTGATCAACAGCACCGAGTGTCCGGCCGGTGTGGCGGCCAGGGTCGAGGCGAGCACCTCGTCGGCGGCGACCGGGTCGAGACCCTCGGTCGGCTCGTCCAGCACCAGCACGCCGGGCGCGGCGAGCAGCGCGCGGGCCAGCGCCAACCGCTGACGCTGACCACCGGAGAGCTGCCCGCCCTCCTCGCCGACCACGGTGTCCCAGCCCGCCGGCTGTGCGCGCACCCAGTCCGCCAGACCGGCGGCCTCGGCGGCGGCGGTCAGCGCGGCCTCGTCGGCGTCGGGGCGGCCGAGGAGCAGGTTGTCCCGGACGGTGGCGTGGAACACGTACGCCTCGGCGAGCAGCCCGCCGACCGCGCCCGGCAGGTCCTCCGGCGGGTACGTCGACACGTCGCGCCCGGCCAGGCGCACCCGGCCGGAGTCCGGGGACACCGCACCGGTCAGCACGGCGGCGAGGGTGCTCTTGCCGGCCCCACTCGGACCCACCACGGCGACCCGGCGGCCGGGCGGCAGGTCGAGGTCGAACCGGTCGAGCGCGGCGGGCGCCCCGGCCCGGTAACGGACGGTGACCTCGTCGAACCGTACCCGGGGGACGCCGCCGTCGGACGCCGACCGCCCACCGGTGGCGTCCGGGCGCGGCGTGGCCGACGCGTCGGTGTCGCGGCGCGACGGGACCGGCGCGGCGGAGCGGTCCTCGGCCGGTGCCAGCAGCGGAGCGACCCGGGCCAGTCCGGAGCGCAGCCCGGTCCACTGTCGGGCGGCACCGACCAGCGCGAGGGCGATCTCCACGGCGGCCAGGGTGCCGACCGCCAGCACCCCGGTCAGCGCACCGGACACGTCGGCCCGCAGCGCCACGACCACCACGGCACCGGCGGTCAGCCCGGCCACCAGCATCCCGAGGCCGTCGACGGCGAAGCCGAGCGCGGCGAGCCGCCGCTCCAGCCGGGCGAGTCGACGCGCCCGCCCACCGGCGGCGTCGAGCGCACCGGCGGTGGCACCGAAGGCGGCCAGGTCGGCCGCGCCGTGGGTGAGGTCGACGGCGTCGGCGGCGAGCGCACCGCGCAACGGCGCCAGCTCGGCGGCGGCCCGTCGGGTCAGCGCGGTGGCCAGCAGCGGCAGGCCCACCCCGGCGACCAGCAGACCGACGGCGAGGACGAGCGCGGCCGACGGCGCGACCAGCACGGTCAGACCGACCGCCACCAGGCTCACCGTCGCGGCGGCGGCAGCCGGTACGAGCACCCGCAACAGCAGGTCCTGCACCGCCTCCACATCGGAGACCAGGCGACTGAGCGCGTCCCCGCTGCGCGGCGGGGCACCCCGTCGGGCGGCGAGGGTGGCGAACACCCGGGCCCGGACGTCGGTGACGAGCCGGAGCACCGCGTCGTGCCCGGCCAGCCGTTCGGTGTAGCGCAGCACACCCCGGCTCACCGCGAGCGCCCGCACCGCGACGATCGCCACGGTGAGCCGGTCCAGTTCCGGTCGACCGGCGGCGGTCATCAACAGCCAGGTGGCGGTGGCCATCAGGGCCAGGGCGGCGAACTCGGTGGCCGCCGCGAGCAGCCCCGCGCCGACCAGCCGCCGCAGGTACGGCCGGGCCAGCCGGAGTACGGCGGCCTCGGGTGAGGAGCCGACGCGACCGGTCGTGGTGGGCCGGGTGGCGCTCATCGGGCCTCCCCGGCCGCCTGCGGGGTCAACTCGGTGACCCGACCGTCCTCGACACGCAGGACCCGGTCGGCGTCGTCCAGCAGCGCGGGCCGGTGCGCGACCAGCAGCGCGGTCCGTCCGGTCACCAGCCGACGGGTGGCCGACAGCACCACCGCCTCGGCGGCGGCGTCCAGGCGCGCGGTCGGTTCGTCGAGCAGCACCACCGGCGCGTCCCGCAGGAACGCCCGAGCCAGCGCCACCCGCTGCCGCTGACCGCTGGACAGGCCGTGCCCGCGTTCGCCGAGCCGGGTGTCCAGCCCGTCGGGCAGGGACTCGACCACCTCGTCCAGCGCCGCGTCGCGCACCGCGACGGCGACCGCCTCCGGTGTGGCGTCGGAGGTGCCGAGGCGGATGTTGTCGGCCAGCGACGTGGCGAACAGGTGGGCCCGCTGCGGCACCCAGGCCACCTGGCGACGCCATCCGTCGACGTCGGCGTCGGCCAGGTCGACACCGCCGACGGTGACCCGCCCGGAGGTCGGTGCGACGAAACCGAGCAGCAGGCCGAGCAGGGTGCTCTTGCCCGCACCGCTCGGACCGATGATCGCCACCCGCTCGCCCGGCCGGATGGTCAGCGTGACGTCCCGCAGCGCGGTGGTGCGCTCGTACGCGACCGTCACCGCCTCGAACCGGATCTCGCCGCGCCCGTCGGGCGACGCGCCCTTACGCGGCGCGGGCGTCGGGGCGGACTCGGAGAGCGTGAGCGCCTCGTCCAGCGCGGTGAGCCCCTCCATGCTGGCGTGGAACCGGCTGCCGGCGGCCCGCAACGGCAGGTACGCCTCCGGAGTGAGCAGCAGCACCAGCAGCGCGGTCTGGAGCAGCAGGCCGCCGTCGAGCAGGCGCAGCCCGACCGGGACCGCCACCAGCGCCACCGACAGGGTGGCGACCAGCTCCAGCACCAGGGCGGAGAGGAAGGCGATGCGCAGGGTCTTCATGGTGGCGATGCGGTGCCCGTCGGCCATCCGTCGGACCGCGTCGGTCTGTGCCCGCGCCCGCCCGAACGCCCGCAGCGTCGGCAGCCCCGCCACCATGTCCAGGAAGTGCCCGCCGAGCCGGGACAGCCGCCGCCACTGCCGTTCCGTGGCGGCCTGGGCCTGCCAGCCGAGCAGCGCCCCGAAGATCGGGATGAGCGGCAGGGTCAACGCGATGATCACCGCCGAACTCCAGTCGGCGAAGAGGACCCGACCGAGCACCGCCACCGGCACCGTAACGCTCAGCACGAGCTGCGGCAGGTAACCGGTGAAGTAGGCGTCGAGCGCGTCCAGCCCACGACCGGCCAGGGTGGCCAACTGCCCGGCCCGCTGGCCGGCGACCCAGCCCGGTCCGTGTCGCGCGACCGCGCCCAGCAGGTCGGCCCGCAGCGCGGCCTTGACCGTGGCCGCCGCCCGTGCCGAGACCGCACCCTGCGCCCAGACCACCAGCGCGCGGGCCGCGACGGCGACCACCAGACCGGCCAACGCGACGCGGTCCAGCCGACCGGCGTACGCGGTCGCCAGCAGCGCCGCCAGGGCGGTGGCCTGCGCCACGACCAGCCCGGCGGCGAGCACCCCGAGCAGCGCGAGCAGCATGAGGTCGCGCCGGGCCGCGGGGACCCGGCGCAGCAGCCGCGGGTCGAAGGGGCGGCGGCTCACCAGCGCACCGGTGCCCCACCGTCGGTCCGTCCCCGGAGAATCCGCCAGCACATCGCCTGGCAGCCTAGCCGGGGCGCGACGAGCGCCCACGGGCGCGGAGCGGGTACGCGGGACACCACGTCGGTCGTCAGCTCAGGAACAGTGAGATGGGCAGGGCCGCCACGGTGGTGGCCACGGTCAGCGCGGCGGCACCGATCAGCCGGGCCGGGCGTTCGGCGACCATCAGCCGCTGCACCCGTACGTCCAGGTCCCGGTCGCCCAGACCGAGCGTGCCGGCCGGCGTGATCCGGTTGCCGGCGGCGGCGAACCGCCGCAGCGCACCGGCCAGCGGGGCCTCCGCGTGCAGTTCCCGGGCCTTGTCGTCGGCGCGCATCTCGACCAGCAGCGACACCCGCTCGTGCGCCTCGTGCACCCAGCGCAGCCAGGGCAGCGCCCGGCACAGCGCGGTGAACGGCAGCAGCACCAGATCGTGCCGTTCCTCGGCGTGCGCCCGCTCGTGCGTCAGCACCGCCGCCAGCTCAGCCCGGTCGAGCAGACTCAGCGTGCCGGCGCTGACCACCACCCGGGGCTTCACCCCCGGTAGGCAGTACGCCGCCGCGCCCGGATGGTCCAGCACCAGCGCCCCGGGGACGGTGGGGTCCCGCCGGGCCACCAGGGCCAGCAGGTCCCGGTGTCGACGCTGCGCGCGTACCGTGCCGTGGATGCTGCGTACCGTCGAGGTCAGCAGCACCGCGCCGATGCCGAACCCGATGCCGACCAGCCCCAGGTGCACCGGGCCGACGCCCACCGGAAGCGTGCTGTGCCACAGGTCGTTCGCGAGCGCGAGCAGCGCGCTGCCGGTGCCCCGGTCGTAGGCGGCCAGCCCGATCGCGATCGGCAGGCCCATCGCGGACAGCCCGGCGGCCAGGCCGACCGCCTGCCAGCACAGGATCGCGACCCGGGGGGTGCGCCACGTCCACGTCGAGCGGGTGAGCACCTGCGCGATCAGCCAGCAGGCCAGCATCGCGGCGGCGAAGTGCACGGTCTGCGCCACGTCGTCGCCCCTACCGCTCGGCGGTCTCGTCGGCCCGACCCGGCCGGGTCGCCCGGTCCCGGCGGATCGCCTGTTCCGGTGCGGGTGCCTCGACCTGATCGGCCAGCGCCGCGCCGTCACCGGGCCCGTCCGGCGTAGCCGACGTCATCCCGGCCTCGGCGGAGAGCGCGGCCCGCAGGACGTCCGCCTCGGTGCCGGTCACCGAGCGGGCGAACCGGACCAGCGCCGCGTCGCGGCTGCCACCAAGGTCCAGGGCGTCGAGCATGATCTGGGC
The DNA here is from genome assembly GCF_044461025.1 of Micromonospora sp. NPDC049900. NCBI lineage: Bacteria > Bacillati > Actinomycetota > Actinomycetes > Micromonosporales > Micromonosporaceae > Micromonospora > Micromonospora sp. NPDC049900. The sequence goes on from NZ_JBITKM010000003.1 coordinate 678,750, forward strand.
GATGTACGCCTCACGGCTGGCTGCGGCCCGGTACCGCCAGGCCCGCCCCTCCCGCTCGCGCTGCACCATGCCCTTGCCGGCGAGGCGGTCCAGCACCGTCATCACCGTCGTGTAGGCCAACTCGCGCCCGGCCAGCGCATCGGCGACCTCGCGGACCGTCACCCCACCGGACGTGACGGGCACCGTGTCCCACAGCACGTCCATCACCGCACGCTCAAGATCCCCCAGCCGAGTCACCCCTAAATCCTACCCCCCGTAGTAGACCCCCAGTTCCCGCACCACCCCCACCCCCGCCTCGCCTCAACATCCGCCCACGTCGAGCATCCGTCCCACGCCCGCACCCCGCGTCGGCCGCCCGCACCCCGCGTCGGTCGTTCGGCTTACGTGGCTGGCGTCCGGCGTCCGGCGTTCGCTCCCGCTCCGGGTCTGGCGTCCGGCGTCGGTCGTCCGCGTTCCGCGTCGGCTGTCGGGGCCGTGCCCCGCGTCCGGCTTACGCGTCCGGCGTCCGGCATCTGGTTCCGCATCCGGGTCCGCGTCCGGCTTGCGCATCTGGGTCCGCATCCCGCTTACGCGCCCGGCGTCCGGCCCGCGTCCGGTTAATTCGTCCGGGTCCGCGTTCGGCGTCGACACAACTTCCTGGAAACTGCTGCCTCCCGACCACCCCGACACAGCAACATCCAAGAAGTTGTGCAGATCTTGACCGTCCACCGGCGATGCCAAGCGAGCGCGACGCACGAGCGGGCGCGATGTGCGTCAGGCATGCGTCAGGCGTGGCCCAGGCGTGCGCCAGACGTGCGCGAGAACACCCGCCACTCGCCCCGCTGACCCATCACTCAGCGAAAGGCGGCACCCGAAAGCCGCCACCGACCCTCGGACCAGACCACGAAAGGTTTCCGGGGGGAGCCCACCCGCGCAGGGATCAAGCCTGACCGCCCGGAGCGGGTGGGCTCCCCCCGGAAACCCCCACAGCGAGAAACCCAGAGAGCAAGATAAGGAATCACACCCCCTTGGGATGCCACACCGTCTTCGTCTCCAGCAGCGCCGTCATCCGCCCGAGCCCCGGATCAGCGGACCAGTCGTACCCGGAGCCCACCGGCCGGAGCACCCGCTTGAGGTTCTCCGCCGCCTTGATCTCCAGGTCGACCGCCAGGTCCGCGTCGGCGACCCCGGTCAGGTCGATCGCGTTGACGTCCATGTGTGCGGCCAGCGTGGGCACGGTCTCCGACAGCCGCCCGGTGAGGATGTTGACCACGCCGCCGGGCAGGTCGGAGGTGGCGAGCACCTCGGCGAGGGTGATCGCGGCCAGTGGCGCGTCCGGTGAGGCGGCCACCACGACGGTGTTGCCGGTGACGATCGCCGGGGCGATCACGCTGACCAGGCCGAGCAGGGCCGGGCTCTCCGGGGCCACCACGGCCACCACGCCGGTCGGCTCGGGTGCGGAGAGGTTGAAGTAGGGGCCCGCGACCGGGTTGGCGCCGCCGTACACCTGCGGCAGCTTGTCGGACCAGCCCGCGTACCAGACCCAGCGGTCGGTGGCGGCGTCGACCTCGTCGGCCGGTACGCCGAGACCGATGAACTGGTCGCGGCGGCCCTCCAGCATCTCGGCGACGCGGTAGAGGATCTGACCCCGGTTGTACGCGGTCGCCCCGGCCCAGCCCTTGACGGCGGCGCGGGCGGCGACCACGGCGTCCCGCGCGTCCTTGCGGGAGGCCAGCGACACGTTCGAGTCCTGCACGAGATACGACCGTCCCGACTCGCTACGCGGGAACTTCCCGCCGATGAAGAGCTTGTACGTCTTGCGTACCGCGACCCGCTCAGACATTGAGGTACGCCTCCAGCCCGTGCCGGCCGCCCTCGCGGCCGTAGCCCGACTCCTTGTAGCCGCCGAAGGGCGAGGTCGGGTCGAACTTGTTGAACGTGTTGGCCCAGACGACTCCGGCGCGTAGCCGGTCGGCCGTCCACAGGATGCGGGAACCCTTCTCGGTCCAGATCCCGGCGCTGAGCCCGTACGGCGTGTTGTTGGCCTTCTCCACGGCCTCGGCCGGGGTGCGGAAGGTCAGCACGGACAGCACCGGGCCGAAGATCTCCTCGCGGGCGATCCGATGGGCCTGGGTGACGCCGGTGAAGATGGTCGGCGCGAACCAGAAGCCACGGTCCGGCAGCTCGCACGGCGGCGACCAGCGCTGCGCGCCCTCGGCGGCACCGGCCTCGGTCAGCTCGTGGATCCGGGCGAGCTGGGCGGCGGAGTTGATGGCCCCGACGTCGGTGTTCTTGTCCAGCGGGTCACCGACGCGCAGCAGCGCCATCCGGCGCTTGAGCGATTCCAGCACCTGCTCGGCGACGGACTCCTGCACCAGCAGGCGGGAACCGGCGCAGCAGACGTGCCCCTGGTTGAAGAAGATGCCGTTGACGATGCCCTCGACCGCCTGGTCGACGGGGGCGTCGTCGAAGACGATGTTGGCGGCCTTGCCGCCGAGTTCCAGGGTGAGCTTCTTGCGGCTGCCGGCGACGGCGCGGGCGATGGCCCGGCCGACGTCGGTGGACCCGGTGAACGCGACCTTGTCGACGCCGTCGTGTTCGACCAGGGCCCGGCCGGTCTCCCCGGCACCGGTGACGATGTTGACCACACCGGCCGGCAGGTCGGCCTGCTGGCAGATCTCGGCGAACAGCAGTGCGGTCAGCGGGGTGGTCTCGGCGGGCTTGAGCACCACCGTGTTGCCGGCGGCGAGCGCCGGGGCGATCTTCCAGGCCAGCATGAGCAGCGGGAAGTTCCACGGGATGACCTGCGCCGCCACGCCGAGCGGACGCGGGTTCGCGCCGAACCCGGCGTGCTCCAGCTTGTCCGCCCAGCCGGCGTAGTAGAAGAAGTGCGCGGCGACCAGCGGCAGGTCGACGTCGCGGGACTCCTTGATCGGCTTGCCGTTGTCCAGCGACTCCAGCACGGCCAGCTCACGCGAGCGTTCCTGAATGAGGCGGGCGATCCGGAACAGGTACTTGGCCCGGTCCCGGCCCGGCATCGGACCCCAGACCTTGTCGTACGCCTTCCGCGCGGCGCGGACCGCGCGGTCCACGTCCTGGCTGCCGCCCTCGGCGACCTCGGCGAGTACCTCCTCCGAGGAGGGGCTGATCGACTTGAAGCTGCCGCCGTCGGCCGGGTCGACGAAGGTGCCGTCGATGAACAGGCCGTACGAGTCCTTGATGTCCACCACCGAGCGCGACTCGGGGGCGGGTGCGTATTCGAACATCGCGTTCAGTCCAGGGTGAAGTAGTCGGGACCGGCGTAGACACCGGTCGTCAGCTTGGTGCGCTGCATGAGCAGGTCGTTGAGCAGGCTGGACGCGCCGAAGCGGAACCAGTCCGGGTCGAGCCAGTCCGGCCCGACGGTCTCGTTGACCATGACCAGGTACTTGACGGCGTCCTTGGTGGTCTTGATGCCGCCGGCCGGCTTCACGCCGACCTGTCGACCGGTGGCGGCGCGGAAGTCGCGGACCGCCTCCAGCATGACCAGCGTCACCGGCAGGGTGGCCGCGACTGGGACCTTGCCGGTGGAGGTCTTGATGAAGTCGCCGCCGGCCAGCATCGCCAGCCAGGAGGCGCGGCGTACGTTGTCGTAGGTGGCCAGTTCGCCGGTCTCCAGGATCACCTTGAGGTGGGCGTCCCCGCAGGCTTCCTTGGTCGCCACGATCTCGTCGTACACCTCGGCGTAGCGACCGGCCAGGAACGCGCCCCGGTTGATGACCATGTCGATCTCGTCGGCGCCCGCCTCGACGGCCGCCCGGGTGTCGGCGAGCTTGATCTCCAAGGGCGCCTGACCGGACGGGAACGAGGTCGCCACGCTGGCCAGGTGCACGGCAGACCCGCGAAGCACCTCGGCCACGTGCGGGACCATCGCGGGATAGACGCAGACCGCGCCGACGTGGGGGCAGGACGGGTCGGCCGGGTCGGGGCGCAGCGCCTTGGCGGCGAGCGCGCGTACCTTGCCGGGGGTGTCCGCGCCTTCCAGCGTGGTGAGGTCGACCATTCGGATCGCGAGGTCGATCGCCTGTGCCTTGGCGGTGGTCTTGATGGAGCGGGTGCCGAGTTGGGCTGCCCGCTGCTCCGCGCCGACCTGGTCCACGCCCGGTAGGCCGTGCAGGAAGGTCCGCAGAGCGGTCTCGGATCGTCCCAGCTCGGAGAGGTCCGACCGGGCCGACGTCGCTGTCGCCGTCATGCGCCGAAGTCTACGCAGGCGGGAGCCACCGGTCTTGATCATGACGGCGGGCGGGCGTTCCGGGTGAGCGACGTCGCTGCTGCGGGCCGGGGACCGCGCGTCGGGGTCCGGGGCGGGTAGGTTGAGCGATCGTGGACGTACTCGTCATTGACCATCCGCTCGCCCAGTCCCGGCTGACCGCCATGCGGGACGAACGGACCGATTCCGCCTCGTTCCGGGCGGCGCTGCACGAACTCACCACCATGCTGGTGTACGAGGCCGCGCGCTCCTTCCCGATCGAGCGGTACCCGGTGCAGACCCCGGTCACCGGCACCGAGGGCACCCGGCTGGCCAACCCGCCGCTGCTGGTGCCCGTGCTGCGGGCCGGTCTCGGCATGGCCGACGCGGCGTTGGGGCTGCTGCCGGAGTCGTCGATGGGCTTCGTCGGGCTGGCCCGGGACGAGGAGACCTTCGAACCGCGCGCCTACATGGAGTCGCTGCCCCGCGACCTGAGCGGCCTGCCGGTGCTGGTCCTCGACCCGATGCTGGCCACCGGCGGCTCGTTGGAGCACTGCTGCCGACTGCTGGCCGAGCGCGGCTGCACCGACATCACGGTGCTCTGCGTACTCGCCGCACCGGCCGGGATCGCCCGGCTGGAGCGGTCCGGCCTGCCGCTGCGTCTGGTCACCGCATCGATCGACGATGGCCTCAACGACAGCATGTTCATCGTGCCGGGCCTCGGGGACGCCGGGGACCGCCAGTTCGGCGGCATGCCCCGGTTCTGATCCGTCTGTCTTCGTCCCACGCTCGTCGTGGCGGGTTTGTCGTGCGGGCGGTGGTGTCGAGCGGCTACCGTCTCGGGCCATGACTGGTGTTCCGCTCGCCGAGGAACTGCTCCTACTGGCGTACGACGACGAATCCGGCAAGGCGACCATGCCCCGGATCAGCCTCGACCTGGGCATGGCCGCCGCCGTGTTGATCGAGCTGGCCCTGGCGGGTCGGATCGCGTACGCCGAGGGCGCCCTGACGGTGGTCGACGCGACACCGACGGGCGAGCCGGTCACCGACGACGTGCTGTCCCGGATCGCGGCGGACACCCCGCACAGCCCGTCCTCCTGGGTGCAGCGGCTGCGGCACGGTCTGCGCGACAAGGTCCTCGGCGACCTGTGCGCGCACGGGGTGGTGCGGGACGTCGACGAGACGGAGTTGGGCTTCATCCACGTACACCGCTACCCGGTGCTGGATCCCTCGGTCGAGGCGGAGACCCGCCAACGGCTCGCCGCCGCGCTGACCGGCGAAGCACCCGACGAGCGGACCGCCGCGCTGGCGACGCTGGTCGCCGTACTCCGGATGGAATCGGCGCTGGGGGCACCCGGTGAGGACGCCACCGAGGCCCGCCGCCGGTTGGAGGAGATCGCCAGCGGAGCGGGCTTCTCCGGCGAGGTGGGCCTGGAGAGTTCCGTGGTCCGCCCCTCGGTCGGCCTGGTGGTCGCCGCCCTCGGCCGCGCCGTCCAGGCCGCTCTCGGCCCCCGTCGCTGACCCCACCCGCCCCGCCGCCCTGCGCGCCGTCGCCGTGCTCTGTGCGCCGTCGCCGTGCCTCGCCGCTGCCCTGCGCGCCGATCATGGAGTTGTGGTCGCAAGTTTGTGTTGATACGTCCACATCTGCGGCTGCCACGACTCCATGATCGACGCCGGACGCCGGACGCCGGACGCCGGACGCCGGACGGGGGGCGGGGGGCGGGGGGCGTGGGGTTAGGGGTCAGCGGGACAGGTGGGTGGTGCGGACGGCGGTGACGAAGGCGGACCAGGCGGTGGGCGTGACGGTGAGTGCCGGGCCGGTCGGGTCCTTGCTGTCGCGGATGCCGACGACGCCGGACAGGTTGTCGGCGACCTCGACGCAGTCACCCCCGTTGGTGCCGCTGCGGGTGCTGGTGCGCCACGTCGCGCCGGTCAGGTCACTCATAGCACTCTCCCAGGATGGCATCGATCAACTCCATCGATTGTCCCTCCCCGAGCGCGACGGATTCCAGCCCTCGCCAGACCCGCACGTGAGCGGCGAACTCGTGCGGCTGGTCGAGGTAGAGCGCGCCGGTGAGCCCCTCGACATAGACGGTGGGGGGTTCGCTCGGGCCGCCGAGCAGGGCCTCCGGGAAGTCGAGCAGCACGAAGGTGCCCGCCTCGGCGGCGAGCGGTGGGCCGGCGGCGAGCGGCAGGATGCGGATCGAGATGTTGTGCCGCTGCCCGACGGCCAGCAGGTGCCGGAGTTGACCGGCCATCACCGGTCGACCGGGCACCGGGCGGCGTAGCACCGCCTCGCTGAGCATCACGGTCAGCTCCGGGGCGGGTGGGAGCCGCCGGGTGAGCAGCCCCTGTCGCTGGATTCGGAAGTTCACCGCCTTCCTGCGTTCCTCCTCGCTCAACTCGGGTCGGTTGAGTAGGAAGAGCGCGGTGGCGTACTCGGGCGTCTGCAATAGTCCGGGCACCAGTTCGGCGTTGTAGTGCCGCACGCTGCTGGCCACATTCTCCAGCCCGATGTAAAGCGAGAACCAGGCCGGGATGGAGCGGCCGTACGCGTGCCACCACCCCTCGGCCTTGCCGACCTCGGCGAGCCCGAGCAGCACGCTCGCCTGGTCGGGCGTGGCCCGGTAGAGGTCGCAGAGCACGCGTACGTCCGGGCCCCTGGCCGGGGTCAGGCCGCGCTCGATCCGCCAGATCTTCTGGCGCGAGCAGTCGAGCCGGTCGGCTGCCGCCTCGATGCTGACCCGGGCGTCGACCCGGAGTTGGGTGAGCAGTCTGCCGAGTTGCCGTCGGGGGACGGTAGAACCGTTCGTTGCATGCACCGTGCAACACTCCTCAGTTCCAGAATGCAACCAATTCCCGCCTTCGAGGAAACGTATTGCGAGGGCGTTTCCGTCGAATGCAGAAATGGCGATGGTTGATGGAGTGATGCTATTTGTGGACGCTCATCGCAGGCAAGCGGTAGCGCTCGGTGATTGTGCTCGGGTGTTAGGAGGGGTCCCCTGCTATGCACGAGGCGTTAGTAAGGTGCCCTTCCTTACATCCCTAAAGCCCGCGCAACCTCCAGCCGCAACTCGCCGACGGCCGCCGCCGCGCGAGCCCGGGCCGCGGCGACGTCACCGTCGGCGACCTGTTCCACCACCTCCAGGTACGCCTTGAGCTTCGGCTCGGTGCCGGAGGGCCGGATCACCACCCGGGCCGCCCCGGTACGCAGGATGACCACGTCCGCCTCGGGCAGCAGGTCCGCTGCCTCGGTGACCGGCTGACCGAGCAGCGTGTCCGGGGTGGCCGCCCGGATCCGGGCCATCGCGTCGGCGATCCGACGCAGGTCGTCGACGCGGACCGAGAGTTGATCGGTGTGGTGGACGCCGAACTCGGCGGCCAACTCGTCCAGCCGGTCGGTGAGCGTACGGCCCTGGGTCTTGAGGTCGGCGGCCAACTCGGCCACGGTCAGCGCGGCGGTGATGCCGTCCTTGTCGCGTACGTGGTCGGGGGCGACGCAGTAGCCGAGCGCCTCCTCGTAGCCGTACACCAGCGGCGCGGAGCCGTCCCCGGCCCGCACGATCCACTTGAACCCGGTCAGCGTCTCGCCGTAGGGCAGGTTCCGGGCGGTGCACATCGCCCGCAGCAGCGACGACGAGACGATGGTGGTGGCGTAGAGGCCGGTCACGCCTCGCCGCATCAGGTGGTCGGCGAGCAGCACCCCCACCTCGTCACCCCGCAGCATCCGCCAGCCCGAGCCGTCCGCGCCGCCCGGCGCAGGCGCAGCGTCCGGCCCGCTCACCGGGTTGCGGACCGCCACGGCGCAGCGGTCGGCGTCGGGGTCGTTGGCGATGGCGAGGTCCGCGCCGGTGGTGTCGGCGAGCGCGACCAGCAGGTCCACCGCGCCCGGCTCCTCCGGGTTGGGGAAGCTGACGGTCGGGAAGTCGGCGTCCGGTTCGGCCTGCTCCGGCACCACCCCGGGCGTCGGGAAACCGGCGGCGGCGAAGGCGGCGGTGAGGACCGCCGCGCCGACACCGTGCAGCGGCGTGTACGCCACGGTCAGGTCCCGGGGACCATCGGGCGGCACCACCTGCACCGCCCGCGCCACGTACCCGGCGACCAGGTCGTCACCGAGCACCTGCCCGGCGGGGCCGAGCGGCACCTGGGCCAGCGGGCCGACCGACCGGATGGCGGCCTCGATGCCGGTGTCGGCCGGCGGCACGATCTGCGCTCCGGCACCGGAGTCGCCGCCCAGTTCGGCACCGAGATAGACCTTGTAACCGTTGTCCTGCGGCGGGTTGTGGCTCGCCGTCACCATCACCCCGGCGACCGCGCCCAGTTGCCGCACCGCGTACGCCAGCACGGGGGTGGGCAGCGGGCGGGGGAGCAGCAGGGCCGGGCGGCCCGCCCCGGTGGCCACCCGGGCGGTCTGTTCGGCGAACGCGCGGGAACCGCGCCGGGCGTCGTACCCGATCACCAGCGGACCGGTGCCACCCTCGGCGGCAAGCCAGGCGACCAGCCCGGCGGCGGCCTGGGTGACCACGGCGAGGTTCATGCCGTTGGGGCCGGCGCGCAGCGGGCCGCGCAGCCCGGCGGTGCCGAAGGTCAGCGGCCCGGCGAAGCGGTCCGCCAGCTCGGCGGCGCTGTCCGGCAGACGGTCGAGCACCGCCCGCAGTTCCGCCTGGTCAGCCGGGTCGGGGTCGTCGGCGAGCCAGCGCTGAGCCTGCTCGCGGATGGTGTCGATGTCAGTGGTCTCCGCCGCCATTGCCTCTTGATAGCACGGCGGCGGATCACCGTGGACGTCTCCCCGCTCAGCCTGCGGAGGTGAGCTGGAACGACTTGAGCATCTCGTCGTAGATCGGCTTGCTCTCGTCGAACCGGGCGTCGCTGACGGTCAGATAGAACGAGTAGATCCGGCCCTCGTGGGCCACCCCGTGCCAGACGCCGTGCCGCCTGGCATCGCCGTCACCGCAGGTGTACTCGAACTCGGCCGACGGCTTGCCGGCCAGCTCCCGGTCCGCCATCGAGATCTGCGTGTACGGCTTGGCGCAGGAGGCCGAGCGCGTCTTGAGGTTGTTCTCCGCGCTCTGTGCCCAGCGGGTCGAACTGCCGGCCCACTTCTCGTTGAGGATGCGGACCCGGCGACCGTTGTCGTCCGGGTCGGTGTAGTCGATGTAGACGGCGCCGGCCGGAGCGGTCCGCTTCCAGCCCTTCGGCACCAGCATCTGCACGCCGCGCGCCGAGTGCTCCTGCATCTCGACCGGCTCCCCCTCGTCCGAGGAGTTGCCCGGAGCGGCGACCGGCTCGGTGACCGGCGGGTCGCCGCCGCCGGAGAGCGCCACCGCGCTGATCAGCAGCACCAGCACCAGGCCACCGGCCGCCGCGAGCTGGACCTTGCGCGGCCAGCCCTTCACGGTCTCGACCGCGCGAGTGCCCGCGACCTTGGCCTTGTCCAGTGGGCTGCCGCCGCCACCGGTGGACGGCGGCGGTGGTGCGCCGTACGGCTGGCGGGGCGCCGCCGGCCAGCGACCGCCGTAGTCGCCGCCGAGCTGCTGGGTGGCCTCCGGCCGGGCACCGAACCCGTACGCTCCGGCACCCATGTGCTGCGTGGCGTCCGCGCTGATGCGCTGGGTGGTGTTCGCGCCGATGTGCTGGGTGGCGTCGGCCCCGATCCGCTGGGTGGCGTCCGCGCCGCCGATCCGCTGCGTGGCCTCCGACCCACCGATTCGCTGGGTCGCCTCGGCCCCGCCGCCGTAGGTGCGACCAGCGGACGAGGCGGCGTTCTGCTGACCCGGTCGGGCCAGCGCGTCGGCGCTGGTGTCCTCCATCGCTGCGGCACTGGCGGCGGCGGCCTTGCCGGGGCGCTCACCCCGGCTCAGCGCCGCCAGCCGGTCGGTCAGCGACTCACCGGGGGCGAGCATCGCCCGGCCGCCGATCTCGCCGGCCGGCTTGGACTTCTTCGCCGAGGCGGCCGGCGCGGTGATCGGCGCGGACTGCTGCGGCACCGGCACCACGGAGTACGGGTCGGTCATCGAGTTGACCGCGGACGCGGTGCTGCTCAGCGGACCGGCGAGCAGTTCGCGCAGCATGGCGCGGGCGGTGTGCACGTCGAGTCGACGGGCCGGGTCCTTCTCCAGCAGGCCCATCAGCACCCGGGTCAGTGGTCCGCTGCGCTGCGGCGGGGCCGGCGGGTCCTCGACCACCGCGTGCATCGTCTCGATCGGGTCGCCCCGGTCGAAGGGCGGTCGGCCCTCCACAGCGGTGTAGAGCGTCACGCCGAGGGAGAACAGGTCGCTGGGCGGGCCGAACTCCTGGCCCATGGCCCGCTCGGGCGAGATGAAGTGCGGCGAGCCCAGCACCATCCCCGGGGTGGTGAGCTGCACGTCGGTGGGCATCCGGGCGACACCGAAGTCGGTCAGTACGCAGCGGCCGTCGGAGCAGATCAGCACGTTGGCCGGCTTGACGTCGCGGTGCAGGACCCCGATGGCGTGGGCCACCTCCAGCGCGCCGAGCAGCGCGATGCCGATCTTGGCGACCACCCGCTGGGCGATCGGCCCGTCCTCGATCACCATGTCCGCGAGGCTGCGGGCGTCCAGCAGCTCCATCACGATCCACGGGCGTCCGGCCTCGGTGACCACGTCGTACACCTGGACCACCGCCGGGTGGGCGATGGCGGCTGCCGCGCGGGCCTCGCGCAGGGTGCGTTCGTACATCGCGTCGCGGTCGCTGGGTGCCAGTCCGGGCGGCAGGACGACCTCCTTGACCGCCACGTCGCGCCGCAGAAGTGTGTCTGTGGCCCGCCAGACCGTGCCCATGCCACCGTTGCCCACCGTGGAGCGCAACGAGTACCGGTCACCGATCACGGTGCCGGGTGTCGCGCGGCCGTTGGTGGGGATGCTGACTGGTCCGCCGCTCCACGTCGGGATCTGAGTCACAGAAAAGCCACCGGGGGAAGTCGAGGGGGCTGGGACACAACCTCCCTATCTTGCTGGTTCAGACGCCCGATGCGAAACCCGGCGCGGCGGACGTTTCCCGTCCGGAACCGTACGTGTGCAGATCCTCACGTCGGGTGGCCGCTATCGATGGCTCAGTGTGCGCTATCCCTCACCCGGTGACCAGCACATTCGTCCTACCATCCGGTGATGAGCGAACGGCGGCGGTCAAGCGAGTCCGGCTTCCCGATCGAGGGCGTCTACACGGCGGAGCACCTGCCGGGTGATCTGGACTCCCGGCTGGGCGCTCCGGGCGAGTACCCGTACACCCGTGGGGTCTACCCCACCATGTACACCTCCCGCCCGTGGACCATGCGCCAGTACGCCGGCTTCGGCACCGCAACCGAGTCCAACGCGCGGTACCACCAGTTGCTGCGGGCCGGCACCATGGGTCTCTCCGTCGCCTTCGACCTGCCCACCCAGATGGGGTACGACTCCGACGACCCGATCGCCTCCGGCGAGGTCGGCAAGGTCGGTGTCGCCATCGACTCCATCGAGGACATGCGGCTGCTCTTCGACGGCATCCCGCTGGACAAGGTCTCCACCTCGATGACGATCAACGCGCCGGGCTCGGTGCTGCTGCTGCTCTACCAGCTCGTCGCCGAGGAGAACGGGGTGCCGGGCGTCGCGCTCAACGGCACCATCCAGAACGACATCCTCAAGGAGTACATCGCCCGGGGCACCTACATCTTCCCGCCGAAGCCGTCGTTGCGGCTGGTCGCCGACACGTTCGGCTACTGCCGGGCCGAGGTGCCGAAGTGGAACACCATCTCGATCTCCGGCTACCACATGGCCGAGGCGGGTGCCTCCCCGGTGCAGGAGATCGCCTTCACGTTGGCCAACGGCGTCGAGTACGTCCGCGCCGCGATCGCCGCCGGGCTGGCCGTGGACGACTTCGCGCCCCGCCTGTCGTTCTTCTTCGTCGCCCGCACCACGCTGCTGGAGGAGGTGGCGAAGTTCCGGGCGGCCCGGCGGATCTGGGCCCGCCTGATGCGCGACGAGTTCGGGGCGAAGAACCCGAAGTCGATGATGCTGCGCTTCCACACCCAGACCGCGGGCGTGCAGTTGACCGCCCAGCAGCCCGAGGTGAACCTGGTCCGGGTCGCGGTGCAGGGGCTGGGCGCGGTGCTCGGCGGCACCCAGTCGCTGCACACCAACAGCTTCGACGAGGCGATCGCGCTGCCCACCGAGAAGGCGGCCCGGCTGGCGCTGCGGACCCAGCAGGTGCTCGCGTACGAGACGGATCTGACCGCCACGGTGGACCCGTTCGCGGGCTCGTACGTGGTGGAGGCGATGACCGCCGAGATCGAGTCGGCGGCGGACGCGCTGATGGGCCGGGTCTTCGAGTACGGGTCGTCGGTGGACGCCATCGAGGCGGGCTTCCAGAAGCGCGAGATCGAGCAGTCCGCGTACCAGATCGCGCAGGAGATCGACTCGGGTGAGCGGGTGGTGGTCGGGCTCAACCGGTTCACCATCGACGCCGAGGAGCCGTACGAGCCGCTGCGGGTCGACCCGGCCATCGAGGCGGCGCAGGGCGAGCGGCTGGCCAAGCTGCGCGCCGGGCGGGACGGCGCGGTCGTCGAGCGGGCCCTGACCGAGTTGCGGGAGGCCGCCTCGGGGACCGGCAACGTGCTCTACCCGATGAAGGCGGCCCTGCGCGAGCGGGCCACCGTCGGCGAGGTGTGTGGGGCACTGCGCGAGGTGTGGGGCGTCTACCGCCCGACCGACCGGTTCTGAGGCCGTTCGGCACTCTTCCACGGTCGCTGTACGTGTCGAAGCGACCGTCTCCGGGTACTCCGCCCGAATGATCTCGTTGACGCACACCCTGTGCGGTCGGGGGCTGTCCGGACGTGTGAACGTCCACCGGTGCCGATCGCCGTGGGTGGTCGGGTAATTGTCGTACCGTCAGTTCATCGCGCCGACTAATGCGACAATTCGGAACGACGGGCAACGAGTTTCGACAAGATTCTCCGCCCGCAACCCCGATTACGCGTTGTAGGAGGTGGGGGGTGGATGGCTGCGTATGAACGCGATCTACCTGCTGTCCCGCCCGTCTACGGGCACTCCAACCAGGGCATACGTGACGCTGCGCGGTCCGATCATCACCGGAACGAGGTTGCGCAGAGTTACCGTCGGGGGTCTACGCTGTCTGCTGTCCCCGATGATCCATCCATTTCTAGTGATCGAGAATTCGACGTGACGAGTGCGTTGACTATGCCGACCGGCGAGCAATTGGCGTCGTCCTGGCCCGAGATGCCACCGACCGGTGGCCAGCCCCTGCCGTCCGAGCTGGACCATCTGCTCGCCCTCCGGGTACCGGGCCTGATCGCCACGCGCCGTCACATTCACGCGCATCCGGAGCTCTCCGGTTCGGAGTTCGACACCGCGGCCCTGATCGCCCGGGAACTCACCCTGGCCGGGCTCAGCCCCCGCATGCTGCCCAAGGGCAACGGGGTCATCTGCGACGTCGACGGCCGCCCCGACGGGCCGGTGATCGCGCTGCGCGCCGACATCGACGCGCTGCCGCTGACCGACGTCAAGGACGTCCCGTACCGCTCCACCGTGGACGGGGTCTGCCACGCCTGCGGGCACGACGTGCACACCACGATCCTGCTCGGCGTCGGCATGCTGCTCGCCCAGCTCGCCGACCTGGGCGAGCTGCCCGGCCGGGTCCGGTTGATCTTCCAGCCGGCCGAGGAGATCCTGCCCTGCGGATCGCTCGAAGTGATCGAGGCGGGCGGCCTGGACGACGTGGTGCAGATCTTCGCCCTGCACTGCGACCCGAACCAGCCGGTCGGCAAGGTCGGCCTGCGGGTCGGGCCGATCACCGCCGCCGCCGACAACGTCACCGTCCGGCTGACCGGACCGGGTGGGCACACCGCCCGCCCGCACCTGACCGTCGACCTGGTCGACGCGCTCGGTCGGCTGATCACCGAGGTGCCCGCGCTGATCAGTCGCCGGGTGCCGGCCAACAGCGGGCTGCTGCTGGTCTTCGGGCACGCCTCCGCCGGCACCCGCTACAACGTCATCCCCTCCGAGGCGTCCGCCTCCGGCACGCTGCGGGTGATGGACCGGGACGCCTGGGAACAGGCCCCGAAGATCGTCACGCAGGTGGTCCGGGACGTGATCGCCCCGACCGGGGCCACGGTCGACCTGGAGTACCTGCGGGGACGCCCGCCGGTGTGCAACGACGCGGCGGCCATCAACGTGCTGACCTCGGCCACCGTCGCCGCGCTCGGCCCGGAGGGCGTCGCCGAGACCCCGCAGAGCATGGGCGGTGAGGACTTCTCCTGGTATCTGGAGTACGTCCCCGGCGCGCTGGCCCGGCTCGGGGTCGGCCGCTCCGGGCCGAACGTCGACCTGCACCGGGCGTCGTTCGACGTGGACGAACGGGCCATCCCGGCCGGCGTACGACTCATGGTGCAGACCGCGCTCCAGGCACTGACGGCGGTTCGCTGACCGACGACGACCTCGGGCCGACCCCGGGTGGTGGCGGAGTGCCGACCGGCGCGACCGGCGCCGGCTCGGGGCGGACCCGGTGGCGTCGGCGACGGTTCAGCCACCACAGCGCCGCCAGCGGTACGCCGAGGACCAGCAGCCAGGGCAGCACCGCGCCGAGTACGGTGAGCAGCACCGTCATCGAGGTGAGGAAGACCGTCCAGCCTCCGCTCAGCCCGGCCAGGAAGCCGATCTCCCGCTCATCGTCGGGGGCGCTGGCGTCCGGACCCACCAGGCTGACGGTGATCGTGGAGAGCGCGGTCAGGTCGGCCAACCGGCGCTTCTTCGCCTCCAGCGAGGCGAGGTCGGCCTCCCGGCGGGCCAACTCGTTCTCCAGGCTGATCAGGTCGGTGATCGACTCGGCCCGGTCGAGCAGCCGACGCGCGCTCTCCACCCGGGCCCGCTGGGTGGCGATCCGCGCGTCGAGGTCGACGGTCTCCTCGGTGACGTCCTCGGTGTCGATCTGTCGGCGTTCCTGCCGACCGAGACCCGCCAACTCCTCGACCACCGGATAGAACCGGTCCGCCGGTACCCGCAGCGTCAGCTCCGCCACCGCGTCCGCGTCCGAGCTGCGGCGCTGGTCACCGCCGACGAAGCCGCCGGCCCGGGTGGCCGCGTCGGACGCCGCCCGCGCGGCGGCCTCCACGTCGTCCACCTTGACCCGGATCGACCCGGTGTAGACGATTGACCGCTGGTCGACCCGGGTGTCCGCCGCCGCGCCGGCACCACCTCGCTGATCCGCCGGTCCGGGCCGCTCACCCACCGGACCGGCGCCGTCCACCGCCTGCGGCGCGGCGACGCGGCCCGCCTCGTCGGAGGTCGCCGCCTGGTCGCCACCGCTGCCGCTGCCGCAGCCGGTGACCACCAGCAGCATCACCAGCGCAGTCATTCCCGTCGCCGCGTGACGGCGGGTTCTCCTCGGTGTCATCAACGTTCCCTTCCTCTGCCCGGAGCGGGTGATAGCTCGGACGTCGCGCGCTGTCCCCCGGGTTCCGGCAGACTGCGCTCAGGACGGTCACGATTCGATATGGGAGGCATCACGATGCGGATCACCAAGTACGCCCACTCGTGCCTGCGGGTCGAGCACGACGGGGGAGTGCTGGTCGTCGATCCGGGCGTGTTCAGCGAGGCCGCCGTGGCACTGGACGGGGCCGACGCGGTCCTGATCACCCACGAGCACCAGGACCACGTGGACGCCGAGGCGATCAACCGACAACTCGCCCGGCGGCCGTTCGACATCCACGGACCGGCCTCGGTGGCCGGAGCGCTCGGCGACGCGGCCGAGGCGCTGCGCCCGGTCACCCCCGGTGACGCGTTCACCGCCGCCGGTGTCCCGGTCCGCGCCTACGGCGGGCGGCACGCGGTCATCCACCCCGACATCCCGCTCGTCGACAACCTCGGCTACCTGCTCGACGAGGTGGTCTACCACCCCGGTGACGCGCTGTTCGTGCCGGACGACATCCAGGTCGACACGCTCTTCGCGCCGATACACGCGCCCTGGTCGAAGTTCTCCGAGGTGGTCGACTTCATCCGGGCGGTGTCCCCGCGCCGGGTCTACGCGCTGCACGACGCCCTGCTCAACACCAACGGCCTCGCGGTGCTCGACCGGCAGTACACCGCCCTGTCCGGCAGCGAGTACCAGCGGCTGGAGCCGGGCAGCCGGATCGACGGCTGAGTCGATGCCCGAACCCCCGTCCGACCCGGTGGCGCAGCTCTACCGCACGCCGCCGGACCGGTTCGTCGCCGCCCGGGACGCCGCGGTGGCGCAGGCCCGGCGCGCCGGGGACGGGCGGGGAGCCCGCGAGATCGCCCGGCTGCGCCGCCCCACGGTGGCCGCCTGGCTGGTCAACCTGCTCGCCATCGAGCGTCCCGACCTGGTCGGCGACCTGGCGCAGTTGGCCGACGCGCTACGCGACGCCCAACGCGAGTTGCGCGGCCCGCGCCTGCGGGAACTGTCCGCGCAGCGGCGGTCCGTGGTCTCCGCCCTGGTCGCCGAGGTGCGCCGGCTCGCCGCCGACGTGCCGGGGGCGCCGTCGGCCGGCAAACTGCCGCTGGCCGAGGTCGAGGCGACCCTGAACGCGGCCCTCGCCGATCCCGGCGTGGCCGAGCAGGTGCGGTCCGGTCGACTGCTCCGCCCGGCCCACTACGCCGGATTCGGCGAGGTGCCCCGACCACAGTTGCGGCTGGTGACCGGCGGGGAGGAGCCGCCCGCACCGGCGCGGACCGCCGGTCGTCCGGACCGCAGCGCCATGCGGGCCGAACAGGCCCGCCGGGCCGCCCGCGCCGAGCTGGCCCGCCGCCGCACGGCGCTCGAGAAGGAGCTGGTCCGGGCACGTACCGACCGGGAACGGGCCGAGACGGACCTCGACGCGGCGCAGTCCGCCGAGCACGACGGCACGGCCGCCCTGGACGCGGTGGAGACCGAACTGGCCGAGCTGGAACGCCGTCGGGCCGTCGCCGAGCAGGAACTGAGCCGGTCCCGACTGGCCCGCCGGGCCGCCGAACGGGCCGTCGCCGTCGCCCGGCGACGCGCCGGAGAGGTGGAGGCCGCGATGGAGGCATTGACCGCCGAGGAGGAGGATGCCGACCGGGACGCGGGCGCGGCAGACTGATCCGTCATGGACGGACCCTCGGTCGGATCCTTCGTGGACGGCCCCCCGGGCGGCGGCGCACCGGGCGGGACGGCATGACCCCGGAACAGGTGGCGGCGGCCAGCAAACCGGCGGTGCTCGCGCTCGGTGAGGCGTACGGCCGGTGCCCGACCACGCTGCGCCGGGCCCGGCTGCTCGGCATCTCCGGCTGGGCCTTCTACATCACCGGACGGGCCGGGGCACTCGGTGACGTACGCGCCGAGACGGTCGCCGCCGCGCTCGGGTTCGTCGCCCCCGACGCCGTCGCCGACGGCTGGGACGCCGCCGCCCGCACCGTACGCCCGACCGAGGTGGCCGCCGCCAGCCTCGCCGAGTGCCGCCGCTGGGGCGAGGAGCGGCTGACCGCCCTGCCTCGCGCCGACCGGCTCGCCACGCTCGTGGAACGGACCGTCGCGGCGGCCGACGCCAGCGCCATGCCGCTCTTCGCCGCCTGGCGGGCCGTGCCGTCCGGGCCGGGCGGCCCGGGTGCCCGGGCCGCCGCCGGGCTGCGACTGCTCCGCGAGCACTTCACCGGCGCGCACCTGGTCGCCGTACGGGCCTGCGGCATGACGCCACTGGAGGCGGTGCTGGCCGGGCCGGAGGGGGAGAGCGGGGCGGTGGCCTGCGGGTGGCCGCCGCCGTACCCGCCGGTCGGGCCGCTGGTGCGTCGCCGGCTCTGGGCCGAGGCGGTGACCGACCGCCTGGTCGCGCCCGCCTTCGCCGCGCTCGGTCCGGCCGACGGCGCCGAACTGGTCGAGTTGTTGACCGAGGCGCGGGCGCACACGCAGTGCTGACCGCAGGTGCGCCGGCGGTGACCGGCGTCCGGCTCGGCGGGGGTGCCGGGCGGGACGCCGCCGGTCGGTAGCAGACTGGGGGTGTGGGAGACGCGCTAGGCCGACGCCGTGCCGGTGGGGCGGGACCGCAGCTCGACGACGTAGTCGTCCGGCGCGCCCGCCTTCTCGGCGGCGTTCGCGATCTCCGAGACGTACCACGAGGTGGGCAGGCCGCCCTCGTAGCCGTCGAAGACGTAGACCCAGGCCGTCACGTCGCCGTCGAGCGTCGAGACGCGGACGGTCAGCTTCCGGTACGTGCCGGCGGTGACGCCCTCGATCTCGTCGAGCTGGGCCGCGTCGTACGGATGGATGTCGTAGAGCGCCACGAACACCCGGTCGCCGGGCGATTCGACGACGGTGCTGACGGCGCCCTCCCAGCCGATGACGTCCTCACCGGCGAAGGTGAGCCGCCAGCCCTCCAGCCAGCCGATGCCCACCATGGGGGAATGCGGGCAGTAGGCACGCATTCGGGCAGGGTCCAGGTTCGAGCCGTAGGCGGCGTAGAGACGCACGGCGATGACGATAGCCCGGCGGGCGGGTGGGGGAGAATACGACGGTGCGTGTCGGACGCGTCGGGGAGAAGAAAGTCACTGTGAGCATGGACGAAGGGCGGTCGTGGTGAGCCAGATCGTGATCATCGGCGGGGGGCCGGCCGGTTACGAGGCCGCGCTGGTCGCCGCGCAACTGGACGCCGACGTGACCGTGGTGGAGGCCGACGGCGCGGGCGGTGCCTGCGTGCTGTCCGACTGCGTACCGTCGAAGACGTTCATCGCCAGCTCCGAGGTGGTGACCGGATACCGCGACACCGAGGTGTTCGGGGTGCACTCCGACGGCCTGGAGGCGGTCACCGTCGACGCCCGGGCGGTCCACGAGCGGGTCAAGCGGCTCGCCCTGGCGCAGTCCTCCGACATCCACGCGAAGCTGCTCAAGGCCGGCGTCACCTTCGTCTCCGGGCGGGCCCGGCTGGGCGAGGACACCCTCGGCCACACCCACCGGGTGATCGTCACGCCGGACGGCGGCGAGGCACCGTACTCGATCAGCGCCTCGACGGTGCTGGTCGCCACCGGCGCCACCCCGCGCCAACTGCCCACCGCCGTGCCCGACGGTGAGCGCATCCTCACCTGGCGGCAGGTGTACGACCTGCCCGACCTGCCCGAGCACCTGATCGTGGTCGGCTCCGGGGTGACCGGCGCCGAGTTCGCCAGCGCCTACCTGGCGATGGGCGTCGAGGTGACCCTGGTCTCCAGCCGGGACCGGGTGATGCCGCACGAGGACGCCGACGCGGCGCAGGCGATCGAGCGGGTCTTCCGTGCCCGGGGCATGAGCATCCTGAACAACTCCCGCGCCGAGGGCGTCCGCCGGACCGACGACGGCGTCGAGGTCGTCCTCTCCGACGGTCGCAAGGTGTACGGCTCGCACGCGCTGATCGCGGTCGGCTCGATCCCCAACACCGAGGAGCTGGGCCTGGCCGAGTACGGCGTGACGCTGGCCCGGGGCGGGTACGTGACCGTGGACCGGGTCTCCCGCACCAACGTCCCCGGCATCTACGCGGCCGGTGACTGCACCGGGGTCCTGCCGCTGGCCAGCGTCGCCGCCATGCAGGGCCGGATCGCCATGTGGCACGCGCTCGGCGAGGCGGTCCGGCCGCTGCGGCTGCGGACCGTCTCGGCGAACGTCTTCACCGACCCCGAGCTGGCCACCGTGGGTGTGTCGCAGGACGAGATGGACGCCGGCAAGGTGCCGGCCCGCCAGGTGATGCTGCCGCTGGCCGGTAACGCCCGGGCGAAGATGGACGAGGTGGCCGACGGGTTCGTCAAGCTGTTCTGCCGCCCGGCCAGCGGTCAGGTCATCGGTGGTGTGGTGGTGGCGCCGAAGGCGAGCGAGTTGATCCTGCCGATCACCATGGCGGTGGAGAACAACCTCACCGTCAACGAGCTGGCCCAGACCATCACCATCTATCCCAGCCTCTCCGGCTCGCTCACCGAGGCCGCCCGCCAGCTCATGCTGCACGAACTGGAGTAGCCGCCCCCACCCTGCCTCCGGCGGTGGCCAGGACGGTGAGCAGGGCCACCTCGGCGAGGATGAGGGCGCGCTCGATCAGGCCGTAGTACGCGCGGTCGCCGGGGTAGGCGGACCAGACCATCGCGGCGGCGAGCAGCAGGCTGGCGATGGTCAGCGTGCGCAGCAAACGGGCGGTGCGGGCGGTGGCGGGCAACTGCGTGGCGATCAGCCAACCGGCGAGCGGCAGAGCCAGGAAGGCGACCACCGAGGCGTACCGGTGCACGTAGGCGGCGGTGCCCATCTCGGTGCCGGGCGGGTTGGTCGGGACCAGCCCGGCCAGTAGCAGCCCACCGGCCCAGGCGGCGAGCAGGACCTGGGCCGTGCCGAGGCGAC
Organism: Micromonospora sp. NPDC049900; assembly: GCF_044461025.1. Classification (NCBI taxonomy): domain Bacteria; kingdom Bacillati; phylum Actinomycetota; class Actinomycetes; order Micromonosporales; family Micromonosporaceae; genus Micromonospora; species Micromonospora sp. NPDC049900. The sequence goes on from NZ_JBITKM010000003.1 coordinate 699,286, forward strand.
CGCGACCCGTACCGGTCGGGGCCCCGGATCGGCGCAGTCCCAGGACGAGCCCGGCGGACGCCACCGCGAGGGTGAGCATGGCGAGGTGGATGGCCCCGCCGGACTCGGAGACGGCGTAGTCGCTGACGGTGAGGCTCAGCGGGTCCAGGTCCTCGACACCCGCGTGGCCGATCACGGCGAGCAGGGCCGCGAGGGCGATGCCGCCGAGCACCAGCGTCGCGCTGTTCCGGGTTGCAGGCATGGCTCAGCCTGTCGCGGCGGGCACCTCAGACGGATCCGGGACGAGCACCGAAATCCGTCCTCGGGGACACCCCGAGTGGCGATCCGGCTTTCCCCGGTGAGCGGCCTCGGGGTGCCTGTCACCTCTGTCCGGTCACCGGGTGAGTTGACCGGAACATACCGAGAGTGACGGAGTGTCCGACATCACCCCGCCGGCCGTGGGCGCTGGTGACCAGCCGCACCGTCCCCCGCGTCGGGGGCGACGGGCACCTTTCGGCGCCACTACCAGGGAGATCGGGCAGGGTCGTCGCCGATCGATGGTCGCGGGATCGGCTCAGGGACGCGTACCGTTGTCCGCGCGCGGCCCAGCGGGCGCCGGGTCCCCCGTTCCTGGCGCCTGGGTCGCCGCCGGGCCGCTGGCAGGTCCCGTGCCAGCGGCCCGGCCACTCTCGTCCGCCCGCCAGCGTCGATGACGGGGTGAGAACCCGGCGGCGTGACCGGTCACGGCCCGACGGCGACCGCGATGGCGGCGGCGAGGAAGACGACCTGGAGTGCGGTACGGACGCCGAGCGGGGTGACCGGGCGCCCGGCCAGGGTGAGTCCCCGGCGCGCGGCCGAGACGTTCGCCGGGAACATCGCCAGCATCAGCACGGCCAGTCCGGCAGCGGCCCAGCGGGCGGTGGCCGGCACCAGCAGCCCCGCCGCGCCCGCGAGTTCCAGCACGCCGGTCACCGTGACCAGCAGGTCCGGTCGGGGCAGTCGGGGCGGGACCATCTCGATCAGGTTGCGTCGCCGGCCGGTGAAGTGTGCGATCCCGGTCAGCACGAACATCACGGCCAGCCCGACCCGCAGGGCCGGATGCCAGCCGTCGAGCACGGAAATCCCGACCAGGCCGGCCAGTCGGGCGAGCGCGGTGCCCGCCACCAGGGCGATCAGCGGAGCCATCGGTACCTCCTCGAAAACCAATCTTGTCGCCGACAAGATTGGCTCGCGATGGCGCATCTTGTCAATGGCAAGATACGATCGGGTGATGACCGGCACCCGCGGCTACCACCACGGCGACCTGCCTCGCGCCCTGCTCGCCGCAGCGGAGGAGGCGATCAGGGAGTCGGGCCCGGCGGCGCTGAGCCTGCGGGACCTGGCCCGACGTGCCGGCGTCTCGCACGCCGCCCCGGCCCACCACTTCGGCGACCGGGCCGGCCTCTTCACCGCGCTCGCGGTGCAGGGCTTCGACCTGCTCGCCGAGGCGCTGGAATCGACCGGCGGCGAACTGCTCGACCTCGGCGTGGCGTACGTCGACTTCGCCGTGCGGCACCGGGCCCACTTCGAGGTGATGTTCCACCCCGATCTCTACCGATCCGATGCCGCCGAGGTCCGGGCCGCCCGTGACCGTGCCGGTGCCGCACTGCATGCCGGGGTGACGGCACTGTCCGCCGCTCCGACGGACGTCGGCGACGGGCGGGGCGGCGTGCACGGGCCGCTCGGCGACGCCCTGGCCGCATGGTCGATCGTGCATGGCTTCGCCACGCTCTGGCTGGCCGACGCGCTACCACCCGGTGTGGGTGACGACCCGCGAGAGGTTGCCCGGACGGTGATCGGGCGCCTCTTCGCCCCGGCGGCGGACCCCGGCTGACCGGACGCCGGCCGTCACCAGCTCGTCGGCAGCGGCATCCCCTCGGTGTAGCCGGCGGTGCTCTGCACCCCGACCAGCACCCGCTCGTGGAACTCGTCCAGGTTCCGGGCTCCGGCGTAGGTGAAGGCACTGCGTACGCCCGAGATGATCTCGTCGATCAGGTCCTCCACCCCCGGCCGGGTCGGGTCCAGGTACATCCGGGCCGACGAGATGCCCTCCTCGAAGATCGCCTTCCGGGCCCGGTCGTAGGGGCTGTCCTCGGCGGTCCGGGCGCTGACCGCGCGCGCCGAGGCCATCCCGAAACTCTCCTTGTACCGCCGGCCGTCCTCGTCCGTGTACAGGTCGCCGGGCGACTCGTAGGTGCCGGCGAACCAGGAGCCGACCATCACGTTCGACGCCCCGGCGGCCAGCGCCAGCGCCACGTCACGCGGATGCCGTACCCCGCCGTCGGCCCAGACGTGCCGGCCCAGCTCACGGGCCGCCGCCGCACAGTCCAGCACCGCCGAGAACTGCGGCCGACCCACCCCGGTCATCATCCGGGTGGTGCACATCGCGCCCGGTCCGACACCCACCTTGACGATGTCCGCACCGGCCGCGACCAGGTCGCGTACGCCGTCGGCGGTGACCACGTTGCCGGCCGCCACCGGTACGCCCGGGTCCAGGCCCCGCACGGTCCGCAACGCGCTGACCATCCGCTCCTGGTGGCCGTGCGCGGTGTCCACGACCAGGGTGTCCACCCCCGCCTCCAGCAGCGCCGACGCCTTGCCCGCCACGTCACCGTTGATGCCCACCGCCGCCGCGATGCGCAACCGCCCCAGGGCGTCCACCGCAGGCCGGTAGAGCGTCGCCCGCAGCGCGCCCGGCCGGGTGAGCACCCCGACCAGCCGCCCCTCGCCGTCCACCACCGGGGCCAACCGCCGCCGCGCGGTGCTCAGCCGGTCGAAGCCGGTACGCGGATCCGCGTCCACCGGCACCGTGTGCAGATCGGCCGACATCACGTCACGCAACTGGGCGAACCGGTCCACCCCGACCGTGTCCGCCTCGGTCACCACCCCCATCGGGCGGCGCTCCTCGTCGACCACGATCACCGCACCGTACGCCCGCTTGGGCAGCAGGTGGATCGCGTCGCCGACGGTGTCGGTCGGGCCGAGCGCGATGGCCGTGTCGTGCATCAGGTGCCGCTGCTTGACCCAGGCGACGACCTCGGCCACCACCTTGATCGGGATGTCCTGGGGGATCACCGCGATCCCGCCGCGCCGGGCCACCGTCTCGGCCATCCGTCGGCCGGCGACCGCCGTCATGTTCGCCACCACCAGCGGGATCGTCGTACCCGTGCCGTCGCCGGTGGACAGGTCGACGTCGAGTCGGGAGCCCACCTCCGACCGGGCCGGGGCCATGAAGACGTCGTTGTAGGTCAGGTCGTACGCGGGTGTCGCGCCATTGAGGAACCGCACCCGGCCATCATTCCCTCAGCCCAGCAGCAGCGCGACCGCTACCACCACCATCACCAGCGCGATAACGCCGTCGAGCACCTGCCAGACCCGGGCCCGGGCGAGCAGCGGCGCGAGCCGGTACGCCCCCGCGCCGAGCGCGCTGAACCAGACGACACTGGCCACCGCCGCGCCGAGACCGAACAACCACCGGTGCGGCTGCTGCTGCGCGATGCCGCCGAGCAGCAACACGGTGTCCAGGTAGACGTGCGGGTTGAGGTAGGTGAAGGCGAGGCAGGCCAGCAGCGTCGCGCCGAGCCGGGCCGGGGGCCGCTGAGCCGGTGTGAGCGTGCTCGGCCGCCACGCGCGGCGGGCGGCCAGGGCCGCGTACCCGAGCAGGAAGGCCGCCCCGCCCCAGCGGATCGCGGTGAGCAGGTCGGGTCGGGCCGCCACCATCGAACCCACCCCGGCGATACCCACCCCGATCAGCAGGGCGTCGGAGATCGCGCAGGTCAGCACGACCGGCACCACGTGTTCCCGGCGTAGTCCCTGACGGAGTACGAAGGCGTTCTGCGCGCCGATGGCGACGATGAGGGCGATGGAGAGGGAGAAACCGGCGACGACGGAGGTGAGCACGCCGCCGACGGTAGGAGCACCGGGACGGATCAGTCCAGCTAAAGATTCTTCATCCGGTTAAGCTCAGCTGCATGGGCGGTCTGGACTCCACCCAGCTCCGTACGCTCGCCGCAGTCGTCGCCGAGGGCAGCTTCGAGGCGGCGGCGCGGCTGCTGCACGTCACCCCCTCGGCGGTCAGCCAGCGCATCAAGGCACTGGAGGAGGCCGTCGGGCAGGTGCTCGTCCGGCGGCACCGTCCCTGCGACGCCACCGAGGCCGGGCGACCGCTGCTGCGCCTGGCCGGGCAGCTCGCCCTGCTCGAACGCGAGGCGCTGGCCGATGCCCGGGGACCGCTCGGCGGCGATCGGGACCGGACCCGGATCGCCATCGTGGTCAACGCCGACTCGCTCGCCACCTGGTTCCCCGCCGCCCTGGCCCGGCTGCCCGACCAGCCGGAACTCTCCTTCGACCTCCGGCAGGACGACCAGGACCACACCGCCGTCCTGCTCCGCGACGGGGTGGTGACCGCCGCCGTGACCGCCCAGCGTGAGGCGGTGCAGGGCTGCCGGGTGCGGCGTCTCGGCGCGCTGCGCTACCGGGCGCTGGCCGCGCCGTCGGTGGCCCGACGGTGGTTCGCCGACGGCCTCACCCGGACTGCTGCCGCCGCCGCGCCGGTGGTGGTCTTCGACCGCAAGGACCGGATCCAACACCGTTTCCTGCGTAGCGTGACCGGGCACGCGCTCGACCCGCCGGTGCACTACGTGCCGTCGGTCCCGGCGTTCAACGAGTCGATCCGGCTCGGCCTCGGCTGGGGACTGGTCGCCGAGCAGATCGCCGACGCGGACGTGGCCGCCGGTCGGTGCGTCGACATCGCTCCCGGTCGGGTGCTGGACACCCCGCTCTACTGGCAGCACTGGCGACTCGACGCACCGGTGCTGACCGCGCTCACCACCGCCGTCTGTGCCGTCGCCGCCGAATCCCTGCGCTGAGATGTAAGGAGGGGTCCCCTGCTAACGCCTCGCGTATAGCAGGGGACCCCTCCATACACCCGGCACTGCCTCAGCCGATGGTGCAGATGGCGGCACCGGCGGTGATCACCGCGCCGACCTCGGCGGCGAGCCCGCTGACCGTGCCCGCCTTGTGGGCGTGCAACGGCTGCTCCATCTTCATCGCCTCCAGCACCACGACCAGATCGCCCTCGGCCACGGTGTCCCCGTCGGCGACCGCGATCTTGACGATGGTGCCCTGCATCGGGGAAGTGAGCGCGTCACCGCCCGCCGCCGCGCCGGCCGTGGCGCCACCGCCCCGACGGGCGGGCTTCTTCGCGGTCGGAGCGGCACTCGCCGTACCCGCGCCGAGCCCGGCCGGAAGACTGACCTCCAGCCGCTTGCCGCCCACCTCGACCACGATCGTCTCGCGCTCGGCCGGAGCGTCCGCGCCGTCTGCGACAGCGGTGAACGGCGGAACCGTGTTGTCGAACTCGGTCTCGATCCAACGGGTGTGCACCGCGAACGGCTCGGCGGTGAACGCCGGGTCGCGGACCACCAGGCGGTGGAACGGCAGCGCGGTGGCCATCCCCTCGATCACCATCTCGTCCAGCGCACGCCGGGCCCGCTCCAGCGCCTCGGTACGGGTCTCCCCGGTGATGACGACCTTGGCGAGCAGGCTGTCGAAGTTGCCGCCGATGACGTCGCCGGCCGAGATGCCGGTGTCCACCCGTACGCCGGGACCGGTCGGCAGACGCAGCACGGTCACCGTGCCGGGCGCGGGCAGGAAGCCGCGACCCGGGTCCTCGCCGTTGATCCGGAACTCGATGGAGTGCCCGCGCGGTGTCGGGTCCTCGGTGAGCCGCAGCTTCTCCCCGTCGGCGATGCGGAACTGCTCGCGGACCAGGTCGATGCCGGCGGTCTCCTCGGTCACCGGGTGCTCCACCTGGAGCCGGGTGTTGACCTCCAGGAAGGAGATGGTCCCGTCGTTGCCGACCAGGTACTCCACCGTCCCGGCACCGTGGTAGCCGGCCTCCCGGCAGATCGCCTTCGCGCTCTCGTGGATCTGCGCACGCTGCTCGGCGGTGAGGAACGGCGCCGGTGCCTCCTCGACCAGCTTCTGGTGCCGGCGCTGCAACGAGCAGTCCCGCGTGCCGGCGACGATCACGTTGCCGTGCTGGTCGGCCAGGACCTGCGCCTCGACGTGGCGCGGCTGGTCCAGGTACCGCTCGACGAAGCACTCGCCCCGACCGAAGGCCGCGACCGCCTCCCGGGTGGCCGACTCGAACAGGTGCGGGATCTCCTCCATGGTGCGGGCCACCTTCAGGCCGCGCCCGCCGCCACCGAAGGCGGCCTTGATGGCCACCGGCAGACCGTGGTCGACGGCGAAGGCCATCACCTCGTCCGGGCTGGCCACCGGATCCGGGGTGCCGGGCACCAGGGGAGCACCGGCCCGCTGGGCGATGTGCCGGGCGGTGACCTTGTCACCGAGGTCGCGGATCGCCTGCGGGGTGGGACCGATCCAGGTCAGACCCGCGTCGATGACCGCCTGGGCGAAGTCGGCGTTCTCGGAGAGGAAGCCGTACCCGGGGTGCACCGCGTCCACGCCGGCCCGAGCGGCGACGTCGATGAGTTTGTCGATGCGGAGGTAGGTATTCGCAGCGGTGTCGCCCTCCAGGGCGTACGCTTCGTCGGCGAGCGTGGCGTGCAGGGCATCCCGGTCGGAGTCCGCGTACACCGCGACACTGCCCAGGCCGGCGTCCTGGCAGGCGCGGATGACCCGGACGGCGATCTCGCCCCGGTTGGCGATGAGTACCTTGCGCACCTTGGTGGCTCCTCCCGGCGGGTTTCTGCCGGGGAGTTTATAGCTCACCGTGGTGCCCCGAACGATCGCTAAGTGTGGGATGACGCACTGTCCGGCCAGGTCGTGGGCGGCGTGGTGTCGGACCCATGTGGTGGAGTGCCGTGACGATGGTGGCCGGAGTGCGGCCATGAGCGGGGAGTGGAAATGATCGAGACCAGAGGGTTGCGGAAGTCGTTCCGCAGCCGGGCCGGTCGGGAGACGAAGACCGTCGAGGCGGTACGCGGCGTCGACCTGAACGTCCCGGCCGGTGAGATCTTCGGGTTCCTCGGCCCGAACGGCGCCGGTAAGACCACCACGTTGCGGATGCTCGCGACACTGATCGAGCCGGACGGCGGCGAGGCCACCATCGCCGGTGCCGACCTGCTGAAGAACCCGGGCGAGGTGCGCCGCCGGATCGGCTACGTCGCCCAGGGCGGCAGCACCTGGGACGAGTCGACCGCGCGTGAGGAACTGGTGCTCCAGGCCCGGATGTACGGCATCGGCAAGGCCGAGGCCCAGCGTCGGGCGGTACGCGCGCTGGAGGCGTTCCAGCTCACCGAGTTCGCCGACCGCAAGTGCAAGACGTACTCGGGCGGCCAGCGGCGGCGGGTCGAGATCGCGCTCGGCATCATCCACGAGCCGAAGATCGTCTTCCTGGACGAGCCCACCACCGGGCTCGACCCGCAGAGCCGGGCGCACATGTGGGACGAGATCCGGCGGCTGCGGACCGACGGCATGACCGTCTTCATCACCACGCACTACCTCGACGAGGCCGACGCGCTCTGCGACCGCATCGCGATCATGGACCACGGCGAGGTGGTCGCCGAAGGTACGCCGACCGACCTCAAGCGGGAGATCTCCGGTGACATCGTGCTGGTCGGCCTCGACCTCGTGGCCACCGGTGAGGCGGAGAAGCTGCTCGACGGCGAGGAGTACGTGAACCGGTTGGAGAGCCTGGAGGAGGGCGGCCTGCGCCTCTTCGTCGACGACGGTGCGACCGCCATCCCGCGGATCCTGCGCCGGGTCGACGGCGCCGGTCTCGACCTCAGGTCGATCGAGCTGCACCGCCCGAGCCTCGACGACGTCTTCCTCACCAAGACCGGCCGCTCGCTGCGCGAGTCCTGACCCGACCAGGAGAGAGTCCCATGAAGCTCGCCCGCGACACCTGGCTGATCTTCCAGCGGCAGTTCCACCTGCTGTTACGTAACCCCGTGTGGGTCTTCGTCGGCGTCTTCCAGCCGGTGATGTATCTACTCCTGTTCGCCCCGCTGCTCAAGCCCGCGCTGAACGCGCCGACCCAGGCCGAGGCGTACAAGATCTTCGTACCCGGCCTGCTGGTGCTGCTGGCCATCTTCGGCGGCCTGTTCCAGGGCTTCGGCCTGATCGCCGAGCTGCGCGCCGGAGTGATCGAACGCTCCCGGGTCACCCCGGTCAGCCGACTCGCCCTGCTACTCGGCCGCTCACTACGCGACGTGGTGTCGCTGATGGTCCAGGCGGTCATCATCACCCTGCTGGCGCTCCTGTTCGACCTGCGGGTCTTCATCGGCGACCTGCTGCTGGCATACCTGATGCTCGCCCTGATCGCGCTGATGACCTCGGCGGTCAGCTACGGCGTCGCGCTCAAGGTGAAGAGCGAGGACGCGCTGGCCCCGCTGATGAACACGGTCGCCCAGCCGGTGCTGCTGCTCTCCGGCATCCTGCTCCCGCTCGCCTTCGCACCCGGTTGGTTGCAGGGCGTCGCCAAGTGGAACCCGTTCTCCTGGGCGGTGGACGGCACCCGCGCCCTGTTCAACGGCGACATCGGCAACGACCGCGTCTGGCAGGGGCTGACCATCATCGCGATCCTGGCCGCCGCCGGGGTCTACTGGGCGGCCCGCCAGTTCGCCCGCAGCGTCCGCTGACGCTTGCGGTGAAAGGAAGGGCACCCTGTTAACGCCTGCGGTAGAGCAGGGTGCCCTTGTTAACGCCCGCAGGTACCACCCGGCTGACGCCCATCGGACGCCGGCACCGGCTCGAACGCCCTGCCCGACAGCGGCGACGACCGGTGCCGGCGTACCGGTCAGTGCACCCGGGCGAGCGTCAGACCGTCGGCGATCGGCAACATCACCGCGTCCACCCGCACGTCGGCGAGCACGTCGTCGTTGAACGCCGCGATCGCCCGGTCGGCCTCGCTCTCCGGCGCGACCACCCGACCGTGCCGCAACACGTTGTCCACGGCGATCACACCGCCCGGCCGCATCCGGGGCACCAACTCGTCCCAGTACAGCGGATAGCTGGTCTTGTCGGCGTCGATGAAGGCGAAGTCCAGGTACCGCTCGTGCGGCAACTCCCGCAGTGTCTCCCCGGCCGGGCCGATGCGCAGCTCGATCCGGTCGTCCACACCGGCCCGCGCCCAGTACCGGCGCGCGATGCCGGTGTACTCCTCGGAGATGTCGAAGCAGGTCAACCGTCCACCGTCGGCCAGCCCCCGGGCGATCGCCAGCGAGGAGAGCCCGGTGAACGTACCCACCTCCACCGCGTTGCGAACTCCGAGCAGCCTGGTCAGGAACGTCAGGAAGGCGGCCTGCTCCGGCGCCACCTGCATGGAGGCGTGCTCCGGCAGCACGGCGAGCGTCTCCTCGGCCAGGTCGCGGACGATCTCGTCCGGCGGCGCGCCGTGCGCGACGAGGTACGCGTGCAGCTCGTCGGTGAGCGGAATCGACTTGAGCGTCATGCCCGGACGCTAGCCGAGCGGCTCGACGGTCTGGTTGCCGGGCGCGACTTTCGTCCACAAATCGGTGATCTGTAGGTCCAACTGGGCGAGCAGCCGCCGCAGCAGCGGCATGGACAGCCCGACGACCGTCCCCGGATCGCCCTCGATCCGCTCCACGAACGCCCCACCCAACCCGTCGATCGTGAACGCGCCGGCCACCGCGAGCGGCTCGCCCGTGGCCACGTACGTGGCGATCTCCCGGTCACTGATGTCGGCGAAGTGCACCACCGTGGAAGCCACCGCCTCGGCCCGACGCCCGCCCACGACGTCGATGAGACAGTGGCCGCTGTGCAGCACACCGCTGCGTCCCCGCATCCGCTCCCACCGCCGGGTGGCGTCGGCCGCGTCATCGGGCTTGCCGAAGATCTCACCGTCGAACGCGAGCACCGAGTCGCAACCCAGTACCAGCGTCCGCTGGCCGTCACCGGGCCGCAGCCGGGTCAGCACCGCCTCCGCCTTGAGCCGGGCCAACTCCAGGCAGAGATCCTCCGCCCGATCGGTCACCACCAGACTCTCGTCGACACCACTGACCAGCACGTCCGGCTCGATGCCGGCGGCCTGCAGGGTCTTACGGCGGGCAGGGCTCGCCGAGGCGAGCACGAGGCGGAGCGGAAGCGCATCAGACACGCGCACGACGGTACCGCCCCCCGACGCCAGGACCCGTCAGCGGCTGACGCGTGGCGGCGGGTCGCCCGAACGCCGTCGCCGCCGGACCCACCACAGCCCACCGGCCCCGACCGCCAGCAGCACCGCCAGCGTCACCAGGCCGCGCACCGCCGCACCGTCCTCATCGGCCTCAGGACCCCCGGCCCGCGTCGTGCTCGGCGAGGGCGTGCCCGTCCCGCTCGGCCCGAAACCCCTCGGCGGTACGTCTGCCGTCAGCGCCGCCACCAGATCGATCACGCCGTACCCGTACTGGTCGTCTCGTCCGGGAGGCCCCTTGTCGATCGCGGTCGCAGTCAGTCGGTGGGCCACCTCGTCCGCAGGCAGATACGGATACTTGGCCCGAACCAACGCCGCCGCACCAGCAACGATGGCAGTAGCTCCCGAAGTTCCTGTCCCTGCTCGGTATCCGCCGTCGAAGTTGGTGCTGTAAATATCGACTGCCGGTGCGACAACGTCAATCTCGCGTCCAGACACCGATACCGCAGCACGCTCGCCGTCTTGCGCGACTCCCCCCACGGCAACCACTTCTGGATAGGCTGCGGGGAAGCCCACGGCCTTGTCTTCTGGCATATTTCCTGCGGCCGCGACTATTACAACGTCGGCTTGCTTCGCCAACTGAATAGCCTTCTGAACGCCTATATCTGGACCGCCAGTGGAAGAGATGCTTATAACATCGGCGCCGTTGCTAACTGCATAGTCGATGGCGTGAGCCAGCTCTTGAGCCGTGCCCTCCTTCCCGATCGATTTGAAGCGGACTGGAAGTACTGCGGCTTCGGGTGCAATTCCGAGAGTTCCTCGGTTCGAGGATTTGCCATGCGCGGCGATTAGGCCCGCCATTGCCGTTCCGTGACCGTCTGTATCCTGCCAGCCGTTTCTGCTGCTATCGTCGAGAAGATCCACGCCGGGCAAAAGGTTCCTGCGAAGATCTGGGTGTGGCGCAACGCCGGTATCCAGTACCGCGACTAAAACTCCTTTCCCGCGGCTGATCGAGTGCGCCTGGCTGACGGCAAGATAATCAAGGTGTCGCTGAAGGCTGCGGATCTGTCCTGCGTCCGGCTCTGAGGAGCGGACTAGCAAGTAGCTGGACGTTGGTGTCATGGTTGTGGCAAGTAGCAACGCCGCTAGCATTGCCCGATTGCCTATGCTCACCGATTCAGACCAATGGCTGGCCCCGGGTCGATAGGGCCTTCGTCGTCTGGCGGACGCACAACAGGGTTGACGCCTTGATCGGTTTCCCAGGGATGTTCTGGGTCCCAGTGGCGGGGCTGCTTCGGCCCGGGGCCGGCTGAACGGTCTGGCGGTCCGCGATGCCCGCGCGCGACTGATATCCCCGAGTGTGGAGAGCCGCCGTAGGGAGGGAACATGTGGCCGGCGCCGAAACCTCTTCCGCTACCGGGGCGAGAGCCAGCTCCGCCAGTGGGGGCCGTGCCGGCCGCGCCACCGCCGATCACGCCGCCGATTGGATTAACCCCATGCGGCTGGCTGTATCCTGGTGCGTTCTGGCCAATGCCAGAAAGTGGAGTTCCACCAATTATCCCCCTGGGTGGTATTTGGCGTGGTGGCGCGTTTGGGGTGCCCATATTCGGTTGTTGTGCTTGGCTAGGGTGCACGTGCCTTGGCCCGCTGATAATGGGATGCGTGGCGGATGGCGCTGAGGGCAAGGGCTGGACGTCCATGCCAGGGGCGACTGCTGACGACGTGGCTGGTGGCGTCGGGTTTGCTGGAGTCAGGGGCGAGTTAGCGTTTCCTAGCACCGGCCCCAGGTTAACGCCTCTGGGTGTCGCTACCGACCGCGACAGCCGTCGCTGTTGAGCGGTGCCTGGAGTGTCTGATGTGCGTGTAGACACAGGAACGATGGCCGGAATTGCCGGTGGCCAAAGAATGCCATCGACTACGGGGACCCCAGTCGCTGGCTGATCCCTGGCGGGCTGCCCGCGAACGGTCGGCGGGGGTTGGCGGAGGGTTACCTGGGCCTGCTGGAGGTCGCTGCTGAGGCCGTACATGATGCCGCGCGCCTTGACGTTCAACTGTTCCAGGTCGGCCTCGGTGACCGGCGGTTGACTGTTGCGGCTCCCGGCGACTGCTTTGGGATCGGCGGCGGTCTGTTCCCATCCGCGCTTCTGTCGGAGCTTGTCCGCGTACTCGTCGTGGATCTTCTTGAGTTCGTCGCGGGTGCTGGTGAGGGCCTGGGTGGCGGCGGCGAGTGCGGTCTGGTTGGCGCTGGCGGCGTCGTGGGTGCGTTGTACCTGCGCGATCAGGTCGTCCATCTCGGCGAGGTAGGCGCGGGCGGCCTCGTTGGTCTCGGGGGGCCAGGCGTGGGCGAGGCGTTGGCGGTACGTCCGGAGGCGGTGGAGGTGTTGGTCGGCCAGCTCGGAGATCTTGCGCCAGCCGGCGACGTGCCGCCAGTGGTTGTCGGGGTGGTGGTCCTGGAGGCAGGCCCACATGTCGGCCACGTTCATCAGGTACCAGTCGGTGAGGCCGCCGCTGCGGCCTACTCCCGGGTCTCTCACGGCAGCATCACCGGCCCGTGGTTGTCGGGGCCGGTCGGATTGGTGGGCGACGGGGAGGGTGTGGGCTGGGCGGGTTCGTCGCCGGGCCGCCCGAGTGCCTGCTGGACGTCGGCGACGCGCGCTGCGGAGAAGGCGTCGGTGTCGGCGTAGCGGTCGGCCACCTGTCTGGCGGCGTGCGCCAGGTGGCCGGTGGTGTGACCGAGGCCCCAGACGGTGTTCGTGGTGGCCTGCTGTGTCTCCCAGTGTGCTCGCATGAACTGCACCAGTTCGATGAAGGCGTCCGCCGGATTCGGCACCTGGGCGAGCATGTCGTCCGCGATGCGGGGCAGGTGTGGCGCATAGTTGCCGTCCACCTCGGCGCGGAGCATGTCGGCGAATTCCCGCATCTGGCGGATGTCCGCCTCGACGCCACGGTGACCGCCTGACCAGGGCGCTTGTCGACCATCCTCAGGGATCATCGGCCCTCCAAACTGTAACGGCCCGGTTCCCCTCTGTGAGGTTAATCCTTGGCCGCCTCCCCGGCAGCCCCGATTGCCGTCAGTGTGGTGCCGAGCGCGGGTCAGCGGGGCAGGCCGGAGGTGCGCCAGGCGCCGCTGCCCGGCAGCAGAGCGGCACCCACCGGTCGGGCGCTGCGGGCCCAGACGGAGACCGGGGCGGCGGCGGGCGCGGGCACCGGGCGGGAGCGTACGACGATCGCGCCCACCAGCGCGGCCAGCTCCTCGGCGGTCGGCACGCCGCGGACGACCCGGAACAGCGGCTCCTCGACAGACATGGACCCCAGCGTACGCGCTCGTGAACTCGACCTCCGGCACACAGTGGCGTGCCGACGGTGTGAGCGTCAGGGCTGCCGGGTACCGTCTCTGCGATGTCTGAGCCTTCCCCCCAACTCGTCGCCGACCGGTACCGGCTCCTCTCGCCGCTCGGTCAGGGCGGCATGGGTCGGGTATGGAAGGCGCGCGACGAGGTGCTGCACCGCGACGTGGCCATCAAGGAGTTGGTCCCGCCGCCGGGCCTGACCAACGACGAGCGCCGCGAGATGCGCGAACGCTCGCTGCGGGAGGCGCGGGCCATCGCCCGCCTCAACAACATCAACGTGGTACGCATCTTCGACGTGCTCCGCACCGACGGTGACCCGTGGATCGTGATGGAGTACGTGGCGTCCCGCTCGTTGCAGGACACCATCGCCGAGGACGGGCCGGTGTCGGCGGCGCAGGCGGTGCAGATCGGGCTCGGTGTGCTCAACGCCCTGAAGGCGGCGCACAAGGCCGGCATCATGCACCGCGACGTCAAGCCCGGCAACGTGCTGCTCGGCACCGACGGTCGGGTGGTGCTGACCGACTTCGGCCTGGCCACCATCCCCGGCGACCCGAACGTGACGCGCACCGGCATGGTGCTCGGCTCCCCGGCGTACATCTCGCCCGAGCGCGCCCGGGACGGCACCACCGGCCCGGAGGCGGACCTGTGGTCGTTGGGCGCCACGCTCTATGCCGCCGTGGAGGGCAAGTCCCCGTTCGCGCGCCCGTCGGCGATCAGCACGTTGGCCGCGCTCGCCACCGAACCGGTGCCCCCGGCCCGTAACGCCGGACCGCTCAAGCAGGTGCTCGCCGGGCTGCTCCGCAAGAATCCCGAGGAGCGGATCACCGCCGAGTCGGCCGAGCGGATGCTGCGGCGGGCCAGCGGTAAGCGGAGTCGGGGCATCTCACTGCTCGACGGCGTACGCCGACCGGGGCCGAACGGGCCGCGTGAACCGCGTCAGCCGCTGGTGCCCGCGCCGCGCCCGTCGGGGGAGCGGCCCACTCCGCCGGTCACCCCGCCCGGACCCCGTACGCCACCGGCCGTGGGTCCGCTCGCGGCGGGCGCTGCCGCAGCCGGAGCGGCCACCTCCGGTCCGTCGGGCTCCGGTGCGATGGCCGGAAAGCCGCCGGTCTCCGACGCCGCGCCGACGGCGAAGGTCGCGGCGCCCACCGGCGCGAGCGCCGATCCGACCACGAAGGTGGACGCCGACCTGACCGCGAAGGTCGATGCTGGTCAGGTCGCGGACCCGACGACGAAGGTGGACGCGGCGTCGACCGCCGGTGCGGAGTCGGCGTCGGGTACGGACGCGGCGTCGTCCGCGTCGGACACCGGCCCGGCTGCCGGGTCCGACACGTCCGCCACGGACACTGCGACGGGCCGCGACGACGACTCGACCGGCCAGGTCGACGAGGGCACCACCCCGGCCGGTACGCCGACGACGCCCGACGGTTTCGACGCGACCGTGCTGTCCGCCACGACCAGCGGGGCAGCCGCCGCATCGGCCGACGTCACCAAGGTCGACGGTCCCGCTGCGGAGGCGAGCGCGCAGGCCGACGCGAGCGGGACGACCGACCGGCCCGGCTCGGGCGAACCGACCCGTCGGGTCGATCCACCGGCTCCCGCGAAGGCCGCCACCCCCGTCGCGCCCGCCTCGACCTCGTTGATGCCGTCGGCGCCGGTGAGCCCGGCGGCACCGGCTCGCGGTTCGGTCTTCAAAGCCGGCCAACTGCGATCCGAGCGCACCCGCCGGGCCGTGCTGGTCGGCGCGCTGGTCGCGCTGCTGCTCGTCGGCCTGGTGGTGGCGGTTCCGCTGCTCACCAGCGGTGACGGCGACGGCGACGGCACCCCGCAGGGTGCGGCGGGCACCTCCGAGTCGTCCGCGCCGCCGACCTCGGCGCCGGCCGCGCCACCACCGACCTCCGCCGCACCACCGAGCGACTCCCCGTCGCCCTCGCCCACCCCGTCGGAGAGCGCCGCCGGTGGCATACCCGAGGGGTGGACGCTGCGGAACGACCCGGTGGGCTTCAAGGTGCTGGTGCCGGAGGGCTGGCGGCGCAGTTCCGGCTCCACCTGGGTCAAGTACCGGGACCCGAACGGTGTCAGCGAGCTGACCATCGACCGCACCGACACGCCCCAGCGGGACGCCGCCGCCACCTGGCGGCAGCTCGAACCGGGCCGGAAGAACGTCCGTGGCGTGCAGAACTACCGGCGGATCAACATCAGGACGATCGACTGCAAGTGGCGGACCTGCGCCGACTGGGACTGGTACCAGACCCGCAACGGGGTCGAGCTGCGGGTGCGCAACCGGGGCTTCGTCACCGCCAGCAACCGGGGCTTCGCCCTGCGCTGGGAGGTGCCGAACAGCGAGTGGGACGCGCAGTTGCCGAACTTCGAGACGGCGTTCCGCGAGTTCGTGCCGGACCGTCAGGACTGAGGGCGACCGGCAGCAGGGCGGTCGAGACGAGGCATGACCGTCCGTCGTTCGGGGTACCTGATCTCGAAGGACGGAAGGGAGGCCCGAGATGGGTTACCGACCAAGGGATGCCCGAACCCGACTGACACTGTGGACGAGCGCGGTGGTGGGTGTCGGAGTACTGCTGTTCGTCACCTTCGGGATCGCGTTGCTGGCCACGTTGCTGAGCGTCGTGACGCTCGCCGGGGCCGCGTACGTGGGGTGGGCCGTCACCCGTCGGGGCACGGTGGCCCGGCACGGTGGTGTCGGCGTACCCGTGGCACTCGCCGCGCGACGGCGGGCCTGAACCGGCGGTGGTCACGCCACGGCGGCGGGCCGACGTCCCGAATCCACTCGGTGGACGTCGACCCGCCGTCGTGACGTGTCTCAGGCGGTGTTGTTGGCCAGGGCGATCAGCCGGTTGCGGTCGCCGTTCCAGTAGTTGCGGTCGACCGCGCCGCTGATGCCGGCGACGCTGCCCGAGTCGGTGTACTGCCAGAAGCTCCAGACCGGTGCGCCGGCCGGCAGCGCGCCGACCGAGGAGGACCAGCGGGCGACCCAGACCGGGTGGTTGGTCCACGGGCCGGTCCAACTGCCGGTGCACTGGTTCCAGAAGCTGGTGGTGGTGTAGATGACCGCGTAGCGGCCGGTGCGCGAGCGGTAGGTGTTCAGGAAGTCCTGCACCCAGTTGCGCATCCCGGTGGTGCTCAGGCCGTAGCAGTAGCCGCCGCTGTACGGGTTCGCCTCCAGGTCCAGCGCGGCGGGGAGCGTACGGCTGTCGGCCGACCACGCACCGCCGTTGGAGGCCAGGTAGTTGGCCTGGACCGCGCCGGAGGAGATGTTCGGCCGGGCGAAGTGGTACGCACCCCGGATCACCCCGGCGTTGTACGCGTTGACGTAGTTCGTGTTGAAGTTCGGGTCCTTGTAGCTCGTACCCTCGGTGGCCTTGATGAAGGCGAACTCGATGCCCGAGTTGCGGACGCTCGTCCAGTTGATGGTGCCCTGGTAGCGCGAGACGTCGATGCCCGGCACGGTGGCCGCCGAGGCGGGGGTCGCGGTGGCGACGAGCCCGGCCGCAGCGGTCGCGAGCACGGTGAGCGCGGCGGCGGTCAGCCGGCGCAGCGTTGGTCTGGTCCGACCCATGGCGTCCTCCTGAGACGACTGTCGATAGACAGACATCTTTGAAGGTGAATGCCTGCCAAGGCAAGAGATGCTGAGAAAACTTTCAATGCGGGACGGGTCGACTACGGACGGGCACCCCGGCCGGTACCGGAACGAGACAGCCCAGGCTGGGGCCGACCCGGCCTTCGGGCGTAGGCTGCCGCCCCATGGTGTCGATCGAGGGCATGACCGCGTTCTGGGACCGTCTGCTCGGCGCGCAGCCAGACCCGCCCCCGTTGCTGGTACTGCTGACCGGCCTGGTCGCGCTGGTGGTGGTCTCCACCCGGCTGCCGTGGCGGATCGCCCGCAACGCGATCACCATCGCGCACGAGGGCGGGCACGCGCTGGCCGCCGTGCTCACCGGACGCAAGCTGCACGGCATCCGGCTGCACTCGGACACCTCGGGCCTCACGCTCTCGGCCGGGCGGCCCACCGGACCGGGCATGGTGCTCACCCTGCTCGCCGGATACCTCGCCCCGCCACTGGTCGGCCTGGGTGGGGCGTGGCTGCTCGCCGGAAACCGGATCACGCTGCTGCTCTGGCTCGCGGTGGTCCTGCTGCTGGCGATGCTGATCATGATCCGCAACGTGTACGGGGCGCTCACACTGCTGGTCACCGGCGGTGCGGTGCTGGCGATCTCCTGGTACGCCGGCCCGCAGGTGCAGGCCGCGTTCGCCTGGACCGGTGTGTGGTTCCTGCTGCTCGGCGGCGTACGGCCGGTGGTGGAGTTGCAGCGGCTGCGGACCCGGCGCGGGATGCCGGCCTCCGACGCCGACCAGTTGGCGGGCATCACGCCGCTGCCGCCGTTCTTCTGGGTGCTCCTCTTCGGCATCGTCAACGTCGTCGTGCTGCTGGTGGGCGGCCGGATGCTGGCCGGGCCGCTGCTCACCGACGCCGGCATCGCGTTCTGGTGAGCCCTGCGGATGTAAGGAGGGGTCCCCTGCTATGCACCAGGCGTTAGCAGGGGACCCCTCCTTACACACAAACCCCTACAGCGGGATGTTGCCGTGCTTCTTGGGCGGGAGCGTCTCGCGCTTGGTGCGCAGCACCCGCAGGGCGCGGACGATCTGGGTCCGCGTCTCGTGCGGCGGGATCACCGCGTCCACGTACCCGCGCTCGGCCGCCACGTACGGGTTGGCCAGGGTGTCCTCGTACTCGGCGATCTTCTCGGCCCGGACCGCGGCCGGATCCTCGGCGGCGGCCAACTCCTGCCGGTAGAGGATGTTCACCGCGCCCTGGGCACCCATCACCGCGATCTGCGCGGTCGGCCAGGCGAAGTTGAGGTCCGCGCCCAGGTGCTTGGAACCCATCACGTCGTACGCCCCGCCGTACGCCTTGCGGGTGATCACGGTGACCTTGGGCACGGTGGCCTCGGCGTACGCGTAGATGAGCTTGGCGCCCCGGCGGATGATGCCGTCCCACTCCTGACCGGTGCCGGGCAGGAACCCGGGTACGTCCACGAAGGTCAGCACCGGGATGTTGAAGGCGTCGCAGGTGCGCACGAACCGGGCCGCCTTCTCGCTGGCCGCGATGTCCAGCGTGCCGGCGAAGTGCATCGGCTGGTTGGCGACCACGCCCACCGGACGTCCCTCGACCCGGCCGAAGCCGACCACCATGTTCTGCGCGTAGAGCGGCTGGACCTCCAGGAACTCCCCGTCGTCGAGGACGTGTCCGAGCACCCGGTGCATGTCGTACGGCTGGTTGGCCGAGTCCGGGACGAGCGTGTCCAGTTCCCGGTCGGCGTCGGTGACGGACAGCTCCGCCGGAGCGTCGAAGACCGGCGGCTCGTCCAGGTTGTTGGCGGGCAGGTGGGACAGCAGCGCCTTGACGTAGTCGACCGCGTCGGACTCGTCGGCGGCGAGGTAGTGCGCGTTGCCGCTGCGGGTGTTGTGGGTGCGCGCCCCGCCGAGGTCCTCCATGCCCACGTCCTCGCCGGTGACCGTCTTGATCACGTCGGGGCCGGTGATGAACATGTGCGAGGTCTGGTCGACCATCACGGTGAAGTCGGTGACCGCCGGGGAGTAGACCGCCCCACCGGCGCACGGACCCATGATGAGCGAGATCTGCGGGATGACGCCGCTGGCGCGTACGTTGCGGAAGAAGATCTCGCCGTAGAGGCCGAGCGAGGCCACCCCCTCCTGGATGCGGGCGCCACCGGAGTCGTTGATGCCGACGACCGGGCAGCCGATCTTCATGGCCAGGTCCATCACCTTGACGATCTTCTGCCCGAAGACCTCGCCGAGGGAACCGCCGAAGACCGTGAAGTCCTGGGCGAAGACACAGATCTGCCGACCGTCCACGGTGCCGTAGCCGGTGATCACGCCGTCGCCGTACGGGCGGGAGCGGTCCAGGCCGAAGTTGGTGGACCGGTGCCGGGCGAACTCGTCCAGCTCGACGAAGGAGCCCTCGTCGAGCAGCATCTCGATCCGCTCCCGGGCGGTCTTCTTGCCCCGGGCGTGCTGCTTCTCGACCGCGCGGGCCGACCCGGCGTTCACCGCCTCGTCGACCCGTCGTGCCAGGTCCGCCAGCTTGCCCGCGGTGCTGTGGATGTTGGTCCCGGTCTCGGTAGTCACCCTGGGAATATAACGATGGTTCAGGTCGCCGCCGCTGTGCAGTTCGCCTCACCGGGGGCCCGTAGGCTGGCCCGATGCCGGATTCGCCGTACACCGACCTCGATCGTCCGCCGCTGTCGGCGGCCCGGCTGCGTCGGGCGCTGGTGGCGCCGTACGGCCCGTGGACGCGCCTGGAACTGACGGCCGAGACCGGCTCCACGAACGCCGACGTCGCCGAGGCGGCCCGGTCCGGTGAGCCGGAGGGGCTCGTCGTGGTCGCCGAGCGGCAGAGCGCCGGGCGGGGGCGGCGCGGGCGCGTCTGGCAGTCACCGCCGCGCGCGGGCATCGCGACCAGCGTGCTGCTGCGGCCCGGCCAGGCGGTGCCGGAGCGTGGCTGGTCGCCGGCTCCACCGTCCGGGTACGGCTGGCTGCCGCTGCTCGCCGGTGTCGCGCTGGTCGAGGCGGTGACGCTGTTGGCGGAACTGGACGCCACCCTCAAGTGGCCCAACGACCTGTTGCTGGGGGACGCCAAGTGCGCCGGGATACTCGCCGAGGCGGTGCCCGGCCCGGCCCCGGAGGATCCGCCTGCGATCGTGCTCGGTGTCGGGCTGAACGTCACGCTGCGCGCCGACGAACTGCCGGAGCATCCGACCGGCCTGCCGGCCACCTCGTTGCAACTGGCCGGTGCGGCGGCCACCGACCGGGATCCGCTGCTGCGGGCGCTGCTCCGGGCGGTCGCCGACTGGTACGCCCGGTGGCGGGCCGCCGACGGGGACGCGTCCGCCTGCGGCCTGCGGGACGCGTACCTGGCGGTGTGCGGCACCGTGGGCCGCGAGGTGCGGGCGTTCCTGCCCGACGGCACCGACCTCACCGGCACCGCCACCGGGGTCGACCTCGACGGTCGGCTTCTGGTCGGCACCGCCGCCGGGGAACGCTCGCTGGCCGCCGCCGACGTCCTCCACCTGCGCTGATCCCGGCCGCGCCGGATCGACGACGGGTACGCCGTCGAGGTCGGCCGCGTGGCGGATGTGAGGGGGTGGCACCGGGGGGTTACGGTCTGCGCGTCCGTTCTGCGAGGAGGTTTCCGTGGCGTTCCCCGAGGACGTGCTCACCGAAGACGAGCACGTCGTGTTGCACCTGCATCCGCACTGGAAGACGATGGTCCGTCCGGTGGTGGTGCTGGTGTTCGCCATCGCTGCGGTGGCGGCCGGTGTGCTGTTCCTGCCCGCCGGTGGGGGCGGCTCGATCACGCTCGCCGTGATCGGCGGCCTGGCGCTGCTGGCCGCACTGGTGTTGACCGTCTGGCCCTGGATCGGTTGGCGCACCACGCACTACCTGTTCACCAACGAGCGGGTGGTGCTCCAGCACGGCGTCTTCTCCCGTGAGCGGCGGGACATCCCGCTCAGCCGGGTCAACGACCACTCGATGAACCAGCAGTTCCTCGGGCGGCTGCTCGGCTACGGCACGCTCACCATCGAGTCGGCCGGCGAACGCGGACAGTCCGTGCTTCCCGACGTGCCGAAGGTGGACCGGGTGCAGACGAAGCTCTACGAGCTGGTCGAGGCGTTCCACGACAAGCACTCGCTCGGTGACGGCGAACTGCGCGAGATCCTCGCCGAGCGGGACAACAAGGCCGGGGACCTCTGAGGCTGGTCCCACCGGTCCGCGACCGCAACGCAGGAACGCCCGTCGGCGAGTGCCGGCGGGCGTTCTCGTGGTCGGGTCTCAGCGGCGTCGGAACCGGCGTGGCGCGGGGGCCGGCTGGAGCTGGGCGGCCAACTCGTCCTCGATCTCCTTGTCCAGCGCCGTCAGCTCGGCCTCCCGGGCCACCGACGTGGGCCGGGGCGGTACCGCCAGCGGCGGTGCGGGTGGCGGAGTGGCCGGTGGTTCCTCCTCCTCCAGCTCCGTCATCGCCTCGGCGAGTTCGGCCACCGGGTCCATCCCGGCCATCGTGTCCCACTCGTCGCGCGGCAGCCCGGCCCAGGTCTGGGTGGGCTCGACCGCGACCGCCGGTGCGGGCTGGAAGACGAAGGTGCGGTACGACCAGAAGCGGAACAGAGTCGCCAGCAGCACACCGACCGTCTTGGCGACGTTCAGCGCCAGCAGGCCCGTGACGCCCAGCCCGTACTTGGCGGCGGCCAGCACACCCAGCTCGATCAGCAGGCCCACGCCGTTGAAGAGGAAGAACAGGGCGTATTCCCGCTGCATGGCCGATTTCGGCCGGTCGCGATACGTCCAGTGTCGATTCATCAGGTACGACGTGATCGTCGCCACCACGGTGGCCACGACGGTCGCCTTCAACTGACCATCGACGAAGACGGTGAGAGCGAGCGCATTGAACACGGCGTAGTTGATGACCGTGTTGACGCCGCCGACCAGGCCGAATTTGAGCGCCTCGTGGATGAACTTCTGCCAGCGCTCAGGCAGCAGACGGACGAGAGGCATGGGCAACACCTTAGGGCAGTGGGCTGGGTACGGCGGGCTGGGACGGATCGACTGACCTTGACGGGTCAGCAGGCTCTGACGGGACCGGAGGGCGGCAGGTCACGCGTCCCGGTCCGGGTTCGCTTCCGCACCGGTCGGGGTTCCCGCTTCGACGAAGACGAACCGTCGGTACGACCAGAAACGGAACAGCGTCCCGAGTCCGGTGCCGACGACGAAGCTGGCGATGTTGTCGGCCAGGCGGGTCTGGAAGATCTCCGGCCAGAGGGCGCCCAGCCCGTACCTGCTGACGGCCAGGCAGGCCACCGCGATGCCCAGGCCGACGGCGTTGAAGAAGAAGAACAGCGCGTACTCGCGCGCCGGGTGGGAGCGCTTGCGGTGCCGCCAGGTCCAGAACCGGTTGCCCAGGAAGGCGAAGGTCGCCGCGACCACGGTGGCGATGGTCTTGGCGGTGATCTGCTCGACGTTCTGCGGGCCGATCAGGTAGTTGAACAGGGCGAAGTCCATGAGGAAGGCGATGCCGCCCACGGTCGCGAACTTGCTCATCTCCCGTACGAGGTGACCGAACCGGTCGACCAGGGAGTGGACCAGACCCGTACGGGTCTGCGGGGAGCCGGGCTCCCCGGTCATTGTGGCGGCCACCGTGCGAGCGTACCGGTTGCCGGGGTCGCGATCGGGGAGCGACGGCCCTCGGGGCCCACCGGGGCGGCGGTGCAGACAGGCACGAACGGAGCGTAACCGGGCGGCTGCGATTCGGTGTTGTTTTCCTCTTCCGCTCACGAAGTCGAAAAGTGACCTGTGACTCTTTGCTGCGGGGCCGCCGACCTCAGGTCGGCCGCAGGATTTGCGTGAAACTGCGCGTGAAAGCGGGTAAAGGCTCGTGATGCCGCAGCGTGGCCGCACCTTGTGCAGTTCTTCACAACCAGTCCCACTGACTGGAGCTGTACATCGGTTTACGCTGAGCCCAATCCCATGTTTCCACGAAGGCGACGCATCGCGGCGCCGAGACTCGTGCACTCCATAGACCGGTCAGCGTCGACCACAAGGAGATGTGTCATGGTTGCTCCGGCCACCGTCAGGGGAATCGATCAAGCCCCGACGTCCCACCCCAAACTCCTCGCCTGGGTCCGTGAGGTCGCTGAACTGACCACCCCTGAGCAGGTCGTCTGGGTGGACGGCTCCGATCAGGAATGGCGTCGCCTCACCGACGAACTCGTCGATGCGGGCACGCTCATCCGGTTGAACCCCGAGAAGAAGCCCAACTCGTTCTACGCCCGCACCGACCCGACGGATGTCGCACGGGTCGAGGAGCGCACCTTCATCTGCTCCGTGGACGAAGCGGATGCCGGGCCCACCAACAACTGGATGGCCCCCGCCGAGATGAAGCGGACCATGACCCCGCTCTACCGCGGTTCGATGCGCGGACGGACGATGTACGTCATCCCGTTCGTCATGGGCCCGGTCGAGGCCGAGGAGCCCATGTTCGGTGTCGAGATCACCGACAGCCCGTACGTGGTCGCGTCCATGCGGATCATGACCCGGATGGGCGCCAAGATCCTGGAAGCGATGGGCGACGACGCGGACTTCGTCCGCGCGCTGCACTCGATCGGCGCGCCGCTCGCCCCGGGCCAGCAGGACGTCGCCTGGCCGTGCAACGAGACCAAGTACATCTCGCACTTCCCGGAGAGCCGGGAGATCTGGTCCTACGGCTCCGGGTACGGCGGCAACTCGCTGCTCGGCAAGAAGTGCTACTCGCTGCGGATCGCCAGCGTGATGGGGCGGGACGAGGGCTGGCTCGCCGAGCACATGCTGATCCTCAAGATCACCTCGCCGGAGGGTCGGGTCTACCACATCGCCGGCGCGTTCCCGTCCGCCTGCGGCAAGACCAACCTGGCCATGCTGGAGCCGACCATCCCGGGCTGGAAGGTCGAGACGATCGGCGACGACATCGCCTGGATGCGCTTCGGTCCGGACGGTCGGCTCTACGCGGTCAACCCGGAGTACGGGCTGTTCGGCGTCGCGCCCGGCACCGACTGGAAGACCAACGCCAACGCGATGCGGACGCTGGAGCAGGGCAACTCGGTCTTCACCAACGTCGCCCTGACCGACGACGGCGACATCTGGTGGGAGGGCCTCGGCGAGCCGCCGGCGCACCTGATCGACTGGAAGGGCAACGACTGGACGCCGGAGAGCGAGAACCTCTCCTCGCACGCGAACAGCCGGTTCTGCACGCCGATCACCCAGTGCCCGATCCTGGCCGACGACTACTTCGACCCGAACGGCGTCCCGATCGACGCCATCCTGTTCGGCGGTCGGCGGCGGGACACCGTCCCGCTGGTGACCGAGGCGCGGGACTGGGTGCACGGCGTCTACATGGGTGCCACGCTCTCCTCGGAGACCACCGCCGCCGCCTCCGGCGCGGTCGGCGTGGTGCGGCGTGACCCGATGGCGATGCTGCCGTTCATCGGCTACCACGCCGGTGACTACTTCCGGCACTGGATCGAGATGGGCAAGGGCGCCGACGGCGACGAGTCGAAGCTGCCCCGGGTCTACTACGTCAACTGGTTCCGCAAGGACCCGGAGGGCAACTTCCTCTGGCCCGGCTTCGGGGAGAACTCCCGGGTCCTCAAGTGGGTCATCGAGCGGATCGAGGGTCGTGCCGAGGCCGTGGAGACGCCGATCGGCATGGTCCCGACCCCGGACGCGCTCGACGTCGACGGCCTGGACATGACGCCGGAGGACGTCCGCATCGCGCTGAAGGTCGACCCGGCCGAGTGGCGCGACGAGTTGCCGCTGGTCACCGAGTGGTTCGAGAAGTTCGGCGACAAGCTGCCCGGTGTCCTCTGGGCCGAGTTGGACGCCCTGCGCGCCCGACTCGACGCGGAGCAGCCGCAGCGCGGGGTGTGATCGACGCCGGATCCGGGCATCATCGGATCCCATGAGGACGGCCGCCGAGACCGAGGTCCGGCGGCCGTCCGCCGTCCGGGCGCTGACCGCACTGCTCGCCGTGACCGCCGCGGCCACCGTCGTGGTCGAGGTGCTCAACTGGTGGTACACGCCGGAGCAGGGCTTCGGCCTGGCGGTACGGACCGGGTGGGCGATGCTGCGCTCGTTCGGCTTCCTGTTGCTGATCGGCCACGTACGCCGGGGCCGGACGGTGGCCCGCCCACTCGGCCTGATCCTGGCGATCACCACGGTCTTCGCGGTGGGGCGGCTGATCGTGCCCCGGCAGGGCGTGCCACCGCTGCCCGGCCTGCTCGGCTTCGCCCTGCTCACCGTGCTCTGCGCCGCCGTGGTCTGGCTGCTGTACCGGTCTCCGGCGGTCGCCGGGCACCTGGTGCGGCACCGTTCCCGGCTGGTCATCGACCGTTCCGGCATCTCCTTCCGCGAAACCCCACCGCGCCGCCCGGAGGCGAACGCCTGGCTGCTCACCAGCCGGGTCGCCGCGTTCACCTACAGCCCGCTGATGCTGGTGCCCGCCCTGGTCGCCACCGCCGGGATCCTCGACGGTCGACTGCTCGCCGTGCCGGCGGTGCTGCTCTGGCTCGGCGCCGGCATCGCGACCAGCTATCTGGTGCTGTTCTGCACCGCCTTCCTGCTGCGCGGGAAGCGCTGGGCGGGCACCCTGCTCGTGGTGGTCAGCGTCGCCGTCCTCGCGGTCGACCTGCCGCTGTGCTGGTGGCTGCTCGGCGTCGACGGTCTGGTCCGGGACGGTGCCCCGCTGGTCGCCGCCGTGGTCCTCGCGGTCTACGGCGTGCGGCGAGCCGCCCGGGTCCCCGCCCCGACGCCCCCGAGCTAGCTCCCGCCGCGTCGGCGACAGCCGCCCGCGTCGGCTGTCGGCGCAGGTGGTGGGCGGGGTGCGGGGCGGACGAGGAGCGGTGCGAACGGACTGCGGCGTGGTGTCGGCCACCGGCACCCCGATCCGGGTGAGGGCTCGCTACCCTGCAAGGTGATGACTCTGCGGAAAATTCTCTACTCCGTCTACGAGCGGCGGCTGACCGCCAAGCTCGCGGGCCGTCCCGTGCCGCAGCACGTGGGCGTGATGTGCGACGGCAACCGTAGGTGGGCCCGCGAGATGGGGTTGGTCGACCCCAACGACGGTCACCGGATGGGTGCGGAGCGCATCAAGGAACTGCTGCGCTGGTGCGACGCCGCCGGTGTCGGCCACGTGACGCTCTGGCTGCTCTCCACCGACAACCTGTCGCGGCCGGCGGAGCAGCTCGACCCGCTGCTCCAGATCATCGAGGATCTGACCACCGAGCTGGCCGAGCAGGGCAACCCGTGGCGGCTGCGGATGGTCGGCGCGCTGGACGTGTTGCCCGCCCAGCACGCCGCCGCGCTCAAGGCCGCCGAGGAGCGCACCCGGGACCGCAGCGGCGGCGCCCAGGTCAACATCGCGGTCGGGTACGGCGGCCGGCGGGAGATCATCGACGCGGTGCGTTCGCTGCTGCTGGAACAGGCGGCCAACGGCGGCACGCTGGAGGATCTGGCCGGCTCGCTGGACGTCGACGACATCTCCGAGCACCTCTACACCCGGGGGCTGCCGGATCCGGATCTGATCATCCGCACCAGTGGTGAGCAGCGCATGTCGGGCTTCATGCTCTGGCAGTCGGCGCACTCGGAGTTCTACTTCTGCGAACTCAACTGGCCGGACTTCCGCCGGGTCGACTTCCTCCGCGCCCTGCGCTCGTACGCCACCCGCCAGCGCCGGTACGGCGTCTGACCGCCGCCGTACCGGCGAAGGACCTCAGGTGAGGTGGTGGGTGGCCTGGGTGAGGAAGTCGCCCAGCGCGGCGGGGGAGTCGATGGTGAGGTCGGCGGCCTCGGCGACCTCGTCGCCGGTCTCCGGGTTGGCCACCGCGACGCAGACACCCAGGAAGTCGGGGTCCTCGGCGGCGCGGGCCCGCAGCGCGGCGAAGGCCTTGATGTCGGAGACGTCGTCGCCGAAATACCAGGCACCGCCGACGCCCTGCACCAGCTCGCCGATCACCATGCCCTTGTCGCGGTCGACCGGTGGCTTGATCTCCAGCACCATCCGCCCCACCTGCAACCGCAGCCCGAGGCGGTCGGCCTGCGCGCGACCCCACTCCTCGACGGTGGCGGCCAACTGCGGGGCGGTACGCCAGTGCAGCGCCACGGAGAGCCGCTTGTACTCGACGAGCGCACCCGCCGGTAGCTCGGCCCGGGCCAGCTCGGCCAGCTCGGCCATGGTCGGCACCCAGGGCAGCGCGGCCGGCTCGGTGACGGTCTCGCCGCCCGAGTGGCTGTGCTCCAGGCCGTAGAGGCCGTAGAGGTCGACACCGGTGAGCCCACCGAAGTGCTCGCGGAGGAACTCCACCGGACGCGCGGAGACGATCGCGATCCGGCGCACGACCGGGGCGAGTGTCTCGATCGCGGCCAGCACCTTCGGCGCGGCCTGCACCTGCGTCGGGTCGTCGGCCACTGGCGCGAGTGTGCCGTCGAAATCGAAGAAGAGGATGGTCTCGGCTGCCCGGTCGGCGGTCGTCTGCCAGGCCTGGTCGGCGTTCAACGGGGTCTTCGGCGGCTGGTTGCCCAGATTCAACGGCGGCACGCGCGTCAGCGTACCCCGGCATCGGCCGGTCATTCCTGGCGTGGATCCGGCGCGGGCGCCGGGCGGGGTCAGCGTTCGGCGGTTCCCCGTCCCCGACGTACGAAGGGCACCACGGCGGCTTCCCGGCCGTGGCTGAGCAGGTAGCCCTCCACGAAACCGGTGTTCCGGTCGCCGGTGTGCGCCTCGATCTCCCGGAGCCGCTCCACCAGGAACTCGGTGAGCGCGGTGAGCCGGTCGTCGAGCCGGTCGTGCAGCTCGGCGAGGACGGCCAGGACGATCGCGGTGGCCGCGGTGGTGAGCGCGAGAAGGTTCACGAGCAGGGGAAGCTGCCCGCCGTTCAGGGCCAGGGTGACCGCGTTCCCGGTGACGCAGAGCGTCAACGAGACCGTCGCGACCACGACCGCCATCCATTTCAGGGTCATCACAGACCCCCTTCTGTCCCGCAGGGCTGGGTTCGGCCTTGTCCCGTCCCCCCGCCGACGACGAGCCCAAGCAGTACGAATACGGACGCTAGCGCGCCCGTTCCGACCCCGTAGCGAAACGAATGAGGCTGACCTGGCGTTCTTTCGCCATCTGAGGAACTAGCTGGCGGCGTCGCCTCGTTTTCGGACACCGGCCGGCAGGGTCGGGCGATATGCGAGATAACGAATGGTTTCTCTAATGTGGAACTTCTCCGCGTCGGAGACCTCCGGGTCGACCAGTCGACGCAGCAGCGCCTCGACGTCGGGGTCCATCGGCGGCGCCGGCGGGGCGGACCGGCGCGAGGCCGTACGGTCCCAGCCGAGTGCCGTGAAGGCGGCGGCCGGGTCGAGCCCGAGCCCCTCGCAGAACGCCACCACCCGTTCCGCCTCCGGGTCGCTGGCCCAGTCGCCACGGACCCAGCGGTTGATGGTCTGGCGTGAGACGCCGGTGCGCCGGGAGACCTCGGTGCCGCTCCACGCCCGGGTGGCCCGGGCCTCCTCGATGGCGCGTCGGACGAAGGTGGCGAAGGCGATCTTCCGCGCGTTGGCCGTCTCGGTCACCTGGTGACCGTACGGCGAATGCGCCCGGGAAGACGTCCCGGGCGCGCCTTTGTCACGCTTGCGTGACGCTGATCCTGGCCTGGCATTTCGGCGTGAAGCACTGTTCCTGAGGGGTGTCACCTGGGCAGGATAGATGTCCGTGGGTGTCGGGGCAAACGAACGAAAAGCTGATACTGTCACGCCCATGGGACAACCTACGGTGTGTCACGTGAATGAGACGATAGGTGCTCAGCTGCGTCACGCGCTCGGTGCAAGGGGGGAGTGGTGACCGAACTCGCGACCCGTGCCCAGGCGTTCGGTCTGATCGCGGAGGGGGTCGCCGCCGGACTGATCGCGCCGTGGCGGCTCTATCTCGCCCGGGGCTGTCGCTACCTGTCGCTGTCGGTCGGCGACCGGGCCGAGTGGAATGCCTGGCGTACCCACCTCGGTTGCCCGGAACTCAGCGTCCGGGTCTACGACGCCGGCGGGGAGATCCGTCGGTCCTCGGTGGCCGAGGTGGTGCTGGACGGCTGCCGGGTCAGCGTCGAGCTGGTCGAGGAGATCGGCACCGACGATCTCGACCGGTTGCTGATCGCCGACCCCACCACCGTCGAACCGGAGGAGAAGTGACCGGCGGGCGGGGAACCGGAGCCGCCGGATGAGCCCGTTCCTCGCGATCTTCCTCGTCCTGGTGCTGGCCGCCACCAGCTACGCCGCCGGTCGGCTGCACGGGCAGCTCAGCTATCGGATCGGCTACCGCTTCGGCTACCGGCAGGGGTACTTCGACGGTGACCGGGGAGCGTGGAACCGGCGTCGCCGGGACGCTCAGGCGGCGATCGCCACCGCGCTGGCGGTCACCGCGCCCGCCAAACGGGTGTCCGCCGCGGCCGTCCGGGCCGGCACCACGTACACCGGCTCGTCGTTCACCGAGCCGGCCGCCTCGGTCGTCGGGCGGCACCCGACCAGCACACTGGTCCGGCGACCCGGTTGAGCCGCCGGTCGACGGCCGGTCCGGCGCGCCGCCGGGCCCGCCGACCCGGTGGCGGTGGTCCACCGGCCGGGATGCGCGCAGGGGGCATGCATCCCGGCCGGTCCGCCACCCGAGGGTGCCCATGGCACCAGCAGTTAACGAAAGGCCACTAGCCGGGACGGGTGCGGGCGGCTAGCGTCTAGGCATGGCGCGGGATTGTCCCGAGCCAGCCGGCCCGCCCGGCCTGCGACCTCGCACACGGGGCCCGCATCCGACCCCGTGTCAAGCCGGGCACCGGAGGAGGCGGACCGCGGGTGGCCGGGTGCCCATCCGCCGGAGCAGGCCTGTGACGACTCGCCGTACTACCCCCGGTGCCGACCAGAGCCCGGCCTCGACTGCCACGACTCGCCGCACCACCCGCAGCCGCCGTACCGCCGCGGCCGGGTCGGCGGACACCAGGGAGCCCCGACCAGCGGGCCAATCCTTCGTCCTGGACACCTCCGTGCTCCTCAGCGACCCGGCGGCCTTCCACCGCTTCGCCGAGCACGAGGTGGTGCTTCCGCTGGTGGTGATCTCCGAGTTGGAGGGCAAGCGACACCATCCCGAGCTGGGCTGGTTCGCCCGCCAGTCGCTACGCATGCTGGACGAGTTGCGGGTGCGCCACGGCCGGTTGGACCGGCCGGTGCCCGCCAACGACGTCGGCGGCACGCTGCGGGTGGAGCTGAACCACACCGACGACGGGGTGTTGCCGCCCGGGTTCCGTAACGAGTCCAACGACGCCCGGATCCTCTCCGTCGCGTTGAACCTCGCCGCGGAGGGGCGGGAGGTGACCCTGGTCAGCAAGGACATGCCGTTGCGGGTCAAGGCCGCCTCGGTCGGGCTGCGGGCCGACGAGTACCGGCACGGCCAGGCGAGTGACCCGACCTGGACCGGGATGGCGGAGCTGGAGCTGGGCGAGGAGGACATCTCCCGGCTCTACGGCGGCGAGACCATCGACGTGGACGAGGCCGCCGGCCTGCCCTGCCACACCGGTCTGGTGCTGCACTCCGCCCGGGGTTCGGCGCTCGCCCGGGTGCTGCCGGACAAGACCGTACGGCTGGTGCGCGGCGACCGTGAGGCGTTCGGCGTGCACGGGCGTTCGGCGGAGCAGCGGATCGCCCTCGACCTGCTGCTCGACGAGTCGATCGGCATCGTCTCGCTCGGTGGCCGGGCCGGCACCGGCAAGTCCGCCCTGGCGCTCTGCGCGGGGCTGGAGGCGGTGATGGAGCGCCGCCGGCACAAGAAGGTGGTCGTCTTCCGCCCGCTGTACGCCGTCGGTGGCCAGGAACTGGGGTACCTGCCGGGGTCGGAGTCGGAGAAGATGTCGCCCTGGGCGCAGGCGGTCTTCGACACGCTCGGCGCGGTGATCCACGAGAACGTCCTGGAGGAGGTGACCTCCCGGGGGCTGCTCGAGGTGCTGCCGCTGACACACATCCGGGGCCGGAGCCTGCACGACGCGTTCGTCATCGTGGACGAGGCGCAGTCGTTGGAGCGCGGTGTCCTGCTGACCGTGCTGTCCCGCATCGGGCAGGGCTCCCGGGTGGTGCTGACCCACGACGTCGCGCAGCGGGACAACCTGCGCGTCGGTCGGCACGACGGCGTGACCGCGGTGATCGAGGCGCTCAAGGGTCATCACCTGTTCGCGCACGTCACGCTCAGCCGATCGGAGCGATCTCCGATCGCCGCGATGGTGACCGACCTGTTGGAGGATGTCCCCCAATGACGCCCGTTTAGGGCGTTTTAAAGCTGTTATTTCCCGTGACCCATGTCACAATCGGGGCTGGCGGTTTCCCATCAGCCTCACCGTGCGCGATGGTGTCCAGCGGGCGCCCACGCACCTGACGCATCGTTGGTGATCGTTCGTCACCCCGCGAGGGGAGTCGGCCGATTCGCCGGGAAGCGGACGGGGTGCGTCTTCGGCCACCGGCCTCACCGGTGGCGGGCGCTCGCGGCGCGCCTCGGCCCGGTACGGCCGTGGTCACGCCGCGTCCCTGACCCCGACGAAGGGATCACCACGTGAGTCGGCCATGGAGCCGGTTCACCGCCCGCGCCACAGCCGTCGCGCTGCTGAGCATGGGCGTGGCCGGCGGTTTCTACCTCAGCGAGGACCGCCAGTCTCAGCGCCAGGGCCCCGGCGCGCAGGTGGCCGGAAGTGTCACCGAGTTGGACGTCGAGTACCGGCAGGAGCCGCAGCAGGTCTCCCGCCAGGTTCGCACCGCTCGGGAACAGGCCACCGAGACCAGGAAGCGGGCCCGTGCCGCCGCCGAGAAGGCCCGCAAGGCCGAAGAGGCGGCGCGCAAGAAGGCCGAGGAGGAGCGGAAGGCCCGAGAGGCCGCGGCGCGGGCCGCCCGGCCGTACGACGGCCCGATCCCCGCCTCCTGCGCGGAGTACGGCGGCAACCGCAAGATCGGTTGCGCGATGATGATCGACGCGGGCTTCGAGATCGACCAGTTCCCCTGCCTCGACAAGCTGTGGAACAAGGAGAGCGGCTGGAACCACAAGGCCCGCAATCCCTCCTCCGGCGCCTACGGCATCCCGCAGGCGTACCCGGGTAACAAGATGGCCTCGGTCGGCGCCGACTGGCAGACCAACCCGGCCACCCAGATCACCTGGGGGCTCGGCTACATCAAGGGCCGGTACAGCAACCCCTGCGGCGCCTGGGCCAAGTCGCAGAGTTCGGGCTACTACTGAGTCACCCCTGAGCACGTCGACGGCGGCGGTACGCGGCACTCGCGTACCGCCGCCGTCGTCTCGGTGCGCGGCGAAAAGTGGCGGCCGACCGCGATTGCTGATAGCTGTTGACGGGTGACCCTGCAGCCCGGAAGCGGCGACCCCCACCGGTTCGGCACCGAGGCCTTCTACTCCTCGATCGGCCGAGCCTTCGTCGCCATGTGCGCGGTGGTGCCGGTCCTCTTCCTGATCGAGGGCCTCGACCAGTGGCTGGGCGCCGGCTTCGACGCCGCCGCCGGCATCATCCCGCAGCGCATCGACGGGCTGGACGGCGTCTTCTTCTCAC
Source organism: Micromonospora sp. NPDC049900 (assembly GCF_044461025.1). Taxonomy (NCBI): domain Bacteria; kingdom Bacillati; phylum Actinomycetota; class Actinomycetes; order Micromonosporales; family Micromonosporaceae; genus Micromonospora; species Micromonospora sp. NPDC049900. The sequence continues at coordinate 731,940 of NZ_JBITKM010000003.1, forward strand.
CGTTCCTGCACCACGGCTTCGACCACCTCTACAGCAACAGCATCCCGCTGATCCTGCTCGGCACCTTCGTGCTGGCCGCCGGAGCCCGGCGGTTCCTCTGGTCGACCCTGGTGATCGTGCTGGTCAGTGGCTTGGGTGTGTGGTTCACCGGCTCGCCCAACACGATCGTGGTGGGCGCCAGCGGCGTCATCTTCGGCTACCTCGGCATCCTGCTGACCCGGGGCATCTTCGAGCGGAGCTGGTGGAACTTCGCCGTGTTCCTGCTGGTCGGCCTGCTCTACGGCGGCCAGTTGGTCGGCGTCCTGCCCACCGACGAGCGGATCTCCTGGCAGGGACACCTGTTCGGGCTGCTCGGCGGCATCGTGGCCGCGATCATCTTCCGGCGTCGCCGGACCGACCTGGACGGGCCGTACCGCTCCGAGTCTCCGATGACGATGCCCTGACCTGGGCAGCCCCACGCCGTCGAGCCCGGGTGGTCGCGCCGATCCGCCCACCGAGCGCGGCGATCAGCACCGCGACCAGGGTGAGTGCCGCGCCGATCACCGTGCTCGCGGCCGGGCCGGTGTCGGCGGACGGCAGCAGCACGTCCAGCAGCACCGCGCCGACGATCTGCCCGGCGACCGTGGCCAGGGCGAGCAGCAGCACCCCGGTGAAGCGGACCACCGCCGCGGCCACCGCGATGAAGGTCACCCCGATCGGCCCGCCCAGATAGAGCCACGGCTCGGCGGGCAGGCCGCCGGTGGGCGCGCCGCGTACGACGAGGCTGACCGCGAAGACGGCCAGCAGGGCCGCCGTGCCGACGGTGAAGTTGACCAACGTGGCCGTCACCGTGCTCCCGGTCGCCTCGCGGACCCGTCCGTTCACCGCCTGCTGCCAGGCCACCCCGATACCGGCCAGCAGCGGCAACAGGGCCAGGCCGAGGGCGGCCGGCTCGGCCAGCCGGTCCCTGACGGCCAGCAGCACCGCCGCCACGGTGAGCACCGCACCGGCGAGCCGGGCGAGCGTCACCGGTTGCCGCCCACCCGGACCGACCCCGGCCCGGTCCACGGCCAGGCTGCTGCCGGACTGACCGGCCACCACCGCCACGGTGAACACGGCGACGCCGAGCGCCCCGACCGTGGCGCCCTGGGTGAAGACGAGGAACGCCCCGCACACACCGCCGAGGCACTGCCAGATCCGCAGCCGGCCGGTGCCGAGCGCGGCGCGCAGCGCGGACAGACCCCGACGCCCGTTCGCGCTGGCGACCCCGAGGACCACCAGCACCAGAAGCCCCAGACCGAACGAGACCAGGGCGGCGGCGACCCCGTCGTCGAGCCGTACGCCCAGCTCGCCGTTGATCCGCGACTGGACGGCGACGGCGACCCCGGCGACGGCACCCAGCGCCACGGCACCGGCCCGCCGACCGGCCGACACCGTCGGCCCGGTCGCCGTCGCGCCCTGACTCAAGCCTGTTCGTCCAGCGGGCGGCCGTCGAAGTCCACCGCCGAGTAGAGCGCGAGCTTCTCCAACCTGTGGAACGAGTCGATCACCCGGATCGTGCCGCTCTTGGACCGCATCACGATCGACTGGGTGTACGCCCCACCCGAGCGGTAGCGCACGCCGCGCAGCAGGTCACCGGAGGTGACGCCGGTCGCCACGAAGAAGCAGTTGTCCCCGGTGACCAGGTCGTCGGTGGTGAGCACGCGGTCCAGGTCGTGCCCGGCGGCGAGCGCCTTCTCCCGCTCGGCGTCGTCCTGCGGCCAGAGCTTGGCCTGCATCATCCCGCCCATGCACTTGAGCGCGCAGGCGGCGGTGATCCCCTCCGGGGTGCCGCCGATGCCCATCAGCACGTCGACGTCGGACTCGCCCCGGGCGGCGGCGATGGCACCGGCGATGTCGCCGTCGGAGATGAACCGGATGCCCGCCCCGGTCCGCCGGATCTCCTCGACCAGCCCGTCGTGCCGGGACCGGTCGAGCACGCAGACCGTCACCTCGTCGAGGCCGGTGCCCTTGACCTTGGCGATGCGGCGCAGGTTGTCGGCCACCCCGGCGTTGATGTCCACCACGTCCGCGTACGCCGGGCCGACCGCGAGCTTCTCCATGTAGAACACGGCGCTCGGGTCGAACATCGCGCCCCGTTCGGCGACCGCCAGCACCGCGAGCGCGTTCGGCATGCCCTTGCTCATCAGCGTGGTGCCGTCGATCGGGTCGACGGCGACGTCCACCTCCGGACCGGTGCCGTCGCCGACCTCCTCGCCGTTGAAGAGCATCGGGGCGTTGTCCTTCTCGCCCTCGCCGATCACCACGACACCCTTCATCGGGATCGAGTTGATCAGCTTGCGCATGGCGTCGACGGCGGCGCCGTCACCGCCCTCCTTGTCGCCCCGACCGACCCAGCGGCCGGCGGCCATGGCCGCGGCCTCGGTCACGCGGACCAGGTCGAGGGCGATGTTGCGGTCGAGGTTCTGTGGGGTACGCGTCCTGGTCGTCGTCACGTTCGGCTCCTCCTCGCGGCGGTGCGGGGTCGACCGGGCCGGGTGCTACCGGCTTCGTTCCTGATCCTCACACGATGGCGGACCCGCGACCGGGGCGGGGCGGTGATGGGCCGGATACCGCCGGTCGGGCGGCTGCGAGAATGGCCGGGTGGAACCCGCACAGCCTGCCGACCGCGTACCCGCAGACCAGCCGTCCACGGCCGAGCAGCCGACGCTCGACCGGGCCGCCGGACCGGACGTACCCGAGGACCGGCCGCAGCCGGCGCGGACCGCCGGGGAGCCACCGGCGGCGCAGACCGCACCGGGCCGCTCCGAGCGCCGCCCCCGTGACATGGCCATCTCGCTGCTGGTACTGCTGATCCCGATCGCCCTGCTGATCGCCTTCTCCCGGGGTTTCCTCGGTGGGGACGCGCCGAGCACGGTGAACCCGACCCCCGCCTTCGAGCAGGCGCGCTCGGCCGCCGCCTTCCCGGTCTCCGAGCCGACCGGGCTCTCCGACGGCTGGAAGACGGTGCGCGCGGCGTACCGGACCACGGAGGAGGGCGCGACCCTGCGGGTGGGCTATCTCACTCCCGAGGGGCGGGGTCTGCAACTCGTGCAGAGCAACGTGCCGCCGGAGCGGCTGCTGCCCACCGAGCTGACCGAGGAGGGACGCCCGCAGGGACAGGCCGATCTCGGTTCCGGCACCTGGCAGCGGTACACCGGGCGGGGCAACGAGCAGGCGTTGGTGCTGCTGGAGCCGGATCGGACCGTGGTCGTGGTCGGTGACGCCCGGGACAACGAACTGCGCGAGATGGCCACCGCCGTCGATTGAGTGGGCTTCGTGGTGATTGCGGGCGGCCTCGGCAGGGAACAGGAAAGGAGAGCCACCGGCGCGGCAAGCGTCGGGTGACCCGCTGGGAGACACCGATGACCATTCGCAGACTGAGCGCCGGTCTCATGGCCGCCGCCCTGCTCACGCCTGGCGTCGCCGCCTGCACGACCTCCGGTGACACCGCACCCGCCACCACCGCGACACCGTCCGCCACCGGCTCCGGCGCGCCCGCCGCCGACTCCGAGGCCAAGCAGGCGCTGCTGGACTCGACCAAGGAGATCAGCAACGGTAACTTCCGGTTCACCATGTCCGGCGTCGGATCGATCGCCGAGGGGCAGGTGCACCAGCCGAGTCAGAGCGCCGAGATCCGGGTACGCCTCGGCGAGCCGACCGACGACCTGGCGATCAGCCTCGACCTGATCCACGCCAAGCCGGACAGTTGGGTCAAGGTGGATCTCAAGGGCGCCGCGGCGTCCAGCGTGCCCGGCCTCGACCGGCTGAACCTCGGCAAGTTCCAGCACCTCGACCAGAGTCGGATCCAGGGCAACCGCAACCTCGGCTTCGACTTCGACAAGGTCGACCCGGCCGGGAGCGCCGCGCTCACCCAGGCGGTCACCGAGGTGCAGCGCACCGGCGACGGAAACTTCTCCGGCACCATCGACGTCTCCAGGGCCGCCGAGGCCGGGTCGCTGGACCAGGGCGTGATCACCGCGCTCGGCCCGGAGGCAAACGCGGTGCCCTTCACCGCCACCACCGACGCGCAGGGCCGACTCACCGAGATGGTGCTGCGGATGCCGCCGACGGGGGCGGCCGCCGGCCAGGAGATCAAGATGACGTACAGCGACTACGGCAACGCGACCGCCGCGCAGCAGCCCCCGGCCGACCAGGTCGTCGAGGCGCCGCCGGAGTTGTACAACCTGTTCAAGTAAGCGGCCCATCTCGGGGCAGCGACGAGACGCGGCGGGAGCCTGTCGGCTCCCGCCGCGTCGTGTCCGGGGCGGGAGCCGGACCCTGACCGCCCGGCGTCGCTGACGGACACCGGGGTCAGCCCGTCGACTCCTGGCGGGCGGCGTCGATCCGGGCCCGCGCGCCGTCGAGCCGACGCTGGCAGATCACCGCCAGCGCCTCGCCGCGCTCCCACAGGGCCAGCGACTCCTCCAGCGACGTCCCGCCGGCCTCCAGCCGCTCCACCACCGACGCCAGCTCGGCGCGGGCCTGTTCGTAACTGAGCCGCTCGTCCGACCCGTCGGTCTTCTCGTCAGTCATCGCTTCCTTCTCCAGCAGAGGGCCGACAGGTCAGGGGTTCACGGTGGCGGACAGCTCGCCGTCGGCGACGCGTACCCGCAGCGGGTCGCCGGACGCCACGTCGCCGGCGGCGCGCACCACCTGGCCGTCGGCGCGCTGCACGATGGCGTACCCCCGGTCCAGGGTGGCGGCCGGGGAGAGCGCGCGCAGCCGGGCAAGGGTGTGCCGCAGGTCGTCGTCGGCGGCGGCGATGCGGTGGTCCAGGCAGCGCGTGGCCCGTTGCCGCAGGGCGGCCAGGTCACCGGCCCGCTGCTCCACCATCACCTGCGGGCGGGCCAGCGCCGGTCGGGACCGCAGCGACTCGATCCGGTGCGACTCGCGGTCGACCAGGTGGTGCACCGCGCGCCGCAACCGGTGCCGGGCCTGGCCGATCAGGCGGACCTCCTCGGCCAGGTCCGGCACCACCCGCTTGGCCGCGTCGGTGGGGGTCGACGCGCGGACGTCGGCCACGTAGTCGACCAGCGGCGCGTCCGTCTCGTGGCCGATCGCGCTGACCACCGGCGTACGGCAGGCGAACACCGCCCGGCACAGGGCCTCGTCGGAGAAGGGCAGCAGGTCCTCGATGCCGCCACCGCCCCGGGCCAGGATGATCACGTCGATGCTCGGGTCGCCGTCCAGCACCTTGAGCGCGTCGACGATCTGCGGCACGGCCCCGGCACCCTGGACGGCCACGTTCACCGTCCGGAACTCCACCGCCGGCCAGCGGCGACGGGCATTGGTCAGCACGTCCCGCTCGGCGGCGCTGGCCCGGCCGGTGACCAGCCCGATCCGTTGCGGCAGGAACGGCGGCCGACGCTTGCGGGCCCGGTCGAACAGCCCTTCGGCGGCGAGGAGCTTCTTGAGCTTCTCCAACCGCGCCAGCAGCTCGCCGAGTCCGACCTGCCGGATCTCGTCGGCCCGCAGGCTGAGCGTGCCCCGGGCGGCGTAGAACTCCGGCTTGGCGTGCAGCACGACGCGGGCACCCTCGCGCAACTCCGGCGCGCCGGAGTCGAGCACGTCCCGGTTGGTGGTGACGGTCAGGCTCAGGTCGGCCGACGGGTCACGCAGCGTGAGGAACACCGTGCCGGCGCCGGGGCGGCGGCTGATCTGCGCCACCTGCCCGTCCACCCAGACCCAACCCAGGCGTGCCACCCAGGCGCCGATCTTCTGGCTGACCACCCGCACCGGCCACGGCTCCTCCGCCGTGCTGGCCGCCGTGCCGGCGGTCGTCCCGTTCCCGGTCGCCGTCCCCCCACCCGTACTCACCCGCCCACCCTAAGCCCACCCACCGACCGCTCCGCTGATCATGGCCGGGGCGGCGGCCGACGGGGTCGGTGGCCGGGGCGCGCGCGGTGCCGGGGACGCGGGCGGCACGTACGATGGGGGACGTGACTGTGAGCGAGAGGACTTCCGGGACCGGTAAGCGCGTGCTGCTGGCGAAGCCCCGTGGTTACTGCGCGGGCGTCGACCGGGCGGTGCAGACCGTCGAGGAGGCGCTCAAGCTCTACGGTGCCCCGATCTACGTCCGCAAGGAGATCGTGCACAACAAGCACGTGGTGCGGACGCTGGAGGCGCAGGGCGCGATCTTCGTCGAGGAGAACGAGGAGGTTCCCGAGGGAGCCACCGTCATCTTCTCGGCGCACGGCGTGGCCCCCGAGGTCTACGAGCAGGCGAAGGAGCGGTCGCTCAAGGCGATCGACGCGACCTGCCCGCTGGTGACCAAGGTGCACCAGGAGGCCAAGCGGTTCGCCGCCGAGGACTACGACATCCTGCTCATCGGCCACGAGGGGCACGAGGAGGTCATCGGCACCTCCGGCGAGGCCCCCGAGCACATCCAGTTGGTGGACGGCCCCGAGGACGCCGACCGGGTCACCGTGCGCGACCCGAGCAAGGTCGTCTGGCTGTCGCAGACCACGCTCTCGGTCGACGAGACCCTGGAGACCGTGGCCCGGCTCAAGAAGCGGCTGCCGCTGCTCCAGTCGCCGCCCAGCGACGACATCTGCTACGCCACCAGCAACCGGCAGCACGTGGTCAAGGAGATCGCGGCCGAGTGCGACGTGGTGATCGTGGTCGGCTCCCGCAACTCCTCCAACTCCGTACGGCTGGTCGAGGTGGCCCTGGACGCCGGTGCCCGCGCCGGGCACCTGGTCGACTTCGCCCACGAGATCGACGACGCCTGGCTGGCCGACGCCCGGACGGTGGGCCTCACCTCCGGCGCGAGCGTGCCGGAGGAGTTGGTCCAGCAGGTGCTGGCGCACCTGGCCGAGCGCGGCTTCGGCGACGTCGAGGAGGTGGTGACCGCCAACGAGCGCCTCACCTTCTCGCTGCCACAGGAGCTCAAGCGCGACATGAAGGCCGCCGCGGCGGCGCAGAGTTGATCCGTCGGCCCGCCCCGATGGAACGGCTGACCGTCCGGACACGTCAGACCGGCATGAGGACCATTCGGATCGCCGTCACCGCGTTGATCGTCTGTACGGCGCTCGTCGCCTGCGGTGGTCAGGACGCCGGGAACGGCCCCACCGCCCCGACTCCGACGGGAGCGTCACCCGTGACCGAGCTGCCGACCCCGGATCCGACCGGCCCCGTACCCCCGCCCTCCGACCCCGTGGACCCGACCGCTCCGGCCAGTCCGCCGCCGCCCGGCAAGACCCGGGGCGTGCCGACCCCGCCCCCGACCACGGGCGAGATGACGCTCACCGGCCGGGTCGAGGCCGGCGTGGAGCCCGGTTGCCTGCTGCTCGACGGCTACCTGCTGTTGGGCGGGCCACGGGACGTACTCACCGCCGGAGGCGCGGTGACCGTGACCGGCCGCCCCAACCCGACCCTGATGACCACCTGCCAGCAGGGCACCCCCTTCCAGGTCGCCACCGCCAAACGCGCCTGACCCATCCCCACCCGCGTTGCGGTACGTGTCCCCGGGGCGCGCCCGGCAGCCCCCGTCGATCATGGACTTGTGGTGAGGGTTTAGGTGCGATTTGAGCCTTCTGCCCTCGCCGCAAGTCCATGATCGGCGAGGGGGTGCCCGGTCGGTGCCGCTGGCGTTCGTCGCGCCGGTCGTCGACGCGTACCGCACGACGCCCGCCGACCCTTCCGGCGGGCGGCAGTGTTCCGCCCCGGACCACCGGACCTGGACATCGCCTTCGACACGAACCTCCGCGCGACCTGGGCGGCGCTCGTCGTCGTCCTGGTGCTGACGCTGGTCGCGCTGGGCTGGTCTGACCACAGTCCATGATCGGCGGGCAGGCGGCGGTGGTGGAGTGGGCAGCGGAGAAGGCGGAAGCCCGCCTCCGGACGGGCCGGAGACGGGCTTCCTGGTGGTGCGTGGTGTCAGTTCACCGCGCCGACGGAGACCGCGCCGCGGCCGACGATCGCGCCTTCGGTGGTCACCACGGTCAGCTCACCGTAGAGCGCCCGACCCGCGGACGGGGCGGACTGGGCGGTCACCGAGCCCGAGAGGCTGCCGGTGGCGCCGTTGGCCAGGGTGAGCGTGCCGCCCGACGCGGTCAGCGTGCCGAGCGACGGGGACGAGAACGAGTCCCGGTAGTCGTACTCGGTGCTGCCACCGGCGCCGTCCACCGAGTACGCCTCCACGACGACCCGGTAGGTGCCCGCCACCGGGTTGGTGAGGGTCACGAACTCCTCCGAGTCACCGTCGGCGTTGTACCCCACCAGCGTGCTGCCCCGGTAGACGAACAGGTCCAGGTCGGCACTGGCGTTCGACGGGTTGCCGATGCGGGCGGTGAAGCTGGTGACGCCCGCCGGCACCTCGACGGTGAACTCCTGCTCGGCCAGCTCGACGATGGTCGGCCGCTCGGCGTGCACGCTGGACAGCGGGCCACCCTGACCGGTCACCGAGACCGGGCCGAAGGTGTTCTTCAGCGACCAGGTCACCGGGGTCGGGACACCGGCGGTGACCGCCGGCAGCTCGACCACGGCCGGCTCGACCGCGACGCCCTGCACCCGCGCCTGGAGCTGGTACGGGTTGTTCAGCGCCGGCGAGGTCCGCCGCGACTCCACCTCGATCTCCCAGACACCCGGCAGCGGGTTCTGGTAGTCACGCTCGAACGCGTTGCAGACGACCGTGCTGACGAAGTTGGTGTAGCAGGCCAGGCTGGAGGTGCTCTCCACCGGGACGCCGTACGGGTTGATGGCGATGAAGCGGGTCTGCGACCCGGTGGCGATGCCGGAGAGGTTCACCTGCAGCGCACCGGCGCCCGGCGGCACCGTCACGAAGTACGACGTGGTGTTGTTGCGCTCCACGGTGCCCCGCGCCGAGTAGGCGAAGGCGGGCTTGCTGACGTCGTTCGAGGCGATGACGACGGCGGAGAACTCGAAGTCGATCGTGTTGGTACGCGGGTCGTCGACCGTGACGATCGTGCCGTGCGCCCCGGCGGTCTTCGGCTTCGCGGTGACCGTGATGGTGACGGTCTGGTTCAGCGGCAGCGTGACGTTCTTCGGCGCCGAGAAGGTGCCGTCGTTGCCGCGCAGCCCGATGTTGTGCTTCACGTTGCCGGTCGGGCCGCTGGTCCGGGTCAGCTTGACCTGGTACGACTTCGACTGGTTGACCTTGTGCCCGCCGTTGGCGGAGTCACACCGGTTGTACACGCCGGTGCCGCTGTTCGGCGTGGCGAGCTGGCCGGCGAGCACGGTGCAGACCGGAGCCTCGGCGGTGTAGTCGTTCGGCTCGCTGCTCTTGCGCAGCAGCTTCCACGCGCCCGGCACGTCGAACATGCCGTAGCCCTGCCCGAAGGTGGGGGTGTCCGCGATCGGCTTGGCCGAGCTGTAGATCGCCCGGCGCAGCGCGGCCGGGGTCACGCCCTGGTCGGTGGCCTTGGCGGCCGAGAGCAGCAGCGCGGCACCACCGGCGGCCTGCGGGGAGGCCATCGACGTACCGTTGAACATGCCGTAGCCCGAGGGAAGCGCGTAGCCGGCCTCGGCGACCGGGCTACCGGCCTGCCAGACCGGGGTGGTGGAGATGGCCGAACCCGGGGCGGAGATGTTCGGCTTGGCGCCACCGTCCTCACGCGGGCCGCGCGAGGAGAAGTTGAACAGCGCGTTCTTCTGCTTGACCACCGAGCCGTAGTTGGCCAGCCAGGTGTCCTTGCTGACGCTGGCCGCCACGCTGACCACGTTGGTGGAGGCGGACGGGTCGCCGATGGTGTTCACACCCGGGCCGGAGTTGCCGGCGGAGATGAACATCTGGACACCGTAGGTGGTGATCAGGTTGTTGTAGAGGACGGCGCGGGCGTTGTTGCCGTCGTTGAGCGCCGGCAGGCCGCCGATCGACATGTTGATGACGTCGACGCCACGGTTGATCACCAGGTCGGCCATGCCGGTGGTGAGCGCCGCGTACGTGCAGCCGCCGCCCCAGGAGCAGGCGCGCGAGGAGACGATCTTGGCGCCGGGGGCGGCACCGTTGAACGCGCTGTTGCCCAGCATGCTGTTCGCGGCGGTGATGCCGGCGACGTGCGTGCCGTGCGCGCCCTCGATGATGCCGATGTTGACGTAGTCCACCAGGCCGGGGCCGCCGAGCGGGGTGGTGTCGACGTTCTTGCGGTACTCGACCACGAACGACATCCGCTCGGTGATCGGAGTCGCCGGGTTGTCGGTGCCGAAGTAGTTGACGTCGAACTTCTCCTTGTACGGCCGCATCAGGGCCTCGTCGGTGAAGTCGCCGTCCTGGTCGGTGTCCACCCAGATGTTGTTGGTCACCGGGTCGAAGAGGACGCCGAACTGGTCGGTGGTGTCCCCGTCGCGGTTGACGTCACCGGCCGGCTCGCTGTTGGCGGTGATGCTCTCGCTGAACAGGTTGAACCGGTAGGTGCCGGCCGGCGCGGTCCAGGTGCGGCCCGCGACGGTGAACGTCGGTCCGGTGACCTGCGTGATCATCGGTCGCCAGGTGGGGTCCTCGAACGGGTCGGTGGCGGTGACCCAGTCGACGATCTTGCGCTCACCGGTGGTGGTCTTCTGCAGCGCCGGGTGCTCCAGGTCCACACCGGAGTCCATCACGCCGATGGTGACGCCACGCCCATCCCACTTGGGGTTCTGCTTGACGAACTTGACCGCACCGATCTCGCCGGTCGGCATGTAGGGGTTGTCGGCGGGCGTCTTGGCGCCGGGGCCGCTGAGCGTGGAGCCCTGCTTCTCGGCCTTCTTGGCGCCCTGGACGACCTCCGGCTTCGGGTCGGGAAGCTGGATCTTCTCGTCCAGGTCGACCGCGGCGACGCCGGGCAGCGTGGCGGCCTTGACCGCCTTGCCGGTCGGCACCTTCGCCAGCACGTACCCGATGGTGTCGTAGCGCTCGGTCACCGCAGCGCCGAGCTCCTTGAGGTCGTCCGCGACGTCCTTCGCCTTGCCCTTCTCGGTGGCGACGATCATCGTGACGGTGGGGGCCTTCTTCGCCTCTGCCTCGGAGAGCAGCTTGGCGTCGTGCTCGCCGAGCGCCTCGGCGGGGGTGGCCTGCGCGGCGTCGGGACCGGCAGGGGCGGCGCTCGCGGTGGCGGTACCGCCCACCACGGTCACGGCGCCCGCCGCCATGACCGAGGCGAAGAGCGCGGCAGAGGTACGCCGGCTCAGGATTCGGGGTTTACTCACGTTCTCTTTCCTCCAGAGAACAGGGCGCCCTCAGATGCAGGGCACGCGTGAGGCGAATCCTTCGTGGTGCCGACCATCGATGTCACTACCGACAGGTACGTTGTGACCATCTCGTGATACGTGAGACGCGCAATGTCACATCGAAGGTGGTAAGGGTCTGATTAGTCCGGCCGAATTCGACCATCCGTTGTGGAAACACCATCGACCAGTTCCGGCGCCTGCGGTTGGCGGGGCGCGATCTCGACCTGGTTCGGCACCGCCAGCTCCTGGTCGGAGACGCCCAGTTCGGCCAGCTTGCGCGCGCTGACCAGCACCCGCGCCTCCAACGAACCCACCGCCCGGTTGTACGCGGTCACCGCGCCGCCGAGCGACGCGCCGAGCTTCCCGACGTGGTCGCCGAGCGTGGACAACCGTCCGTACAGTTCCCGGGCCAGCGTGTGCACCGCCAGGGCGTTACGGGCGAGCTGCTCCTGCCGCCACGACCAGGCCACCGTACGCAGCAGCGCGACCAGGGTGGCGGGCGTGGCCAGCACGACGTTGCGAGTGAACGCGTGCTCCAGGAGCGTGGGGTCGCGCTGCAACGCCACGTCCAGGAACGGATCGGCCGGTACGAAGAGGACCACGAACTCCGGGCTGGACTCGAAGGCCGCCCAGTACGACTTGGCGGCCAACGCGTCCACGTGCCCCCGCAGGTGCTTGGCGTGCAGGTCGAGGTGGGTGTCCCGCCCCCGCTCGTCGCGCGCCTCCATCGCGGTCAGGTACGCGTCGAACGGCGCCTTCGCGTCCACCACCACACTCCGGCCCCCGTGCAACCGGACCACCAGGTCGGGGCGGACCGTCTGCTCATCGGTGGCGGCGGTGACCTGCTCGGAGAAGTCGCAGTGCTCCAGCATCCCGGCGGCCTCCACGATCCGCCGCAACTGGTGCTCGCCCCACCGGCCGCGTACCTGCGGAGCGCGCAACGCCGCCACCAACTGCTTGGTCTCGGTCCGCAGCTCACCCGAGACCATGCTCATCGACCGCACCTGTTCGCGCAGCTCCGCGTACGCGTCGACGCGGTCCCGCTCCAACTCGGCCACCCGCTGCTCGTAGCGGCGCAACGTGTCGTGCAGCGGCGCCACCGCCCGGGCCACCGCCTCCTGGGACTGGGCCGTCGCCTCGTAGCTCAACGCCCGCATCGACTGCTCCAGCCGACCCTCACCCTCCCGGGTGGCGCGCAGGGTGGCGTCCAGCCGGGCGATCTCGGTCGCCGAACGGGCCCGCGCGGCGAACCAGCCCACCGCACCGCCGGCACCGAGACACACGACGACGACCGCCAGAGTCGAGAGCTCCATCCTGACGAGCTTGCCAAAGATGAGCGCTTCGCGCCTCGACCGGCACCGCGTGCCGCGCCCCACCTCGTCGGGAGGTGGGTAGCTGGCAGACGGTGGGTACGTTTGAGAGGTGGAACTTCTGCTGGTCGTACTCCTCTTCGCAGGTCTCGTCGGCGCGTTCGTCTGGTGGCGGCGGGAGCGCGCCGCGCGCGACGCCCGGAGCCTCGCCGATGTCCAGGCCGACGCCCGACGCTGGTACGAACGTCTCGGTGGGCAGGTGATGACGCTCAGTGGCGACGATCCGGCGGTCCGTCAGGCGCTGGCCGACGCCGCCGAGCGGTACCACGCGGCCGGTTCGCAGTTGGAGCAGGCCCGGAGCATCACGCAGTACCGGCTGGCCCGGGAGACCGCGGTGGAGGGGCTGACCTACATCCGGGCGGCCCGGACGGCGCTCGGCATCGACCCCGGGCCACCCCTGCCGGCGCTGGCCGCCGCCAGCGGTGCCGGCGAGCTGACCGTGCCACGCCAGGTGCAGGTGCAGGGCCAGACGTTCAGGGCCGGTCCGCAGCCGGGCCGGGACACTCCGTACTACTACCCGGGCGGACGGATGCAGGGGCGGCCGGTGCCGGCCGGCTGGTACTCCACCCCCTGGTGGAAGACGGCGCTGGGCGCCGGGGTCGGCGTGCTCGGCGGCATGCTGATCGCCGACGCCCTCTTCTCGCCCTCGTTCGGTGACCCCGGCTACGACGCCGGTGCGGCGGCGGGCCTGGACGACCAGGGCGGCGACTTCGGCGGCGGCGGCGACGATCTCGGTGGCGGCGACTACGGCGGTGGTGATTTCGGTGGCGGTGATTTCGGTGGCGGAGACTTCGGTGGTGGTGATTTCGGCGGCGGCGACTTCTGACGTCGCGTTCTGACGTCGCGGCAGCGCCCGCAGATGTAAGGAAGGGTCCCCTCCTAACGCCTGGCGTATAGGAGGGGACCCTTCCTTACATCTCGGCTTTACGTCTCGGCGGTCAGCCGGTGTTGCGCATCCCGGCGGCGATGCCGTTGACGGTGGTGAGCAGCGCGCGCTCCAGAGCCGTACCGTCGCTCGGGGCCCGTCGGCCGCCCGGTGCGGTGGCCACCGCCCGCCCGGCGGCACCGGAGTCGCGGTACTGCCGCAGCAGCGCCACCTGGAGGTGGTGCAACGGTTCCAGGTAGGTGTCGCGTACCGCCAGGGTGCGTTGCAGCACGGGGGAGTTCTCCAGCAGGTCCGGCGAGTCGGTGACCGCCAGCACCTCCCGCCGGGTCAACTCGTACTCCTCCTCGATCGTGGCGAAGATCGGGTGCAGCTTCTTCGGCACGAGGGTCTCCACGTACCGACGGGCGATGCCGAGGTCCGTCTTGGTCAGCATCATCTCCACGTTCGACAGGAACGTGCGGAAGAAGTGCCAGTTGCGGTTCATCTCGGACAGCACGTCGGCCAACCCGGCCTCGCGGGCGGCGGCCAGGCCGGACCCCACGCCGAACCAGCCGGGCACGATCTGCCGCGTCTGGGTCCAGCCGAACACCCACGGGATGGCCCGCAGCCCGCCCAGGCCCGCGCCGGTGTTCGGGCGCTTCGCCGGCCGCGAGCCGATGTTCAACGCGCCGAGCAGCTCGGTCGGGGTGGAGGCCCAGAAGTACTCCGGCAGGTCCGGGTTCTCCACCAGCGACCGGTACGACCGGTACGCCGACTCGGACACCACGTCCATCGCCGCGTCCCAGCGCTCCAGCATCTCGGCCGGCTGCCGGGGCGCGGTGTGCAGCAGGGTCGCCTGGAGCACCGCGGCCACGGTCAGCTCCAGGTTCTCCCGGGCCAGCGCGGGCAGCGTGTACTTGTCGGAGATGACCTCACCCTGCTCGGTCACCTTGATCGCGCCGTCGAGCGTGCCGTACGGCTGCGCCAGGATCGCGTCGTGCGTCGGCCCGCCGCCGCGACCCACCGTGCCGCCCCGGCCGTGGAACAGCCGCAGGTGCACCCCGTGCCGGGCGGCCACGTCCCGCAGCGCCCGCTGGGCCCGGTGGATGGACCACTGGCTGGTGGTGATGCCGGCCTCCTTGTTGGAGTCGGAGTAGCCCAGCATCACCTCCTGCACGTCGCCCCGAGCGGCCACCAGCGCCCGGTACGCGGGCAGCGACAGCAGTTCGTCGAGGAGTTCGCCACCGGCGTTCAGCTCGGCCGGCGTCTCCAGCAACGGCACGAACCCGACCCGTGCCCGACCGCTGTGCACGTCGACCAGACCGGCCTCGCGGGCGAGCACCACCGCGGCGAGCACGTCGTCCACGCCGAGGGTCATCGAGATGATGTACGACTCGATCACCTCGGTGCCGAACCGGTCCTGCGCTTCGCGGATGGCGCTGAACACGTCGAACGTCTTGCGCGCCGACTCGGTCAACGGGGTGTCGGCGGCGGAGAGCGGCCGACGACCGGTCAACTCGTCGGCGAGCAGCTTGGTGCGCTCCAGCCGGGTCAGCGCCGGGTAGTCCTCGACCTCGCCGACCGCACGGTAGAGCTGGATCAGCACCTCGTGGTGCTTCTCGGCGTGCTCCCGGACGTCCATGGTGGCCAGGTGCAGGCCGAACGCGGAGACGGTGCGGATGGTCGAGGCGAGGCGGCCGACGGCGGTGAGCTGCCCGGAGTTACGGGCCAGCGAGGCGCGCAGCAGCTCCAGGTCGGAGATCAGCTCGGCGGAGCCCCGGTAGTCCCGGCCCGGCACGTGCGGCGTGCCCTGGCGCAGCCGGGCCCGCGTGTTGGCCAGCTTGGCGCGGACGCAGCGGGCCTTGAGCCGGTACGGCTCCTCGGCGTTGACCCGGCGGAACCGGGGTGCCACCTCGGGCAGCGCGTCCAGGTCGGCGGCGAGGCTGGCGGAGAGGTCCAGCGACACGTTACGCAGCCGACGGGAGACAGAGACCTCGTTGATCAGCTCCTCCATCGCCGCCTCGGTGGCGGTCAGCCCGTGCTCGTGCTGGATGGCCAGCACCTCACGGGTCACCGTCGGGGTGACGAAGGGGTTGCCGTCGCGGTCGCCGCCGATCCAGGTGCCGAAGGTCAGCGGGCGGGCGGTCGGTGAGGTCTCCACGCCAAGGGTGCGCAGCGTCTCGGCGAGGTCGTCGAGCACCTGCGGGGCCGCCTCGGCGTACAGGTCGCGCAGGTAGTAGATGGCGTTGCGTGCCTCGTCGGTCGGGTCCGGCCGATCCAGCCGCAGCTCGTCGGTCTGCCACATCAGGTCGAGCAGCTCGGCCAGCCGACGGTTGGCCGGGCCCTCGTCACTGGCCCCGTAGAGGATCGCGTTGGCCGTCTCGGTGTCCAGCTCGTCGGCGATGGCGCGCAGCTTGGACAGGATCGAGCGGCGGGCCGCCTCGGTCGGGTGGGCGGTGAAGACGGGTCGTACCGCCAGGCGGCGGGCCACCGAGGCGATCTCCTCGGCCGGTACCCCGCGCTCGGCGATCATCTTGGCCGCCTGGTCCAGCCAGCCGCCCTGTACGGCGCGGCGACGCCGCAGGTCCCGGGCCCGGTGCACCTGCTCGGTGATGTTGGCCAGGTGGAAGTAGGTGGAGAAGGCGCGGGCCAGTTTGGTGCCGGTGGTCACGTCGAGCCCGCCCAACCGCCGGGCGGCGGCGGGGGCGTCGGTACGGACCTGGGCGCGGATCTCCTCGACGAGGTCGAGCAGGGGGCGGCCCTCCTGGCGGGCCAGGGTCTGCCCGAGCAGGGTGCCCAGCCGGCGGATGTCGGCGCGCAGGGCGGCGTCGGGGCCGTCGTGATCGTGCTGGTCGGTCACCATGCGCTCCTTACGTAGGTACGAAGGACAGCGCTGTCCGACTTCCCCGATCGTATCCGCGCACCCCCGGTTGTAAGGAGGGGACCCTTGCTATCGCCTTTTGCATAGCAGGGGTCCCCTCCTTACAACCGGGGTGGTCGTGAGAGACATCGGCGCTGGTGGCGGCCCATCCTGCGGGCGAATCCGGGGCTGAGCGTCCCCGCCCGCGGTGATCAAGGCCACGCCGTCCACGGGGCGGTACCGTCGGCCCATGCCGTCCCTGCGCTACCCACCGAAGCCACGCCCGGGGGACCGGGTCGCGGTCGTCTCGCCCTCCGCCGGGCTGCCGGGCCTCTTCCCGCAGGTGTACGAGTCGGGCCTGCGCCGACTGCGCGAGGAGTACCAACTGGAGCCGGTGGAGTACCCGACCACCCGCGTGATGGGTGCCGACCCGCGTGACCGGGCCCGGGACCTGACCGACGCCTTCGCCGACCCGACGATCACCGCGGTGCTGGCCACCATCGGCGGGGACGACCAGATCACGGTCACCCCGCACCTCGACGACGACGTGCTGCGCGCCAACCCGAAGCCCTACTTCGGCTACTCGGACAACACCAACCTGCTCAACCACCTGCACCGGTTGGGGATGGTGAGCTACCACGGCGGGTCGGTGCTGGTGCACCTCGGTCGCCCCGGCGCGCTGCACCCGATGACCGCCGACTCGTTGCGCGCGGCGCTGTTCGGCACCGACTGGTACGACCTGTCCCCGGCACCGGAGTGGGGCGACGAGCCGGCCGACTGGAACGACCCGGACTGCCTGGCGGCGGAGCCGGTGATGTTCGCCGGTGCGGGCTGGCGCTGGCAGGGGCCTCCGACGGTGGTGACCGGCCGCACCTGGGGCGGCAACCTGGAGGTGCTGCACTGGCTGCTCGCCGCCGACCGGGTCGCCCCGGCGGAGTCGCTGCGCGGGTCGGTCCTGCTGGTCGAGACCTCGGAGGAGTTGCCGTCCGCCGTCGAGGTCTACCGCATGTTGCGCAGCCTCGGCGAGCGCGGCCTGCTCGCCGGGTTCCCCGCCGCGTTGGTCGGCCGCGCCAAGGCGTGGAACTTCGACCGCCGGCTCACCCCCGACGAGAAGGCCGGGTACGCCCGGGAACAGCGGGCCGCGGTGACCCGGGCGTTCGCCGAGTACGCCCCCGACGCGGTGCTGGTCTTCGACGTCGATCTCGGCCACACCGACCCGCAGTTGATCGTCCCCTACGGCGGGGAGGTCCGGGTCGACGCGGTCGACCGCCGCATCTCGGTGCGCTACTGACGGTCTTCGCCCGGGGCGGCGGCCGAACCGCCACCCCGGGAGGGCTCAGGTGAGCTGGCAGCGACCGGCGCTGTAGTGGGCGACGGCCGCCAGGATCTCCGCCTCCGGCTTGTCGGCGAAGTTGAGGGTGGCGACCAGGCCGGAGCCGTACAGGACGTTCAGCGGTGCGCTGTCGAACGCCGTGTAGCCGCCGAGGTTCGGCATCGTCGCCGGATTGTGCGGCTTGACCACCAGCATCTTCTCCAGGCTCCACCGGCGGCGGGAGATCTGCGCGACGGCCTCCCACGGCAGCCAGATCGCCTGACCACGGGTGGGCCGGCTGCGGATCCAGAGCCCCTCGTGGCTCAGCGCGAGCACCGGCCCGCCGGAGCCGATCAACCAGAGCTGGAGGCCGACCGGCAGGGCGACCAGGGCGAGCAGGCAGCCCAGCACCGCCGCCAGGCCGAGTCCGCCGACGCCGCGTTCCGCCGCGCTCATGGAGCCGAGGGCGAGGAATCCGGCACAGCAGGCGAGCGGGCCGAGGGCGGCCAGCAGGACACCGCCGATCACCAGACCACGCTTGACCAGGTTGGGACGTACGACGAAGGGCTGGTCCTCGGGGATCCGCTTGACCACGGGGGTCGGGTGCGGACCCGACGGCCAACCGCCGTGGGGCGGCTGACCGGGTTGTCCGCCGTACGGCGGTTGGGCGGGTTGCCCGCCGTAGGGCGGTTGGGGCGGTGGTCCGGGGGGCGGGTAGGTCACGGTTCTCCGGTCTCAGTCGATGCGGGCGTAGGCGCGGACGGGGAAGGTACCCATACCGGCGATCCTCGGCGGGGCGGCGGTGAATCGGAAGCCGTCGGGCGGGAGCTGGTCCAGCCCGGTGAGATGCTCCACGATCGGGACACCGGCGGCCAGCAGGATGCTGTGCGCGGGACGCGTACCGCCCGCTGCCGGGGTCATGTCGTCGATGTTGATCGAGTCGATGCCGACCAGGGCGACACCGGCGTCGACGAGCGACTGAGCGCCGTCACCGGTCAGGTACGGCGCTTCCGGTGCGGCGTACCGGTCGGTGCCGAAGTGCGCGTCCCAGCCGGTGTGCAGCAGCACGGCCTTCCCGGCGACGTCGTACGGCGTCAGCAGCCGGCGGTCCACCGCACGGGTGCCGGCGGGCAGGCGCACCACGAGCGCGGGCAGGTCGGCCAGGCGGTCCAGGCCGACGCCGGTCAGGTCGCTGCCGTCGGCGTACCGGTGTGCGGGGGTGTCCAGGTACGTCCCGGTGTTGGCGATCATGTCGATCCGCCCGACCTGGAACTCGGTGCCCGGTGCGTAGGTGCTCCGGGAGTCCTCCCGGGTCAGCCACTCGGTGATCCGGGGCGCCGGCCAGCCGGGCAGGGTGGTCATGCCGTCGGTGAGGACGTGACTCAGCTCGACGAACCGGTGTCCGCCGCTGGGGGCGGTGGCCGCGACGCCGCGACCGCCCTTGTGCGGCTCCTCGACGATCGTCGTGCCGGTGATCCGTACCTCGGCCACCATGAGCAGCCCGAGGTGCCGGACGAAGAGCGCCGCCAGGTCCTCGTCGGTGATGCTCCGGCCGGGGATGTCCAGCCGGAAGCCCTCGGTGCGCAGACCGCCGCCGTTGGCGAAGGTGACGTCCGCGTCGAACTGTGCGCGAAACTCCCCGTTCATGCCGGGCAGCCGACCACAGCGCCCGGCGGTCGTCAAGATCCTGCTGGTGGCCCCGACCGTACGCGCGGACCGGCGGGCCGCGAGCCTGCCCGGAGCCCGGACGTCGTGGACGGCGGTGGATCGTCCGACCGGAGAGATAGTGTCGACCGGTGGAACCCCCCGTCCGGACGGACGCGGGGTGATCGTCGTGTCCTCACCCGCGGAAGTGATCATGACTGCGCTCACCGGACTGTTCGCCGCCGCCCTGGCCGACCCGGGGCTGGCCCGTGTGCGCGACCTGGCGCGCTCCGGCGCGGCCCAGGTCGACGGCCTCGACCTGACCGCGCCACCGGCGCTGCGCCCGTTCGCGGTCGCCGCCGTCGCCGCGGACGCCACCGACCAGGGGCGGGACGCCGCCGTCGGCGGTGCCGGGCGGCCGGTGCTGGCGGTCACCGCCACCAGCCGCGAGGCGGAGGACCTGGTGGCGGCGCTGGGTGGGCTGCTGCCCGCCGAGCAGGTGGCGATCTTCCCGAGCTGGGAGACGCTGCCGCACGAGCGGCTCTCGCCGCGCTCCGACACGGTCGGCCGGCGGCTGGCCGTGCTGCGTCGGCTGGCCCATCCGGACTCGGCGGACGCGCACGGGCGTACCGGGCCGCTGCGGGTGGTCGTGGCACCGGTCCGGTCGATGCTGCAACCGCAGCTCAAGGGGCTCGGCGACCTGGAGCCGGTGCGGCTGTCCGCCGGGGACGAGGCCGACCTGGAGCAGGTGGCGCGCCGGTTGACCGACATGGCGTACGCGCGGGTCGACCTGGTCACCAAGCGGGGCGAGTTCGCCGTCCGCGGCGGCATCCTGGACGTCTTCCCGCCCACCGACGAGCACCCGTCGCGGGTGGAGTTCTGGGGCGACGAGGTGGAGGAGATCCGCACCTTCGCCGTAGCCGACCAGCGCACCATCGACCAGGTGCCGCAGCTCTGGGCACCGCCCTGCCGGGAACTGCTGCTCACCCCGGCGGTCCGGGAGCGGGCCGCCGAGCTGGCCGGGCAGCACCCGGAGCTGGCCGAGATCCTGGACAAGCTGGCCGGCGGCGTACCGGTCGAGGGCATGGAGTCCCTCGCCCCGGCACTGATCGGCGACGACTCGATGGAACTGCTGCTCGACTGCATGCCCGCCGGCACGCACGTGCTGCTCTGCGACCCGGAGCGGATCCGCACCCGGGCGCACGACCTGGTGCGTACCTCGGAGGAGTTCCTCCAGGCGAGCTGGGCCGCCGCGGCCGTCGGCGGCCAGGCCCCGATCGACCTCGGCGCCGCCGCCTTCCGCACCCTGGCCGACGTCCGCGCGACCGCCGCCACGCTGCGCCGACCCTGGTGGACGCTGTCCCCCTTCGGGCTGGCCGAGCCGGAGGCCACCCCGGACCGGCAGCCGTGGGAGGACGCGCCGGAGGCGGTCGACGTCACCCCCGACGACGCCATCGCGGTCAGCCTGAGCGCCCAGCCCGCGCCGCTCTATCACGGCGAGACCGACCGGGTGGTGGCCGACCTGACGCAGTGGGCCGGTGCGGGCTGGTCGGTCGCGCTGGTCTTCGAGGGCCACGGCCCCGCCCACCGGGCCGTCGAGGTGCTCCGCGACGGCGGCCTGGGCGCCCGGATGACCGAACGGGTCCCGGACGCGCCGGTGCCCGGCGAGGTGCTGGTCACCTGCGGCAGCCTCACCGGCGGCTTCGTCGACGAGGCGGCCCGGTTCGTGCTGCTCACCGGCAGCGACGTCACCGGCGGCCGGGGCGTCTCCACCCGGGACATGCGCAAGATGCCGAGCCGGCGGCGCAACACCATCGACCCGCTTGAGCTGCGGGCCGGCGACCACGTCGTGCACGAACAGCACGGCATCGGCCGGTACGTGGAGCTGGTGCAGCGGACGGTCAACGGCGCGTCCCGGGAGTACCTGGTCATCGAGTACGCGGCCAGCAAGCGCGGCCAACCCGGCGACCGTCTCTTCGTCCCCACCGACCAGCTCGACCAGCTCAGCCGGTACGTCGGCGGTGAGCAGCCGACGCTGCACAAGATGGGCGGCTCGGACTGGCAGAAGTCCAAGGCGCGGGCCCGCAAGGCGGTCCGGGAGATCGCCGCCCAGTTGATCCAGCTCTACGCCGCCCGCAAGGCGTCCAAGGGGCACACCTTCGGCCCGGACACCCCGTGGCAGCGGGAGCTGGAGGACGCCTTCCCCTGGCAGGAGACGCCCGACCAGCTCGCCGCCATCGAGGAGGTCAAGCGGGACATGGAGCAGAGCGTCCCGATGGACCGACTGATCTGCGGCGACGTCGGCTACGGCAAGACCGAGATCGCGGTACGCGCGGCGTTCAAGGCGGTCCAGGACGGCAAGCAGGTGGCCGTGCTGGTGCCCACCACCCTGCTGGTGCAGCAGCACTACAACACGTTCGCCGAGCGGATGAGCCAGTTCCCGGTGACGATCCGGCAGCTCTCCCGCTTCCAGACGCCCAAGGAGGCCGAGCAGACGCTGGCGATGGTCGCCGACGGCACCGCCGACATCGTCATCGGCACCCACCGGCTGCTGGCGGCGGCCACCCGCTTCAAGTCCCTCGGGCTGGTCATCGTCGACGAGGAGCAGCGGTTCGGCGTCGAGCACAAGGAACACCTCAAGTCGATGCGGGCCGCCGTCGACGTGCTGAGCATGTCGGCGACCCCGATCCCGCGCACCCTGGAGATGGCGATCACCGGCATCCGGGAGATGTCCACCATCGCCACCCCGCCGGAGGAACGGCACCCGGTGCTCACCGCCGTCGGGGCGCAGGACGACCGGCAGGTGGCCGCCGCCATCCACCGTGAGCTGCTGCGCGACGGACAGGTCTTCTACCTGCACAACCGGGTCGAGTCGATCGAGCGGGCGGCCCGGCGGCTGCGCGAGCTGGTGCCGGAGTCCCGGGTCGCGGTGGCGCACGGCCAGATGGGCGAGGACGCCCTGGAGAAGGTCATGGTCGGCTTCTGGGAGAAGGAGTTCGACGTCCTGGTCTGCACCACGATCGTGGAGTCCGGCATCGACATCCCGAACGCCAACACGCTGATCGTGGAGCGCGCCGATCTGCTCGGCCTGGCCCAGTTGCACCAGATCCGGGGCCGGGTGGGCCGGGGCCGGGAGCGCGCGTACGCGTACTTCCTCTATCCGCCGGACAAGCCGCTCACCGAGCACGCCCACGAGCGGCTGGCCACCATCGCCCAGCACACCGAGTTGGGCGCCGGCATGTACGTGGCGATGAAGGACCTGGAGATCCGGGGCGCCGGCAACCTGCTCGGCGGCGAACAGTCCGGGCACATCGAGGGCGTCGGGTTCGACCTCTACGTCCGGATGGTCGGCGAGGCGGTGCAGGCGTTCAAGGGCGAGCGTCCGGAGGAGGAGACGGACGTCAAGATCGACCTCCCGGTGGACGCGCACCTGCCGCACGACTACGTGAGCGTGGAACGGCTGCGCCTGGAGATGTACCGCAAGCTCGCCGAGGCGCGTGACGAGGAGCGACTGCGCGAGGTGGCGGCCGAGATGACCGACCGCTACGGCGAGCCGCCCGCGCCGGTGCAGAACCTGATCGCGGTGGCGCGGTTCCGGCTGCTGGCCCGCCAGTACGGCCTCACCGACGTCAGCATGCAGGGCAAGCACCTGCGCTTCGGGCCGCTGCCGCTGCCCGACTCGAAGCAGATGCGGCTCAAGCGTTACCACCCGGACTCGGTCTACAAGGCCGCGCTGGATCAGGTCAGCGTGCCCCGGCCGACGACCCGTCGGATCGGGGGCGAGCCGCTGCGCGACCAGGCCCTGCTGGAGTGGTGCGCGCAGTTGCTCTCCGACGTCCTCGGCGCCCCTGCGGTGGCCGTGGGTGCTGGTGGCACCGGTGGGTAGGGGGCATGAGAGAGTGACGGGCATGCGTGCTCGCCGTCTTGTCGCCGTCGCCAGCGTGGCGGTCGGCCTCGTCGCCCTCTCCGGTTGCCGTTCCGAGCCCGGTGTCGCCGCGTACGTCGGTGACCACCGGATCACCGAGGACGCCGTCACCGAGGTCATCGACGACGCCCGGGCCAAGAACCCGGCCCCGACCGAGGCGGCCGAGCAGGTGCCCGGACAGCAGGTTCGACTGCCCGGCCGCAGCGAGGTGGTGAGCACCCTGGTGCTCGGCCAGGTCTGCGAGCGGATCTCCGCCGCCGAGAACTACCGCCCCCAGGGGCAGGCCGAGGCCGCCCAGGTGGCTCAGCAGCTCGGCATCAGCCCGGAGGCCAGGTACGCGCGGCAGGTCGCCGAGCTGTACACCTGCCTGTCCGGCATCCCGGTCGGCTCGCCGGTGGCACCGACCGAGCAGGAGCTGGCCGACCTGGTGGCAGCGGGCAAGCGCGCCGGTGCGGTACCCGCCGACGTGACCGTCGAGCAGGCCGCCCCGCAGCTCGACGGCGAACAGCTCCGGCAGGCCCTGGCGACCCGCAACGCCCTGGCCGAGGCGGTCGACACGTACGACGTGACGGTCAACCCGCGCTACCGTCCGCTGGAGTTCCCGGTGCTCAGCTTCGCCGGTCAGGCGGTCGCGGTGGGTGTGCCGCTGGGTGAGCCCGGTTCCGACGCGGTCACCGACGTCTCCACTCCGAGGCCGGCGCAGACCGGCCCGGTCGACGGCTGACCGTGCCCCGGATCGTCCTGCTGGTGACCTCACCCCGGTTGCCGGCCGGTCTGCTGACGGCGACCGCCTGGGACGTCGTACGCGCCGCGCCGGTTTTCGCCGGGGCGGAGACTGAGCTGACCACGGCCCTGCGGGTGGCGGGCGCCGATCTGCGCGTGCTCGACGGGCCGGCGGTGCCGGTGTTGCTGGACGCGGCGTCGGCGCACGACACCGTGGTGTGGCTGGCCGGTCCGGCCGGTGACGAGTCGCTGGCCCGGGAGTTGGGGCTGCGGTTGGCCCGCGAGCCGGGGCTGGCGGAGCTGGAGCTGATGTACGGCTCGTGGGATCCGCCGGGTGCCCGGCTGCTCGACGCGGTGGCGGTGCTGGACCGACTGCTCTCGCCCGGCGGTGATCCGTGGAAGCGGGCACAGACCCACCGGAGTCTGGCCGGGTTCCTGCTGGAGGAGTGCTACGAGGCGTACGACGCGATCGCCGCCGGGGACACCGACGCGTTGCGTGAGGAACTCGGTGACGTGCTGCTCCAGGTGGTGCTGCACGCCCGGCTGGCCGAGGAGTTGCCCGAGGGCGAGCGGTGGACCGTGGACGACGTGGCCGGTGGCCTGGTCGACAAGATGGTCCGCCGCAACCCGCACGTCTTCGCCGACGCCGAGGCGGGCAGCCTGGAGGAGATCACCGCGAACTGGGAGCGGATCAAGCAGGCCGAGAAGTCCCGGGACTCGGTGCTCGACGGCATCGCGGTGAGTCAGCCCGCGCTGGCGCTGGCCACCAAGATCCTGGAACGCGCCGCCCGGGCCGGGCTCGGTGTCGCGCTGCCGTCGCCCGACGCCCAGCCGGATGCCGAGGCGGCCCTGGGTGCCACCCTGCTGACCGCCGTCGCCGAGGCCCGTGCCGCCGGCCTGGACCCGGAGACCGCCCTGCGCCGCGCCACCCTCGCCCACGCCGAGTCCATCCGCGAGGCCGAGTCCGCCTCCCGCCCTCCCACCTGACGCACCGCGCTCCCTGACGCACTCCCCGGATCGTGGCAGTGTGGCTGGCGCTGACCCGGCGTGTCGAACAGCTACGCTGCCACGCTCCTCTTGAGGGGCAGTGTGGCGCATGAGGAAGCCCCCAGCAGCGCGCTGGGGGCTTTCTGCGTACGGGTCAGCCCAGAGGGCCGATCTGCTTGGCCAGGTTGACGAACCCCTGCCAGTTGCCCGGGCTGAAGTGGAGGGTGCCGCCGTCGCGGTCCTTGGTGTCGCGGACCAGAACGACGCCGGGCAGATTGTCGGCCACCTCGACGCAGTCTCCGCCATTGGCGTTGCTGCGGCTGGACTTGCGCCAAGCGGCGTGTGTCAGGTCCATGTCTCCGCCACTTCCCTAATCAACTCGATCGACTGCCGGTGGGACAGGGCCTCACCGCGCACATTCTCCCACGCACCCATCAGGGTGACCAGGTCTCCTGGATCACTGACCACGTGGCCGTGCAGGGGTGTGTCCAGGTATCCGGCGGTGCGGTTGTCGGCGCTGGTGGCGAGCACGAACGGCCCCGACAAGCCAGCGTATATCCCGGCGGAGAGGGGAACGACATGGATGCGGACGTGCGGCAGCTCGGACATCTTGATCAGGTATTCGAGCTGTTCCCGCATCACATCAGGTCCACCTACCGAGCATCGCAGCACTCGTTCGTCGATGACCACAGTCAGCCACGGTGGGCCGTCCCCGGCGATCACAGACTTGCGAGCCATCCGGGCTGTCACCAGATGCTCTGTCTCCTCCGAGGTGTGTCGCCCGGACGAGATGAACAGCGCCCGCGCGTACCGCTCTGTCTGAAGCAGCCCAGGCAGTAGCAACGGTTGGTAGGAGCGCAGTGACCGCGCCTCGCGTTCGATCGCCTCCCAAGGGCGGAACCACACAAGGTCACGCTGCCGCTTTTCGGTGTCCGGCCAGATGTCCGACACCTGTACCCCGAGTGCCGTAGCTGCGGTGGCCCTAGTGGACGGGTGAGGGATGCGTCCCTCCCTGACCCAACGATCCGTCGTCTTGGGGTCTACACCGACTTCTTCAGCCAGGGATTCTGTGGTGTGGCCTGCTCTCTGAAGCGCAACCCGCAGCGCGTCATTCACCATGACACCTCCCAACACTGTGGATATTCGGACACCATACCGACACGCGGTGTTGTTGTCTCGTCACCTAATGGCAGGTTGGTTGCAGGGCGGCGCGGCTGGTGGAGGGCACACCCACTTCCCCGGCGGTCGCGTCTGCTGAGGGGCGCGCACCCAACACGGTGATCATGGACACGGGTGCGCGCCCCTCCCCAACCAGTCGAGGGGGCGAAATGTCGGGACGCCGTCGGCGCGGACGCGGCCACGCCTGCGTCTGCGACAGGTGCAAGCCGACGCGCGTGCCGCAGCGGCCCGACAGCGTGGTCTCCGGCCCGGTCCTGACGCCGAGTCGTGTACCCGGCCTGGCCACTCGGCTCACGCTGCGGCCAGGAGACGACTCGATAAAGATCATTTGGGGCCAGGCCGGGGACCTGCGGACCCTCGGTCAGACGCTGCGCGGCCTGGGGCGTGCATCGTGAGCCGCGAGCATGTTCCCAGTCGGCCGCTCTGGCGGTGCCGCGCCTGCGGGGCGCACTGGCCGTGCAGCCCGGCGAAGCTGGCCCTCCTCCATGAGTACGCGGGCCACACGTTGGCGCTTGTCTTCTACCTCGCGCTCTCGATGCGGGATGCCGTGGACGACATCGTCACGCTCGGCTTCACTCCCGATCTCGCCACGTTCAACGACCGGTTCATGCAATGGATCAACCATCCGATCGACCATAACGAGGAGGCTCCCCGTGGAAGCACAAACTCCTGCTGGCCCGGCAGATCCGGTCTGTCCGGGCTGGTGCGGTCTAAGCGAGAGCGCCGCCGCTGAGATGGCCACCCATCCAGGGGCAGGGTGATGTCGTTGAACGTGCGCAGGGCGAGGGCACCGCCGACGAGCACGCCTAGACTTGGCCCGGCTTGGGCAGTGGAGATCGGAGACGGAATGCAGGTGACCGAAGTTCTGGACGTCCTGGCGACCCTGTATCGCGCCAGTGATCACCCGGACCACGAGGCGGTAGAGCGGTACGGGCGAGACACGACCGCTGGTGAACAGTCGCCCCCCGGAGTACGGGTCACCCACCGGTCCGGCTCGTCAGCTCTGCTGGCCGCGACGTCATCGCCGCGCCCGGCACCGAAGTCGGTTCCCCTGCCGGCGGAGATGCCGCCCCCCGCTCAGCGGGCTATCCGGATGCTCGCCTTCACTACCCGGCTACTCGACTTCGCACGACCCGCCGCGTTCGCGGAGTGGGACACGTGCGACCTCCCCGGGGTGTGGCTGTCGCCCTCGGCGCTGAGGATCAAGTGCGCCGACGGCGCGACGGTCTACCTCCACGTAACGGTCGCGGCTGGTAGTGGTCGCGAGCCGGAGGTGGACCCGCACCCGGACTACCGCTTCCCTGAAGGAGTCCGTACATGCCTCCCGGCAGTCAGTGCAGCACATGCGGAGCGCGCGTAGGCGTTCCTCCAGGATCGGCCTGCCCACCGCACCAGGCGATGGGTAGCCGGGGCACCTGCCCCGGTTCCGGTCGACCCACCATGTAACTCCAACCTTGTGCCCGCCCCTGGTCGCCCATCTCTTCCGTGGTGCGCGACCCGGGGCGGGCCCGTCGCGCTACCGGCGGCATACCCCCGACCGCCTACCGGTGGCATGGCCCCGTGATCAAGAGGTTTGCGGCCGGGAAACCGTGTTGGCACGACGCGAACTCCTTGATCACCGGAGTGGGTGGACCGTTTGCGGCGGGCGGGGCTCACCGGAGTGGGTTGGCGGAGGTGGCGGACGGGTGGGGTGGTTAGGGTCGGGGGGTGGAGAAGTTCGAGGTGGTGGCGGAGCGGATCGTCGAGGCGTTGCTGGTCAGTCGGCCAGGGGTGGCCACCTCGGTCGGTGACCACCGGTACGACGACCGGTTGCCGGATCTCTCCGCCGACGCGGTGGCCGCCGACCGGGCGATGCTGGTGGACGCGGCCAGTGTGCTGTGCGAGATCGACCCGGATCCGGGCGACGTCGAGGAGCAGGTGGACCACGCCCTGCTCGCGGCGGCGGTCGACCGGGAACTCTTCGAGCTGACCGAGATCCGGGCGCACGAGTGGGACCCGCTCGCGCACAATCCCGGCCCGCTGCTGCACGCCCTCGTCGCCCGGCCGTACGCGCCGGTCGAGGAGCGGCTGACCGCGCTCGCCGGGCGGCTCGCCGCCGTACCGGACGCGTTGTCGACCGCGCGGGCGACGTTGCGCGACATGCCCCGGATCCACGCCGAGACGGCGGTCGGGCAGTTCACCGGTGCCGCCGCGCTGGTCCGGGACGAGGTACCGGAACTGCTCGCGCAGGCACCGGCGCTGGCCGACCGGATCGAGCCGGCGGCCACCGTGGCGATCGCCGCGCTGGAGGAGTTCGTCGCCTGGCTGCGTACCGGCCTGGCGGCCGACGACGGGCCGGGACGGGACCCCCGGTTGGGACGGCGGCGCTGGGAGGCCCGCCTGTGGCACACCCTCGACACCGAGCTGGGCGCCGCCGAGATCCAGCGGCGGGCGTGGGCCAACCTGGACCGGGTCGGCGAGGAGATCCGCGCGGCGGCGGTCGAGCTGGTCGGCGGTCCGGCCGACGACGAGACGGTACGCCGCGCGTTGGACCTGCTCGCCGCCGAGCACCCGGACGACCACACCATCGTCGACCTGGCCTCGATCACCATGGACGAGGCGAGTGACGTCGTCCGCGCGTACGACCTGGTGAGCGTGCCGGACGACCCCTGCGTGATCCAGGTGATGCCGCAGTTCGCGCGCGGGGTGGCGGTGGCCTACTGCGACGCGCCGGGCGGGCTGGAGACCGCCGACCTGCCCACGTTCTACTGCATCGCGCCGACTCCGACGGACTGGCCGGCGCATCGGGTGGAGTCGTTCTACCGCGAGTACAACGACCACATGATCAGAAACCTGACCGTGCACGAGGCTATGCCCGGTCACTTCCTCCAGCTCGCCCACGCCCGCCGCCACCGGGGCACCACCCGGGTCCGGGCGCTGACCCGGTCCGGTCCGTTCGTCGAGGGCTGGGCGGTCTACGCCGAGGAGTTGATGGCCGGGCACGGCTTCGGCGGCCTGCCGGTGCGGTTGCAGCAGCTCAAGATGCAGTTGCGGATGACCCTCAACGCGTTGCTGGACCAGTTGGTGCACGCCGAGGAGGTGCCCGAGGCGGAGGCGATGGCGTTGCTGACCGGGCGGGGCTTCCAGGAGGAGGGCGAGGCGGCCGGCAAGTGGCGCCGTTCGCTGCTCACCTCGGCCCAGCTCTCCACGTACTTCGTCGGGTACGCGGAGGTCGCCGACATCGCGGCGGCCCGCCCGCCGGAGGTGGCGCTACGGGACTGGCACGACGAGATGCTGGCGCACGACTGCCCGCCCCCGCGTCACCTGCGTACCCTGCTCGGGCTCTGAGCCTCAGGTGGCGGGTCGGCGGTCCACCACGCCGGCGCCCGGCGGCAGCTCGAACGCGGCGCCGTCGACCTGCTCCTGGTAGCGGCTCAACGCCAACTCCACCGGCAGGCCGTCGATCTGGCCGGTGAAGCTGCCGAGCACGCCTTCGGCGGTCACGCAGGCGTTGAAGCTCTCGGCGGTCTGCCGCACGTCGACGCAGGTGGCGTGGTGCCCGGCGATGGTGTTCTCGCGCTGGGTGATGACCGCGCCGGGATCCAGTGCCGCGCTGGTCAGCAGGCCCATCACCAGCGGGGGCGTGATCAGTCCCTCGCGTTCGGCGGCGGCGAAGACGACCACCGGTGGCTTGCTGTTCGGAGCGGGAGGCGGTTCGAGCGTGCAGACCGTCCGCCCCTCGTCGGCCGCGCAGCGGGTGGTCGCCTCGGCGGTCACGGTGAGCTTGCCGTCCGGCCACTCGTACGCCGACCGGGCCGGGTCCTGCGACTGGTTGATCGACGCGGTCCGTCCGCCGGAGAGTTGGTACTGCGCCGAGTAGGTCAACTCCAGCGCCCGGTCGATGCGGGCGGCCAGTTCGTTGACCACGTCGGCCCGTCCCATGGCCCGTCCGGCGTCGTCCAGAGCCTGACAGCCGGTGACGGTGAGCAACGCGATGACCGACACGGCGAGCGTACGGAGGGTGGTCGAGGCGGCGGGCATGGCGCCAAGCCTGATCGATCAGGTCCCGCTCGTGCAAACTCGTTGCCGGTTGACGCACGAGAATTCGGGAATGTCCGACCCGTCGGCGGTCACGGAGCGGGTCGTGGCCCGCCCGGTCGCGGTGCGCGGGAACGGGGACCGATACGCTGCGTTCAACACCTGCCTCAGCCGCACCGTCGCGGCCCATACCGCACGAGACGACACGAACGAGGAGCGACTCAGTGGCAACCATCGAGGTAATCGAGGCTCGGGAGATCCTGGACTCGCGGGGCAACCCGACGGTCGAGGTCGAGGTCGGGCTGGACGACGGCACGGTCTCCCGGGCGGCGGTGCCCTCCGGCGCCTCGACCGGCGCCTTCGAGGCGGTCGAGCTGCGCGACGGTGACAAGGGCCGCTACCTGGGCAAGGGAGTGGAGAAGGCGGTCGCCAACATCGAGGACCGCATCGTCGACCAGCTCATCGGGTACGACGCCAGCGAGCAGCGGGTGATCGACCAGAAGATGCTGGACATCGACGGCTCCGACAACAAGGGCGAGCTGGGCGCCAACGCCATCCTCGGCGTCTCGCTGGCGGTGGCCAAGGCGGCGGCCGGCAGCGCCGGGCTGAGCCTCTTCCGCTACCTGGGCGGTCCGAACGCGCACCTGCTCCCGGTCCCGATGATGAACATCCTCAACGGTGGGGCGCACGCCGACAGCAACGTCGACATCCAGGAGTTCATGATCGCGCCGATCGGCGCGCCGAGCTTCCGGGAGGCGCTGCGCTCCGGCGCCGAGGTCTACCACGCGCTCAAGTCCGTGCTGAAGAAGAAGGACCTGTCGACCGGGCTCGGCGACGAGGGCGGATTCGCCCCGAACCTGCCCACCAACGCCGCCGCCCTGGACCTGATCGCCGAGGCGGTGGAGAAGGCCGGCTACACGCTCGGCACCGACATCGTCTTCGCCCTGGACGTGGCCGCCACCGAGTTCTTCGCCGACGGGCGCTACACCTTCGAGGGCGTCGCCAAGAGCGCCGAGGAGATGAGCGAGTACTACACCAAGCTCGCCGACGCGTACCCGATCGTGTCGATCGAGGACCCGCTGGCCGAGGACGACTGGAGCGGCTGGCAGACGCTGACCGCCGCGATCGGCGACCGGGTCCAGATCGTCGGTGACGACCTGTTCGTCACCAACCCGCAGCGCATCGCCCGGGGCATCACCGAGCGGGCGGCCAACGCGGTGCTGGTGAAGGTCAACCAGATCGGCTCGCTGACCGAGACCCTGGACGCGGTCGACCTGGCCCACCGGGCCGGCTTCAAGTGCATGATGAGCCACCGGTCCGGCGAGACCGAGGACACCACCATCGCCGACCTCGCGGTGGCCACCGGCTGCGGCCAGATCAAGACCGGCGCCCCGGCCCGCTCCGACCGGGTGGCCAAGTACAACCAGCTCCTGCGGATCGAGGAGGAGCTGGCCGACGCGGCGCGGTACGCCGGTGCGGGTGCCTTCCCGCGTTACCGTTCCGCCTGACGGGTGGTGAACCTCGGGGGAGGGGTGTGATGCAGCAGCGCCGCACGCCGGGTGGTCAACGTCCGGCCCGCCGGCCGGGCCGCACCGGTCGGCCCGGCGTCGGCCGGGGCACGGTCCGGGACGGCGGAGGTGTCCGCGCCGAGTCGCGCACCACCGCCGGCCGGGCGCCGTCGGCCGCCCGCGGTGCCGAGGGCGTACGCTCCGCCAAGCGGCCCGCCGCAGCCCGGCGCGCCGCCGCAGGCGGCGTCACCCGGCTCTCCGCACCCCAATCCCGAGGTCTCACCGGCCGGGCCACCGTGCTGGTCGCGGTGCTGATCGCGCTCGCCCTCGCCTACACGTACCCGGTCCGGGTCTACCTCGACCAGCAGGCCGACATCGAGCGGATGGAGTCCTCGCAGGACGCCCAGCGCAAGCTGATCGCCGAGCTGACCGAGGAGGCCGAGAAGTGGCAGGACGACGCGTTCATCGAGGCCAAGGCGCGGGAGCGGTTCTTCATGACCCGGCCGGGTGAGAAGTTGGTGGTGCTGCTCGACGACCCGGCCGGCGCCGCCCGGGACGCCGGCACCGCCGAGCCCGGCACCCCGTCCACACCGGACCGTTGGTACGACACGCTCTGGTCCAGCGTGCGCGCCGCCGACGCCACCCCGACCGCCGACTGAGCACCGACCACCCCCGCACGAACGAGAGATGGCACCGTGACTGTCGTACCACCGCAGGAGCCGGCGGCGGCCTCCGTACCCCCACCGAAGCGGGAGCCGGCCACGGAGGCCGACCTCGCCGCGGTGGCCGCGCAGCTCGGACGCCCGCCGCGCGGCACCCGGGCGGTGGCGCACCGCTGCCCGTGTGGTCTGCCCGACGTGGTGGAGACGACGCCCCGGCTGGCCGACGGCACCCCCTTCCCGACGCTCTACTACCTGACCTGCCCCCGCGCGACCGCGGCGTGCAGCCGGTTGGAGTCGGCCGGGTTGATGCGGGAGATGGCCGACCGGTTGGCCGCCGACCCGGAGTTGGCCGCCCGCTACCGGGCCGCACACGAGGACTATCTGACCCGGCGGGACTCGATCGCCGAGGTCCCCGAGATCGCCGGCATCTCGGCCGGCGGGATGCCCGGCCGGGTGAAGTGCCTGCACGTCCACCTCGGTCACGCGCTCGGCGCCGGGCCCGGCGTGAACCCGTTCGGTGACGAGACCCTGGACCTGGTCGAGCCCTGGTGGGCGGCGGGCCGGTGCGTCGACGTGCCGGACGCCGAGTGAGCGGCGAGCCCGCTCCGGACGGGGCCGACGACATCCTGGTCCGGCCCGCCCGCACCGCCGACGTACGCGCCATCCGCCGACTGGTGGACACCTACACCGACGACCGGCGGCTGCTCAGCAAGGCCACCGTCACGCTCTACGAGCACGTGCAGGAGTTCCGGGTCGCCAGCCGGGTCGCCGACGGCGCGGTGGTGGGCTGCGGCGCGCTGCACGTGATGTGGGAGGACCTGGCCGAGATCCGGACGGTGGCGGTCGACCCGACCTGCCGGGGCCGGCGGATCGGGCACCGGATCGTGGCCGAGCTGATCGAGGCGGCACGGGACCTGGGCATCGCCCGGATCTTCGTACTCACCTTCGAGACCCGGTTCTTCGGCTCGTTCGGCTTCACCGAGATCGACGGCGCCCCGGTGCCGCACCCCGTCTACGAGCAGTTGCTGCGCTCGTACGACGAGGGGGTCGCGGAGTTCCTCGACCTGGAACGGGTCAAGCCGAACACACTGGGCAACACCCGGATGCTGCTGCGTCTCTGACGCCGGGTGGCCGACTGTAGGGTGACCGTCGTGACGACGCGTGTGGCCGCCATCGACTGTGGCACCAACTCGATCCGCTTGCTGGTCGCCGACCTGCCCGACCCGTCGGCCGGGCCGTCCGCGCCGCTGGTCGACGTGTCCCGGCGGATGGAGATCGTCCGGCTGGGCCAGGGCGTCGACGCCACCGGACGGCTCGCCCCCGAGGCGATCGAGCGGACCCGGGTCGCACTGGTCGACTACGCCGCCGAGATCGAGAAGTCGGGTGTCGAACGGGTGCGGATGTGCGCCACCTCGGCCAGCCGGGACGCGGAGAACGCGGCCGAGTTCCGGGCCATGGTGCAGCAGACGCTGGGCGTGGCGCCCGAGGTGGTCAGCGGCGACGAGGAGGCCCGGCTCTCCTTCACCGGCGCGGTCCGCGGACTGCCGTCCGACGCGCGGTCGCCGTACCTGGTGGTGGACATCGGCGGCGGCTCCACCGAGTTCGTGGTCGGCACCCGGGACGGCGGTGTCGACGCGGCGATCTCGATGGACATCGGCTGCGTCCGGATGACCGAGCGGCACCTGCACGGGGATCCGCCCGGGCTGGACGAGATCGCCGCCGCGCAGGCCGACATCGCGGTGGCGGTCGACCGCGCGCTGACGGTGGTGCCGGGACGCGAGGCGGCCACGCTGGTCGGGCTCGCCGGGTCGGTCACCACCGTGGTCGCGATCGCCCAGGGCCTCACCGGTTACGACCCGACCCGCATCCACCACGCCCGGGTGTCGTACGACCGGGTGGCGCAGGTGACCGCCGAACTGCTGGCGGCGGATCGGGAACAGCGGTTGGCGATCCCGGTGATGCACCCGGGCCGGGCCGACGTGATCGGCGCGGGCGCGCTCGTCCTCCGCGTCATCATGGAACGGGCCGGGATGGACTCGGTCGTCGCCTCCGAGCACGACATCCTCGACGGCATCGCGTGGAGCCTGGCGCAGTCCACGGCCTGAGGCCCGCGAACGGGAGGTGAACACCACTGCTCCCGCATCTTCCTAGCGATGGTCACCGCGTGGCAGGCTACCGACACGTACGACCACTGGGCGACCAGCCAACGATGACTGACCGCTAGGAGGATGGGCCGATGGGCGAGATGGTTACTTACCGTGGCGACGGAGGTACCGGCGAGGGGTACCTCGCGGTGCCCGCCAGTGGCACGGCCAGCCCTGCGGTCATCGTCATCCAGGACTGGTGGGGGCTGGTGCCGCAGATCCGGTCGGTGGTGGACCGCTTCGCCGAGGCGGGCTTCGTGGCCCTCGCGCCGGACTTCCGGCACGGCGAGCCGGCCGGCAAGCCGAGCGAGCCCCGGCGGCTGTTGAACGGTCCGCAGATGGACGAGGCGGCGCGCGAGATCGCGGTGGCCGCCGAGTACCTCGCCGGGCGTACCGAGGTGACCGGGAAGGTCGGCTGCGCGGGCTTCTGCGCCGGAGCGAGCCTGGCGCTCTGGGCGGCCAGCCACTCCGAGCGGATCGTCGCCGCCGCCGCGTTCTACCCCCGGCTGCCCTGGGAGGGAATGCGTCCGGAGTGGACCGACTACGCCGGCAAGGACGCGCTCGTGCACTGCTCCGAGGCGGACGGCACCTCCACCGACCCGGGCGTCCAGGCGGTACGCCGGGCGATCGAGAACGCCGGTGGCACGTGCCAGTTGCACGACTACCCGGGCACCGCGCACGCCTTCTTCAACGAGGACCGGCCGGAGAAGTTCGACCTGCGTGCCGCCACCAGCGCCTGGGCCCGCACGCTCGAACTGTTCCGGGCCAAGCTTGGCTGAGTCGCGTACCCCGGCCGACGTGGTCGCCCGCGCCACACGGGCGGCCGACCTGGCCGACCTCGACGCGGCCGTCACCGACTGCTTCGCCTGCCCCCGGCTCGTGACCTGGCGGGAGGAGGTGGCGCGGACCAGACGTGCCGCCTTCCGCGACCAGGAGTACTGGGGCCGACCGGTACCCGGCTTCGGTGACCCCGAGGCCCGGATCGCCGTGCTCGGGCTGGCCCCGGCGGCGCACGGCGGCAACCGCACCGGCCGGGTCTTCACCGGCGACCGCTCCGGCGACGTGCTCTTCGCCGCGCTGCACCGCGCCGGATTGGCGAACCAGCCGACCAGCGTGGCCGCCGACGACGGGCTGACCCTGCGGCACACCCGGGTCTTCGCGGCGGTGCGGTGTGCCCCGCCGGACAACAAGCCGAGCCCCGCCGAGCGGGACACCTGCGCGCCCTGGCTGCACCGGGAGGTCGACCTGATCCGCCCGACGCTGCGGGTGGTGGTGGCGCTGGGTGCCTTCGCCTGGGCCGCGTGGTGGCCGGTGGCACGCCACGTGTACGGCGTGCCTCCGCCCAGCCCGCGACCGTCCTTCGGCCATGGGGCACACTGGTCCGGCACGGCCGTACCGGAACTGCTCGGTTGCTACCACGTCAGCCAGCAGAACACCTTCACCGGACGGCTGACACCGGGAATGCTTGACGAGGTGTTCGCCCGGGCGAGACGACTGGCCGGGTTGGACTGACGCTGCGGGGTGGTGGAGATGGCGGACGTGACGCAGACGAGCCCGCCGTACGCCCTGGTGGAGCGAAGGTAGGTCGGAGTGGACCTGCTGCGCAAGTGGTGGCCCGTCACGGCGGTGATCGGTCTGCTCGCCGTCGTCACGCTGGCCGCCGCGCACTCGTCGATCGGCGCGAGCCGGATCCCGCCGGCCATGCAGGACGCCCCGTTCGTGTTGGAGTACCCGACCGACGACCCGCGTCCCTCGATCCCGGCCGAACCGCGCGAGGCCGCCGAACAGACCCGGACGGAGATCCCCTCCTGGCTCGGCACGGTGGCGCTGGCCCTGCTCAGTGCCGTTCTGCTGGTGGTCATCGGCTACCTCGCCTGGACGGTGTTCCGGGGTATGGCCCGCCGGGTCACCCGGAGACTGCCCGCCCGTCCGGCCCGCCGCAGCGCCGCCGGCACCGCCCGTGAGGTGGTCGCCGCCGTCGACGCCGGGCTGGTCGACCTGGACGACCGGGACGTCGACCCGAGGACCGCGGTGATCGCCTGTTGGGTGCGCCTCGAAGAGGCCGCCGCCGGTGTCGGGGTGCCCCGACTGGCCGGCGACACCCCCACCGACCTGGTCACCCGCCTGCTGCGCGGCGACTCCGCCAACGGTGTACCGGCGATCGTCAGCGCCGACGTGCTGGCCGAGCTGGCGCAGGTCTACCGCGAGGCGCGGTACGCGACCCGCCCGGTCGAGGAGCGCACCCGCGACCAGGCCCGCGCCGCCCTGCGACGGTTGCGCGGCGAACTCACCGCCACCGTCGAGCAGGACCAGGTGACGTCGTGAGTAAGACCAGTATCGACGACCTGCTCAGCTTCGAGGAGGAACGGCAGGTCCAGCAGGAACAGCCCCGTGGTGGGCGGCTGCGGAGCGTGCTCGGGTTCCTCGGCGTCACCGCCGCCGCGACCGTCGTCCTGATCGCCGGGTTGCGGGCGGTCGGGTTGCGGGTGTCCCTGGTGGTGCTGGTCGCCGGAGTGATCACCGTGCTCGCGGTACGCCGCATCGTCGCCACGCTCGCCCCGCCGCCGCGCTCCGGACGGGGTGCGTCGCGACCGCAGCAGCACGGGGAGGAGGAGGGGATGTACAACTGGGACGCCCGGGACGCGCTGCGGACCGCGGTCAACGGATGGGAACTCCCCCTGGAGTGGTCCAAGACCCGGCCCGAACGCTTCTCCCAGGTGATCCTGCCGCGCCTCGCCGAGCTGGCCGACGAGCGGCTGCGGCTCAAGCACGGCGTGACCCGCGAGTCCGATCCCGGCCGGGCCCGCGCCCTGCTGGGGCAGCGACTGTCGACGTTCCTGGACAACCCGCCCCGCCGTACCCCCTCGCCGCGCGATCTCGCGGCGATCGTCGCCGAACTGGAGAAGATCTGATGAACGACGTCGTCCGGACGATGCCCCCCTCCGAGGTCGGCCGCCTCGCCCGGGCGGTGCTGGACGCGGTGGGCCAGGTCGTCGTCGGCAAGCGGGACTCGCTGGAACTGGTCCTCGCCGGCATCCTCGCCGGTGGACACGTGCTGCTGGAGGATCTGCCCGGCCTGGGCAAGACGCTGACCGCGCGGTCCTTCGCCCAGGCGCTCGGGCTGGACTTCCGCCGACTCCAGTTCACTCCGGACCTGCTGCCCGCCGACGTCACCGGGTCGTTCCTCTACGACCAGCGCAGTGGCGACTTCACCTTCCGGGCCGGGCCGGTCTTCACCAACCTGCTGCTGGCCGACGAGATCAACCGGACGCCGCCGAAGACCCAGTCCGCCCTGCTGGAGGCGATGCAGGAGAAGCAGGTCTCGGTGGAGGGGGTCACCTACCGCCTGGACGAGCCCTTCCACGTGCTCGCCACCGCCAACCCGATCGAGTACGAGGGCACCTACCCGCTGCCGGAGGCGCAGCTCGACCGTTTCCTGCTGCGGGTGTCGTTCGGGTACCCGGAGCACGAGGAGGAGTGGGAGGTGCTGCGTCGGCGGATGGCCCGCCGCCGCGAGGAGGCCGAGATCGAGGCGGTCGTCGACGCCGCGACCCTGCGCGCCATGCAGGCGGCGTTGGAGGACGTGGTGGTGGAGGACTCGGTCGGCCGGTACATCGTCTCGTTGACCGCGGCCACCCGGGAACACCCGTCGGTGCTGGTCGGCGCCTCGCCGCGCGGCTCGCTGGCGCTGCTGCTGCTGGCCCGGGTGCGGGCCGTGCTCTCCGGCCGGGACTACGTGGTCCCGGAGGACGTCAAGGAGGTCGCGGCACCGGCGTTGGCGCACCGGATCACGCTGCGACCGGAGATGTGGCTGCGCCGGGTGGATCCGTCCTTCGTCGTCGGCGAGGTCCTCGACGGCACCCCCGCACCGGCCAGTGGCGCGCTGCCCAGTTACGCCGCCGGTGGACCGGGACACTGACCCGTCGTGACCGCTCCGGACCGACCGGCCCCGCCGAGCTGGACGCCCACTGCGGCGCTCGGCCGAGCGGTGCTGCTCACCGGCCTGTTGTTGGCCGCCGCGGTGCTGCTGGGCCGGGTCGACCTGGTCGTGCTCGCCGTTCCGTTCGCGCTCGGCACCGCGTACGCGTTGCGCCGTCGACCGACCGAGCTGCCCCAGGTGTGGATCACCGCCGACGGGGCGCACCTGGTGGAGGGCGGTGAGGTGAGCGGTACGGTCAGCGTCGGCAACCCGGGCAGCGTGCCGTACGACATGGCGGTGCTGCGTACCCGGGTCTCGCCGTGGCTGCGGGTGACCCGGGTGGCCCTCGCCGGTGCCGACACCTCCGGCGGCCGGCGCTCGTCGCCGACCGATCGGCCCTTCGTCACCTCCGTCGGTCCGGACACCGCGGTCGACCTGGAACTCTCCGGCACCGCGCTGCGCTGGGGGCGGCACCGGATCGGCCCGGCCGGTGCCCGGGTCGCCGCCGGACAGGGCCTGCTGACCTCCCGCGCGGTGTACGCCGAGCCGCTCAGAGCCAAGGTGTACCCGAAGACCGAGCCGTTCGAGGCGGTCGAGGCGATGCCCCGGGCCGCCGGCCTGGTCGGCGCGCACCATTCGCGCCGGCCCGGTGAGGGCGGCGAACTGGCCGGGGTCCGGGTGTTCGCGCCCGGCGACCGGTTGCGCCGGATCGACTGGCGGGTGTCGCTGCGGGCCCGGCAACTGCACGTCGCGTCCACCCTCTCCGACCGGGACGCCGAGGTGGTCGTGCTGCTCGACGTGCTCGCCGAGGCGGGCCGTTCCGGCGGGATCGCCGGAACCGCCTCGGTGCTGGACACCACGGTCCGGGCCGCCGCCGCCATCGCCGAGCACTACCTGCACCGGGGTGACCGGGTGTCGTTGCTGGAGTACGGCCCCAGCGCCCGACGCCTGCGCCCGGCCACCGGGCGTCGCCAGTACCTGACGGTCCTGGAGTGGCTGTTGGACGTGAAGGCGCAGTCCTCCCCGCACGAGCCCTACGACCAGGTGTTCGGGCCGCAGGTGCTCTCCGCCGACGCGCTGGTGGTGGTGCTCACGCCGTTGCTGGAGGAGCGGTCGGCGCAGATGCTGGCCCGGCTGGCCCGCTCGGGGCGGTTCGTGGTCGCGGTGGACACCCTGCCCGCCGACCTGACCCCGCCGACCGACCGGGGCTGGGCCGAGGTGGCGTACCGGCTGTGGCGACTGGACCGGGACACGATGATCGCCCAGCTCCGCGAGCACGGGGTGCCGGTGGTGCCCTGGGCCGGTGCGGGCAGCCTGGACCAGGTGCTGCGGGACGTGGCCCGGCTGGCCACCGCACCCCGGGTGGGTGGCCGGTGATCGCGCGGCTCAGGGCGGTACGCACGGCGGCCGGTCGGATCACCCTGGCCCCGATCCTTCTCCGTCTGGGCGTCTTCCTCGTCACGTTCGCCGGGTTGCTGCTGTCGTACCCCGTGCAGATGCTCCAGGGACAGACGCTCGGTGCGCTGGCCGTGGTCTCGGTGGCGCCCGCGGTGTCGCCGAACCGGTTCTGGCCGAGCTTCGCCGCGCTGGTCACGGTCGCCGGCTGGGTGCTCGCCACCGACCTGCACGAGCGGCCGATCGCGCTGTGGCGACTGCTGGTCGTGGCGGCGCTGCTCTACCTCGCGCACACGCTGACCGCCCTGGCGGCGCTGCTGCCGTACGACGCGACGGTGGACCCGGACCTGATCGTGCGTTGGCTCACACGGGCGGGCGCAGTGGTGCTCGCCACGTCGGTCCTCGGGGTGCTGCTGGTCGAGTTGGCCCGGGTCGGCAGCGACGGCACCGGCCGGATGCCGGTCACCATCGTCGGTCTGCTGGTGGTCGTCGGGTTGACCGCGATGCTGGCCTGGCTGCTGCGACGCAGGTGAGCGACGGTTCCGGCGGGACCGGCGAAGCCTGCGGGGCTCCTGTGATTCGTCCGGTTTCGTCCCTGCGGTAGCGCGGGTCACACTGAGGTTGTGCTCGGTCACAGAAGGGTGCCGCGAGCGGGGTTACCGGCGCTGGCGCGGGAAAGATGTAGGCGTGAATCCGAAGCGGATCCTTGTGGTGGGTGCCGGGCACGTCGGGCTCTACGCGGCCCTGCGCCTGTCGAAGAAGCTCAGCTCCCGTGAGGCCGAGGTCGTCGTCGTCGACCCGCAGCCGCACATGACCTACCAGCCGTTCCTCCCCGAGGCATCGGGAGGGAACATCTCGCCGCGGCACTCCGTGGTGCCACTGCGTCGCGAGTTGCGGCGGTGCACGGTGATGGCCGGTGCGGTGACCCGCATCGAGCACGACCGCAAGACCGCCACCGTGCAGCCGATCATCGGCCCGCCCCGCGAGATCGCGTACGACCACATCGTGGTCGCACCGGGTTCGGTCTCCCGGACCCTGCCCATTCCCGGCCTGCACGAGCACGGCATCGGGTTCAAGACCATCGGCGAGGCCATCTACCTGCGCAACCACGTGTTGGAGCAGTTGGACGTGGCGGCTGCGACGACCGACCCGGAGGTACGGCGTCGCGCCCTCACCTTCGTCTTCGTCGGCGGCGGGTACGCCGGCATCGAGGCGCTCGCCGAGATGGAGGACATGGCCCGGCACGCGCTGAAGTACTACCCGGAGCT
This sequence comes from Micromonospora sp. NPDC049900, assembly GCF_044461025.1. Lineage (NCBI taxonomy): Bacteria > Bacillati > Actinomycetota > Actinomycetes > Micromonosporales > Micromonosporaceae > Micromonospora > Micromonospora sp. NPDC049900. The sequence goes on from NZ_JBITKM010000003.1 coordinate 772,905, forward strand.
CGAGCCGTCGGACATGCGGTGGGTGCTGGTCGAGGCCACCCAACGGGTGCTTCCCGAGGTCGACCGGGACATGGGCGCCTACACCGTGCAGCAGTTGCTGAAGCGGGACATGGACATCCGGCTGGACACCCGCCTGGAGTCCTGCGTCGACGGGATGGTCAAGCTCTCCGACGGGGACAGCTTCAGCTCGGACACCATCGTCTGGACGGCCGGTGTGAAGCCGGCGCCGATGCTGGACGCCACCGACTTCCCGCGCGACGAGCGGCGTCGGGTCACCTGCCGGCCCACCCTCCAGGTGGTCGACGGTGACCGGGTGGTCGAGGGCGCCTGGAGCGCCGGGGACTGCGCCGCCGTACCGGACCTGACCAAGCCGCCGGGCAACTTCTGCTCGCCGAGCGCCCAGCACGCGGTGCGTCAGGCGCAGCGGATGGCCGACAACATCGTCGCCGTGGTCCGGGGCGGGCAGCCGGTCGACTACAAGCACAAGCACGCCGGCAGCGTGGCCAGCCTCGGCCTGCACAAGGGCGTGGCCCAGGTCTACGGCATCAAGATGACCGGCTGGCCGGCCTGGTTCATGCACCGGACGTACCACATGAGCCGCATCCCCTCGTTCAACCGCAAGGTCCGGGTGGTCGTCGACTGGACGCTGGCGTTCTTCCTCAAGCGTGAGGTGGTCGCCCTCGGTCAGTTGCACGACCCGCGCGAGGAGTTCGCCGAGGCGTCCTACCCGGGCTCCAAGGCGTAGTGGTCCGAGCCCGCGCGGCCCACCGGCCGCGCGGGCTCAGACCCGCCAGATCCACGCGTCCGTCACCCGGGTCGACGGCCCGTAGAGCGCCTCCAGGGTCAGCCGCAGGCTCTCCGCGTGCGTGGTGGCGACCGCCAGCACCACGCAGGAGACGTTCCAGTGCCGCACGTCGTCGGCGGCCCGGCGGCGCTGGTTCTCACCGACCACCGGGCGGAGGCCGCTGCGGGCCACCTCGGCCAGCAGCGTGGAGGTGGGCCGTGGGGCCACCCCCATCGCGGCGCTGCCGCCCCGACCGTGCGGGCCGATGAAGAAGCCCTCCGGTATGCCGAACGCGGCGTCGGCCGCCGTCGACCACCGCATCGGCCAGGGGTCCTTCGGCGTCGCCGGCGGCACCGGCATCAGCACCCCGCCCGGTTCGACGCAGGTCCGCCAGTGTCCGCCGGTGACGAACTCGGGCACCGGCGTCCGCGCCGCGGTGGGCAGCGGCGTCGGAACCAGCGGTAGGAGCACCACACCGGCCGTCACCAGCGCCAGTCGTCGGGTGCGTCGGTCCGCGCGCAGCGCCCGGTCCAGGGCGATCACCAGGATCGTCGCCGCCAGCGGCGGCACCGCCAGGGCGAAGCGCATCGGCAGCGCGCCGTCCACCACCGGCAGCCCGGCCAGCAGTGCGTACGGCCCGGGCAGGCCGGTGCCCTCGCCCCGGTGCACCACCTCCGGACCGAGCGAGAGCGTGCCCATCACCAGGATGCCGGCGAGGCAGGCCAGCACCAGCGGGCGACGCCGCAGCCAGAGCGCACACCCGGCGGTCACCACCAGCAGGGGCCAGCCCAGGAAGGTGTTGTACTCCGCCGGTCCGGTGGTCAGCTCGGCCGAGCGCTCGTCACCGAGCAGGGTCAACGGCGAGACCGCCCACCAGCTCCGCAGGTCGGCCGAGAAGTAGTGCGGGCTGAACATGCCGTCGGCGACGCCCAGCGGCCCGGCGAACTGGAGCCACAGCGGGCGGGCGAGCACCAGCAGGGCAAGCCCGGTGGCGAGCGCCATCCCGCCGACGAAGGCGGGCAGCGCGCGGCGGGTCAGGTCCCGGTCCACGGCGGCCACGGTCACCGCCATCACCAGCAGCGTGACGGCGGCGAGGAACAGCACCTCCTCGCCGACGAAGACCTGGGCGCAGACCACGGCCGCGAGCCCCACGGCGGAGGTCACCAGCCGCCGCCGGTCCGGCCCGGCCCGCCCGGCGGCCTCGGCGGCCCGGAGCAGGCGCACCACCAGCCAGACCACGACCGGCAGCAGCCACTGGGCGGTCATGTGCAGGTGGCTGTTGGTCTGCGAGACCATCCCGGGGCCGAAGCCGCACGACGCACCGCCCAGGACGGCGGCCAGTCGGTGGACGCGCAGCATGCGGGCGTACAGCAGATACCACGCGGTCGCGGTGGCGGCCAGGTTGGCGGCGGCGAGCAGGGCGAAGGTGACCGGCGCGCCGAACGCCAGGGTGACCGGCGCGAACAGCAGGCCGAGGGCGATGACCGAGGTGTTGGCCATCAGGTTCACCCCGTCCGGGGCGTTGAGCCGGTCGGTGTGCAGCCCGAAGTCGCCCAGCAGGACCCGCGCGTCGACGGTCAGGAACCACTCGTAGAGGACCTGGTCCTCGGGGTTGAGAGCGAGTACCCGGCCGGTCGGGTCGGGCCAGAGCCCGTGCGTGAGCCAGCCCGCCAGCACCACGAACGCCAGTCCCACCAGCAGGTCGGCGCGATGCCGGGAGACGGCCGTCAGCAGCCGGGCCGGGCGTGGCAGGCGTACCCGATCGGTGGTGCGGATCGCCCTCTCGGACACGCCGTTTTCGCGTGCGGTGGGTGCGACGCTGCTCACGGCCTCGACCCTAGTGCGAGTGCCCGGCACGGGACGCCGCAGCGGGCGGGAAACCGCTACCGTGGCACTGCACCACGCGTGTCGTCGCGTCGGGGTCACCCGCCCGGGTGGTGGAACGGCAGACACGGCCGCCTTAAAAGCGGCTGCCGCAAGGCGTGCGGGTTCGACCCCCGCCCCGGGCACTCTCAGGGTTCCCTCAGCATTCCGATCGACATCGCGCTGCTCCGGCCGTCTACTCTTGTTAGCGCGCGTTGACGTGCCACGACCCCCTTAGGGAGGCCAGAGAGTGAAGACTTCGAACCCGGTGCTCGCCCGGCTCGGCCAGGCGGCCGAGCGGGAGCGTGCCGCCGGGTACGCCCCGACCGGGCCGTACGGACAGCCCGGATACCCCCAGCAGCAGTACCCGCCGCAGGCCGGTTACCCCGGTGCGCCGGGTTACCCGTCCGCGCCGCCGGCGGTCACCCCCATGTCGATCGACGACGTGGTGGTCAAGACCGTCATGCTCCTGGCCATCGTCGGTGTGACCGGCGCGGCGGCCTGGGTGATGGTGCCCGACGCGCTGCTCGGCGTCGCCTGGATCGGTGCCGCCGTCGTGGGCCTCGTGCTCGGCATGATCATCTCGTTCTCCAAGATGGCGAACCCGGCTCTGGTCGTCGCGTACGCGGCGGTCCAGGGTGTGCTCGTCGGCGCGGTGAGCAAGTTCTTCGAGTCGCTGTACGACGGCATCGTGATCCAGGCGGTGACCGCCACGTTCGGTGTCTTCTTCGTGATGACCATGCTCTACCGGGCGAAGGTCATCCGGGCGACGCCGAAGTTCGTCAAGGGCATGGTCGCCGTGATGGCGGGTCTCTTCGCCGTCATGCTGATCAACCTGGTGCTGGCGATGTTCGGTGTGAACACCGGTCTGCGCGACGGCAGCCCGCTGGCCATCGGGTTCAGCATCGTCTGCATCGTGGTCGCCTCGCTGAGCTTCATCCTCAGCTTCAAGGAGGTCGAGGACGGCGTCCGGATGGGCCTGCCGCAGCGCTACTCCTGGGTCGCCGCCTTCGGCATCCTGGTCAGCCTGATCTGGCTCTACATCGAGATGCTGCGCCTGCTGAGCTACTTCCAAGGCGACGACTGACCATCGCCGCCCAGCGACCGACCGGCGCCCGCCCCTCCAGGGGCGGGCGCCGTCGTTCGTGCGGCACCCCCGCCCGGGCCTCCTCCGTCGGCGGCGGGCATGATCGCCGGCTCCCGGGTGGTGCGTACAGTGCGGGGATGGGCGATTCGCAGGGGCGCGACGAGGTGGGGCGAGGCGTCGAACTGCTGGTGCGGCAGGTGGGGCACTGGCAGCAGCCGCGCTGGGCGGCCACCGCCTCCCGGGGCGACGTGTCCCGGGCCGAGCTGATGCACCGGCTGGTGCAGGCGATCGCCGACCTGGCCGCCGACGTGGAGGGGCGGCCACGGCGGACCGTGCCCCGGCTCGACAACGACCTCGTCCTGCCCGACCAGCTCCGGGTGGTCGCCGCCGACCTGCTGGCCGCCGGCCCGACCGACGAGGCGCTGGCGCGGGCCGCGACCGAGGTGGCCGCGACCCGCACCGCGCTCTAGACGTTTCCTTCCAGGTCCCGCGTCAGTTCAGGCGTTCGAGGACCATCGCCATGCCCTGTCCGCCGCCGACGCACATGGTCTCCAGGCCGATGGTCTTGTCGTGCCACTGCAACGCGTTCAGCAGCGTGCCGGTGATCCGGGCACCGGTCATCCCGAAGGGGTGCCCGACCGCGATCGCGCCGCCGGCCACGTTCAACTTCTCCTCCGGGATGCCGAGCTGCCGGTACGACGGGATCACCTGAGCCGCGAACGCCTCGTTGATTTCCACCAGGTCGACGTCGTCGATGGTCATGCCGGCCCGCGCCAGCGCCTGGCGACTGGCCTCGACCGGGCCGAGCCCCATGATCTCCGGCGAGAGCGCGGTGACGCCGGTCGAGACGATCCGGGCCAGCGGCGTGACACCCAACTCCTCGGCCCGCTGGGCGCTCATCACGACCACGGCGGCGGCCCCGTCGTTGAGCGGGCAGCAGTTGCCGGCGGTGATCCGACCGTCCGGCCGGAACACCGGCTTGAGCGCGGAGACAGCCTCCAGCGTCACCCCGGCACGCGGGCCGTCGTCGGCGGAGACCACGGTGCCGTCCGGCGTGGTGACCGGGGTGATCTCGCGGGCCCAGAAGCCGTCCGCGATCGCCTTCTCCGCCAGGTTCTGGCTGCGGACGCCGAAGGCGTCCATGTCGGCACGGCTGACGTCGTGCACCTGGGCCAGGTTCTCGGCGGTCTGCCCCATCGCGAGGTAGACGTCGGGCAGGGCGCCCTGCTCGCGGGGGTCGGTCCAGACCGGTGCGTCGGCCTCCGTACGGCTCTTGGAGCGGTCACGCGCCTCGGCGAACCGGGGGTTCTCCCAGCGGCCCAGGAGGGCCTGTGCCTCCGGAGGGAGGACGTCGGAGTTGCCCCGGGCGTACCGGGAGACGGTCTCCACACCGGCGGAGACGAAGACGTCGCCCTCACCGGCGCGGATCGCGTGCATCGCCATCCGGGTGGTCTGCAGGGACGAGGCGCAGTAGCGGGTGGTCGTGGCGCCGGGCAGGCCGTCCAGGCCCATCAGGACGGCGACCACCCGGGCCATGTTGAAGCCCTGCTCGCCGCCGGGCAGGCCGCACCCCAGATAGAGGTCGTCGATCTGGCGGAGGTCGAGTTGGGGGATCTTGTCCAGGGCGGCCTGCACGATGGTGGCGGCGAGGTCGTCCGGCCGGACATCGCGGAGGGAACCCTTGTGGGCCCGGCCGATGGGGGAGCGGGCGGTGGCGACGATCACGGCGTCGCGGGACGACTCAATCGGCATGGGCCCACGCTAACTCGACGGTAACTTGCAGCGGAAGTTTTCCACCGTCGGGAAATGTCACCCCACCGGGCCGACCGATCGACCCAGGTCAGCGACGCGGCTTGACCGCTGCCGCGGCCACCACGGCCGGCAGCAGGGCGTGCGCCCACACCCGGTAGCCGTCGGCGGAGGGGTGGTAGCCGTCGTGGCAGAACGTTCCCGCGTCGGCCCGGAACACCGGACCGGTCTCGGTGGCCAGGTCGACGACCGTGCCACCGGCGTCCAAAACCGCGCTGGTCTGTGCCCGCGCGACCCAACGTCCCACCAGGCCGACGACCTGACGCAGGGGAGGGGCGATCGCGCGCACCGCGCCCAGGTCCGGGCAGGTGCCGACGACGACCTCCACGCCCGCCTGGCGCAGCCGGTGCACGGCCGCCCCGAGGTACGCGGCGGCGTCGGCCGGTCGGCGCATGCTGGTCACGTCGTTCGCACCGACCAGGATGACCGCGACGTCCGGCCGTTCGCCGAGCAGCGCCCGCGCCACCTGCGTGGCCAGGTCGGTCGAGCGGGAACCGGAGACGCCGACGCTGGACAGGTGCACCTGCCGACCGGCAGTCCCCTCGGCGAGCAACTCGGCCAGTTGACCGCCGATGGTGTCGCCCAGACGGTCGACTCCGACGCCGAGGGCCGAGGAGTCACCGAGCAGCACCAGACGCAGCACCGGCGCGCCGCTGCGGCCGACCGTGGCCCGGAGCGCGAGCCCCAGCTCCGGCTGGGCGTACCGGCGGTTGCGGGCCGCCACGGCCTGTCCGGCCAGGACGGCGGCTCCGCCGAGCGTGCTGGCGAGCAGGGAGACGGCGGCGGTGCGGGCGACCCGGGCACCGGGAGACAGCCCGGTCATCGGGTCGCTCGCAGGCGCGTGCCGACACACCGTGGCCCCTGCTGCGGCCTGATCCGCTCGATCATCTGAATCCCTCCACTGCGGGTGAGTCGATCGCGGAGGCCGGCTGTGGTGTCGTGCCGCCTCCGAAGAAGCCCCGGCGGCGAAGCTGTGCCCACCGACCGGCCGGCCCGCTCTCGCTGCCGCGGACCTGCGCTCCGCTGACCTCCGTCCCCGGGTGCTGGACCGCTTCCTGAGCGGCCTTCGGCAATGACCGTACGCCTTCCGGACTCGTGCGCGAAGGCCCGCTTTCGGCGCCCGCCGAGAGCGCGGAGACCACCGTGGGCAACAGCGCCGCCGCGGCCGCCGCGTAACCCTCGGCGGACGGGTGGAACCGGTCCCAGGCGAACATCCGTCCCGGCTCGGCGTCGAACCGGGGACCGAGCAGGTCACCGAGGGAGACCGTCCAGCCGCCCGCCGACACGACGGCGACGGTCTGGGCGGCGGCGAGCTGCCGACTCCACCGGCGGGCCAGCCACCGCAGCGGCGGCTGGATCGGCCGGATCGCCCCCAGGTCGGGACAGGTGCCGACGATCACCTCGGCCCCGGCCGCCCGCAACGCGCGGACCCCCTCGGCGAGATGCCGGATGGCCAGCGCGGGCGGCGTCCGGTTGGTCACGTCGTTGGCGCCGATCAGGATCACCGCGACGTCGGGATCGCAGTCCAGCGCCGCCTCGACCTGGAAGCGCAGGCCCGCCGAGATGGCCCCGACCACGGCGAAGCGGTGCAGCCGGACCGGCCGTCGCAGCCGCCGGGACAGGCCGGTCGCCAGCAACGCACCGGGCGTCTCGCGGCGACGGTGCACGCCGTAGCCGGCGGCCGAGGAGTCGCCGAGCACGACCACGGTGATCGGGGTACCGGGGAACTTCGCACCGTAGACCCCGTCGCAGCGCGGTGGTGGCGCCTCGGCCATCGGAATGGTCCGCCGGGCCTGCCGGGCCTGGCCGAACAGCACACCGGTGGTGGCCGCCGCAGCGGCCACCGTGGCACCCGTGCCGATGGCCGCGAGGCGGGCCACCCGCCACGTACGCTGCCAGCGCGGACGCTCCGAGACGACGGAATCAACCACCCCCATGAAGCGACACTAGCGCGCGGGTACGACGGCTCGCTGTCGTCGAGGACTCTGCGCGGATGCCTGGAAAACGACCGATCTGGGTACTTGGCGACGCAGCGTCGTGTGACGGATCGTGGAGGTTGCGCCGGGTCGTCACGCTGCACGGTGGAGAGGAGCACGACGATGGCTAAGACGTTGAAGCGGGGTGCGGCGTTCGTTGCCCTGGCCCGGGCCCTGACGGCCGGATCCCGGGGCGGACCGACGCTCGGCGCGCGGATCGGGGCGTTGCCCAGGATGATCGCGGCCACCGCTCGCGGTCAGTACGACGGCGGGATGCGACTGGCCATGATGACGGCGGCCACCGCCTACATCGTCTCGCCGATCGACGCCGTACCGGAGATGTTCCTGACGGTGTTCGGGCTGATCGACGACGCGGTCATGGTGACCTGGTTGGCCGGGGCGGTGCTGGCCGAGACCGAGCGTTTCCTGGAGTGGGAGGCGCGCGGCGGCTCCGTGATCCCGGGGCACGTGGTGCCCTGACCCGACGTACCCTGGGCGCGGGAATCACGCGAGTCACCCGCCCGGCCTCCGGCGCCGGCGCCGCAGGAAAGGGCACAACGAGGTGCAGTACTACGACAACGTCGTCGAGATGATCGGTAACACGCCGCTGGTGCGGCTGCGTACCGTCGCCGAGGGCATCCAGGCGACCGTGCTGGCGAAGGTGGAATACCTCAACCCCGGCGGCTCGGTCAAGGACCGGATCGCGCTGCGGATGGTCGAGGACGCCGAGGCCGCCGGCATCCTCCGGCCCGGTGGCACCATCGTCGAGCCGACCAGCGGCAACACCGGTGTCGGGCTGGCCCTGGTGGCGCAGCTCAAGGGCTACCGGTGCGTGTTCGTCTGCCCCGACAAGGTCAGCCAGGACAAGCAGGACGTGCTGCGGGCGTACGGCGCCGAGGTGGTCGTCTGCCCGACCGCCGTCGCGCCCGAGGACCCCCGCTCGTACTACAACGTCTCCGACCGGCTGGCCCGGGAGATCCCCGGCGCCTGGAAGCCCAACCAGTACGCCAACCCGGCCAACCCCCGCTCGCACTACGAGACCACCGGACCGGAGCTGTGGAAGCAGACCGAGGGCCGGATCACGCACTTCGTCGCGGGGGTGGGCACCGGCGGCACCATCTCCGGCATCGGGCGCTACCTGAAGGAGGCGTCCGGCGGCACCGTCAAGGTCATCGGCGCGGACCCGGAGGGTTCGGTCTACTCCGGCGGCACCGGTCGGCCCTACCTGGTCGAGGGCGTCGGCGAGGACTTCTGGCCGGAGACCTACGACCGGGACGTGGCCGACGAGATCATCGAGGTGTCGGACAAGCAGTCCTTCGAGATGACCCGGCGGCTGGCCCGGGAGGAGGGGCTGCTGGTCGGCGGCTCCTGCGGGATGGCGGCGGTGGCGGCGTTGGAGGTGGCTCGCGCCGCCGGACCGGACGACGTGGTCGTGGTGCTGCTGCCGGACGGCGGTCGGGGCTACCTTTCCAAGATCTTCAACGACGCCTGGATGGCCCGCTACGGCTTCCTGGACAACTCCGGCTCCGAGCCGACCGTGGCGCAGGCGCTGGCCGCCAAGCCCGGTCAGCTTCCCGAGCTGGTGCATGTACACCCCACCGAGACGGTCCGCGACGCGGTCGACTACATGCGCGAGTACGGCGTCTCACAGCTCCCGGTGCTCAAGGCCGAGCCGCCGGTGGTGACCGGCGAGGTGGCCGGCTCGATCGCCGAGAAGGACCTGCTGGACGCGCTCTTCACCGGCCAGGCCCAACTGCACGACACGATCGAGCGGCACATGGGACCGGCGCTGCCGATGATCGGTGGCGGCCAGCCGGTCAGCGAGGCGGTGAACCTGCTGGAGAAGTCCGACGCCGCGCTGGTGCTGATCGACGGCAAGCCCAAGGGCGTCCTCACCCGCCAGGACCTGCTCGCCCACCTCGGCGCCCGCTGAGGCATAGGGAACCTGAGTGCAAGGAAGGGCACCCTGTTAACGCCTCGTGCATAGCAGGGGACCCCTACTAACGCCGCGAGCGGCTCCCGGACGTCGACATCGGGGAGCTGCGAGCCCGGTTGTCAGTAGGGGACCCCTGCTCTACCGCCGGCGTTAACAGGGTGCCCTTCCTTACACCCCGCGGGTGTAGCGCAGTTGGGGGGTCTGCGTGGTGCCGATCAGCTCGACGCGTTCGATTCCGGTGGGGGACCACCCGCCACGCTCGTAGAAGCGGCGGGCGGGCCCGTTCTCGCGCAACACCCAGAGTGCCGCACGGCGCCAGCCCCGCGTACGCATGCCGGCCAGGGCGTCGACCATCAGTTCGCGACCGACGCCCCGGCCGCGTTCGGCGGGGGCCAGGTGGATCGCGCACAGGAGTCCGGTGTCCGGGTCGTCCTCGTCGTCCGGGCCGGAGTAGCTGAAGCCGGCGAGGGTGTCGCCCCGCATGGCCAGGATCATCCGGTGGCTGTCGCGTTCCCAGATCCATCGTTCGGCCCAGTATTCACCCATGGCCTCCGGCGTCGGGTCGGCCAACGCCTCCGGCGGCAGGAACGACGAGTACGCGGCGACGCGCGAACGCTGGTGCAGGGCGCCCACCGCCATCAGGTCCTCGGCGGTCGCGGCACGCAGCGTGACAGTCACTCCGCCGAGGGTACCCGCCGGGGCGGCACCTGAACCGTGGTCAGATCCTCGGCGATCACCAGGTCCCCGTCGAAGTGTCGGCGCGCCTCCTCGGCGAAGCGGTGCGGGTCGGCGTAGCGCTGGGAGAAGTGGGTCAGCACGAGTCGGCGTACCCCCGACTCGGCCGCCACCCGCGCGGCCTGTCCGGCGGTCAGGTGCCCGACCTCGGCGGCGAGTGCCGCCTCCGACTCCAGGAACGTCGACTCGATCACCAGCAGGTCGGCCTGGTCGGCCAGCGCGTACACCCCGTCGCAGAGGCCGGTGTCCATCACGAAGGCGAACCGCTGCCCGGGGCGGGGCACGCTCACCTCCTCCCGGGTGACGCGACGCCCGTTCCGGTCGAGGCGGCCGACGCGCTGCAACTCGCCGACCGCCGGCCCGTCGACGCCGTACGCGGCCAGCTTCTCCGGCAGCATCCGGCAGCCGTCCGGCTCCACCAGCCGATACCCGTACGTGTCGACGGGGTGCCGCAGTCGGCGGGCCTCCAGCGTGCCGCAGCGCAGCGCGATGCGCTGCCCGTCCGCCTCGATGGGCGTGACGGCCAGTTCGGCGGTCTCGTGGAAGGAGCTGGCGTGCCGCAGTCGGGCGAAGTACTCGGCACCCTCGGCGGGGAAGTGCACCGCCACCGGATGCGGTACCCGGTCCAGCGAGAGGCGCTGGATGGTGCCGGGCAGGCCGAGGCAGTGGTCGCCGTGGAAGTGGGTGACGCAGATCCGGGTCAGGTCGGTCGCGGTGACCGTGGTGTGCAGCAGTTGCCGCTGGCTGCCCTCGCCCGGGTCGAAGAGGATCACCTCGTCGTCCCAGCGGAGCACGTACCCGTTGTGGTTGCGGGCCCGGGTCGGGGCCTGACTGGCCGTGCCCAACACCACCAGCTCGCGCATCGACACGGCGACCTCCAGCGAGGGGACCCGGACAAAGGGCGACCCCCGGGGTTTCCGCGCGGACGCGGACCGACTGGACTGAGTCGGCACCCCGGGGGTCGGGTGGCTTGTCGTGGATTCGCCGCACCGCTGCCACACGGTCTCGACGCTTGTCACTGCCCGCCTGCGGAACAGACGGTCACTGTCGAGGACAGCGGCTAGCGGACAGCCACCTCACGAGTCCGATTGCTATACAAGTCTGGACCACCTCCTTTCACGTGTACCGCCACGTTATCCAGCGGCGGCCCCACCGGCAACGGATTTCGATCACATCCGTCTCCACGGCCCGTGCCGGGCGTACGGTCACTCCTGGGCGATGCCGATCGGACCCTTGCGGGGGCCGTCCGCGCTGGCCGGCTGCACCGCCAGCGACGGGAAGTCGGCCAGGTCGCCCTCCGGCTCGGCGTCCCACTCGGGGAACACCAGGTCGCTCTGGAGGTAGAGGCAGAGCAACTGGGCCAGGTGGTGCAGCCCGTCCAGGTGGGTGCGCTCGTGCCCGTGGGTGGCGTCGACGCCGAAGCCGAGCAGGGCCACCCGGGCGTGGGCGCCCGCCTCGACCGCCGCCGCCACGTCCGAGCGGTAGTAGTCGAAGACGTCGCGGACCAGGTCGACGTCGTGTTCACGGGCGATCGCCGCGAGATTCCGGGTCAGGTGGTAGTCGAACGGTCCCACCCCGTCGCCCATCGCCAGGGTGGCGGCGTTCTCCCGGGACTGCTGCCCGGGGGCGACGACGGCGGCGTCCACCGAGACGATCTCGGCCACGTCCGGGTCGAGCCCGTGCGACGCGCCGTGACCGATCTCCTCGGTGACGGTGACCAGCAGGTGAGCGGTGACGGCCGGCTTCACCCCGGCGTCGACCATCGCCTTGAGCGCCGCCAGCACCGCCGCCACACCGGCCTTGTCGTCCAGGTGCCGGGACTTGACGTAGCCGCTGGGCGTGACCGTCGGGTTGGGCAGGAACGCGACGAAGTCCCCGGCGTCGATGCCGAGCGCACGCAGCCCGGCGATGTCCTCCACCGGCTCGTCGATGCGTACCTCGACCTGCTCCCAGCCGATGCCCTGCTCGTCCACCGCCTCGTTGTACCGGTGCCCGCTGGCCTTGAGCGGCAGCACCTGACCGGTGACCACGCGGTCCAGGTCGTCGGTGAAGACCCGGACGTGGGCGCCCTCGGCGAACCGCGCGCTGTGTGTACCGATCGGGTTCAGCTCGAGCCGACCGTTCTCCTTCAGCCGCTTGACCATCCCGCCGATGGTGTCGGTGTGTACCACGATCGCCCGGTCCGCCCCGGTTTCCCGAGGACCGGGCAGGCAGGCGCTGAGCGCGCCCCGGCGGGTCAGCGTCGACGGGATGCCGAGCGCCGACAGACGCTCACCGACGTACTGCTGCACGTGGTCGGTGCGTCCCGACGGGCTCGGGATGTCCAACAACTCCACCATCACCTGACGCAGGTAGTCGAGGTCGATGGGGAGCGGAGTGGTCTTGCGTACGGTCATGCCCCAGATGGTGCCGCACCGGCCGGCGTCCACAGCCGTTGCGGTGCCCGAGTCCCGGGGAAAAGCAGGTCCACGAAGCGTTCGGCGGTCGGCTGGGGCTCGTGGTTGGCCAACCCCGGTCGCTCGTTGGCCTCGATGAAGACGTGCTCGGGTCGGTCCGGAGCGGGAACCAGCAGGTCGAGCCCGGTGACCGGGATGTCCAGCGCCCGACTGGCCGCCACGCACGCCTCCGCGATCAGCGGGTGCAGTTCACCGGTGACGTCGTGGATGGTGCCCCCGGTGTGCAGGTTCGCGGTCCGGCGTACGGCCAGCACCTGACCCTCGGGCAGGACGTCGGAGAGCGTGTACCCGGCCTCGGCGACCACGTCCCGGGTCATCTCGTCGAGCGGGATGCGGGACTCGCCACCGGTGGCGGCGGCCCGACGACGGCTCTGCCGCGCGATCAGCTCGGTGATGTCGTGCACGCCGTCGCCGGTGATCGAGGCGGGGCGGCGTACGGCGGCGGCCACCACCTCGTGGTCGATCACGACGACCCGCAGGTCCTCACCGGTGCACAGCTCCTCCAGCAGCACCTCGGGACAGAACCGGGCGGCCAACTCGACGGCGGCGGCCAGCGCCTCCTCGGTGCGTACCCCGACGGTGATGCCGTTGCCCTGTTCGCCCCGGGCCGGCTTGACCACCAGTTGGCCCACCTCGGCCAGGAACTCCGCGTCGGCGGCGTCACCGGTGGCGGTCCGCCCGCGCGGCACCGACAGGCCGGCCTCGGTCAGGATGCGGCGGGTGACCCGCTTGTCGTCGCAGCGGCTCATCGCCACCGCCGAGGTCAGCTCGGAGAGCGACTCGCGGGTGAGGATGGTCCGGCCACCACTGGTCAGCCGCAGCTCACCCCAGGCGGCGTCGGTCACCTCCACCCGGATGCCCCGGCGCATCGCCTCGTCGGCGACGATCTTCGCGTACGGGTTGAGCTCGTCGTATCCGGTCGGCATGGCCGGCAGGAACAGCCGCTCGTTGATCGGGTTCTTCCGCTTCACGCAGAGCGTGGCGGTGCGATAGAAGCCGAGTCGCTCGTAGAGCCGGATCGCCCCGGCGTTCTCGGCGAGCACGGAGAGATCGACGTACGCCCGGCCCCGGGCCACCAGTCGGGTGGCCAGCTCGGTGATCAGCGCCTGGCCGGTGCCCGGCGGCGCCTGGTTGAAGTCGACCGTCAGGCACCAGAGGCTGGCCCCGTTGTCCGGGTCGTCGAAGACCGCCACGTGGTCGACGCCGGTGATGGTGCCGACGATCTCGCCGGTCGCCGCCTCCGCCACCAGGTGCAGGAAACGGTCCGTGGCGGCGTTGTCGACGAGGATGTCCACCGGGGCGGTGACCATGCCGTTGGCCGCGTAGATGCGGTTCACGGCGTCCGCGTCGGCGGCGTCGCGCAGCCGGCGGATGCGGACCCCGGGAAGCTCGCCGCGCCCGTTCACGGCGGCCGGGGTGTCGGCGTTGCCGGCCTCCTCGGTCGTGCCGTCGGCCCGACGCGGACCAGGCCGGGCTCCACCCAGCGGCAGCCGGAAGGTCAGCGACGGGTCGATGAACAACTCGTCGGGCAGCCGGGACACCAGCACGTGCGGGTCCCGCAGATAGATGCAGATGTCCCGGGCACCGGCCGCCTCGGAGCGCAGCACGTCGGCGACGGCGGCCTGGTCGGTGAAGGTCTGGCCGAAGACCAGCCGCCCCCACCCGCAGTCGAGGATGACGCCCTCGTCGCCGCCGGCACGGTCGTCGTCGGTGGCGTCGCCGCCGGTGTTCGCGGCGATCGGATCACCGCCCGGCCCGACCCGCTCGTACCGTCGTCCCGCGCCTCGACCTCGGTCGGTCCGGGCCACCCCTGTCGCCAGGGTGTCGGTCACGGTCAGTCGATTCCGTGGCTCTGGAGCCACATTTCCAGGAGTCCGAGTTGCCACAGCTTGTTTCCGTTCAACGGGGTCAGTTCGGCGTTGGGCGCGTCGAGCAGGGCGTTGACGTAATCGGTGCGGAACAGGTCGCGGCGGCGGGCCTCGGGCGCGGAGAGCGCGTCCCGTACCCGGTCGAGGAGCTTGCCCTCCAGGTGGGTGAGGCCGGGGACCGGGAAGTAGCCCTTCGGCCGGTCGATGACCTCGTGTGGCAGCACCCGGCGGCCGATCTCCTTGAGCACCCCCTTGCCGCCCTGAGCCAGTTTCAGCTCCGGCGGGCAGGCGGCGGCCAGTTCGACGAACTCGTGGTCCAGGAAGGGCACCCGGGCCTCCAGCCCGTGCGCCATGGTCATGTTGTCGACCCGCTTGACCGGGTCGTCGGTGAGCATGATCTGCGTGTCCAGGCGCAGGCCGGCGTCGACGGCGGTCTGCGCGCCGGGCCGCGCCAGGTGCGCGGCGACGAACTCCCGCGCCGGGTCGGCGTCGGTGAGCCACTCCCGGTTGAGGACCCGGGCCAGGCCGCTCGCGTCGCGGTCGAAGAAGGCCCGCGCGTACGTGTCGAGGGCCTGCTCGCGGCCGACCTCGGCCAGCGGCGGGTACCAGTGGTAGCCGCCCAGGATCTCGTCGGCGCCCTGACCGGACTGGACCACCTTGACGTGCCGGGAGACCTCCTGGCTGAGCAGGTAGAACGCGACGCAGTCGTGGCTGACCATCGGCTCGCTCATGGCGGCCACGGCGGCCTCCAGCGGCGGCACCAGGTCCTGGGCGGCGATCCGGAGCTGGTGGTGGTCGGTGTCGAAGGTCTTGGCGACCACGTCGGAGTAGCGGAACTCGTCGCCCTCCCGGCCGCCGACCGCGTCGAAGCCGATCGAGAAGGTGGAGAGACCGCGCTGCCCCTCACCGGCCAGCAGGGCGACCACCAGGCTGGAGTCCAGGCCGCCGGAGAGCAGCACGCCCACCGGCACGTCGGCGACCATGCGTCGCCGTACGGCGGTGGTCAGCGACTCCAGCAGCGCGTCCTGCCAGTCCTTCTCCGACCAGCCGGAGTACTCCTCCCGGCGGAGGAAGGACGGGTCCCAGTAGACGCGCTCGTGGGTGGCGCCGTCGGGCTCGTAGACCCGGACGGTGGCCGGGGGCAGCTTGGTGACGCCGCGCAGGATGGTGCGCGGCGGCGGCACGATGCTGTGGAAGCTGAGGTAGTGGGCGAGCGCCACCGGGTCGATGGCGGTGTCCACGCCGCCACCCGCGACCAGGGCGGGCAGGGTGCTGGCGAAGCGCACCACACCGGGCGACTCGGCGAGGTAGAGCGGCTTGATGCCGAGCCGGTCCCGGGCCAGCACCAGGCGGCCGGTGTCCCGTTCGGTGATCGCCACGGCGAACATGCCGATCAGGTGGTCGACGAAGTCGAGCCCCCACTCGGCGTACGCCTTGATGACGACCTCGCTGTCACCGCTGGAGAAGAAGTGGTGGCCCTTGGCCGCCAGCTCGGCGCGCAACTCGCGGTAGTTGTAGATGCAGCCGTTGAAGACGCCGGTCAGGCCGGCGGCCGAGTCGACGATGGGCTGGCCGCTGGCGGCCGACAAGTCGATGATCTTCAGACGCCGATGGCCGAGGGCGACCGGTCCCTGGGCCCACACACCGCCACCGTCAGGCCCCCGGTCGCACATCGTTGCGGCCATTCGCTCCACCGTCCCGACGTCGGCACGCGACGCGTCCCGTCGGAACTCCCCAGCTAGTCCGCACATGCGAGCCAATGCTGCCAGAGGTTGTTGCGATTCGCCTGTTGAGACCATGACGGTCGTGTAACAGCATTGCTAGAATCCGCGCCCGCACGATCAGCCGCGCGACATCTGCCAGCGAGGGCGGGTGAAAGATGCCCGGCTGCGGGGACTTTCCCGACTTGCCCCGCCTGTCGGGCTGTGACGAGCGCCGCAATTTGGATCATCGCGCCCGGTGCGTACCGGCCCGCCCGTCGGGCGAGCCGGTCGCGAGCGGGTCAGCCGGTGGTGCGTGCCACGCCGACCGGGCAGCTCAGCCCGTTCGGGCCGTGGTTGCAGTAGCCGTTCGGGTTCTTGGTCGGTGCCAGGTACTGCTGGTGATAGTCCTCGGCGAGGAAGTAGTCGCCGAGGCGGCTGATCTCCGTGGTGATCTCGCCCTTGCCCGCCCGGGCCACGATCGGCGCGAACGCCTCCCGGGACGCCTCGGCGGTGGCGTACTGCTCGTCGGTGGTGGTGTAGATCGTCGAGCGGTACTGCGTGCCGACGTCGTTGCCCTGGCGCATGCCCTGGGTCGGGTCGTGGTTCTCCCAGAAGACCTTGAGCAGGTCCTCGTAGCTGATCGTGGCGGGGTCGTAGACGACCTGGACCACCTCGGCGTGCCCCGTCCCGCCGGAGCAGACCTCCTCGTAGGTCGGATTCGGGGTGTAACCACCCGCGTATCCGACGGAGGTGGTGTAGACGCCCGGAAGGGTCCAGAACAACCTCTCGGCACCCCAGAAACACCCCATGCCGAACACGGCGACCTGGGAGCCCTCGGGGAACGGCCCCTTGAGCGGGGTCCCGAGCACCTCGTGCCGGTCGGCGACCGGCATCGCGATCGGGCGGCCGGGCAGGGCCCGGTCAGGGGAGATCATCTCGGCCTTCATGCTGCGGAGGAACACGGTGGAACTCCTTTCGTACCTTCCCCGCGTGCAACACCGGCGGACCCCACTTCCTTACCCGCCCCGCGCGCGCTCAGGCGCTGTCCGCCAGGGCGTGCCGCACACGCTCGGCGTACGCGGTCGCCTCGGCGTCGTCGGCGTAGCGGGTACGCGGCCAGAAGAAGCCCCGCAGGCCGTCGCCCTTGGTCCGGGGCACACGTGGGTGTGCAGGTGGGGTACCGACTGGGACACCTTGTTGTTCATGGCCACGAACGTGCCGCCCGCGCCCAGACCGCTCTCCACCGCGACGGCGAGCCGCCGGACCAGCCCGAAGTAGCCGGCGAGCGACTCCGGCGGCAGGTCGGCGAGAGTGACCAGGTGGGTGCGGGGCACCACCAGCACGTGCCCCTTGAACACCGGACGGGTGTCCAGGAACGCCACACCATCGTCGGTGTCGACCACCCGGAACGCCGGCACCTCGCCCGCCACGATCCCGCAGAACACACATCCCGCCATCGGCTCAGATTATGGCCGTACCCACGTGTCCCGCTCGGCGCGACGCGGCGGGCTGTCGCATCGCGAGGTCGGAGGGAAGACCCTGGATCGTCGCGGCCGGACCTGGACACCCCGAATCCACCGAGTGACCGGGCCACGATCGGGTTCCACACGCTGGGACGAGGGGGAGGACTAACGTCTGCGTCATGACCCACGGCTTCGAGACGCTCGCGATTCACGCCGGCCAGGACCCGGAGGCCCGCACCGGCGCGGTGATCCCACCGATATATCAGACCAGCACCTACGCCCAGGACGCCGTCGGTGCGCCCCGGCTCGGATACGAGTACAGCCGTTCCGGCAACCCCACCCGGGACGCGCTCCAGGAGTGCCTGGCCGCGCTGGAGGGCGGGCCGGTCGGTCTCGCCTTCGCCAGCGGCCTGGCCGCCGAGGACACGCTGCTGCGGACCGTCTGCGGTCCCGGTGACCACGTGGTGATCCCGGACGACGCGTACGGCGGCACGTACCGGCTGTTCGCCAAGGTGGCGCAGCGGTGGGGACTGACGTACACCCCGGCGAAGGTCTCCGACCCGGACTCGGTCCGGGCCGCGATCCGGCCCGGCGCCACGAAGGTGGTCTGGTTGGAGACGCCGACCAACCCGCTGCTCGGCATCGCCGACATCGCCACCCTGGCCGCCGTCGCCCACGACGCCGGGGCGCTGCTGGTGGTGGACAACACGTTCGCCTCGCCGTACCTGCAACAGCCGATCGCCCTCGGCGCGGACGTGGTCGTGCACTCCACCACGAAGTACGTCGGCGGACACTCCGACGTGGTCGGTGGGGCGTTGATCGCGGCCGACGCCGGGCTCGGTGAGGAACTGCGCTACCACCAGAACGCGATGGGCGCGGTCAACGGCCCGTTCGACGCCTGGCTGACGCTGCGCGGCATCAAGACCCTCGGGGTACGGATGGACCGGCACTGCGACAACGCCGAGCGGATCGTCGGCTACCTGGACGGGCACGCCAAGGTGGCCGAGGTCCTCTACCCGGGCCTGCCGTCGCACCCCGGTCACGAGGTGGCCGCCAAGCAGATGCGCCGGTTCGGAGGCATGATCTCGTTCCGGGCGGCCGGGGGTGAGGAGCACGCCGTCGAGATCTGCAACCGGGCCCGACTCTTCGTGCTCGCGGAGTCCCTCGGCGGGGTGGAATCCCTGATCGAACACCCGGGTCGGATGACACACGCCAGCGCTGCCGGCTCGCCGCTTGAAGTTCCCTCCGATCTCGTGCGACTGTCTGTCGGCATCGAGACGGTCGAAGACCTGCTCGGCGATCTGGAGCAGGCGCTGGGCTGACCGCTGGCTGGGGAGGGTGGCCGTGCAGGACATCATGCCGACCTGGGTCGGGGCGACCGCCAAACAGATCGCCCGGGGCGTACGGCGGGGCGACGTCTCCGCCACCCAGGTCCTGGCCGACCATCTCGACCACGTCGCGAAGGCCGACGCCGACCTCGCCGCGTTCCGCACGGTCCGCGGCGGGGAGGCGGTCACCGAGGCGGAGAAGGTCGACGAGCAGGAGGACCTGGGCAACCTGCCGCTGGCCGGGGTGCCGGTGGCGGTCAAGGAGAACACCCCGGTGGCGGGGGTGCCCACCTGGAACGGTTCGGCCGCGGTGCGTACCCCGGTGGCCGAGGCCGACCACGAGGTGGTCCGCCGGCTGCGTGGCGCGGGCGCGGTGATCCTCGGCGTCACCCGGATGCCCGAGCTGGGTCTGTGGGGGGTCACCGACGACGGCACCGCGGTCACCCGCAACCCCTGGGACCTGGGACGTACTCCGGGCGGCTCGTCGGGTGGCGCGGCGGCGGCGGTCGCCGCCGGGCTGGTGCCGATCGCCCACGGCAACGACGGTCTCGGTTCGATCCGCATCCCGGCGGCCTGTTGTGGACTCGTCGGCCTGAAGCCCGGCCGGGGCGTGGTGCCCTGCCAACTCGGCGCGGAGGACTGGTTCGGGCTGACCGAGCACGGCATGCTGGCCACCACGGTCGCCGACGCGGCGGTGGGCTTCCAGGTGCTCGCCGGCCGGGCCCAGGAGAAGCTGGTCCCGCCGCAGCGGCTGCGGGTCGGGGTGTCGCTGCGGTCCCCGGTGCGCGGGGTCTCGCCGGACGCACCCAACCGCGACGCGGTCGCCGCCGCCGGTCGACTGCTCGCGGCGGCCGGGCACGACGCCGTCCCGGCCGACCCGGTCTATCCGACCGCCCTCGGTCTGCAGGGCATCGCCACCTGGTTCGCCGCCGCTGCCGCCGACGTGCGAGCCGCCGGGATCGACCGCCGCGACCTGCAACCCCGCAGCCGTCGGCACGTCACCTTCGGGGACTGGGCCTGGCGACGCGGGTACGTCCGGGAGGCCGACCGGGCCGCCTGGCGTGAACGCTCCATCGGCTTCTTCGCCGACCACTCGGTCGACCTGCTGCTCACCCCGGCGTTGGCCAGCGCGCCGCCGCCGGCCGCGAGCTGGTCGGCCCGGTCCTGGCGGGCCAACATGCTGGTCAACATCCGGTACGCCCCGTACGCGGCACCGTGGAACATCGCCGGGCTGCCCGCGCTGGTGGTGCCGGTGGGCCGTCGCCCGGACGGCCTGCCGCTGGCCGTCCAACTGATCGGACCGCCCGGATCGGAACTGCTGCTGCTCGGCGTCGCCGGCCAGTTCGAGATGGCGGCCCCCTGGCCCCGGCACGCCCCCGGCTACCCCCGCGTCGGAACGGGGTCGCCGGCCAGCGCCTGACCGCGCGGCTCCGGCTGGACGGTCGTGCCGCAGCCGACGCCCGTCGGACGCGGCGGTGCCCGCCGGATCGGACGTCAGGGTCGGCGTCCACGCCGGTCCAGGCGGCAGATGGCCCGGGTGGCACGATCGGGGCATGACGGAACTGGTCAGCCTGGACGACGTGCGGGCGGCGCGGGAGCTGCTCGCCGATGTCACCCGCACCACCCCGCTGGAACCCTCTCGCCCGCTGAGTGCGGCGCTCGGTGGGCCGGTCTGGCTCAAGTGCGAGAACTTCCAGCGCGCGGGGTCGTACAAGGTGCGGGGCGCGTACGTGCGGATCTCCCGCCTCTCCGCGCCGGAGCGGGAGCGGGGGGTGGTGGCGGCCAGCGCCGGCAACCACGCGCAGGGGGTGGCCCTCGCCGCCGGGCTGGTCGGCGCGCACGCCACCGTCTTCATGCCGGTGAACGCGCCGCTGCCGAAGGTGGCGGCCACCAAGGGGTACGGCGCCCGGGTGGAGCTGGTCGGCGCCACGGTGGACGAGTCCCTGGTGGCGGCGCAGACGTACGCCGAGCGCACCGGCGCGATCCTGATCCACCCGTTCGACCACCGGGACGTGATCGCCGGTCAGGGCACGGTCGCGCTGGAGATCCTGGAGCAGTGCCCCGAGGTCAGGACGATCGTCACCGGAGTGGGTGGCGGCGGGCTGGTCTCCGGGATGGCGGTGGCCGCCAAGGCGCTGCGCCCCGACGTCCGGGTGATCGGGGTGCAGGCGGCGGGCGCGGCGGCCTTCCCGCCGTCACTGGTGGCCGGTGAGCCGGTACGCCTGCCGGCCTTCTCCACGATCGCCGACGGCATCGCGGTCGGTCGCCCCGGTGACGTCACCTTCACCCACGTCCGCAAGCTCGTCGACGACATCGTCACCGTCACCGAGGAGGACATCTCCCGGGCGCTGCTGATGCTGCTGGAGCGCGGCAAGCAGGTGGTGGAGCCGGCCGGTGCGGTGGCGGTGGCCGCGTTGCTGGCCGGGGCGGTCGAGGTGGAGCCGCCGGTGGTGGCGGTCCTCTCCGGCGGCAACATCGACCCGCTGTTGATGCTGCGGGTCATCGAGCACGGACTGGCGGCGGCCGGACGCTACCTGCGGGTGACCGTCCGCTGCTCGGACCGGCCCGGACAGCTCGCCTCGCTGCTGCGGCAGATCGCCGAGCACCGGGCCAACGTGGTGGACGTGGAGCACCAACGGGCCAATCCGCACCTGCGCCTCGGCGAGGTCGAGGTGGCGCTGTCGGTGGAGACCCGGGGTGTGGAGCACTCGGACACGCTGATCAGCGCTCTGCGGGCCAGCGGCTACCAGGTCTCGATCGCACCAGAGGCGTGACACCGCCCGGTGTCACGCCTCTGGGTTCGTACGACGGCCGACCTCGGACGTTGCCGGGGCGGCGGGTGGCTCAGCCGGAGAAGGGCTCGAAGCTGACCACGGTCACCTTGATGTCCGCGCCGCTGGGCGCGGTGTAGGTGCAGGCCTGGCCCGCCTTGCCGCCCAGGATCGCCTGGCCGAGGGCCGACTCGGGGCTGTAGACGGTGAGATCGGTGGTGGAGGAGATCTCGCGGGAACCGAGCAGGAAGGTCTCTGTGTCGTCGGCGTCGTCGTCGAAGTAGATCGTCACGACCATCCCGGGCGCCACCGCGTCGACGGTCGGCGCCTCGCCGACCTGGGCCGTGCGGAGCAGCTCCTTCAGATAGAGGATGCGCCCCTCGGCCTTGCCCTGCTCCTCACGGGCGGCGTGATAGCCGCCGTTCTCGCGTAGGTCACCTTCCTCGCGCCGCGCGTTGATCTCGGCGGCGATCACCGGCCGGTTGGCGATCAACTCGTCGAGTTCGGCCTTCAGGCGGTCGTAGGCGTCCTGGGACAGCCAGGTGGCGGGCGCCTCGTTGCCATTGGACACAGGCGGTCCTCCTCGGTTGTGCGGGCTGGCTGACAGGTGAACCTCCAAGTTACCAGTGCCGTACGACAAGGAGTGTCGGTGATCACGCCGGGGAGCCGGTCTGCGCCGGGCGGCCCGGTGCCGCTCGCGCCGCAGGCCGGGTGGGTTGGGCTCGCCGTCGCGGCGGGTTCAGGCCGCCGGCCGGCAGCGGACGACCTCGCCGATGAAGGGGCGGGCGCTGGTGGCGAGCGCGTGTCGGACGGTGACGCTGCGCTGCCCGTCCGTGGCTGCCACCGGCACCTGCTCCCGGGCCACCTCGGCCCCGGCGTGGTCCCGGGCCCGCAACACGCAGACCGCCGAGCCACCCGCCGGTAGGTTCACCCGGAAGTCGACCACCACCTGTTGGTCGGTGATCTCGCCGTAGGTGATCACCTGGGCGTCGTAGGCCGGGTCGCCGTACTGCCGGTAGAGCCGGAACGAGACCGCGGTGAGCGCCACCAGCACGGCGACCACCAGCAGCGTGGTCAGCAGCCGCGTGCGGCGGCCCGGCGTACGGCGTCGGCCGTACCGTCCGGGCGGGAACACCGGCGAGGTCGATCCAGGTGTGGCGTGCGTCTCGGTCACCGGCGGGTATCTCCTGGCGTCGTTGTCGGGCCCATCGGCAAGAATGGCAGAGCGCCGTCGTTCCTGTCCGACCGGGCATTGCCGCCACCGACACCTCCTGTCGATGGGGTGCTGCTTCTCGATCGGGAGCACTGCTTCTCGACCGGGCATTGCTGGTTGCTGGGGTCAAATATGACAGGCCAGCACGGGCCGGGACCGCGACGGGGGAGGATTCCGGCAGGTCAGCGGTGTGGCCCGTGGCCCGCCGGTGGGCAGAGACGAGGAGCGCCGACCGTGGCAGAACAACTCCGGCTCATGGCCGTGCACGCGCACCCCGACGACGAGTCGAGCAAGGGCGCCGCGACCATGGCCAAGTACGTCGCCGAGGGGGTGGACGTGCTGGTCGTCACGTGCACCGGCGGCGAGCGGGGCAGTGTGCTCAACCCCAAGCTGGACCGGCCCGATGTGTGGGCCAACATCGCCGACATCCGCCGGGCGGAGATGGACGCGGCCCGCGCCATCCTCGGCATCGAGCAGGCCTGGCTGGGCTTCGTCGACTCGGGCCTGCCCGAGGGCGACCCGCTGCCGCCCCTGCCCGAGGGCTGTTTCGCGCTCCAGGACGTCGAGGTGGCCGCCGGCCCCCTGGTGCGCCTGATGCGGCAGTTCCGCCCGCACGTGGTCACCACGTACGATGAGGAGGGCGGCTACCCGCACCCGGACCACATCATGTGCCACAAGGTCAGCGTGGCGGCCTTCGAGGCGGCCGGTGACCCGGAGCGCTACCCCGAGCTGGGCGAGCCGTGGCAGCCGCTCAAGCTCTACTACGACATCGGCTTCTCCAAGGGCAAGATCCTCGCGCTGCACGAGGCGGTCCTGGCCACCGGCGCCGACGAGTCGCCGTACGCGGAGTGGATCACCCGCTGGGAGGACCGGCCGGACAAGGGCCCCCGGATCACCACCCGGGTCGAGTGCGCCGAGTACTTCCCGGTCCGGGACGACGCGTTGCGGGCCCACGCCACCCAGGTCGACCCGGACGGCTTCTGGTTCCAGGTGCCGATGGAGCTGCAACAGCGGGCCTGGCCGACGGAGGACTTCCAGCTCGTGCGCTCGCTTGTCGATTCTCCGCTGCCCGAGTCGGACCTGTTCGCGGGCATCCGGGAGACGGCCCATGCCCGCTGATCCGGCCCCGGGCTACCCTGGTCGGACATCGCACTTCGGAGGAATCCCATGTTGACCGCTGCTCAGGTGCTCGCCCAGAACAATTTCGGGGACACCCGCACGGGGGGCCTGGCCGGTCCGATGGGCCTGTTCCTCATCCTCGTCCTGGGCACCGCCACCGTGCTGCTGATCCGGAACATGAACGCCCGGCTGCGCCGGTTGCCCGATCATTTCCCCGGTCAGGAGCCCGCCGCCGAGTCGGACATCGCGCAGCGAACGGTCGGTGATCCGACAGATGAGAACGTGATGCTGGATTCATCCGGTCACGCTCCCAACCGGCGCCAGCAGCGTCGCGACGGCTGATCGGGGCATGATTCACGCCGAACCGGATGGTCGCCCCCTGTTGCGACCATCCGGTTTGGCTTAGCCTTCCGCCGGGAGGACCCGACGTCCTCATGCCGTGCGCGGGAGGGGGCGCCGATGACCATCGCAGTCGTTTCCGCCCTCCGTGCGCCCTGTTCCCGCCGGACGGGAGTGGGTCGGTGACCTCCGGCAGGGCCGGTCATCCGCTCGATCGGCCCGAGGGCCGTCGCACCCCGATCCGGGTGCACCTGCTGACGGCCGCCGTCGTCCTCACCGCAGTGGTCGCCGCCGTGGTGGGGTGGAGCGTGCCGGTCGGGCTGCCGGCCGACGACCCGTTCGGGCCCTACGGCGGGCTGACCCGCTTCGGCATCGCGATCGCCCTCTTCGCACTGTCCCAGTTGGCCCGGCTGCGGTTCCGGGCCGCGGCCGGGGTGGTCTCCATCACCTGGGCCGAGGCCGCGCTCATCGTCTGCCTCTATCTGGTACCGCCCGGATGGCTGCCCGGCGCGGCCCTGATCGGCATGATGCTGGCCTGGACGATCCTGACCGTGGTGGACGAGGGCAGGTCCACCTGGGACGTCGTCCGCATCGCCGCGTCGCAGACCGCTGCCGTCGCCCTGGCGGTGTCGGTCACCACCTCGTTGGGCGAGCCGCTGCTGGCCACTCCGACCCCGGCGCTCGCGCTCGCCGCCGCCGCCGGTGCCCTCACCTACCTGCTGGCCGGTGCGTGGCTGGGCGGGGTCACGTTGGCGCTGCGGCACGACATGCCGATCGGGCGCCCACTGCTGGCCGCGCTGCGGGGCAAACTGCTGATGTTCGTCGGCAACGTGGTGGCCGGCCTGCTCGTGGTGGCCCTGATCGAGTTCGATCCGCGGTGGCTGGTATTGCTGCCCGTACCGCTGTGGCTGCTCCACCAGACCTATCGGCAGCGGCTGCGCGACGAACGCGAACGGCGGACCTGGCGGGCGTTCGCGGAGGCGACGGCGGCGCTCAACCAGCTCGACGAGCGCGGCGTGGCGACCGCCGGGGTGACCGGCGTGCTCACCGTGTTCGAGGCGGAGCTCGTGGACGTGGAGGTGGCCCGGGGCGACGGTCGATGGCGCCGCTACCGGGGCGATCCCAGCGGTCAGGTGATCGACCGGGAGGTCGCGCCACCCGGCGACGACGGACCCGGGCCCGACGAACTGCTCCGTGACCTCTCCATCGGCGAGCACCGGGTCGGTCGGCTACGGGTCCGGCTGCCCCGCACGGCTGGACCCACCGGCCGGGAACGGCACGCGCTGGACGCCTTCGCCGAGGCGCTGTCCGCCGCCCTGCACGACGCGGCGACCCACCGGGAGCTGCGGTTGGTCACCGCGCGTTCCTCCTACGAGGCGGTGCACGACCCGCTGACCGGGCTGGCCAACCGGACGGCCATGCTCGGCCAGGGCGACCAGGCGTTGCGGCGACTCGGACACGACCATCCGGTGGCCCTGCTGCTGCTCGACATCAACCAGTTCAAAGAGGTCAACGACACGCTCGGGCACGCCGCGGGCGACCAGCTCCTGCGGTTGACCGCCAACCGGCTGGGCACCCTGACCCGCTCCGGCGACCTGCTCGCCCGGCTCGGCGGCGACGAGTTCGCGCTGCTGCTGACCTCGGTCCCGGTGCTCGGCGACCGCACCGCCCCGATGGCGTACGCGCTGCGCCAGGCCCGGGAGATCACCGAGCGGCTGGCCGCGCCGACCGAGGTGGCCGGGGTACGGATGTCCGTCGAGGTGTCCGTCGGCGTGGTGGTGGCGTCGGCCGGCACCGCCGACCTCACCGAGCTGATGCGCCGGGCCGACATCGCGATGTACCAGGCCAAGTCCGGTGGTGGCAGCGTGGCGGCGTACGACGGCTCCCGGGACGCGGCCAGCACCGACCAGCTCGCGCTGCTCGCCGAGCTGCGTGAGGCGTTGCTGGCCGACGATCAGCTCGTGCTGGTGTTGCAGCCGGCCGTGGACCTGGCGACCGGCGCGCCGACCGGGGTGGAGGCGCTGATCCGCTGGCGGCACCCGCGCCGGGGCTGGTTGGGTCCGGCCGACTTCATCCGGCCGGTGGAGAACAGCGAGCAGTTGGGCCCCTTCACCCGCTACGTGCTGGACAAGGCGCTCGGGGTGGCGGCCGGCTGGGCCCGGGAGGGCCTGGACATCCCGATCTCGGTCAACCTCTCCGCCCGCAGCCTGCTCGACCACCGCCTGCCGGGGGAGATCGCCGACGCGTTGCGCCGGCACCAGGTCCCGGCCGACCGGCTGGTCCTGGAGATCACCGAGACCGTGGTGATGAGCGAGTTGGAGGTCATCGACCAGGTGCTCAGCGCGCTGCGGTCGATGGGTGTGCAGTTGGCCGTCGACGACTTCGGCACCGGCTTCTCCTCCCTGGCCTTCTTGACCCGGATCCCGGTCGACGAGTTGAAGGTGGACCGGTCGTTCGTGCTCCGGATGGTCGACTCGCCGGAGGCGGCGGCGATCGTCCGCAGCACCGTCGGGCTGGCCCACGAGCTGGGGCTGCGGGTGGTGGCCGAGGGCGTGGAGACCGCCGCCCAGCGGTCGGCCCTGGCCGAGCTGGGCTGCACCGCCGCCCAGGGCTACCACTTCTTCAAGCCGATGCCCGCCGACAAGATCGGTGCCGTGCTCGGCTCGCTGTCCCGCCAGAGCCCCACCAACGTCCTGCCGCTGCGCGCCGACGGCGCCTCCTGACCGCGACCCGCCCGTCCGCCTCTCTGGACGGAGGACGGACGGGCGGCGGCACGGGCCGGTCAGGCGCGGGGGAGGGTCCGGGCGACCACCTGGGGGATCGCAGCCCAGTCGGCGGAGGCGATGGTGGCGTGCCGGGCGGCCAGCGCGGTGAGGCGGGCCAGGGCGGCGTCCGGATCGGTGTTGCCGATCGCGGGCGGGACCTGGTGCGCGTCGGTCATCACCAGCAGGTAGTGGTTGGCCGAGTACCAGGCGGTGTCGATGGACCCGGTGACGTACGCGGTGGCGTCGCCGTCGAAGACGACGAACCACGGACGCAACGCCGTCTCGGCGTACTGGCTGCGGGGGTCACCGGCCCGTGCCCGGTGTACGGCCGGGAACGCCTTCGCGCTGCTCAGCGTGCCCGCTGCGGCCAGCGCGACGAGGTGTCGGGCGTACTCCACGTCGGTGCGGAGCACGTCGGTCGGGTTGCCGTGCTCGACCGTGCCCGGGATCAGGTAGACGATCACCTTTCCGGCGAGCTGCCGTCGGGTCGGCCAGGCGTCGGCACGCGCGGCGGCGTCCAGTGAGGGATGGCCGCCCCGCAGGTCGGCCGGGCTGAACAGACGGTCGCCGAGCCGGGCGGCGAGGACCGCGTCGAGCTGGGTCGGCCCCTGGCCGGTACGGGCGCTGAAGCCGGTCTTCAGCTCGATCTTGAGCAGCAGCGGCCCGGCGTCCGGGTGCGCGGTCAGCCAGAGTCGGATGTTGTCCAGGCAGTGCTCCAGGTTGCGGTTGCGGGTGCCGGAGTAGAGCTGGCTCGCGCTGGTGGCGGCCACGCAGTTGTTGTCGTTGCCGAGCGGGTTGGAGTGGCTGACCCGCCACTGCCGGGTGAGGATGTCCGGCCAGACGTCCAACTCGATCAGTCCGGGGCGTGCGTCCAGGGACTGCGCCAGATAGGCGTAGGTCGCCTTCTCGTACGCGTTGTGCGTGCCGACGCCGGTGGTGGCCGAGATCCGGGCGTCCGGGTCGACGGCGGCGGCCGGTGACGCCGCCACCAGGACTCCGGCGGCGAGGGCCGACAGGGCCACACCGGCTGCGAGGGCGGACCGGAACCGGGATCTGCGCATGGGGTACCTCCTCGTCACCCGGCGGGTCGCCGGGAATATGCACAGATCTAAATGGACCGACGTGAACGGCGGAAGGCCGTCCGGCGCACGGCGTCCGACCGGCGGCCGGTCGCCCGGCTGGATATGGTCGTCGGGTGAACCGACTCGCGGATGCCACCAGCCCGTACCTCCTCCAGCACGCGGACAATCCGGTCGACTGGTGGCCCTGGTGCGAGGAGGCGTTCGCCGAGGCCAAGCGCCGTGACGTGCCGGTGCTCATCTCGGTCGGTTACTCCGCGTGTCACTGGTGTCACGTCATGGCGCACGAATCGTTCGAGGACGCGGGTGTCGGCAAGCTGCTCAACGAGGGCTTTGTGTCGATCAAGGTGGACCGCGAGGAGCGGCCCGACGTCGACGCCGTCTACATGACCGCCACCCAGGCGATGACCGGCCAGGGCGGCTGGCCGATGACGGTCTTCGCCACCCCGGACGGCACCCCGTTCTTCTGCGGGACGTACTTCCCCCGGGCGAACTTCGTCCGGCTGCTGGAGTCGATCGGCACCGCCTGGCGGGACCAGCGCGACGCCGTACTGCGTCAGGGCGCCGCGGTGGTGGAGGCGATCGGCGGGGCCCAGGCCGTCGGCGGGCCCACCGCCCCGCTCACCGCCGACCTGCTCGACGCCGCCGCCGACCAACTGGCCGACGAGTACGACGAGAGGCACGGTGGCTTCGGCGGCGCCCCCAAGTTCCCGCCGCACATGAACCTGCTCTTCCTGCTGCGGCACCACCAGCGCACCGGCTCGGCGCGGAGCCTGGAGATCGTCCGGCACACCTGCGAGGCGATGGCCCGGGGCGGCATCCACGACCAGCTCGCCGGTGGCTTCGCCCGGTACGCGGTGGACGAGCACTGGACCGTGCCGCACTTCGAGAAGATGCTCTACGACAACGCGCTGCTGCTGCGGGTCTACACGCAGCTCTGGCGGCTCACCGGGGACGCGCTGGCGCTGCGGGTGGCCCGGGACGTCGCCCGGTTCCTCGCCGACGAGCTGCACCGCCCCGGCCAGGGCTTCGCCTCGGCGCTGGACGCGGACACCGAGGGCGTCGAGGGGCTCACGTACGCCTGGACCCCGGCCCAGCTCGTCGAGGCGCTCGGTGAAGAGGACGGCCGCTGGGCCGCCGACCTCTTCACGGTCGTCGAATCCGGCACCTTCGAGAAGGGAATGAGCGTGCTGCGGCTGGCCCGGGACGTCGACGACGCCGCCCCGGAGGTCCGCGCCCGCTGGCAGGACGTCGTCCGCCGGCTGCTGGCCGTCCGCGATACCCGTCCCCAGCCGGCCCGCGACGACAAGGTGGTGGCCGCCTGGAACGGGCTGGCCGTCACCGCGCTCGCCGAGTTCGTCCGGCTGGTCGAGACCGCCGGCCGGATCGGCACCGAGGGCGAGGCGAACCTGCTCGACGGGGTCGCCATCGTCGCCGACGGCGCGATGCGCCAGACCGCCGAGCACCTGGCCCGGGTGCACGTGGTGGACGGGCGGCTGCGCCGCGCCTCCCGGGACGGCCGGGTGGGGGAGCCGGCCGGCGTGCTGGAGGACTACGGCTGCGTGGCCGAGGCGTTCTGCGCCATGCATCAGGTCACCGGTGAGGGACGGTGGCTGGACCTGGCCGGTGAACTGCTCGACGCCGCCCTGACGCACTTCGCCGCCCCCGACGGGGCGTTCTACGACACCGCCGACGACGCGGAACGACTGGTGGCCCGGCCTGCCGACCCGACCGACAACGCCACCCCCTCCGGCCGCTCCGCCATCGCCGCCGCCCTGGTCAGCTACGCGGCGCTGACCGGGGAGAACCGGTACCGGGAGGCGGCCGAGGCGGCGCTGGCCACCGTCGCGCCGATCGTCGGGCGGCACGCCCGGTTCACCGGGTACGCGGCCACCGTGGGCGAGGCGCTGCTCGCCGGCCCGGTCGAGATCGCGGTGGTCACCGGCGACCCGGCGAACGATCCGCTGGTCGCGGCGGCGTACCGGCACGCCCCGCCCGGTGCGGTGATCGTCGCCGGGCAGCCCGACCAGCCGGGGGTGCCGCTGCTGGCCGGTCGGCCGCTGCTCGACGGGGCGCCCGCCGCGTACGTCTGCCGGGGTTTCGTCTGCCAACGGCCGGTGAGCGGCGTCGACGACCTGGTGGCGCAACTGCGCTGACACCTCCGCCGACCGGCACCCCGATCGGCCCGGATAGGCTGGCGCCGCTATGGATTCCCGTACCGGTCTGCCTGTTGTCGGCATGGTGGGTGGCGGCCAGTTGGCCCGAATGACCCACCAGGCCGCGATCGCCCTCGGTCAGTCGCTGCGCGTGCTCGCCCTCACCCCGGACGACGGCGCGGCGCTGGTCGCCGCCGACGTGCAGTACGGCGACCACACCGACCTGGCCGCGTTGCGGACGTTCGCCAAGAGCTGCGACGTGGTCACCTTCGACCACGAGCACGTGCCCACCGAGCACATCCGCACCCTCACCGGTGAGGGGGTGAAGCTGTTCCCGCCCGCCGACGCGCTCGTGCACGCCCAGGACAAGCAGGTCATGCGGGAGCGGCTCGGCAGGCTCGGCGCGCCCAATCCGGCGTGGCGACCCGTCGCCGCCCCGGCCGACGTGGTGGCCTTCGGCGACGAGGTGGGCTGGCCGGTGATGCTCAAGGCGGCCCGGGGCGGGTACGACGGCCGAGGCGTGTGGCCGGTGGCCGACGCCGCCGTCGCCGACGACCTGGTGCGGACGCTGCTCGACGGCGGGACCACGCTCATCGTCGAGGAGCGGGTGGCGCTGCGCCGGGAGTTGGCGGTGCAGGTGGCCCGCTCGCCGTTCGGGCAGGTCGCGGTCTATCCGGTGGTGGAGACGGTGCAGCGGGACGGCATCTGTGTCGAGGTGCTGGCACCGGCGCCCGACCTCGCCGAGGAACTGGCGGTCTCCGCCCAGCAGCTCGCCATCGACCTGGCCACCGCGCTCGGCGTGGTCGGCCTGCTCGCGGTGGAGCTGTTCGAGGTGGCCGACCCGGCGGCCC
Organism: Micromonospora sp. NPDC049900; assembly: GCF_044461025.1. Lineage (NCBI taxonomy): Bacteria > Bacillati > Actinomycetota > Actinomycetes > Micromonosporales > Micromonosporaceae > Micromonospora > Micromonospora sp. NPDC049900. The sequence goes on from NZ_JBITKM010000003.1 coordinate 804,206, forward strand.
CGGGCGGCAGCCGCGTCGTGGTCAACGAGCTGGCGATGCGCCCGCACAACTCCGGGCACTGGACCATCGAGGGTGCCCGGACGTCGCAGTTCGAGCAGCACCTGCGGGCGGTGCTCGACTACCCGATGGGCGACACCGCGCTGACCGCGCCGGTGGTCGTGATGGCGAACGTGCTCGGTGGCGAGCCCGGCGGGATGTCCATCGACGAGCGGTTGCACCATCTCTTCGCCGCCGAGCCGACCGCCCGGGTGCACCTGTACGGCAAGCAGGTCCGTCCCGGCCGCAAGATCGGGCACGTCACGGTGCTCGGCGAGGACCTGGACGAGGTGCGCGCCCGGGCCGCCCGCGCGGCCCGTTGGCTCCGGGACGGCGCGGAGTGACCGTACCGGCCGTCCGCCGGGAGCGCGCCGCCGCGAAGTGACCGTACGGGCGTCCGTTGCCGGCTCCGCGACGCCGTGGAGTGACCGTGCGGACCCCGCAGTTCGTGAACGAGAGGGAGAGCAACGTGAGCACGGTCGGTGTGATCATGGGTAGCGACTCGGACTGGCCGACCATGAAGGCGGCTGCCGACGTGCTCGCCGAGTTCGAGGTGCCGTACGAGGTCGAGGTGGTCTCGGCCCACCGCACCCCGGTGAAGATGATCGACTACGGTCGGGCCGCCGCTGGGCGGGGCATGAAGGTGATCATCGCGGGTGCCGGTGGCGCCGCCCACCTGCCGGGCATGATCGCCTCGGTCACGCCGTTGCCGGTGATCGGCGTGCCGGTGCCGTTGAAGCACCTCGACGGCCTGGACTCGCTGCTGTCGATCGTGCAGATGCCGGCCGGGGTGCCGGTGGCCACGGTGTCGATCGGCAACGCGCGCAACGCCGGGCTGCTCGCCGTACGCATCCTGGGCATCGGTGAACCGGCACTCGTCGACCGGATGTCGGCCTACCAGGCGGACCTGGAGCAGCTCGTCGCCGAGAAGGACGCGGCCCTGCGCGCCTCGCTGTAGGAGCGTGCAGCGTGAAAGGAGGGTCCCCTGCTAACGCCTGGTGCATAGCAGGGGACCCCTCCTAACACATTCCGTCAGAGCGGCTCACCGCATGCCGCGCAGCGCCGTCTGGAGGCGTTCCTGGGCGCGACGGCGGCGTTCGTTGCTGGCGCCGAGCACGAGCAGCAGGAGACCGACCGGGATCAGCACCAGCCACGGCCCGAGGCTGAACAGGGCGTGCACGGCGGCGATGGCGGTGACCACCGCGCCGACGATCACCGGTGCCTGCTGACGGGTCATCGAGCCGAAGACCAGCACCGCCACCGCGCCGAGCAGGAGCAGCACCTGCCGCAGCGTGCTGGAGTCGGTGGCCAGCACGATCGCCAGGGTGGGCACGAACGCGGCGACCAGCGCCGGGCCGTACGCGACCCAACTGCTCAGGTCGGCCCGCTGCCGCAACTCCAGCACGCCGACCAGCAGCGCCAACGCCGCGAACGGCAGCGTGTACGCCTCGGGCAGCGCCACGTCGGCGACCCACATCAGGATCCACCAGGCGGTGATCTCGCAGACCACCACGCCCCAGAACAGGATGCGGCGCTCCATCGGTCGTCGACCGGGCCGGGTGGCGGCGAGCCCGAGGACCGCACCCCAGGCGGCCAGCAGGGCGGCGATGTGCCGGGGCGAGTCGAAGGCCAGTGCCAGCGCGATCAGCGCGGCGGCGTACCCGCTCCACTCCACCGTCGACGCCTCGCGCCGTGCCTCGGGTCGCCGGAACCGGGGCAGCGTCGCGGCGAAGACCTGTAGGGCCGCGCCGACCGCGAGTACGCCGAACGCCGACCAGACCGGGGCGAGCCCCGCCACCAGTCCGGCGGTGAGCACCAGGAGCTGTGCCTTCAGCGAGGCGAACAGCCAGCCGAGGATGCGCGCCCGGGACGTGGTGCCGTACAGGGCGGCGACCACCCCGACCGCGACCCCGCCCGCGAGGGTGAACAGGGTCAGTTCCCGGGTGGCGAGGCTGCCGGCGAGACCCGCCCCACCGGCGGCCAGCCCGATCACGAAGACCAGGACCCGGGCCAGCCGGATCGACCGGGCCCGCTCCTCGATCGGGGGCGGCGGGGTCAGCGCCAGCCCCAGCATCGAGATGGCGAACACGGCCAACGCCGAGAGGGTGCTCGACGGCCAGCCGCTGCCGAGCGCGACCGGGGTGATCAGCAGGGTCACCGCGGCACCGGGCAGCACCACCGGCACCGCCCGGGAACGCCGACCGCCGCTGAACCCGGTGGCGGCCAGGGCCGCGGTCACGGTGAGCAGCAGCGCGGTGAGCACGTGAGTGGGGTTCACCGCAGCCGGCGGCGGGTTCAGCAGCTCCGGTGGCGGCCCCTGCCAGATCCGGCTCAGCGTGCGGTGCGGGTCGACGAGTGCGGCCAGCAGCGCCGGGGCGATCGAGACCAGCGCCAGGACGACCGGCAGGGTGGCGGCGGCCAGTGCCCCGGCGGCGGGGCTGACCCGCCACCGACGCCGTCTGCCGTCGTCGGGCAGCCGACGCAGGGCACCGTCCAGCAGGACCGTCCACCGGCGAACCGGCTGTGCCGCACCGACGGGTGGTTCGGTGGCCCCCCGGACCAGTTCGGCGAGCACCCCGAGCAGGGCCGCGGCGGCGGCGTACACGCCGATCGGCAGGTGCACGGGCACGGCGGCCAACGCGGTCACGCTCGCCCCGCCGACCACCCCGGCGCTCGCCCAGGGCAGGTACTGCGGGACCTGGCGGCGGACCGCGGCGATCGCGGCCAGGCCGAGGCTCGACGCGGCCAGGCCGGCGGTCAGCACCACCTCGGGCGGGTGCCCGAACTCCACGGCCAGGGCGGCGGTGGCACCGGGCAACGCGAGCAGCGCGGCACCGGTGCCGGCACCGCCGATCTGTGCCAGGTGCGGCGGCATCCCCTCGACGTGGACGTCGTCGACCAGCGGCTCCGCCATCGACCGGGCGAGCATCGCCACCACCGCACCGATCAGCACCACGCTGGCCAGAGCCAGCGCGGTCGTCCACGGCCGGACCAGACCGGCGCCGGTGGCGTGCAGCGCTACCACCCCGGCGGCGGTGATCCGGGACAGCCCGGCCCGGGGATCGACGGAGGCGACCGCCGCCATGCCGAGGACGGCGGCGACCATCGCACCGATCACCACCGGTGACCACCAGCTCAGGTGGAACGCGGCGGCCGCACCGATCGTGGCGAGCACCACCGCGGCGTTGGAGACGTCGTAGCGCCAGGGCGGCGGCAGCAGGATGCCGGCGGCCAGCGCGAGCAGCAGCAGCGCGATCGGCCCCTGCCACGTCGTACCGCCGGTCGGTGCGGCGGGCCAACCGGTGAGGTCGCCGTTCCAGATCGGCCCGGGGGTGGCCAGCACGCCCACCCCGCCGCGCAGCGCCATCCACCCGGCGAGCAGGCCGATCAGCACCCCACCGACGGCGAGGCCGAGCACCGGTCCGCGCCGCCACTGCTCGGGCATCGCCCGCGCGGCCACCGAGACCACCAGGACCAGGGCGGCGGCGACCGCGAGCTGCCCACCCGGTGCCAGCACCGTGCCGATCCGCAGCAGGGTGGCGACCAGCGCTGCGGTGACCGCGGCGGCGGCCAGGTCGGAGCCGTCCAGGGCGGCGTCGGCGCGCCGGCCGCTGTCGATCGACGGGGCCAGGAAGAGCAGCACGGCGGAGACCAGCAGCAGCGCACTTACCCAGGCGTCGGCCACGGTGGCCCCCGGCGCGCCGAAGCCGGCGGCGGCGACCGCCAACGCGCCGAGGCCGGTACCCACCGACAGCGGCGTCGGGAGGTGGCGCTGGGACACCTGCACGATGGCCGCGTAGCCGAGGGTGACGCAGACGGCGAGGAAGCTGGCCGCCAGCACCGGAACGGTCACCTCCCGCAGCGCGGCGGGGGTGAGGATCGGGTCGGTGGGCAGGGTCGCCGCGACGAACGCGGCGACCGCCCCGGGCAGGGCGAAGGCGGCACCTCCGGCCGCCCAGGCGGAGACGGTGTCGGCCGTCGCCGGAGCGAGCCGGATCCGGGGCGCGGCGGCGATCAGGATGCCAGCCAACACGAGGGCGAGCAGCACGGCGGCGGTCGACGCCGGTCGGGCCAGGGCCGCCCCGGCACCGGCCAGACCGACGCCGGTGGCGGCGATCGCGTGCGCCAGGGCGGCCCGGGGGGTACGGGCGGACAGCCCGACCGCCCCGATCCCGATCGCGGTCAGCACCATCGGCCAGGGTGCCAACGCCCAGGACAGCCCGAAGGACGCGGGTACGGCGAGCGCGGTCAACGCGGCACCGGTCACCGCGAACTCGCGTCGGATCTCCGCCGGCAGGGCCAGCACGGCGGCCACGGTCAACAGGAAGGCACTGGTGGCGAGCTGCCAGGCGGCCGGTCCCACCGCGCCGGCCAGTTCGGCCGGGTACCGGTCCAGGTCCGCCGCCCAGGCGGGCAGGGCGGCCTGGACGGGGGCGAGCCCGGCCCGGAGGGCGCTGCCCGCGACCAGCACCCCGGTGACCGTCAACGCGATCGCGGAGGCGAGCTGCGGACCGCGACGGGCGGACTCCGGCACCGCCCGGACGGCCAGACCGGTCACCGTGATGACGGCCGCGATCAGCAGCAGGGCGCGGCCCGGCAGGGCCACCGAGGCGATCCGGCCGAGCGCGCCGATGACGGCCAGGGTGAGCACACCCGCGCCGACGTCGGGCAGCGGCGGTCGTCGCAGCACCAGCGTCCCGGCCAGGCAGACGGTGGCGGCCAACAGCAGCACCAGGCCGGCCACGGTGGCGCCCGGCACGGCGGTGGCCCGCACCAGGGCGGTCACCGCGTACGCGAGGGCGACCGCGACCGCGACGCCGTGCAGGACCCAGGTCAGCTCCCGCAGCCCGGGTACCGGTCGGCTCGGCGCGACGGTACGCCCGCTGCCGGTCGGGTCCAGCAGCTCACCGGCCTCCTCCGGCGCTCCCTCGGGCCGCCCCTCTCCCTGCCGTTGGCGGGGCGGGTTCATCCGGCCGCCGGGCGGGGCCGAGGTCGGCGCGTCGGCGGGCGACTGCTCCACGGTGACCGGGGAGCGGGCCAGCCAGAGGTCGAGCAGGGCCACCACGGTCAGCACCAGCGCCCAGCCGACCGGTCCGCTGATCCGGTCGTACGCCAGCAGCGGCACCACCGGCTGCGCGGCCAGGACGGTCGCGAAGCGGGGCGCACGCAGTCGCGTCCATCCGGCGTACCCGACGGAGACGGCGGCCGTGACCGCGAAGATCACTCCGGCGAAGACCGCGCCGGAGGCGCCGCCGGCACCGATCGCGTCGACGGTCCAGAGTGCGTACCCGGAGAGCGGCACCAGGAGCAGGCCCACCGCGGCGATGGTCTCGGCGGTGGAGGTCAGTCCACGCCGGACCAGCACCGGCGGCGCGAGCAGCATGAGCACGGTGGCGAGCAGCAGGATGCCGAGCCGGGACAACGCGTCCATCGAGCTGGTCGCCACCACCGCGAAGACCACCGCGGCCACCCCGAGCAGCAGCGCGCCGAGCCCGAGCGGGATGTTCTGCACCTCGCGCGAGGAGGCTTCCGGCGGGTGCTCCGGGTCGTCGGCGTCCAGCCAGACCGGCGCGTCCGGTGGCGGGTCGCCCGCCCCGAAGGCGGCGGCCCCCTGTCGGGGCACCCGTGGCGGCGCGTCACCGCCGACCGGGCCGTTCGCCGACCGGGTGTCGCCGTCGCCCGGTGGCCTGCGCCGGCCGTCGACGGGTTGCTTGCGGGCCGTCGAGGTGCCGCCGTCACCGACCGGCGTCCGCGTCGACCGGGTGGCACCGTCCCCGGACGGCGCGCGCGTCGCCCCGGGGGAGTCGTCGGAGACGCGGATCGGTCCGGGGGCGTCGTCGCCCGGCGGCATCCGGGCCGTCGAGGTGGCACCGTCACCCGGCGGCGTACGCCTCGGTCCGGTGGCATCGTCGGCGGGCTGCCGTCGCGGCGGTGGGGTGGTGCGGTCGGTCGTGGGGGTGGTGGCGGTGGTGCCGTCACCGGGGGAGGTGCGCGGCGGCCTCCGGCGGAGCACGCGGCGCGACCGGCCGGACTGCTTGAGACGTTCGTCACCCGAGTTACCGGCGTGCGCGAGGATGTCCCGCTGGAAGATCGCGGCCTGCATCTTGGATGCGAGTTGCCGTTGCTCACTGGCGATGGCGGCCTCGCGGGCCTTCATCTCCGCGATGGACCGCTCGATGTCCGCCAGGTGCTCGGCCCATTGTGGCTGGTGGGCACCGCAGCGCGGGCAGCGGACGGCCGGCTTGATCTCCTGGCCGCACGAGGAGCACTGAAAGGTCGCCACGACACCCCTCCACCCGCAGTGTGGATTCCCACTGTCGCAGCATGCCGAATGCGGCCCAGGAATTCGACCGTTGTCGGCGGGTCACACACCCCCAAGATCGACCAACCTCGGACCGCCGGGCAAAGCGAAGGCCCCCGATCTCACCCCGCGCCGGGGATGGACCGGCTCACGCAGGCCGTGGACAGTCAGGTTTTCCGGGGGAGCCCACCCGCGCAGGGATCAAGCCTGACCGCCCGGAGCGGGTGGGCTCCCCCGGAAAACCCCCAGCGCAACCAAAGATCAGGGCCGCCCCATCCCCCGATACTCCCACCCCGCCTGCGTCCACAGTGCCGAGTCGAGGCAGTTGCGCGCATCCACCACGCGCCGTCCGCTGACCAGGTCGCCGAGCGCGCTCGGGTCGGCGTTGCGGAAGTCCGCCCACTCGGTGAGGACGCAGACCAGGTCGGCACCGGTGACCGCCGCGTTGACGTCCGGCTCGTAGGTCAGCTCCGGCACCGCCCGGCGGGCGTTCTCCATCCCCTGCGGGTCGAAGACGTGCACCTCGGCACCGGCCTTGTGCAGCAGCGCGGCGACGGCGAGCGCGGGCGCGTCGCGTACGTCGTCGGTGTTGGGTTTGAAGGTCGCCCCGAGGACGGCGATCCGGGTGCCGGACAGGTCCGGACCGGCCGGGCCGGACCGGCGGCCGAGCAGGTCGGCGGCGAGATGCAGCACGCGGGTCCGGCGACGCAGGTTGATCAGGTCGACCTCGTGCAGGAAGCGCAGCGCCTCACCGGCGCCCAGTTCCTGCGCGCGGGCCTGGAAGGCGCGGATGTCCTTCGGCAGGCAGGCGCCGCCGAAGCCGAGCCCGGACTGGAGGAAGCGGTTGCCGATGCGGGGGTCGTACCCGATGGCCTTGGCGAGCTGGGTGACGTCGCCCCCGGCGGCCTCGCAGACCTCGGCCATCGCGTTGATGAAGGAGATCTTGGTGGCCAGGAAGGCGTTCGCGGCGACCTTGACCAGCTCGGCGGTGGCGAAGTCGGTGACCACCAGGGGCACCTCGCGGTCCTCGGTGGCAGCCAGGTCGAAGACGCCCTTGTGCGCGGCGTAGAGCATGCCGTTGGCCCAGTCGCTCTTGACGCCGACGACGATCCGGTTGGGCCGGAGCACGTCGTCGACGGCGAAGCCCTCCTGGAGGAACTCGGGGCTCCACGCCACCTCGACCCCCAGGTCGGTGGAGGCGTGCTTGCCCACGAGTTGCTCCACCCACTCGGCGGTGCCGACCGGAACGGTGGACTTGCCCACGATCAGGGCCTTGCGGGTCAGGTGCTGGGCCAGACCGGTGACCGACGCCTCGACGTACGACAGGTCGGCGCCCATGCCGTCGGCCCGCTGCGGGGTGCCGACGCAGATGAAGTGCACGTCGCCGAAGTCGGCGGTCTCGGCGATGTCGGTGCTGAACCGCAGTCGCCCGGCGGCCAGGTTGCGCCGGAGCAGCTCGTCCAGGCCCGGCTCGTGGATCGGCACCTGCCCCGCGTTCAGCTTGGCGATCTTGTCGGCGTCGACGTCGAATCCGAGCACCTCGTAGCCGAGCTCGGCGTAACAGATGGCGTAGGTCGCGCCGAGATAACCAGTGCCCAGGAAGGTCACCCGAGGTCGGGAGGCACCCGAGGGGGGTGTCACCGAGGCGATGGCGGGCATCGGCTGGGTGTTCGGGTACGGGATGGTCACGCCTGTCTCTCCGCTCGCACTGGCGGCGCGTGGTCGCGTCGCGGTCCGCTGCGGCGCCTGGCGGGGCACCGGAGGGGGGTGATTCTGCTGTCTGTGCTCCATCATCGCCGACCGGCGCCGATGCTCCGTCACGACTCAGCCTACGCGCCGGTAACATGACCCGAACGGTGGTGGCTATCCTTCAGTCTGCGCGATGGCCGTCCAGGTGACGCTACAGACTGCGCATAGTAGCGGTGAAGGGGAGGGGCCGGCATGCCCGCAGAGCAGTCGTTCGATGTGTATCGGTTGCCCGAGGAGCACGAGGCGATCCGGGAAGCCGTCCGTGAGGTCTGCACGGCGAAGGTGGCACCGCACGCCGCCGAGGCCGATGAGACCGGCGAGTTCCCCAAGACCTCCTACGACGCGTTGCGGGCCGCCGACTTCCACGCCCCGCACATCCCTGAGGAGTACGGCGGTGCGGGTGCCGACGCCCTCGCGACCGCGATCGTGATCGAGGAGGTCGCCCGGGCCTGCGCCTCGTCGTCGCTGATCCCGGCCGTGAACAAGCTCGGCACCATGCCGCTGCTGCTGGCCGGTTCCGACGAGATCAAGCGCCGCTACCTGACGCCGGTCGCCGCCGGTGAGGCGATGTTCTCGTACTGCCTCTCCGAGCCGGAGGCGGGCAGCGACGCGGCGTCGATGACCACCCGCGCGGTCCGCGACGGCGATCACTGGGTGCTCAACGGCGTGAAGCGGTGGATCACCAACGCCGGGGTGTCCGAGTACTACACGGTGTTCGCCGTGACCGACCCGACGGCGCGTTCCCGGGGCATCTCCGCCTTCGTGGTCGAGAAGTCCGATCCGGGGGTGAGTTTCGGTGCGCCGGAGAAGAAGCTCGGTATCAAGGGCTCACCCACCCGTGAGGTGTACCTGGACAACGTCCGTATCCCGGCCGACCGCATGATCGGCGGCGAGGGCACCGGTTTCGGTACGGCGATGCGGACGCTGGATCACACGCGGGTGACCATCGCGGCGCAGGCGCTCGGGAT
>NZ_JBITKM010000004.1:0-83659 GCF_044461025.1 Micromonospora sp. NPDC049900
CGGCCGCCCACACACGCAAGGAAGGGCCCCCTCCTAACGCCTCACGCATAGCAGGGGACCCCTCCTAACACCCACACCCGCACCCCCGCGTCCACTCTGCGACCGACGGCTTGCACTCATAGCAAGACGGACGTACGGTTTTGTTGACGGCGCGGATCGGCGGTAAGTGTTGCCTAACCACGGCGACCCTCCCGCCGGTGCGACAGACTGCTCAGGACTACTCACGGTCGCTGGTGTGAAGGAGTACGACGTGGCGAGCCTCGACACCTTCGGTGCGAAGACCCAGCTACGCGTCGGAGACGCGAGCTACGAGATTTTCAAGATCAGCCAGGTGGAGGGCCACGAACGGCTCCCCTACAGCCTGAAGATCCTGCTGGAGAACCTGCTGCGGACCGAGGACGGCGCGAACATCACCGCCGAACACATCCGCCAGCTCGGCGGTTGGGACCCGACCGCCGACCCCAACGTCGAGATCCAGTTCACCCCGGCCCGGGTGCTGATGCAGGACTTCACCGGCGTACCGTGCGTGGTCGACCTGGCCACCATGCGTGAGGCCGTCCACGAACTCGGCGGCGACCCCACCAAGGTGAACCCGCTCGCCCCCGCCGAGTTGGTCATCGACCACTCGGTCATCGCCGACCTGTTCGGCCGTGAGGACGCCTTCGAGCGCAACGTCGAGCTGGAGTACACCCGCAACAAGGAGCGCTACCAGTTCCTGCGCTGGGGCCAGACCGCCTTCAACGAGTTCAAGGTCGTGCCGCCCGGCACCGGCATCGTGCACCAGGTCAACATCGAGTACCTGGCCCGCACGATCATGGAGCGCGGCGGCCAGGCGTACCCGGACACCGTCGTCGGCACCGACTCGCACACCACGATGGTCAACGGCCTGGGCGTGCTCGGCTGGGGCGTCGGCGGCATCGAGGCCGAGGCGGCCATGCTGGGCCAGCCGGTCAGCATGCTGATCCCCCGCGTGGTGGGCTTCAAGCTCTCCGGCGAGATGCCGGCCGGCACCACCGCCACCGACCTGGTGCTGACCATCACCGAGATGCTGCGTAAGCACGGCGTGGTCGGCAAGTTCGTCGAGTTCTACGGCCCCGGCGTGAGCGCCGTGCCGCTGGCCAACCGGGCCACCATCGGCAACATGTCCCCGGAGTACGGCTCCACCGTCGCGATCTTCCCGATCGACGCGGAGACCGTGCGCTACCTGGAGCTGACCGGCCGGGACCCGCAGCAGGTCGCGCTGGTCGAGGCGTACGCCAAGGAGCAGGGCCTCTGGCACGACCCGGCCGCCGAGCCGCAGTACTCCGAGCACCTGGAACTCGACCTGGGCACCATCGAGCCCTCGCTCGCCGGACCCAAGCGTCCCCAGGACCGGGTGCCGCTGGGCAGCGCCAAGACGCTGTTCCGCGCCGCGCTCACCGACTACGTCGCGGCCGACGAGACCGGTGGCGACCTTGGCCGTCGTCCCGGCGTGCCGCAGCAGGACAAGCCGTTCGGCACGGCGGGCCCGGCCGACGAGGCCAGCGCCGAGTCCTTCCCGGCCAGCGACGCCCCGGCCAACGAGGTCAACGACCCGGCCGACGCCCCGCGTGACCTGGTCACCGCTGCCGTCGGCTCCGGCGGGCGGGCCAGCAACCCGATCCGGGTCACCGGCTCCGACGGCAGCGAGTACGAGTTGGACCACGGCGCGGTGGTGATCGCCGCCATCACCTCCTGCACCAACACCTCCAACCCGCAGGTGATGATCGGCGCGGCGCTGCTCGCCCGCAACGCCGTGGACAAGGGTCTGAACCGCAAGCCGTGGGTGAAGACCACCCTCGCGCCGGGTTCGAAGGTCGTCATGGACTACTACGAGCGCGCCGGCCTCACGCCGTACCTGGAGAAGCTCGGCTTCCACCTGGTCGGCTACGGCTGCACCACCTGCATCGGCAACTCCGGCCCGCTGCCGGAGGAGGTCTCCGCCGCGGTGAACGAGGCCGACCTCGCCGTGGTGTCGGTGCTCTCCGGCAACCGCAACTTCGAGGGCCGGATCAACCCCGACGTCAAGATGAACTACCTGGCGTCCCCGCCGCTGGTGGTGGCGTACGCGCTGGCCGGCACGATGGACATCGACCTGGCCAACGAGCCGATCGGCGAGGACAGCGCGGGCCAGCCGGTCTACCTGCGCGACATCTGGCCGAGCACCGCCGAGATCCAGGACGTCATCGCCTCGGCGATCGGCGCCGGCGGGTTCAGCTCCGCGTACGCCGACGTCTTCACCGGTGACGAGCGCTGGCAGTCGCTGCCGACGCCGACCGGGGACACCTTCGCCTGGGACGGCGAGTCCACCTACGTGCGCAAGCCCCCGTACTTCGAGGGCATGCGGCGCCTGCCGACGCCTGTTCTCGATATCGGTCCCGCCAGGGTGCTGGCGAAGCTGGGTGACTCGGTGACCACCGACCACATCTCCCCGGCCGGATCCATCAAGGCCGACTCCCCCGCCGGCGAGTACCTGGCCGGGCACGGCGTGCCGCGGCACGAGTTCAACTCGTACGGTTCGCGTCGGGGCAACCACGAGGTGATGATCCGGGGCACCTTCGCCAACATCCGGCTGCGTAACCAGCTCGTCCCCGGGGTGGAGGGCGGCTTCACCGTCAACCACCTGACCGGCGAGCAGACCTCGATCTACGACGCCTCGGTGGCCTACCAGGAGGCGGGCATCCCGCTGGTCATCCTGGCCGGCAAGGAGTACGGGTCGGGCTCGTCGCGGGACTGGGCGGCCAAGGGCACCATGCTGCTGGGCGTCAAGGCGGTCATCGCCGAGTCGTACGAGCGGATCCACCGCTCGAACCTGATCGGCATGGGTGTGCTGCCCTTGCAGTTCCCGACCGGCGAGAGCGCCGACTCGCTGGGGCTGACCGGCACCGAGACGTTCACCGTCACCGGCGTCACCGCGCTCAACGACGGTTCGACCCCGCGTACCGTGCGGGTCAGCACCGACAGCGGCGTGGAGTTCGACGCGGTGGTGCGGATCGACACTCCGGGCGAGGCGGACTACTACCGGCACGGCGGCATCCTGCAGTACGTGCTGCGGCGCATGATCGCCGGCTGACGCCACGAACGCCGACGGGCGCCCTCCCCGCTCGGGGAGGGCGCCCGCCGTTCGTCGGGCCGAGAGCGCGGGACCCGCCGTCACTCGACGGTGCGAGCACGGGCCTCCCGGATCTTCATCGCGTGCTCCACCACGGTGATCAGCACCTCCTTGACCGACTCCCGGTTGCGGGCGTCGCAGAGCAGCACCGGCACCTCGGGGTCGAGGTTCAGCGCGGCCTGCACCTCGTCGAGGCGGTACGAGCGCGCCCCCTCGAAGCAGTTGACCGCGACCAGGAACGGCGTGCCGCGCCCCTCGAAGTAGTCGATCGAGGGGAAGCAGTCGGCGAGCCGGCGGGTGTCCGCCAGCACCACCGCGCCGATGGCACCGAGCGCCAACTCGTCCCAGACGAACCAGAACCGGTCCTGACCCGGCGTACCGAACAGGTACAGCACCAGATCCTCGCTGACCGTGATCCGGCCGAAGTCCATCGCCACCGTGGTGGTCTGCTTCGCCTCGACGCCGGAGAGGTCGTCGATGCCGACCCCGGTCTCGGTCAGCACCTCCTCGGTGCGCAGCGGGCGCGTTTCACTGACCGCCCCGACCAACGTGGTCTTGCCGACCCCGAAGCCGCCGGCGACCAGGATCTTGATCGCGGTGGGCAGGGCGACCGCACCCGACGGCCGCTCAGAGTGCCCGTAGTCCATTGATAACCGCCTCGAAAATGCTGTGGTCGGGTATGCCGACGGTGGTGTGCGGCTCCCGGATCTGCACCAGACTGCGTGCCACCAGATCGCCGAGCAGGACCCGCACGGTGCCCACCGGCAGGTCCAGGTGTGCCGCGATCTCGGCCACGGACTGGATCCGCTGACAGAGGCCGACGATCGCCAGGTGCTCCGGGCCGAGACCGAGTTCCGGGGAGACGTCCGTGCGGGTCGCCGTCACCAGGGAGATCAGGTCGAACGTGCCGGTGACCGGGCGGGCCCGGCCGCCGGTCACCGCGTACGGACGGACGACCGGACCGGCGTGGTCGTCCACCCACTGGTGGTCCGCGAACTCTCCCTGCACCGTCATCCGGCTACTTCTCCCCGCCGGCCTGCTCGACGGCCCGGGACGGTGACGCGACGTACTTGCCGACCCTGGTGACCAGCATCGCCATCTCGTACGCGATCAGGCCGACGTCGGCGTCCTCGGTGGCCAGCACCGCGAGACAGGCGTTACGGCCGGCGGCTGTGACGAACAGGAAGGACGACTGCATCTCGATGATCGTCTGCTGGACCTGTCCGCCACCGAACCGCTTGCCCGCACCGCGGGCCAGGCTCTGGATACCGGCCGCCATCGCTGCCAGGTGCTCGCCGTCGTCGCGGCTGAGCCCCTGCGACGAGGCCATCAGCAGACCGTCGGCGGACAGCGCCACCGCGTGTTCGGCCTGCTTGACCCGGCCGACGAGGTCGTCCAGCAACCACGTCAGGTCGGCACTCGAAGCCGTCTTCTGCGCCACTTCGTCGTCCTCTTCTCCCCGGCTCTTCGCCGTGCTCATCTGGGCCTGACCGGCGCCGACCCGGGCAACCGGGCCAGCGACACGGATCAGGTCGCCTGTTGGTCGGCGCCGTCGGACCCGTCCTCGGCGCGCCGGCCACCATCGAGCAACCTAGCGGCGTCGGAGCGTCCGCGCCGGGTGCCCGTCTGGTACGAACTCATCATGCGTCGAACCTGTTCTGGTTCGCGGATCACGTCCTCACCGCCGTCGGTCGCCCCGGGCTCGTCGCGCAGCGCCGGGGCGAGACTGGCCTGCCGTACCCGCACCGGCAGACCCGACTCGGTACGCCCCAGGTCGGGCTCGGGCGCCGTCGGCGTACCCGGCTCGGGTGGGGCCGCCGCCGAGGTGGACGGGCCGGTCGGCGCTCCGGGCGCGGCCACGGCGTCGGCCGGCATGCGCAATGGCCGTGCCGGGCCCTCACCCGGCACCGAGGTTACCGGCACCTCGATCGGGATGGTCGGTCCGTCCAGTGCGGACTGGCCGGGCCGACGACGGGACCTGGTCGGCAGACCGGTCGTCTCCTCGGCGGGGGCGGCCGAGGTCTGCACGGCCGGTCCGACCGCCGTCTCCTGCAGCGCGGCGGGCGACGCCACCGCCACCGCTGCGGGTGACCGCTCCTCGCTGCCGGGGCCCGGCCCGGCGGGCAGCGCCGGAGCCTCGTCCCCGGAGTCCGACGGCGGTACGGCCGGCTGCGCGCCGTCCACGATGATCAGATCGCTCGGGACCAGCACCACCGCGGTCGTCCCACCGTACGGCGACTCCTTGAGCTGTACCCGCAACCCGTGTCGGTCGGTCAACCGACTAACCACGTAGAGGCCCAACCGGGACGCGTCGGCGAGGTTGGGTTCGGAGCGGTCCACGATGCGCTGGTTGGCGGCGGCCAGGTCCTCCTCGGTCATACCGAGACCACGGTCCTCGATCTCGATGGCGAACCCGTTGGCGACCACCTGTCCCCGCACCTCGACGATGGTGTGCGGCGGCGAGAACGACAGCCCGTTCTCGATCAGTTCGGCGAGCAGGTGGATGACGTCACCGACGGCCCGTCCGGCCAGCGACACCCCGCTGATCGGGAGCACCTGGACACGGGTGTAGTCCTCGACCTCACCGACCGCGCCACGGACCACGTCCACCATCGGCACGCTGCGGCGCCAGGCCCGGCCGGGCGTGGAGCCGGCGAGCACGATCAGGTTCTCCGCGTTACGCCGCATCCGGGTGGCCAGGTGGTCGACGTGGAACAGGTCCTCCAGTTCCTCCGCGTCCTGCTCCCGGCGCTCCAGCGAGTCCAGCAGGGTGAGCTGGCGGTGCACCAGGTCCTGGGTACGTCGGGCCAGGTTGAGGAAGACGTCGCGCACCGCTCGGCGCAGCTCCGCCTGTTCCACCGCGGTCCGGATGGCGGTCTCCTGCACCACGTTGAACGCCCGGCCCACCTGGCCGATCTCGTCGTCGCCGAAGCGCAGCGGCGGCGCCTCCTTGGCCACGTCCACCTGCTCGCCACGCCCGAGCCGATCGACCACACTGGGCAGTCGCTCGTTGGCGAGCTGGAACGCGGCGTCCCGCAGGCGCTGCAACTGCTGTACCAGGGCGCGGGCGGTGGTGACCGAGACGACCACCGAGGCGATGACGACGAGCAGGCCGAGGCCGGCGGCGAGCACCAGCCGGACGATGACGCCGACGGCCACGGGGGTGGCCCGTTCGACCACGTCGTCCCCACCGATGACCACCACGTCGCCGATGTCGATCAGTGCCGGACCAGTGGCGTCGCCCCACGCCTCGGCGCTGAACGGCACCCGGGCGCCGTTGCCGGCCAGCATCACCTGGTTCTCCAGGTCGGCCAGCCGACGGAAGTTCGCCCCGGAGGACACCTGCTGGTACCGGGCCTGGTCCGCCTCCGGCAGCCGGACGACCGCCTGCTCGGCGACGAACCGGCGGGCACCGACGATCCGGGTGAGCTCCGCGCGTTCGCTCGAGGTGATCCGGCCGGCGGCCAGCACCCCGGCGAGTAGGGCGTCCTCCTGGGACAACAGTTCCCGGGCCCGATTGAGCTGGATCAGTTGGGTGATGTCTTCGGCGACCTGGTCGTCGTCTAGGTTGCCCAGTTCGTCGTAGACCCGATAGATCGACTCGATCACCTGGGTGAACGCCCCGCCGGCCTCGCCGCGACCGATGTTGCGACTGTCGACGGCGGTCCGGGTGTCCGACAGCGCGGCGAGCCCCCGGTTCAGGTCGCCGATCCGTTGCTGGAGGGAATCACTGCCGAGCAGGCCGACCTGCCAGTGCCCGGCCGACTCCTCGAACTCGGCGGCCAGTTCGTCGGTGCGCTGGCGTACCTGCACGAGTTCACCACGCCCGCGGTCCTCGGGGCGTCCGAGATACGCCAGCGAGGTCCGGCGTTCCAGTTGCAACTGCAACAGCAGCGGCTCGGTGGGGTCGAACACCCGCGCGTCGAGCGCCTGCACGCCGACGAGGTTGACGCCCTCGCGGATGGTCACCCAGGCGGTGAAGCTCCAGAGTGCCACCAGCGAAGCCAACAGGGCCACGATCTTGGTACGCAGATTCGAACTGCGGGAACCCATTACACCGTCCCTGGCCCGGAGCGAGTCGATCGGTCAGTCAGGCGGGCGACACACGCACCGACCCCGGCGCACGCTAACAGCGTCGTCGGAGCAACTCAAGCGCTCGTGATCATGCCCTGGTGGGTGGCCGCGGAGCCCGCACCGCCACGTCCTGCCACACCGGACTCGAACGCCAGACGCCGTGCCGCGAGCACTGCCGCGCGTACCACCAGGACCGGGGTGTAGAGGTCCTTGTCGTGCCACAATGGAGGGTCGTCGACACCCTCGACCTGCAGATGCGGCAACGCCCGGGTGGCGGCCTGCACCGCGCCGGGTCGCCGGGCGCCCGCACCGAGCAGGACGTGCACGGCGTACGCCGTCTCCTCCGTGGTGGTCGACCACCGTCCCCATCCACCGTCGTCACGCTGGGTGTCGAGCACCCAGCCGACGGCCCGGTCGACGGCCTCCCCGGCGACCTCCGGCGGTGCGTGACCGGCCAGCGCCAGGGCGGCGCAGGAGGTGGCGTAGTACGGCGAGGCGTGCCACCGGTCCGTCCAGTGGCCGTCCGGCTGCTGCACCTCACGCAACCAGCGACCGAGGGCGTCCACCCGGGCGCCGTACCGGTGTGTTCCCTGCCGAGGGTGCCGGGCGTGCCAGCCCAGCGCCTCCAGCACGTGGGCGTTGGTGGTGATCGAGTCGCCGTCCTCCCCGCGCCAGGTGCAGAAATGACTGCCGAGGTCGTAGCGGAACAGGCTGCTCGGGTCGACCGGCCGACCCAGTCGGGCCAGGGCGTACAGGGTGGCCGAGGTGGTGTCCGCGTCGGCCGGCAGCCCCGGCCCGGTCGCCGCGCCGTCCGGTCCGAGCGCGGCGGCCAGCCCGGCCACCAGTGCGGGCGACGGTCGGACCGGTACGCCCGCCCGGATGAGCGTGCCGAGCGTCCAGGACCGCTCGAAGACGGTGATCGGGGTGCAACACGGCACCGGGCCGTCGTGCCGGGCAACCACCTCGTCCAGGTACGCCCGGGCGGCCCGGTCCGGCGTCCGCTGGTGGTTGAGCCACCCGGCCGTGGCGGCGGGTGAGGCGCCCACCGCGCCGTCGATCGGGCGGACCTCCTCGCGGGCCGCGGCGTTCGGTCCCAGCACCTCGTAGGCGTGCCACAGCTTGCGCGGCATCGGGCGGTCGGTGGCGAGCAGGGCGGAGACCGCGTCGAGGCGTCGCCGATCCATTCGCGGTAGCGGAGGCAGGCCGGACAGCGCCGGGGCGCCCCGGTCGCGCAGCCGGGTCAGGTGCGCGTCGATGCGGCCGGTCAGCGCCGGCACGATCAGGTCGGCGGCCGGGGTGTCCGGCAGCGGCGCGCCGGTCTCCAGCCGTGCGGCCAGCGCGGTCAGCCCACGCGTGGCGGCGTCCACCAGGTCGGACCGCGCCGGGCCGACACGGTCCGCCGGCTCGTCCCGGACCAGCACCGCGATCAGGGCCTCCACCGCGCTCGCCGTCGGCACCAGGCCGTACCCGCCGGGCAGGCCCCAGGCGCCGTCCGCCCCCTGTCGGCCGAGCAGGTACGCCAACCGTCGGCCGTGGCCGCCGAGCCACGGGGCGTCGGCGACCAGGCGACCCGTCTCGTAGACCGAGGCACTCACCTGCCCGGCCGGGACCCGGTCGAGGTCCGCGACCAGGTCGGCGGCCTCATCGGTGAGGCTCTGCGCCGTCTCCGGCCCGGTCACGCCGGTCGCCGTCACGGCGTGCCCCAGAAGTCGGTGGACCGGTGGAAGCCGCTGCTGAAGCCGATCTGCCGAGCCAGGTGGTCGACCGCCACCGGACAGTCGACCCGGAGCGTCGCGAGCTGCTCCCGGGCCTCGGCGACCAGTACGGCGATCCGCTTCTCCACCTCGGCGCGGGACACCAGCAGCAGGGCGTTCAGGTCGCCCCGGCGCAGGTCGCGCTCGTACGTGCCGAGGTCGTCGACCAGGCGCAGGATGCGCTGCACCTGGTCGCTCGCGGCCAGCAGCGCGTCCAGGTGCGCCAGGGTGGCCGGATCGTCGCCGTGGATCCAGTGCACGACGTTGACCACGGTGCAGGCCAGGCTGGCGGCGTTGTCCAGGTACTCCGCGAAGCCGGGCCGCGTGTCCGGCGACTGCTGCCAGTCCCACTCCCGGGCCATCGCGTCGAGTACCTTGCGGGTCTCCTCCCGCCAGCGCTCGCGGTGTGCGGCGAAGGCGGGCACGGTGGCGAGTTCGTCGCGCAGCTCGGCGAGAAGGGCACCGAGTTGGTCGCCCTCCTGCGGCGTCGCGCCGTCGACGACCGCCAGGCAGCGTACGGCCAGCCGGTCGATCTCGTCGCGCGAGCGGGCCTCGTGGTCGATCAGCCGGTCCACCGCGAAGCCCCACAGCACCGCCCGGTGGGCGGCCCGGAGCCGATCGAGGTCACACCAGGGTGCGCAGAAGGCGATCGCCATCGCCACGTCGCCGAACAGGGTGGCGTCGAAGGGCCGGGGCGGGAACAGCTCGGGGTACGCGGCGGCCACCGCCGTCAGATCACGCTGCCCCTTGGCGGCGCGGGCGCAGATCCGGCCCTGTTCGGCGGAGTCGGTCATCTGGTCGCCCGGGCCGACCGGCGACACCTCGGTCTCGGCACTCACGCCGCGACACCCTGGGCGGGCCGCAGAATCACCTCGGCGATTCCCGCGTGGAGCCGAACGGCGATCTCGGGAGACGTGCTGAGGTACGGGCGCGGCGCGCCGCGATCGAGCCGGACCACCGCACCCGCAGACTGTTCTCCGGAACCGACCAGTGCCTGACGCAGCAGACTCGGCAACGCACGTCGCAGGGGTATCGATGCCGCTCTCCGGCGTCGGGCGCAGTTCACGTCGTCGGCTCCCAGTTGCACAGGCCCCCGGGGTGGAGGGGCGTCACTCTTCGAAATGCCTCGGTTGCGATGAGCATGACATCGCAATAGCAGTCCTCACTAGTCGCGTGGCGAGGAATGTTCATGGTGGAAATTCCCGGTGTCCACAGAGAAGAGAGCGCTCCGGCACGTCGTCGTCACCCACCGCCGCAGGCGCCCCGGTCCGCAGCGGGCCGGTGACCGACATCGACCGCCGGGGCATCGTCCCTGCTCAGTGGGGTTCTACCGCCCCGAACAAGCCGACCGGGCGGACCTGCGGCCCGACTCCTTACGCCGGTGGGCCGACGACCCGCCAGGTGATCTTTGTCATGGCTGGTCCCGACCTCGCGAAATAGCCGAGCGCGATCATCCGGCGACCGGACGACACCTGCTCGGCGGGCGCGACGACCGGCCGCCCACACCGGCGGGCTCCGCCCGGAGAATGCGGGCACGACCCGTCTCGCTGTGCCAGGCTCAGGGCATGGACGACAAGACCATCCTGAGCCGGATCTCCGATCTGGTCGACGAGGAGCACCGACTGCGCGCCGAGGCGCAGGCCCACGAGGCGGGCACCGACGACGAGGCCCGTACCCGGCTGCGTGCGCTGGAGGAGTCCCTCGACCAGTGCTGGGACCTGCTCCGCCGTCGACGCGCCGCGCGGCAGGCACACGGCGACCCCGACGCCCAGGGCGCACGCCCGGTGCCCGAGGTCGAGCGGTACCTCCAGTAGGCACCCGCCGGGCTCCGGGTGGCGGCGGGACGGCCACCCGGAGCCCCGTCGTCCGGGCCGACCGACGTCAGCGCCCGGTCCGTCAGCGCAGACCGGCCTCGCGGGCCAGCAGATCGGTCAGACCGTCCGGCTCCTGAGGCAGGCCCCGGGCGGTGAACCAGGTGGCGACGACCCGTACGTCCCGGGCCAGGAAGTCCCGCCCCTGCGGGTTCGCCACCACGTCGACCACCTGCGGCAGGTCGATCAGGACCAGCCGCCCCTGGTGCACCAGCAGGTTGTACGGCGACAGGTCACCGTGCGCGTAGCCGGCGCGGGCCAGCACCACCAGCGCGTCGACGAGCTGCTCCCACAGCCTGCGCAGCTCGCCCGCCTCGGGGCGCAGCTCGGCCAACCGGGGCGCGGCCCGCCCCTGGTCCGGGTCGCCGAGGAACTCCAGCATCAGCTCGGTGCCGCGCAACTGCACCGGGTACGGCACGGCGACCGTGCCGTACCGTTCGCCGATCTCCCAGAGCCGGGCCAGCGCGGCGAACTCGGCCGCCGCCCACTGCCCGGCGACCATCTGCCGGCCGAACGCGGTCCGCCCGGTCATCGCGCGCATCTCCCGGGAACGACGCACCCGCCGTCCTTCGAGATACCCGGCGTCGCGATGGAAGAGCCGGTGTCGGGGATCGCGGTAGCGCTTCGCCGCCAGCAGGCAGGCCCGATCGGTCTCCGGCACGGCTCGGCGGACCAGATGGACGTCGGCCTCCTTGCCGGTCTTGAGCACCCCGAGTTCGGTGTCCTTGGCGGCCAGCTCGGTGACCAGCCATGCGGGATGGGGTTGCGGGCCGTGCACCGCGTCGTCCCAGGAGGACCAGACCTCGCCGGTCTCCGGGTCGGGCTCGTCGTCCGGATCGGTCGGGGCGGGGCCGGACGGCCGCCCGCGCTTCAGGAAGTGTGGTTCGTCGTCGTCGAAGCGGCGCTTGCCGCGGGCTCGGCGCTGCGGCACCGAGGAGTCGTGATCGCGCACTGCGCTGGTCGTCCCTTGTTCGAGGTGGATGGAGGCAGGAATTGACCTGCGAGAACGGCCATGACCGACCTCCTCTCCTCGACCGGGCGCACGCCCGGCAGCACGATGCGCGGACCATGCTCGTCGCGTCGGCGCGCCGCGGCAACCGGTTTTCGACGTCAGGCGCGGGTACGCCCCGCCGCGCCACCGGTAGCGCCCATGATCGCGGCGATGGCGGCGATCACCGTGTCGACGGTGACCGTCGGCGCGAACCGGGCGTCCGTCCAGGGCCGCCCCCGGTGCAACCAGATGCTGGGCAGACCGACCGCGGTGGCGCCGCCGATGTCGGCCTCCGGACCGTCGCCGATCACCCAGGCGCCGCGCAGCGGCATCCGGGCCCGTTGGGCGGCCAGCGCGAAGATCCGCGGGTTGGGCTTGCTGACCCCGGCCTCCTCGGAGATCACCCAGTCGGCCACGTACCGGTCCAGGCCGGTACGTCGGATCTTGGTGTCCTGTTGGCGGACCGCGCCGTTGGTGACCACCACGGGCATCCAGCCGGCGTCGTCGGCGATCCGCAGCGCGCAGGCGACCAGCGGATCGAGCCGGGTGAACTCGACGACGCCGTCGTGCAACTCCTCGACCAGATCGATGGAGGGCATCCGCAGGCGGTACCGGTCCCGGATGGCGTCCGCGACGTCCCACCGATCGGTCAGCCCGTCGGCGTCGATCGACAACAGCCATTCGATGTCGTGTGCGGGCGCGCCGATGCCGTCGAGGAAACGCTCTGCCCAGGTGCGGAACGGCCCGGCCCGGTCGAGCAGGGTGTTGTCCAGATCCAGCAGGAGCAGCGGCACTCGGGCACCTTACGGGAATCCGGTACCCGCCCGACAGGCCCGGAGGTTACGCGGTGATGTCGTACCGGCACCGACCCTGACCGGAACCCGATTTCCAAGCCGTACGTACGGTTTGCGTTACCCCGGGTGAGCTGACACGATCGTGACGTGCCCAGAGTAAGTCAGGACCAGCTCGACGCCCGTCGACACGAGATCCTCACCGCCGCGCGCGCCTGTTTCGCCCGGCACGGCTACGAGGGCGCGACCGTGCGGCGGCTCGAGGAGGCGACCGGACTGTCCCGAGGTGCGATCTTCCACCACTTCCGCGACAAGGACTCGCTCTTCCTGGCCGTCGCCGAGGACGACGCGGCGACCATGGTGGAGACCGTCGCCCGCAACGGTCTGGTCCAGGTCATGCGGGACCTGTTGGCCCGCGCGGTCTCCCCGGACACCACCGGATGGCTCGGCAGCCAACTGGAGGTCTCCCGACGGCTACGGACCGATCCGGCCTTCGCCAAGCGATGGGCCGAGCGTTCGGCGGCGATCGCCGAAGCCACCCGGGAACGCCTGGCCCGGCAACGCGAGGCCGGAGTGCTGCGCGAGGACGTACCCATCGACGTGCTGGCCCGCTTCCTCGAACTCGCCTACGACGGCCTGGTCCTGCACCTGGCCATGGGGCGACCCGCCGGTGACCTCGGTCCCGTCCTCGATCTGGTCGAGGAAGCCGTCCGCCGCCGCTGAACGGCCGGTAACGGCGCGATAACCCCGCTGTCCCGGCCTCGGCACGGTGGCGTCCGCGCTCCACAATGAGTGCGCGTCCCCTTCGCGCGACAGGAGCAGGCCATGACGGATCCCGTGGCGGACTTCCACACCTGGGGCATTCCCAGCCGCACCTTCCTGTTTCTCTACCTGGCGGCGGCGCTCGTCCTCGTCGTCGGCACCCTGATCCACCGCCGGGCGGTGCTGTCCGGCCGCTCCTCGCCCCCCGCCGACCAGCTCGGCCCGCAGCAGGTCGCCTACCTCAACGGCGGCGAGAACCTGGCGGTCTGGACCGCCATCGGCGCGCTGCGCGGACAGGGCGTGATCGGGGTCGACAAGCAGCACCGGCTGACCGCCGACGCCGCCCTGCCTCCCGGCGCGACCCCGCTCGACCGCGCCGTCCACCACGCCGCCGGTCAACGCCTCCCCGCCCGCCGGGTCATCGCGACCGAGTGGGTGAGCCGGGCACTCACCGAGCTGCGGGACGACCTGGACCGGCACGGACTGCTGGTCACCCCGGAACAGCGGACGGCCCTGCGGATCGGCCCGCTGCTGATGGCCGTGCTGTCCGCAGTCGGCATCGCGCGCATCTTCGCCGGCGTGGCCAACGGGCGACCGGTCTGGTATCTCATCGTCGTCGTCCTCGCACTGAGCGTGCTGAGCACCCTGCTGTTCGCCCTGGTGCCCCGACGGACCAAGGCCGCCGACGCGGCGCTGCGGTTGCTCCGCATGCGCAACCACCACCTGGCGCCCCGCAGCAATCCGTCGTACGCCACCTACGGTGCTGCCGGCACCGCGATGGCGGTGGCCCTCTACGGCAGCGCCACGATCTGGGCCATGGACCCCACCTTCGCCCAGCAGGCCGAGCTCCAGCGCCAGGCGGCGACCGGCACCAGCGGTACCGCCGCCTGCGGCGGTGGCAGCACTGCGGGCGCGAGCGACAGCGGCGGCGGCTGCGGTGGCGGTGGCGGAGGCGGCGGCGGGTGCGGCGGTGGTGGGTGCGGCGGATGACCGGCCCGCACGGGGTGGGCATCGGCTGGCGGCCGGAGATCGCCGGATTCGTCGCCGATCTGCCCGGCCTGCGTTTCGTCGAGGTGGTCGCCGAGGGGGTGTCCCCCGCCGACCCACCGGACGGGTTGGTCGCGCTGCGTCGACGCGGCGTGACGGTGGTGCCACACGGGGTACGACTCTCCCTCGGCGGCACCGAACCGGTCGAGCCGGCCCGGGTGGGCCACCTGGCGGCGGTCGCCGAACTGGTGTCAGCGCCTCTGGTCAGCGAACACATCGCCTTCGTCCGGGCCGGTGGGCTGGAGGCCGGGCACCTGCTGCCGCTGCCCCGCACCCGCGAGGCGGTCGACGTGGTCTGCGCCAACGTCGCGCGAGCCCGGGCCGACCTGCCGGTGCCGATCGCGCTGGAGCCGATCGCCGCGCTGTTCGACTGGCCGGACGACGAACTCGACGAGGCCGACTTCCTCACCGAGATCCTGGACCGCACCGACGCGCTGCTGCTACTCGACATCGCCAACGTGCACGCCAACGCCCGTAACCGGGCCACCGATCCGCTGGACCTGCTGGACCGGCTGCCGTTGGAGCGCGTCGCGTACGTGCACGTCGCCGGTGGCGCCGACCACGGTGGCTTCTACCACGACACCCACACCGACCCGATCGGTCAGGACGTCATCGACCTGCTCGCCGAGTTGTGCGCACGCCAGCGGCCACCGGCGGTCATGCTGGAGCGCGACGGGCACTACCCACCCGCCGCCGAGCTGCACGCCGAACTGGACGCCATCGCCACCGCCTGCGGATTCCCGGTGGTGACGTGAGCGCCGACGCCGACGAGCCGCCCACGCCGGGCGACACGCTGGCCGAGCGACAGGCACGACTGGTGGCCGCGCTGGTGGCCGGTGGCCCGCCGCCTCCGGGGTTCGCTCCCGCACCGCTGGCCGCCGCGCGCGCGGCACTGCTGCGCAAGCGGGCCGGTGAGGTCGCCCGGCACTGGCCGCTGCTCAGCGCCGCCCTGGGCGCACGCTGGCCGTCGACCTTCCTCACCTGGGCCGCCGACCGGCCCACCGGTGGCGGCCTGCGCGACGGTTGGGACCTCGCCCGCGCGTTGCGCGACCGCGCCGAACTGCCACCGCTGGGCGCCGAGGAACTCGCCGTGCGGGAGGCCACCCTGCGCTACGACGGCCGGCGGGCACCACGCCCCCGCCGATCCCCCGCACTCGCACGCGTCGACGGCGCTGTCGCGGTCCAACTAGCCGGCCGCGTACGCCTCCTCCGGACGTAAGGAAGGGCACCCTGCTAACGCCTGCGGTATAGGAAGGGCCCCCTCCTTACATCCGGGCCAGCGGCGGTGCGCGGACCCGGGGATGCCGGACGTGCACCGGCTGCGGCAGGATCGGTGGCATGGATCTAGGACTCACCGACCGGGTGTACGTGCTCACCGGCGCCTCGCGCGGCCTCGGTCACGCCACGGCACGGTGCCTGGTCGCCGACGGCGCCCGGGTGGTGCTCTCGGCCCGGCACGCCGACACGGTGGCCGCCGCCACCGCCGCCCTCGGCGGACCGGAGCACGCCGTCGGCATCACCGCCGACCTCACCGACCCGGATACGCCCGAACGGCTGGTGCAGGCCGCGCACCAGCACTTCGGCCGACTCGACGGCGCCCTGGTGTCGGTGGGCGGGCCGCCTCCCGGCAGCGCCGCCTCGGTCGACGACGACCAGTGGCGAGCGGCCTTCGAGACCATCTTCCTGGGCAGCGTACGAACGGTGCGCACGGTGGCCGGGGCGCTGCCCGACGGAGGCGCCATCGCACTGGTGCTGTCCACCTCGGCGCGGGGCCCGGTCACCGGGCTGGGCATCTCCAACGGGCTGCGCCCCGGTCTGGCCGGGGTCGCCAAGGACGTCGCCGACGAGTACGGCCCTCGGGGCGTACGGGTGGTCGGGCTGCTGCCGGGACGGATCATGACCGACCGGAACCGGGAACTCTTCGCCGCCAGCGGCGACCCCGAACGGGCCCGCGCCGAGGCCGAGGCCGGCATCCCGCTGCGCCGCATCGGCGACCCCGACGAGTTCGGGAGGGTGGCCGCGTTCGTGCTCTCCCCGGCCGCGAGCTACCTGACCGGGGTCACCATCCCGGTCGACGGCGGCGCGCTGCGCGGCCTGTGACCAGGCAACCGGAGAGCGGCCAGCCGGAGACCGGGCGGCCTGGGGCCGGGCAGCCGGGCGACGGCCCGAGCCGGCGCACTCGCCGCGCGGCGGAACCGGGTCCCGGACCTGCGCCGCGGACCGGTCGCGTGGACCGGGGGTACCGGCCGACCCGCGAGGAGTTGGCGGCGGCGGTGGACCGGCTGCTGCCGGACGTCATCGTGCCCGGGTTGGACGTACTGTTCGTCGGGATCAACCCCGGGCTGTGGTCGGCCGCGACCGGCTGGCACTTCGCCCGCCCCGGCAACCGGTTCTGGCCGGCACTGCACCGGGGCGGGTTCACTCCGCGCCTGCTGCATCCCAGCGAGCAGAACGAGTTGCCGGGGCTCGGGCTGGGCATCACCAACGTGGTGGCCCGGGCCAGCGCCCGCGCCGACGAACTGTCCGCCGCCGAACTGGTGGACGGGGCACGGGAGCTGACCGGCAAGGTGGCCGCGTACCGACCGCGTTGGGTGGCGGTGGTCGGGGTGACCGCGTACCGGATCGGTTTCGCCCGCCCGAAGGCCACCTTCGGTCGGCAGCCCGAGTCGCTGGCCGGCGCCCGTCTCTGGGTGCTGCCCAACCCGAGTGGCCTGAACGCCCACTACACCCCGCAGGCGCTCGGTGCCGCCTTCGCCGAACTCCGCGAGGCGACGAACCGGCAGTGAACGGCGGTCAGTTGGCGGCGGCGGGCGGCAGCGCCTCGTCCGCGAGGTACTCCCGCGACGGGATGATCACCGGCTCCATCATGGCCTGGTCGGTGTGCGGGGTCGGCGAGTCGGCGACCGCGAACTGGGTGCGGTACAGCTCGGCGTAGAGGCCACCGACGGCGACCAGCTCGTCGTGCCGCCCACGCTCGACGATGCGGCCCTCGTCGAGGACGAGGATCTGGTCGGCGTCGCGGACCGTGGAGAGCCGGTGCGCGATGACCAACGCGGTACGCCCGGTCAGCGCCACCGCCAGCGCCCGCTGCACCGCCGCCTCGCTCTCCGAGTCGAGGTGCGCGGTCGCCTCGTCGAGGATCACGATCGACGGTGCCTTGAGCAGCAGCCGGGCGATCGCGATGCGCTGCTTCTCGCCGCCGGAGAAGCGGTAGCCGCGCTCGCCGACGGTGGTGTCCAGCCCGTCGGGCAGCGCCCGGACCAGGTCGGCGACCTGCGCGCCGGCCAGTGCCGCCCACAGCTCGTCGTCGGTGGCGTCCGGCTTGGCGTAGCGCAGGTTCTCGGCGATCGTCTCGTGGAACAGGTGCGAGTCCTGGGTGACCACACCGATCTCGTCCCGCAGCGAGTCGAGGGTGGCGTCGCGTACGTCGACGTCGCCGACCAGCACCTGACCGTCGCTGACGTCGTAGATGCGGGAGATCAGCATGGACAGCGTGGACTTGCCCGCGCCGGAGGGCCCGACCAGGGCGACCATCTGCCCGGGCTCGACCCGGAAGGAGACGCCCTTGAGCACCGGTTCGTTGACCGTACGGTCCAGCGTGGCGACCTCCTCCAGCGACGCGAGGGAGATCTCGGCGGCGCTCGGGTAGCGGAAGCGCACGTCGCGGAACTCGACCCGGCCGGCGTCGCGGGGCACCGGGACGGCGTCGGGCCGCTCCTTGATCGCCGGGTCCAGGTCGAGCACCTCGAAGACCCGGTCGAACGAGACCAGCGCGCTCATCACGTCGACCCGGACGTTGCTCAGCGCGGTGAGCGGACCGTAGAGCCGGGTGAGCAGCAACGCGAGCGTCACGACCGTACCGGCGCTGACCTCGCCGGTGACCGCCAGCCATCCGCCGAGCCCGTAGGTGAGCGCCTGGGCCAGCGAGGCGACCAGCAGCATCGCCACGAAGAACGTCCGCGAGTACATCGCGGAGGTGATGCCGATGTCCCGGACCCGCTCGGCGCGGGCGGCGAACCGGCCGGCCTCGGCGTCGGGACGGCCGAAGAGCTTCACCAGCAGCGCGCCCGCGACCCCGAACCGCTCGGTCATGGTCGCGTTCATCTTGGCGTCGAGGTTGTACGACTCGCGGGTGATCTCGGCCAGCCGCCGGCCCACCCGGCGGGCCGGGATGATGAACACCGGCAGCAGCACCAGCGACAACGCGGTGATCTGCCAGGAGAGGGTGAGCATCACGGCGGCGGTGAGCAGCAGTTGGATCACGTTGCTGACCACGCCGGAGAGCGTCGAGGTGAAGGCCCGCTGGGCCCCCATCACGTCGTTGTTGAGCCGGCTGACCAGCGCACCGGTCTGGGTGCGGGTGAAGAACTGCAACGGCATCCGCTGCACGTGGTCGTAGACCCGGGTACGCAGGTCGAGGATGATGCCCTCGCCGATGCGCGCCGAATACCAGCGCTGCGCGAGGGAGAGCATCGCGTCGGCGACGGCCAGGCCGGCGATGAAGAACGCCAACCGGATCACCAGCGCGCCGGCCTCGGAGCCGCCCCGGGTGATCGCGTCGATGACCTGACCGGCGAGCAACGGGGTGGCCACCCCGATCACCGCCGCGACGATCACGGTCAGCAGGAACACGACGATGTCGCGCCGGTACGGCCGGGCGAACGCCACGATCCGCTGGGCCACCCCGCGCTGCAACCGGTGACTGGAGATCTCGTCACCGTTACGCATCGATCGCAGCATGCTCCAACCGCCCATGCCGCCGGCGGCCATCGGGTTGGACACACAC
Source organism: Micromonospora sp. NPDC049900 (assembly GCF_044461025.1). Classification (NCBI taxonomy): domain Bacteria; kingdom Bacillati; phylum Actinomycetota; class Actinomycetes; order Micromonosporales; family Micromonosporaceae; genus Micromonospora; species Micromonospora sp. NPDC049900. The sequence goes on from NZ_JBITKM010000004.1 coordinate 19,207, forward strand.
ACCTCCGGGAAGGGCCTCAGTACGCCGTCGGGTCAATTCTCCCGACAGCTACGACAACCTCGTGAGTAACCCGGATCTTCCCGAACGGTCCTTACTATTCTGCGTACCCGGCGAGATCGCGGATCCGTCGGGTCTGTGCCTCCCGCTCGGCCCGCTGCTGCTCGGCGTGCGTCCGCCCGGACGCACCGGCGAGCAGCGCCTTGATCTCCACCACCGCGTCACGCTGGTGCGCCACCAACCCGGCGGTGAGGTCGCGCACCGCGTCGTCCAGCTCCGCGTTCGGCACCACCAGGGTGGCCAGGCCGAGCCGGTCCGCCTCGGCGGCGTCCATCCGCCGGGCGGTGGTGCAGATCTCCAGCGCACGGGCGTAGCCGACCAACTCCACCAGGCGCTTCGTGCCGGCCAGGTCCGGGACCAGGCCCAGCGTCACCTCGGCCATGGACAGCTTCGCGTCCTGCGCCAGCACCCGCAGGTCGCAGGCGAGGGCGAGCTGGAACCCGGCACCGATGGCATGCCCCTGCACGGCCGCGACGGAGATGACGTCCGGACGGTGCAGCCAGGTGAAGCCGCCCTGCAGGGCGGCGATCCGGTCGGCGCACTCCGCCTCCGGCAGCGCAGCCAGCTCGGCGAACGATCCCGGCCCGGTGGCGCCCACGACCGCCAGGTCGAGGCCGGCGGAGAACGCCCGCCCCTCACCCCGGACGACCACGACACGTACGTCACCGGGCAGGTCCCGGGAGAAATCGCTCATCGCGCGCCACATCGACGGGGTCTGCGCGTTGAGCACGTCGGGCCGACACAGGGTGACCGTGGCGATCGGCCCGTCACACTCCAGCCGGACCCCGGTCGCCTCGGTGGTCACCGGGCGGCCCGGGTCGCGGTGGTGGTGTACGACGCTGACGGGCGGGTCACGCCTTCTTGCGGCGCCGGGCGCCGCCGCGCTGCCGCAGCTGCACCCCGGACTCGGTGAGCACGCGGTGGATGAACCCGTAGGATCGGCCGGTCGAGGCCGCGAGAGCACGGATGCTCTCTCCTCCGGTGTACCGCTTGACGAGGTCCTTGGCGAGCGTCTGACGCTCGGCTCCGACGATCCGGCGACCCTTCTCAGTGCTGGTGGCTGTGCCAGTGGCTGCCATGCTGTGTCCTCACGTCCCAGACTGTGCGGTTCGGATACGGTCCCACCTATTAGACCGCCTCGAACGATCATGCGCCAGATATCAACTATTCGCCAACCGACACGCTATGCAATGTCAGCTTCCCGATAGGTGACGACAGTCGGCACCCGAGAGCGTGCCGGCACACCGGACCGGCCCTCGACGACCGCGCCCTCGCCCGCTGACCCGGTGTGGGTTAGGAAGGGACCCCTCCTATACACCGGGCGTTAGCAGGGTGCCCTTCCTTGCATCCGGTCAGGCCAGTTCGACCAGTTCCAGCAGGTCGTCGCTCCAGGCGTCCTCGTCGCCGTCGGGCAGCAGGATGGCCCGGTCCGGCTTGAGCGCCAACACCGCGCCCGGGTCGTGGGTGACCAGGACGATCGCCCCCGGGTACCGGGCGATCGCGTCGAGCACCTGCTCCCGGCTGACCGGGTCGAGGTTGTTGGTCGGCTCGTCCAGCAGCAGCACGTTCGCGCCGGAGCAGACCAGGGTCGCCAGCGCCAACCGGGTCTTCTCGCCACCGGAGAGCACCCCGGCGGGCTTGTCCACGTCCTCACCGGAGAAGAGGAACGCACCGAGGATCTTGCGCAGTTCCGTGTCGGTCTGCTCGATCGAGGCGGCCCGCATGTTCTCCAGCACGGTCCGCCCGACGTCGAGCGTCTCGTGCTCCTGCGCGTAGTAGCCCAGCCGCAGCCCGTGCCCGGGCCGTACCTCGCCGGTGTCCGGCTTGAGCAACCCGCCGAGCATCCGCAGCAGCGTGGTCTTGCCGGCGCCGTTGAGCCCCAGGATGGCCACCCGGGAACCCCGGTCCACCGCCACGTCGACGTCGGTGAAGATCTCCAGCGACCCGTACGACTTGGACAGGCTGTTCGCGGTCAGCGGAGTCTTGCCGCACGCCGCCGGGGCCGGGAACCGCACCTTGGCCACCTTGTCGGCGACCCGGACCTCCTCCAGACCCGACATCAGGCGCTCGGCCCGGCGGGCCATGTTCTGCGCGGCCACCGTCTTGGTGGCCTTCGCCCGCATCTTGTCCGCCTGGGCCATCAGCGCGCCGGCCTTCTTCTCGGCGTTGGCCCGCTCCCGGCGGCGTCGCCGCTCGTCGGTCTCCCGCGCCTCCAGGTACGCCTTCCAGCCCAGGTTGTAGACGTCGACCACGGAACGGGTGGCGTCCAGGAACCAGACCTTGTTGACCACCGATTCCAGCAGGTCACCGTCGTGCGAGATGACCACCAGACCGCCCTTGTGGTTGGCCAGGAAGCCGCGCAGCCAGGTGATCGAGTCGGCGTCGAGGTGGTTGGTGGGCTCGTCGAGCAGCAGGATGCCGCCACCGTTGTCGCCCGCGTCCCGGAACAGGATCCGGGCCAGCTCGATGCGACGACGCTGACCACCGGAGAGGGTGCCGATGGTCTGGGCCAGGGCCCGGTCGGGCAGCCCCAGGTTGGCGCAGATGCGCGCCGCCTCGGCCTCGGCCGCGTACCCGCCGAGCGCGGCGAACTGGTCCTCCAGCGCGCCGTACCGACGGACCAGCTTCTCGTCACCGCCGTCGGCGAGCTTCGCCTCCAGGTCCTTCATCCCGGCCATCAGGGTGTCCAGGCCCCGCGCGGAGAGCACCCGGTCGCGGCCGGTGACCTCCAGGTCGCCGGTACGGGGGTCCTGCGGCAGATAGCCGACGGGGCTGCGCCGGTCGACCTGCCCGGCGTACGGCTGGCCCTCACCGGCCAGCACCTTCAGCGTGGTGGTCTTGCCGGCGCCGTTGCGGCCGACCAGGCCGATCCGGTCCCCCGGCTGCACCCGCAGCGTGGTGTCGGACAGCAGGATCCGGGCACCGGCGCGCAGTTCCAGGCCGCTGGCAGTGATCATGTCGGGGTACTCGCTCTCGGGATCCGCAGGGCTGACTCAGGGCACACGAAAGCGCCGGCGGATCATGGTGACCCGTCGGCGCGGGGCGTTCAGCCTTCGCAGAGCAGCACGGCTCGATTGTACCGGGCCCCGGTGAACGGCGAACGCGGATTACCGAGCAAGATCGTCGGGTACCGATTCGCCGTCCGGAACGGTTCCGGCCCGCGAGCCACCGACTGATCGGGGTCATGATGGAGCTGAACGAGAACGCGCGGATCGACACCAGCCAGGTGGAGGACCGGCGAGGCGGCGGTGGAGGCGGCGGCGGGCTGGGCATCCCCATCCCGATCGGCGGTGGCCGCGGCGGCATCGTCGGGCTCGTCATCGCCGTGCTGGTGGCGCTGGTCGGTGGCGGCTTCGGACTGAACGCCATGACCGGCGGCGGCGAGCAGGGCGACAACACCGCGTTGGAGCAGCGCTGCGAGGCCCCGGACGCGCTGGAGCAGCTCGACTGCCGCAACAACCTCTACGTCAACTCGATCCAGGCGTACTGGCGCACCGCCCTGCCCGAGGCGTTCGGCGAGCAGTACCGGCCGACCCGTACCGTCTTCTTCGACCAGGCCGTCAGCACCGCCTGCGGTCAGGCCGACTCGGGCGTCGGCCCGTTCTACTGCCCGGCCGACTCGCTGGTCTACATCGACCTCTCCTTCTACGAGGTGCTCGCCACGCAGCTCGGCGCCACCGGTGAGTTCGCCCAGCCGTACGTGTTGGCCCACGAGTACGGCCACCACGTGCAGAACCTGCTCGGCACCAACGAGCAGGTCCGCCGCCAGCAGCAGCGCGACCCCGGCAACGCCAACGACCTGTCGGTGCGCCTGGAGTTGCAGGCCGACTGCTTCGCCGGCGCCTGGGCCAAGAACGCCACCGGCACCGCCGACGATCGCGGCCAGAAGATCTTCAACAGCATCACCGAGCAGGACATCGCCGAGGCCATCGACACCGCCGAGGCCATCGGCGACGACGCCATCTCCCGGCGCGCCGACCGACCGGTGAACCCGGAGGAGTTCACGCACGGCTCCTCGGCGGACCGCAAGCGCTGGTTCAGCCGCGGCTACGAATCCGGCACCCCGGCCTCCTGCGACACCTTCAGCGGCGCGATCTGACGCGGTGCGGACCGCCCCGGTCGACGCCCTTCGTCGGAGGCGTCGACCGGGGCCGGTCCGTGCCGCTCAGTCGGGGTCGCGGATCAGGATGTGCACGGCGCGGGCGGCGGCGGTCGCGGCCAGCAGCACCGCATACCGAGGCTCGGGTACGTCGAGCAGCCGGTCGGCGCGCAGCGCGGCGAGTGCGGTGAGCCGACGGTCGGCCAGCACGGTGTCCACGGCCCGCCGGTCGCCACCGGCCACCACCGCGTCCAGCCGCTCTGCCTGTGGCAGCAGCAGGCGGACCGCCAGGTCGACCGCGTCGGCGAGCGCGGCCTTGGCCTGGTTGTCGCGCCGCCGGGCGAACCGCTGCTGCGACCAGCCACCGGCCGCGGTACGCCCCTGCACGTACCGCGTGTCGACCTTGTGTACCGGCAGCTCCTCCCCCTCCGCGACGCCGACCGCCACCGCGCCCTTGCGCGCCAGCAGCAGTCCGATCCGGCGGGGTACGACGGCCTCCGCGACGAAGGTTTCCAGGTCGGCGGTGACCGGCGCGCCCGGTGGGGTGTGCAGTTCGGCGGTGGCACCGTCCGGGGCGGCGAGCAGGAGTCCGTACTCCTGTGCGGTGGCGGCGAACGGGCCGTGCCGGTCGGCGAAGCCGGCCACCCAGCGTTCGGTCCGGGCCGGGTCGACCTCGACCCACCGGCCTCCCCCGGCGGCGGGTCGGCTGCTCATCACCCGACCTTACGGCAGGCGGGCGGGCGGGACGGCACCGCCGGGCGGGGACAGGTGGCGGCGGGCCCCTCAGTCGCTCGCCGCGAGGTGGACCAGCAGGTCGGCGGAGCGGCTCGACTCGGCGATGACGGCCGCATTGGCCTGGTCGCTGCCCTTCGCCCAGGCCCGGGCCGCGTCGGGCGTCTTGCCGAAGGCGACGTGGCGGGCGACGAGCCGGTCGAGGCGTACCTCTTCGGCCACCTCCAGATACCAGGTGGTGTCGAGCAGGTCGCGGACGAACTTCCACGGATGGGAGTCGAGCAGCAGGTAGTTGCCCTCGGTGACGACGATCGGGGTGGTGCGGGGCACCGGGATGCTGGAACCGATCGGCTCCTCGATGTCGCGGCGGAAAGTCGGCGCGTAGACGACCTCGTCGGTCTGGTCGCGTAGTCGGCGGAGCAGGGCGAGGTAGCCGTCCGCGTCGAAGGTGTCCGCAGCGCCCTTGCGGTCGGCGCGGCCGAGTGCGGCGAGGACCTCGTTGCTCAGGTGGAAGCCGTCCATCGGCACCAGGACGGCGTCCGGACCGAGCAGCCGGACGAGGGCCTCCGCGACGGTGCTCTTGCCGGCGCCGGGCGGACCGACGATGCCGATGAGCGTCCGGTCGGCACCCGCCGACATCGCCCGGGCGCGGTCGGCGAGTTCGGCGAGCGTGAGCGTGTCAGCCGGCGGCCAGGACACTGTCCACGCTCCCCGGTGCCGGGTGGGTGCCGCGTCCGCATCCGCACGAGTCGCGGTGCCGGAAGGTGGCCGGCACCACCACGGACTGCGGCACCCGGTCCGGTCGCCGGATCCGGGCGAGCAGGAGTTCCACGGCGGTCGAGGCGAGCCGGGCGGCGTCCTGCGCCATCGCCGAGATCTGCGGGTCGAACAGGTCGGCCCACTCGAAGTCGTCGTAGCAGACCAGGGCGATGTCGTGGGGCACCTTCAGCCCGGCACGCCGGATGGCGCGCAGCGCGCCGAGGGTCATCTGGTTGTTCGAGACGACCAGGGCGGTGGCCGGACCGTCCGAGGCGAGGTGTTCGAGGAGACGCTGCTCGGTGACGCGTTCGTCGGACTCACCGGCGATGACCAGACTCGGATCGTCCGCCAGCCCCAACTCGGCGACGGCCCGGTGGTAGCCGGCGAGCCGGTCCTGGGCCGACATCTCCCGCACGGCACCCCGCACGTAGCCGATCCGGTGGTGCCCCTGGGCCGCCAGGTGGGCGGTGAGGTGATGGATCGAGTCCAGGCACTCGGAGTACACCTGGTCGCCCGGAAGCGCCGACCGGCGGTCGAGGAAGATGGTCGGCAACTGATCGTCGAGCAGCTTCCGCAGGCACTGGGTGAGTTCGCTGTTGCCTTCGAGCGGATTCACGATGAGGCCGCTCACCCGCCGGGCCAGCAGGTGGTTGATGACGTCCAACTCGACCTCGGGGTCGTCGTTGGTGTCGGCCAGGATCAGGGTGTACCCGGCCCGGCGCAGGTGCCGCTCGATGTCCCGGATGAGCGCGGCGAAGTACGGGTTGGTGACCACGGACATCGCCAGCCCGATGGTGTCCGTGGACTGGGTGGCCAGGGCCCGGGCGGCGAGGTTGTGCCGGTAGCCGGTCGACTCCAACGCCTTGCGCACGAGTTCCTCGGTCTCCGGGGCGACCTTGCGTGTCTTGTTGAGCACATGGGACACGGTCGTCGTCGACACCCCGGCGATCCGCGCTACCTCGGCCATCGTCGCCACGTCGTTTTGCACCCTTTCCCCCGGCTCGCGACCGGCCCCGCGACTGCGGGGACCACGGCGAGAAGGAGCTCAATCTAGCCAAAAGCAAGCCCTTGCGCAAGCGGTTGCGCGGGGGTAAAGTTCCGCCATCTTCGAGGTGCGCAAGCGGTTGCGCATCCATCGGAGCGCTGGTGGGGATGTCCGACGGCGCGACACGGCCCGGCAGGACTACGGGAGGCGGAACTCCCCTGAGGTTGGTCTGACTAGTCGACAAGGATCTGGTGGCATGAAGAGGACATTCCGGACAGTTATCGGTGTAGCCATGGCCGGCACGCTCGCCTTCTCGGTGGCCGCCTGTGGGAACGACTCCGCCGGGGACGGCGGCGAGGGGCAGCTCACCATCGGGTTCGTCCCGGGCATCGCCTCCGACCCGTTCTTCAAGGCCATGCAGGTCGGTGCCGAGGCGAAGGCACAGGAGCTGGGCATCAGGCTGCTGTGGCAGGGCGCGCCCGACGAGTACTCGCCGCAGTCGCAGATCCCGTTCGTCGACTCGATGCTCACCCAGCGGGTGGACGGGCTCGTCCTCGTCCCCACCGACCCGGACGCGCTACAGCCCAGCGTCACCAAGGCGCAGTCGGCGAACATCCCGGTCGTGACCGTCGACACCACGGTCACCGACCAGAGCTACCTCACCTCGGCGATCACCGGCGACAACCGCGAGGGCGGCCGGCAGGCGGCGCAGACCCTGGCCGAGCAGATCGGGGAGTCCGGTGAGGTCTTCCTGATGTCCGGCTCGCCGACGGCGACCACCAACCAGCTCCGCGAAGAGGGCTTCACCGAGGAGCTGAAGAAGTACCCGGGCATCACCCTCGTCGGCAAGGAGTACGCCAACAGCCAGCCGGCCCGGGCGACCTCCGCGGTCAACACGATCCTGCTGAAGCACCCGAACCTCAAGGGCATCTTCGCCGTGGACGGTACCTCCGGCTCCGGCACCGTGGCCGCGCTGCGCAACGCGGGCAAGGCCGAGCAGGTCAAGCTCATCGGCTACGACGCGTACGAGAACCAGGTGGCCGACCTCAAGGCCGGCATCTACAGCGCCCTGGTCGCGCAGAAGCCCGGCGACCAGGCCGCGCTCGCCCTGCAGAACCTGGTGGACACGATCCGCGACCAGAACGTCGACGGCATCGAGAAGGACGTCGTGATGACGAACGTGGTGATGACCAACGACAACCTGGCCGAGACCGAGCAGTACCAGTACCCGACCCAGTAGCCGGCGACCAGGGGAATGCGGATCTCCAGAGGAGGAGCGCCATGACGGCCGACACCACACAGGCGGCGAGCGAGACGCGCGGCAGCCGCCTGCTGGCGACACTGATGCGGCAGGACGTGATCCTGCTCGGCGTCCTCGTCGTCATGGTGGTCTTCTTCACGGCGATGAACCCGCTGTTCTTCAGCCGGTTCGCCTTCGCCAACATCCTGCAGGACTGGGCCCCGGTCATCCTGCTGGCGATCGGGCAGACGTACGTCATCATCACCGGCGGCATCGACCTGTCGGTCGGGTCCACGCTCGGGCTGAGCGGCGTCGCCTGCGCGATGACGATGAGATCCCTGAACGAGGGTGGCACGGCCACCGCCACGACGATCGCCGTCGGCGTGGTGGTGGCCCTCGCCACCGGTCTCGCGGTCGGCCTGGTCAACGGGCTGCTCATCACCCGGGCCAAGTTGGCACCGTTCATCGCCACGCTGGCCACCATGGGCGCCGCCGCCGGGCTGACCCTGGTGCTGACCGGCGGGGTCCAGATCGCCGGCGGCCCCGCCGAGGTGATCCGGCTCGGCAACACGCAGTACCTGAACCTGCTGACCATCCCACTGATCGTCGTGCTCGCCGTGCTGGCGGTCGCGTGGCTGACGCTCAGCTTCACCCGGTTCGGCCGCTGGACGTACGCGGTGGGATCCAACGGCTTCGCCGCCCGGGGTGCCGGGATCAACGTCGAACGGCACCTGTTGAAGGTGTACATGCTGGCCGGGTTGCTGGCCGGGTTGGCCGGCGTGTTCGTCTACTTCCGGCTCGGCTCGGGCTCGCCCACCTCGGGACAGGGCCAGGAGCTGGCGGCGATCGCCGCGGCGGTCATCGGCGGCACCAGCCTGGCCGGTGGCATCGGGCGGATGTCCGGCACCGTGCTCGGCGCGCTCATCACGACGGCGGTGCTGAGCGGCCTGATCCTGATCGGCGTCGCACCGAACTGGCAGCAGGTGGTCATCGGCGTCCTGATCGCGGTGGCGGTCGGCGTCCAGCAGATCAACGTCCGTACCAGGAGGGGAGCCGGCCGTGGCTGACGCACCCATCTACGAGGCCCGCGAGGTCACCAAGTCCTACGGCAGCGTCCGGGCGCTGACCGACGTCAACCTGTCCGTCCGGGCCGGTGAGATCATCGGGTTGGTCGGCGACAACGGAGCCGGCAAGTCGACCCTGGTGAAGGTCCTCTCCGGCGCGCACCGGCCGGACACCGGCAGCGTCTATCTCGACGGCGTGCCGCAGGAGTGGAAGTCGCCGCACGACGCGCTCCAGGCGGGCATCGAGACGCTGTACCAGGACTCGGGCCTCTGCCCCGACCTCACCATCAGCGGCAACGTCTTCCTCGGACGGGAACGCCGACGGCCGGGGCTGCTCGGCAAGCTCGGGTTCCTCGACAACAAGGCGATGGCCCGGGTCGCGCACGAGGAGTTGGAGCGGGCCGGGATCGGCCTGACCACCGGCGTACGTCGCAACGTCAACCAGCTCTCCGGTGGGCAGCGGCAGGCCGTGGCCATCGGCCGTGCCGTCGCCTGGGCACGCAAGGTGATCATCCTGGACGAGCCCACCAACCACCTCGGTGCCCGACAGTCGGGTGAGGTGCTGAAGGTGATCGCGGGAGCGCGGGAACGCGGTCTGGGCGTCATCTTCATCTCGCACACGCTGCCGCACGTGCTCCAGGTGACCGACCGCATCGTCGTGCTGCGCCTGGGCCGGGTCGTGGCCGACGAGCCGACGTCGTCGTTCACCCCGGACTCGCTGCTGAAGGTGATCACCGGTCTGCACGCTCCCGAGCCGAAGGGCTAGGCCGTGGCGATCCGACTGCAACTCGCCATCGACGCGCCGGAGCACTTCGCGCTCATCCCGCGCGTCGGCCGGTACTTCGACCTCATCGAGGTCGGCACGCCCGTACTCAAGCGCTTCGGGCTCGCCGCCATCAGCACCGTCCGGGAACTCGGCGCGGACACACCGGTGCTCGCCGACACCAAGACGGCCGACGGCGGACGCCTGGAGGCCGAGATGGTCTTCGCCGCCGGGGCCGCCATGATGACCGTGCTCGCGCACGCCTCCCCCGCCACCCGCCGCGACACCGACGAGGTCGCCCGGCGGTACGGGCGGGAGGTGGTGCTCGACACCATCCTCGACGGCGAACTGGACGCGGAGACCCTGCTGGACGGCCGGGCACCACAGGACGTCTGGTTGGCCCTGCACGCCCCGTCCGACACCCGGCGGGCCGGCCTCGGCACCGAGGACCACATCGACCGGGTGGCCCAACGCCGGGCGCGCGGATTCCGCGTCTCCCTGGCCGGCGGCATCGGACGCGCCAACCTCGCCCGCGCCCTGGCGGTCGCCCCCGACATCGTCGTGATCGGCTCGGGCGTCACCGAGGCCACCGACCCGGAAGGAGAAGCGGCATGGATCAGAGCACAGGTCGACCTGTCGACTCCTGGCACCTGAGCGGCACCGAGCTGAGGTCCGTCCTCGCGGCGCTGCCCGTCGACGAGTACGACCGCTTCGTCTCCTGCTTCGACGACGTGGCCGGCGGCCGACTGTTCCTCTCCGGGCAGGGCCGCTCCGGGCTCGCCGCACAGATGGCCGCGATGCGATTCATGCACCTCGGCCTGGCGGCGCACTTCGTCGGCGAGGCCACCGCACCGTCGGTGCGCTCGGGCGACACGTTGGTGATCGTGTCCGGCAGCGGGCGGACCCCGGTCAGCGTCGGCTTCGCCCGGATCGCCCGGTCGGAGGGTGCGAAGGTGCTGCTGGTGACCCACCAACGTCAGAGCCCACTACGGGATCTCGCGGACGGCTCGATCGTCCTGCCGGCGGACGCCAGCCGACAGTTCGGCGGCACGCTCTTCGAGCAGTCGGCACTGATCCTGCTCGACTCCGTCGTGCTGGAGCTGATGCGGGCGCTGCCGGACCCGGCCGGCACGATGAGCCACAACCACACCAATCTCCAGTGACCGCGTCGACTGGAGCCGGGACAGCACCGTCCGGCGTGGTCGTGGTGGGCGACCTGCTCGCCGACGTCATCGAGAACGCGGACGGCACCCGTGCCCGCCACCCCGGCGGCGCCGGGTTCAACCTCGCCGTCGGCGTCCGGCGACTCGGGACACCGGCGGCACTGGTGTCACCGGTGTCCGCCGACGGCCTCGGCGACTGGTTGCGGGAGGCGGTCACCGCCGAGGACGTCACCCTGGTACCGCTGTCCTGCGCGCTGCCGACCGGAACGGCGACGTCCCGGCGGGTGGCGGGAGAGCCGGTCTACGAGTTCTCCGCGGCCATCCACGATCGGCGGTACGCGTACACGGCGGCGGACGTGGCGACCATGGGCGGCGGGGCCGTCCTGGTGGTCAACTCGTACCCGCTGGACGACCTCGACCAGGTGCAGGCGCTCGTCGACGTCGTCCGCCGGACCGGACGGACCTTCGTGGTCGACCCCAACGTGCGGCCCACGCTGGTGCGCGATGTCGCGGCCTACCGGTCGGGGCTCCGCCGGCTCGCCACCGTCGCCGACGTGGTCAAGCTGAGCCTGCAGGACCTCGCCGACCTGCACGTCGAGGACCCCGAGCAGTTCGTGGCCGAGCTGCTGCGATCGGGGGTACGGGTGGTGGTGCTGACCCGGGCCGCCGACGGCGTGTCGGTGCACACGGCCGACGGTGTCGTGGCGACCGCACCCGTACCGGACCGACCCGGACCCGTCGTCGACACGATGGGTGCGGGAGACGCCACCCTCGCCCGCCTGGTGTGCGGCTTCGCCGAGGACGGCGTCGACCTGGACGCGGCGCGGTGGCGCGATCTGGCCCGCGAGGCGATGGACCTCGCGGCCGACATCTGCCGGATCTCCGGCGGCAACCTGGCCGCGCTGCGGCCCACAGAACGGAAAGAGCGATGAGGGAACTGAGCAACGCGAGCCTGACCTCGCTGCCCACCGAGGTCGAGGCGCCCCGGTACGACCGGGCGGCACTGCGCGGCGGGATCGTGCACTTCGGTGTCGGGCACTTCCACCGCTCGCACCAGGCGATGTACCTCGACGAACTGCTGCGCCGGGGGCAGGGACTGGACTGGGCGGTGCACGGCGTGGGCGTCCGCCCCGCCGACGAGGGCACCCGCAACCGGCTCGCCGCGCAGGACCACCTCTACACGCTGACGGTGAAGGAGCCGGACGGCAGCCGGCGCAACCGGGTGATCGGCTCGCTGCTCAGCACCGGGTACGCCCCTCAGGACCCGACCGGCGTCGTGGAGCGCATCGCCGACCCGGCCACCCGCGTGGTGTCGTTGACCATCACCGAGGGTGGGTACGGGATCGACCAGGTGACCGGCGAGTTCACCGGTGACTCCGCCCCGATCCGCGCGGACCTGGACGCCGACGTGCCGAACGCGACACCGTTCGGGTTGGTGCTCCAGGCGATGCGCCTGCGACGGGACCGTGGCCTGGGCGGCTTGACCGTCATGTCCTGCGACAACATCCAGGAGAACGGCAAGGTGTCGCGCGCCGCGTTCCTCGGCTTCGCCGGGATGAAGGACCCCGAGCTGGCCCGGTGGATGGAGCAGGAGGTCTCCTTCCCGAACTCCATGGTGGACCGGGTGACCCCGGCGACGGTGGACGCCGACCGGGCCTACCTGGAGCGGACCTTCGGCTACCGGGACCGGTGGCCGGTCACCGCCGAGCCGTTCCACCAGTGGGTGCTGGAGGACACCTTCGTCGCCGGCCGTCCGCCGCTGGAGGACGTCGGTGTGGACATCGTCGGGGACGTCGAGCCGTACGAGCTGATGAAGCTGCGCCTGGCCAACGGCACGCACCAGGCGCTCTGCTACTTCGGCTTCCTGCTGGGGCACCGGTACGTGCACGAGGCCATCACCGACCCGGACGTCCGGGCGCTGCTGCTGCGCTACATCGACGAGGAGGCGGTACCCACGCTCAAGCCGATCGCCGGGGTCGACTTCCGGGCGTACGGCCGCACCGTCGTCGAGCGCTTCGGCAACCCGGAGATCCAGGATCCGCTGACCCGGATCTGCGCCGACACCTCGGACCGGATCCCGAAGTTCCTGCTGCCGGTGGTGACCGCGCAGCTCGCCGACGGCGGGCCGGTGGGCGTCTGCGCCGCCGTGGTGGCGGCCTGGGCACGGTACGCCGAAGGCACCGACGAACAGGGCCGGCCGATCGACGTGGTGGATCCGCGCCGGGACGGTCTGATGGCTGCCGCGCGGCGCAACGGGGACGCCCCGACCACCTTCATCGAGGACCGGTCGCTCTTCGGCACCCTCGCGGACTCCCCCCGGTTCGTCGAGGCCTACGTCGAGGCCCTGCGTCTGATCCGGACCGGCGGCGTCCGGGCCGCCCTCCGGCAGATCGTGGCGACACCGTCTCGCTGAGCCTGTCGACACCGTCCCGCTGAGCCGGGGTCCGAGACGACGCCACACAGCCTTCCGGCCCGCCAGTGCGACGGCGTGGCGGGCCGGAAGGCGTACGGGCGGCGCGGCGTGCTCAGCCGACCTCGACGGGCAGCGACGGGTCGCTGGTCCACTCGCGCAGCGAACCGTCGTACACCGCCACGTCGGTCTCCCCGATCAGGCGCAGCGCCAGGGCGTCACCGGTGGCGGCGATGCCGCCGCCGCAGTAGGTGACCTTCCGGCCCGGCTGGGCCTGCACCTCCTGGAAGATCTCCCGCAGTTCCGGCACCGACCGGAAGGTCCCGTCGGTCGGGTCGAGCAGGGCGGCGACGAAGACGTTGCGGCTGCCCGGGATCCGACCGGGGCGGGCGTAGCTGATCGTCTCGGTGGCGTGGTGGTCCTCCGGCGACAGCGAGTTGATCAGGCAGGCTCCGCTGCCGCTCTCCACCACCTGCTTGACCTCGTCCAGATCGGCGAACAGCTCCGGACGGGGCGTACCGACGAACTGCGCGGGCGGGTAGCTCTCCTCGCCGTCACGGGTCGGCCGGCCCTCGGCGGTCCACTTGCCGAATCCGCCGTCCAGGACGGCCACCTTGTCGAAGCCGTTCGCGAGCAGCAGCCACCAGACCCGGGTGGCCCAGAAGACGTTGGCCGCGTAGACCACGACCGCCGTGTCCGGGCCGATGCCGAGTCGCCCCGCCGCCGCCGCGAAGCGTTCCGGGGAGGGCCGGGTGAACCAGCCGCCGTCCGGCTCGGAGAGGTCGTCGATGATGTCGGCGAACGCCGCCGACGGGATGTGGGCGGTCAGGTACTCGGGGCGGCCGGAGGTCTGGGACCAGTCCTGGCCGGCCTCACTCGGCGGGGCCAGGTGCACGGTCGCGTCGAGGATCCGCAGGTCCGGGTGGTCGAGGTGCTGGGCGAGCCACTCGGTGGACACGAGCGGGGTGGGCAGGTCGAGGGTGCTGGCCATGAGTCCTCCTGTCGCCGGATTTCCTATCTGGGCAATCGGGATTACCTTCGCGACAATACGACTCCGACCTGCGGATATTCCGACGAGTGGTGGAGCTCACCGGTGTTCTGGTGGTGGCAATCGACGGACGGCAGGCCGGGCAGGACGCACCTGCCCGGCCTGCCCGCCGCTCAGTGCACGGTGAGGTTGCCGCCGGTCAGCGCCACCTCGCCGGTCCCGGCTCCCGTCCAGTCGGACGAGAAGACCAGGGTGCCGCCCTGCCAGAGGGTGATCCCCACGGTGTCGTGCCGCCCGGGAGCACCCCGGTCGGTCACCGTCACGGCCAGGGTCAGGCCGGCGGCCACCAGCTTGCCCCGGCCGTCGTAGAGCGCGGCCTGGTATCGCAGCGACGCGAACTTACCGGCCGAGGTGATGCCGAGACCGTCGACCGCGCTGGTCCGCACCGTGTAGTCGGTGCCGCCGGACCGGTACGTGATCTCCGCGTGGCCCGACGCCGCCTTCTTCGCGGTGGCCGGCTTCGCGTTCAGGTTCACCGACACCTTCGACGCCCGGTCCGCCGGGTGGGTACCGGCCGACCGGGTGACGGTCAGGTGACCGCCCCCGGTGAGGAATCCACCGTCGGAACGGGCGACCGTCACCGTGGCGGCGGTGTTCCCGGTGTAGTTGCCACCGACCGTGGCGGTCACCGTGTGCGCCCCCGCCGGCAGGGTCGCCGTGCAGGCCGCCGTGCCGGTGGTGGTGGCCGGGGCGACCAGGTCTACGCGAGCGGTGCAGAGCGCGGCCCCGCCCGCGGTGAAGGTCACCGTGGCGGTCCGCAGGTCACCGCCGGTGGTGTCGGCCGACGACGGCAGCACGGAGCTGTCCCGCAGCACCGCCCGCAACAGGACGCGACCGGCGGCACCGGCGGTCGCGGTACTGACCAGGGTGTCCCCGGCCCAGGTCACGGCCGCGTTCTCCGGGGCGACGGTGACGGTGAACGTGGTGCTGCCGACCAGCCCGGTGCCGTCGGTCACCGTGACGGTGACCGGGTACGTGCCCGGGGCCGCCGAGGTGGTGCCGGTGACCGTCCAGCTCCGGGTGCCGGGACGGGTGTCCGGCCCGGAGGTGCCGGCCACGGTGAGCGCCAGACCGGCGGGCAGGCCGGTGGCGGTCGCGGTCAGCGCCGATCCGGCACCGTCGGCGTCGGTCGCCCGGACCGTCACCGTCGGCGCCAGCGCGTCGCTGTACTGCACGCCGACGCCGTCCGTCGGGGCGTCGGTGGACACCTCGGGGGCGGAGCGGACGCCGAACTCGGCGTCGTTGACGGCGAAGAAGACGTTGTCGACCGCCTCGATCCTGATCCGCGCCTCGTCGGTCGCCACGTTGGGCAGGGTCACCGTCGCGCCACCCGTGTTCGGCGTGCTCTCGGCCAGCACGTACGGGAAGCTGTCGCCACCGTTGACCGAGAGCGTGATCTTCACGTGGCTCACGTTCACCGGTGCCGCGTCGGTCCCGGCGACGTCCCAGGTGACGGTCTGGGACGTACCACCGTCGAGCACGGCGGCCTCCGCCTGCGAGGTGACCAGGAACGGTCCGGCGTCCGGAGCCAGCCGCAGCGCGATGTCGGCACTGCCGATGCCGCCGCCGCCCGGCCGACCGTCCCGGGCGGTGAGCTTGAAGTTCAGGGTCCGGTCGTTGTTCACACCGACCCAGTCCCGGGTGGGCAGGAACTCCGAGTAGCAGTCCAGGATCTCCGGCGGGACGTTGGAGGCGCTGCCGCTGGCCGGTGGTGCCGGCGGGGTCGGGCAGGCGCCCGTCCGGGCGTTGGTGTTGCCGACCAGCACCTGCGCGAGGTCCGGGAAGACCCGGGTCGAGTCGGTGGTGACGGCGTTCTGGCCCGGTGAGTGGTACTTCAGGGCGTCCTCGGGCGACACCCACGCCGGTTCGCCGAAGACCCGGAACAGCGGTCCGTTGGTCTTGGTGTTGTTCATCAGTGCGGTACCGGCGCTGCCGCCCCGGTCGTTCTGCTCCCACAGGTAGGTGAGCGTGTCGCCGTCGACGTCGGTGGCGCTGCCGGTGAGCGCGAACGGCGTACGCACCGGGATGGTGAGGCCGTCCGGCACGGTGACCACCGGGGCGTGGTTGGTGGTCTGCTCGACCAGGTGGCCGCCGTTGTCGACGGCACCGCCCTTGGCGGTCTCGCCGACGAAACCGGTGACGCCGGTGAGGTCGCCCAGGGTCAGCGGGGCCACGTTGGTCGCGGCCAGGGTGCCGCCGAAGGTGACCTGGAATCCGGTGTCGTTGAGCGTGCCGCTGCCCCCGAAGGCGGCCACGGTGACCGTCGCGCCCGCCGGCCAGCCCGCGATCGACTCGATGGCGGCCTTGATCCCGGCGGTGGTGTAGTTGGCCCCGCGCACGATCGGCGCCGAGGTCGCGTCCCCGTAGCCGAGGGTGAACGAGTCACCGGCGGTGTCGAAGTCGCGCAGCGAGACGGTCTGCACCTCGTTGATCGCCGGCCGGTTCGACGTCACGTAGTTCGTGATCTCGGTGTAGGTCCGGTGCGACCAGTACGGGTCGGTGTGCGGCTGGAGGTTGTCCTGCTGGCAGATGCCCGCGTACGCCATGATCGACGAGCCGCTGCCCGGCTCGTACGAGTTGGCCGCGCTGCGGTTGCCGCCCGAGCAGTTCCACTGGTTGCCGTTGAAGGTGTGGTTGCCCGCGAACTGGTGCCCGATCTCGTGTGCCACGTAGTCGACCGCGAAGTAGTCGCCGACCGGGTTGGGCAGGCCGGTGCAGCCGCGCGCCTTGCCGTCGCCGCCGACCACGCCGAGACCGGCGATGCCACCGCCGCTGAGCCCGAGACCGATGTGGCCGACGTCGTAGTTGCCCGCGCCGACGAGTTGGCCGAGCACGATCCGGTTGCGGTTGAGCAGACCGCTGCTGCATCCGGTGAGCTGTGCCGGGGTGTAGCAGCCGGAGCTGCCGCAGGGGCCGTTGGGCTCGGTGGCCAACGCCGGGGTGTTCAGGTTCGTCTTCTCGGTGTCGTTGACCAGGACGAGCCGGATCGCGGTCTCGTCCTCGTAGATCTGGTTCACCCGGTTGATCAGCGTGACCTTCGCGGCGGTCACGTTCTCCACGCCGAAGAAGGTGGCGTACGACGGGTCGGTGACGAAGGCGAGGCGGTAGGTGCGCAGGGTCACCAGCGGGCCGGCGACCGGCTCGTCGTGCGCCTCCTCGATCTCGTCGTGCAGGTGGTGCGCCGCCGACTCGACGTCCTCGCGCTCGACGAACTCACCGTTCTGGTTCGTCAGGTCGCGGGCGAAGTAGCTGGCGTACAGGCTCTGGTCGCGGTGGTAGTACGGGTCGATGTACCAGGCCCCGTCGGCGGACCGGACGGAGGCGTGGAAGCCCAGCGGGGTGAGGTCGGCCCGGATCGTCGCGGTCGGGTCGTCCAGGCCGGTGCCGGCATACGTGCTGATCTCCGGGTGGGCGGCGGCCAACTCCGGCTCCATCACCGGCGACTCGACCAGCGCGAACCGCTGGAACGTGCCGTCGGGAGCGGGCAGGGACACCACCTGCTGCGGCTGGCCCGCCGCGCGGCGCTGCTCCGCCGGCGCCCTCTCCAGCAGGCGCGCCATGCCGGCCCGGTCCAGTGTGTAGGCGGCCAGTCTCGTCGCCTCGATGGCCGCCGGACGGCCCGACTTGGTGGCGGCGGGTGTGCCGTCCACCTTGCGCCACGGGCCGTCGGCCGACGGGGCGGCAGCGGCCGGGGTGGAGGTGAGCAGGACCGGTGACATCGTCGCCACCAATGCCACGGCCAGCGCGGCGGCCAGGCGGGGTCGGTGTGACCGGGTGTGTCCGGACCGTCCGCCCGGTCGAGGGGTGAGGAAGCTCCTCAACTCGTCTCCCTGGTGATGAGGGGGTGCGACCCACCGCACCGTCCGGGTCGACGGGCAGTGCGGATGATCGATGGATGGGGCAGACCCTAGACGGACGGCGGAGGACGAACATCAGCCGAACAGGGCAAGATCCTCTGGGAGAAGGTCGTCCACG
Organism: Micromonospora sp. NPDC049900; assembly: GCF_044461025.1. Classification (NCBI taxonomy): domain Bacteria; kingdom Bacillati; phylum Actinomycetota; class Actinomycetes; order Micromonosporales; family Micromonosporaceae; genus Micromonospora; species Micromonospora sp. NPDC049900. Next base: position 37,502 of record NZ_JBITKM010000004.1, read on the forward strand.
CTCGACGCAACGCGACCTTCACGAGATCGTCACACTGTCGACGGTCCGTTCCGGAGGGTCAACCGCCGAGCAGCAGGGCGACGGCGAGTGCCGCGATGATGGCGCTCGACAGCAGGGCGGTGACCAGTCGTCCCCGCGCGCCGGTGAGCGTTCGGCCGAGCAGCGTGCCGCCGGCCGCGACCACGAGTTGCCAACTGGCCGAGGCCATGAACACCCCGAGGGTGAACAGCGCCGCCGTGCCCGCCCCGGAACCGTCCCGGCCACCGCGACCGAGCACCAACGCGGTGAAGTAGACGACGGTGGCCGGGTTGAGCAGGGTCAGCGCGAGGATCCCGACGTACGCCCGCAGCGGGGTGTCCAGCCCGCGCCGCACCGCACCGGGGGCCGGACCACCGTCGGCACCCGGCGGCGGCCGGGTCGGGCCGACGGTGCGCAGCGCCCGCCACGCGCCGTGCGCGGCGAGGGCGAGCAGCACCGCGACGGCGACCAGCCGCAGCGGTGTGGCGAGCGGGGCGAGCCAGCCGACCACGACCGCGCCGCCGAACGCCGCGACCGCGGCGTAGAGGCCGTCGGCGGTGGCCACCCCGAGCGCGGCGGAGGCACCGACCCGGAACGAGGTGCGCGCGGTGAGCCCCACGATGAGCACCGCGATGGCACCGACCGGGACGGCGACGCCGTAGCCGGCGACCACGCCGGCCAGGAACGCGCCGGTCACGACGGCGGGTCGGGTGGCGGGGACCCGGGCGCGACCGGCTGTCGGCCCGTGGCGACGGGCACGGCGACCGGGCAGGGCATCATCGGGTACGTCCGCACGCCGCCATCCTTACGCCCCACGCGCGGCCGGTGCCACGCATTTACCGCGGCTCCCACCGGAGCCCCGGTTGACGAGCCGCAGGCTGTCTGTCCACGCGTCTCGTCAATGGGACCGAATTGCGAACATCCCCGCAACGAATTGCCGTCCGACAATCATTCCCGGTCGAATCATGTGGATCAGTAGCGGACACACCCGATTCGCCAGCCGACACTCGCCCTGACCACGGGACGTTTATGAGCATCCACAACGGACAACGCCCACCTCCCACCAATGGCCCACGTTTCCGGCTTGTTTCGACCAAATGATTCATGATCGTGGATGCTGAAATCCACCATGCTACGCGATTCGCGGGGCGAATTATATCTCTCAACATCGATGCGTTGAGGTCCTACCATCTGTGTCAGTCCGCTCCACGGTCACCGGTCGGCCCGTCACAAACGGGTCGGCTGCGCATCGAAAGGAGGCGGGAGATGCTCCTCTCCCAGCCGTCCCGGCGTCCCTGGCGCCTCGCCCTCACCGCTGCGGCGACACTCACCCTGGTGGCGGTCGCCGCGCCCGCCCAGGCCGCTCCCGCCGAGGGTGCGATCGTGCACGCCGGCGACGCCGCCGCCGTCGCCGACTCGTACATCGTCGTACTCAAGGACTCGGCGGTCAGCCGGGCACAGGTCGGGGCCACCGCCAAGACCCTCGCCGAACGGCACGGCGGCAGCATCGCCCGCACCTACCGGGACGCCCTGCGCGGATTCGAGGCCCGGCTGACCGAGCGGGCGGCCAAGCGGCTGGCGGCCCACCCGTCCGTCGAGTACGTCCAGCAGAACCGCACCGTCAGCATCGCCGACACCCAGTCCCCCACCCCGTCCTGGGGCCTGGACCGCATCGACCAGCGGGCGCTGCCGCTGAACAACAGCTACGCCTACCCCAACGACGGCACCGGAGTCACCGCGTACATCATCGACACCGGCATCCGCTTCTCCCACAACGACTTCGGCGGGCGGGCCGTCACCGGCTTCGACGCCATCGACGGCGGCAGCGCCGACGACGGCAACGGCCACGGCACCCACGTCGCCGGCACGGTCGGCGGCACCGCGTACGGCGTGGCCAAGGGCGTGACCCTGGTCGGCGTACGGGTGCTGGACAACGGCGGCGGCGGCACCTACGCGCAGGTCATCGCCGGCATCGACTGGGTCACCGCGGATCACCAGCCGGGCGAGCCGGCGGTGGCGAACATGAGCCTCGGCGGTGGCCGCGACCAGGCCACCAACGACGCGGTCGCCCGGTCCGTCGCCGACGGCGTGGTGTACGCGGTCGCCGCCGGCAACAGCAGCGCCAACGCCTGCAACTACTCGCCGGCCAGCACCCCGGAGGCGATCACCGTCGGCGCGACCACCAGCACCGACGCCCGCGCCAGCTACTCCAACTTCGGCACCTGCGTGGACGTCTTCGCCCCGGGCAGCGCGATCACCTCGGCCTGGATCGGCAGCGACACCGCCACCAACACCATCAACGGCACCTCGATGGCCGCCCCGCACGTGGCCGGTGCCGCCGCCCTGGCCGTGGCCGCCAACCCCGGCTACAGCCCGCAGCAGATCCGCGACCTGCTGGTCGCCGACGCCACCGACGGCGTGGTCACCAACCCGGGCGTCGGCTCGCCGAACAAGCTGCTCTACACCGGCAACATCGTGCCGCCCACCCAGGACTTCGCCCTCACCCTCGCCCCGGGCAGCGGCACCGTCGACCCGGGCGACTCGACCACGACCACGGTCGGCACCACCACCACGGTCGGTACGCCGCACAGCGTCGCACTCAGCGTCAGCGGCCTGCCGACCGGAGTGACCGCGAGCTTCAGCCCGACCACCGTCACCTCCGGCGACACCGCCACGCTGACCCTGAGCGCCGACGCCGGCACCGTGCCCGGTCTCTACACGGTGACCGTGCTCGGCACCGGGCCGGAGACCACCCAGGGCGCCACCTTCACGCTCACCGTGAACGGCCCGCCCGGCTGCACCCAGGGCAACGCCACCGACTACCCGATCAACGACAACAGCACCATCGAGAGCACCATCGTGATCCACGGGTGCGGGCGCGCCGCCAGTGCCACCAGCACCGTCGAGGTACGCATCTTCCACACCTGGATCGGTGACCTGACCGTCTCGCTGATCGCCCCGGACGGCACCGCCTACGTGCTGCACAACCGCACCGGCGGCAGCGCCGACAACATCTTCCAGACCTACACCCGCGACCTGTCCGGCAAGGCCGCCGACGGCGCCTGGAAGCTGCGGGTCCAGGACTCCGCCAGCGCCGACACCGGCTACCTGGACAGTTGGACGCTGACCCTGTGACCTGACGCGACGGCGGGCGGCTCACACCGTCCGCCGTCGCGAGCGACCGGGGCGCGCGTCGCCCCGGACACCCACCGCGCGCACGACGGCGCCCGGAGTCCCCGGCCAACAGCCGGGCTCCGGGCGCCGTGTCGTCAGCTCAGACGTTGAAGCCGAGCGAGCGGAGCTGGTCACGCCCCTCGTCGGTGATCTTGTCCGGCCCCCACGGCGGCAACCAGACCCAGTTGATCCGGATGTCGCCGACCAGGCCGCCCCCCGGACCGGTGGTCAGCGCCTGGCGGGCCTGGTCCTCGATCACGTCGGTCAGCGGGCAGGCCGCCGAGGTCAACGTCATGTCCAGGGTCGCGATGTTGTCGTCGTCGACGTGCACGCCGTACACCAGACCCAGGTCGACCACGTTGATGCCCAACTCCGGATCGACGACGTCCTTCATCGCCTCCTCGATGTCGGCGACGGCGGCCTTGCCGCCGGTCGCCGCGACCGGCGAGGCAGCCTCGGTGGCCACGGCCCCGTTCTCCGGCGTGCTGGTTTCCTCGGTCATGCCTTCACCTCCGTCGGGCTCGCGCCCACACCGGCGCGTGCCGCGGCGTCCTTGAACGCCATCCACGGCAACAGCGCGCACTTGACCCGGGCGGGATAGCGGGCGACACCCTCGAACGCCACCCCGTCGCCGAGTACCTCCTCGTCCGCCGTGACCTGGCCACGGCTGGACAACAGCGCCACGAACGCCTCGTGCACCTCGAACGCCGCCGCCGTGTCCCGACCGGTCAGCAACTCGTGCAGCACGCTCGCCGACGCCTGGCTGATCGAACAGCCCATGCCGTCGTACGACACGTCGTGCAGCACGGTGCCGTCGGTGGCCACCCGGACGGTCACCTCGTCGCCGCAGGTCGGGTTGACGTGGTGCGCCTCGCCGACCTGCGCCGCCGGGTCGGCGGCGTCCCGCAGGCCACGGCCGTGCGGGTGCTTGTAGTGATCCAGGATGATCTCCTGGTAGAGCGACTCAAGCTGCATCGGGCCGACCTCCCGTCGAGTCGCCGGACGTCGCCCGGCTCATCGGAACACCGTCCGCACCTGTTCCAGACCCGCCACCAGGGCGTCGATCTCCTCGGTGGTGGTGTAGAGGTAGAACGAGGCCCGCGTGGTCGCCGGGACCCCGAAGCGCCGGCAGACCGGGCGGGCGCAGTGGTGACCCACCCGCACCTGTACACCGAGCGAGTCGAGCACCTGCCCCACGTCGTGCGGGTGCACGTCGGCCAGGGCGAACGAGATCGTGCCACCCCGACCCACCGGCACCTCCGGACCGAAGATCCGCAGGCCCGGCACGGTCGCCAGAGCGTCCAACGCGTACGCGGTGAGCTGCTTCTCGTGCCACTGGATCGCCCGCATACCGAGGCCGGTCAGGTAGTCCACCGCGGCACCGAGCGCGACCGCCTCGGCGATCGGCGGAGTACCCGCCTCGAACCGGGCCGGCGGCGGCGCGTACGTCGAGCCGTCCATCGACACCGTCTCGATCATCGAGCCACCGCCGAAGACCGGCGGCATCGCCGCCAGCAGCTCGGCCCGCCCCCACAGCACCCCGATGCCGGTCGGACCGCACATCTTGTGCCCGGTGAAGACGATGAAGTCGGCGTCCAGGTCGACCACGTCGATCGGCATGTGCGGCACCGACTGCGAGCAGTCCAGTAGCAACAGCGCACCCACCTCGCGCACCCGTGCGGTGATCCGCGAGGTGGCGTTGACCGTGCCGAGGATGTTGGACATGTGCACCAGCGAGACGATCTTCGTCCGCTCGTTGACCAGGTCCGTCAGCCCCGACTCGTCCAGCCGGCCGTTGTCGGTGACCGGGAACCAGCGCAACGTCGCGCCGGTCCGCTCGCAGAGCAACTGCCACGGCACGATGTTCGAGTGGTGCTCCATCTCGGAGATCACCACCTCGTCACCGGGCCCGAGCCGGAACCGCGGGTCGCCGTCGGCGCGCAGCGAGGCGTTGGAGAAGGCGTACGCGACGATGTTGATCGCCTCGGTGGAGTTCTTGGTGAACACCACCTCGTCCGCGCTCGGCGCGTTGACGAACGCGGCGATCCTCGCCCGGGCCCCCTCGTACGCCTCGGTGGCCTCGGTGCCCAGGGTGTGCACCGACCGGGACACGTTGGCGTTGTGCCGACGGTAGTGCTCGTCCAGCACAGCGAGCACCTGACGCGGCTTGTGCGAGGTGTTGGCGCTGTCCAGGTAGACCAGCGGATGCCCGTTGACCTCCCGATCGAGGATCGGGAAGTCGGCACGTACCGCCGCCACGTCGTAGCCGGGCACGTCGTCGTACTGCGGCATCCCGGACGGGATCGCGATGGTGGTCATCGTCGTGACCGGCCCTTCCCTCGGCTCAGGCCCGCGCCGACCCGGCTCCGGCGACGTACCGCTCGTAGCCCTCTTCCTCGAGCTTGTCGGCCAGCTCCGGGCCGCCTTCCTCGACGATCCGGCCGGCCACGAAGACGTGCACGTAGTCGGGCTTGATGTAGCGCAGGATGCGGGTGTAGTGGGTGATCAGCAGCAGGCCGGTGTCACCGGTGTCGCGGACCCGGTTGACGCCCTCGCTGACCACGCGAAGCGCGTCCACGTCGAGGCCGGAGTCGGTCTCGTCCAGGATGGCGATCTTCGGCTTGAGCAGTTCGAGCTGCACGATCTCGTGCCGCTTCTTCTCACCGCCGGAGAAGCCCTCGTTGACGTTGCGCTGGGCGAAGGCCGGGTCCATGTGCAGGCGCTCCATGGCGCCCCGCAGCTCGCCGCCCCAGGTACGCAGCTTCGGCGCCTCGCCGTCCAGCGCGGTCTTGGCGGTCCGCAGGAAGTTCGCCACCGACACACCGGGCACCTCGACCGGGTACTGCATGGCGAGGAACAGACCGGCACGGGCCCGCTCGTCGACGGAGAGCTCCAGCACGTCGACGCCGTCGAGGGTGACCGACCCGCCGGTGATCTCGTACTTCGGGTGACCCGCGATCGAGTACGCCAGGGTCGACTTGCCGGAGCCGTTCGGGCCCATGATCGCGTGCGTCTCACCGGAGCGCACGGTCAGGTCGACACCGGCCAGGATCGGCTTGAGCTCACCCTCGGGCAGCTTGACCGACACCTGCAGGTCACGGATCTCCAAGGTGCTCATTATCGGGTCACTCCATTACTCGGCGTCAGGCTGACGTAGATGTCGCCGTCGCGGACTTCGACGGGATAGACGGGTACGGGTTCGGTCGCCGGCAGCCCGCTCGGCTCGCCGGTACGCAGGTCGAAGCGGGAGCCGTGCAGCCAGCACTCCAGGGTGCAGCCGGACACCTCCCCCTCGGAGAGGGCCACCGCGGCGTGCGAGCACTCGTCGTGCACGGCGTAGAACACGTCGTCCTCGGCGTGCACGAGCGCGATCGCGGTGCCGTCGATGTCGGCGCTGACCGCGGTGCCCTTCGGCACGTCCTCGACGGCGCAGACACGGATCATCAGGCGCCGGCCTTGGTCAGACGGGCCTCGATCGTCGCCCCGAGCCGCTCGCGCAGCTCCTCGACCGGGATCTTGTTGAGCAGCTCCGCGAAGAAGCCGCGCACCACCAGGCGGCGGGCCTCGGCCTCCGGGATGCCCCGGGCCATCAGGTAGAACAACTGCTCGTCGTCGAAACGGCCGGTGGCGCTGGCGTGCCCGGCACCGGCGATCTCGCCGGTCTCGATCTCCAGGTTCGGCACGGAGTCGGCCCGGGCGCCGTCGGTGAGCAACAGGTTCCGGTTGATCTCGTACGTGTCGGTGCCGGTCGCCTCGGCGCGGATCAGCACGTCGCCGACCCAGACCGTCCGGGCGCTCTCGCCCTGCAACGCGCCCCGGTAGCCGACGTAGCTGCGGCAGTCCGGCACGGTGTGGTCGACGAGCTGACGGTGCTCCAGGTGCTGGCCCGAGTCGGCGAAGTAGACGCCGTACAGCTCGGCCTCGCCGCCCCGGTCGGTGTACTCGACGGTGGTGAACTGGCGCACCAGGTCGCCGCCGAGGGTGGCCTGCACGTGCACCACACGGGCGTCCCGGCCCAGCTTCACCTTGAGGTGCTGCGCCTGCACCGCGTCGTCGGCCCAGTCGGAGACGGTGACCAGGGTCAGCTTCGCGCCGTCGGCCACGGTCACCTCGACGTTGTCGGCCAGGGTCGCCGAACCGACGTGCTCCAGCACCAGGGTCGCCTCGGCGAAGCGCTCCACCTGCACCACGGTGTGCCCGAAGGCCACACCCTCGGCGCTCTCGCCGACCACCCGCACGGTCACCGGCCCGGCCGGTACGGCCTCCCGGGCGACCCGCACCAGCAGCGCCTGCCCGGCACCGCCGTACGCCAGCGCGCTGACCCGGTCGAACGGGGTCAGCACGCTGCCGACCCGCTCGTCGTCCCGGTCGACGCGCTCCACCGTCACGCCCTCGGGCAGGTCGGCGTACTCGTGCCGGACCGTGCCGGTCGCGGTGCGGTCGTCACCGACCAGCCCGCGCAACCGCTTGAGCGGGGTGAAACGCCATTCCTCCTCCAGGCCGGTCAGGGCCGGGAAGTCGGCGACGTCGTACGAGCGCAGCGCCTGCGACTTGGTGCTCGGCGGCGGCGCGGAAGCCTGGGTAGTCATCTCGTCCTTGGTCTGTTCTCACGACGACGGTCTGTGGTGCGAAGGGTGGCGGGCCGACGCGAGCCGGCCCGCCGGTGGGCGGGTCAGCCGACCGCGCCCTCCATCTGCAGCTCGATCAGGCGGTTGAGCTCCAGGGCGTACTCCATCGGCAGTTCCTTGGCGATCGGCTCGATGAAGCCGCGCACGATCATCGCCATCGCCTCGTCCTCGCTCAGGCCCCGGCTCATCAGGTAGAAGAGCTGGTCCTCGCTGACCTTGGAGACGGTCGCCTCGTGCCCCATCGACACGTCGTCCTCGCGGATGTCGACGTACGGGTAGGTGTCCGAGCGGGAGATGGTGTCCACCAGCAGGGCGTCGCACTTGACCGTGCTGGCGCTGCTGTGCGAGCCCTCCAGGACCTGCACCAGGCCCCGGTAGGAGGTCCGGCCGCCGCCCCGGGCGATCGACTTCGACACGATCGTGCTGCTGGTGTGCGGCGCGGCGTGCACCATCTTGGCACCGGCGTCCTGGTGCTGCCCCTCGCCGGCCATCGCCACCGAGAGCACCTCGCCCTTGGCGTGCTCGCCGGTCATGTAGACCGCCGGGTACTTCATGGTCACCTTGGAGCCGATGTTGCCGTCGATCCACTCCATGGTCGCGCCCTCGTGGCACACCGCGCGCTTGGTGACCAGGTTGTAGACGTTGTTCGACCAGTTCTGGATGGTCGTGTAGCGGCACCGGGCGTTCTTCTTGACGATGATCTCCACCACGGCGCTGTGCAGCGAGTCCGAGGAGTAGATCGGCGCGGTGCAGCCCTCGACGTAGTGCACGTACGCGCCCTCGTCGACGATGATCAGCGTCCGCTCGAACTGGCCCATGTTCTCGGTGTTGATCCGGAAGTACGCCTGCAGCGGGATCTCCACGTGCACGCCCTTCGGCACGTAGATGAACGAGCCGCCGGACCAGACGGAGGTGTTCAGGGCGGCGAACTTGTTGTCGCCGACCGGGATCACCGTGCCGAAGTACTCCTTGAAGACGTCCTCGTGCTCCTTGAGGGCGGTGTCGGTGTCCAGGAAGAGGACACCCTGCTCCTCCAGGTCCTCGCGGATCTTGTGGTAGACCACCTCGGACTCGTACTGGGCGGCCACACCGGCGACGAGGCGCTGCTTCTCCGCCTCCGGGATGCCCAGCTTGTCGTAGGTGTTCTTGATGTCCTCCGGCAGGTCCTCCCAGCTCGCGGCCTGCTTCTCGGTGGAGCGCACGAAGTACTTGATGTTGTCGAAGTCGATCCCGGTGAGGTCGGCGCCCCAGGCCGGCATCGGCTTGCGCCCGAACAGCCGCAGGCCCTTGAGCCGCAGGTCGAGCATCCACGCCGGCTCGTTCTTCTTGGCCGAGATGTCCCGCACCACCGCCTCGCTGAGGCCACGCTGGGCGACCGCCCCGGCGACGTCCGGGTCGGCCCAGCCGTACTCGTAGTTGCCCAGGGCGGCGAGCTGCTCCTCCTGGGTCAGGGGCTGGACGATCTGCTCGGTCATCTATCTGTCCTCACAGTGGTGACGGTCTTACCGGACTGGGCAGGCGACGAACCCGGAATGTGCGTGGTGCACACCCCGTCGCCGTGCGCGATGGTGGCCAGGCGCTGCACGTGGGTGCCGACCAGGCGAGAGATCACCGTGGTCTCGGCCTCGCACAACGCAGGGAACTCGGCGGCCACGTGCGCCACCGGGCAGTGGTGCTGGCAGAGCTGGCCGCCGGAAGCGATCGTGGACGCACTGGCAGCGTATCCCTCGGCGGTCAACGCCGCGGCGAGTGCCTCGGCACGCGCCATCGGATCGTCCCCGGCGTCGCTCAGGGCGGCCCGACAGCGTGCCTCCAACGCGGCCACCTGCTCGGCGGCGAAGTCCTCCACCGCGCGGGAGCCGCCGGTACGGGCGATCCACCGCAGCGCCGCGGTGGCCATGTTGTCGTAGTGGTGGGTGCCGCAGCGGCTCCGGGCCGCGTCGGTCAGCAGGAACACCTTGGCCGGGCGTCCCCGACCACGGTGACCGCGTACGGTCTGCTCGCGGGCCACCACGTCACCGTCGGCGAGCATGGCGTCCAGGTGCCGGCGGATCGCCGCCGGGCTGAGCCCCAGCGCGTCGCCGAGCTGGGCGGCGGTGGCGGCGCGACGCTCCAGCAGCAACTGGGTGACCCGGTCCCGGGTCGACAGGTCGGCGGCGGGCGCATCCGGGGCGGACGACACCGGGCCACCGGCGGCCGAACCGGCTGCCGGCGGGTGCCCGGGGAGCCCTGCCGCCTTTTTCACAACGCCCACGTTACGTAATTCGCCAGGCGCCTGCAAACGCGGGGTCCGGTGATCCGAACCACCGAGCGGGCGGAGTCACCCGATCGGCGTCAACTACGGTGCGTAGGATTCGCTTCGTGAAGCGACCCGCCCGGTTCTCGGTCTCCACCACCCTGCTGCGCCGACTCGCGTACGCCAACATCGTCGCGAACACGGTGATCGTCGTCACCGGCGGGGCGGTCCGGCTCACCGCCTCGGGCCTCGGCTGCCCCACCTGGCCCCGGTGCACCGACGACTCGTACACCACCACCGCCGAGATGGGCGTGCACGGGGTGATCGAGTTCGGCAACCGGTTGCTCACCTTCGCGCTGGTGTTCATCGCGGGCGCCACGCTGCTGGCCGTGCTGGCACACCGGCCGCGCCGCCGGGGCACGGTGCCGCTGGCCCTGGGCGTGGTGCTCGGCATCGTGGCGCAGGCGGTGATCGGCGGGATCACCGTCCGCACCCAGTTGCACCCCTCGGTGGTCGGCATCCACTTCGTGGTCTCGATGGTGCTGCTGCTCGTCGCGTACGCCCTCTGGCGGCGGGTGCGCGAGCCGGACGGGCCGACGGTGCCGGTGGTGCCCTCCGCGCTGCGGACGCTGACCTGGCTGACCGTGCTGGCCAGTGCCGCGGTGATCGTGGTCGGGGTGGCCGTCACCGGCAGCGGCCCGCACGCGGGCGACGCGAACGCCGTCCGCAACGGCCTCGACCCGCAGACCGTCTCCCAGGTACACGCCGACCTGGTCTTCCTGCTGATCGGCCTGACCGTCGGCCTCTGGTTGGCGCTACGCGCGGTCGGCGCGCCGGCCCGCGCCGTACGGGCCGCCGGAGTGCTGCTCGCGGTCGAGCTGGCCCAGGGTGTGATCGGCCTCGTGCAGTACCTGACCAACCTGCCGGTGCTGCTGGTCGGCGCGCACATGCTCGGGTCCTGCCTGGTCTGGCTCTGCACGCTGGCGGTGCTCTGGTCGATCCGGGAACGCCGCCCGGTCGGCCCGGCACCGGACGAGAGGTCCGCGGCGGCCGAGCAGCCGGTAGCCGCGCACGCCTGAGAAGACACCCGCGGGCCCCGGCCGGTGCGACACCGGCCGGAACGGGAACGATCAGCCCATCCGGGCGAGGATCGCGTCCGCGAGGCGGTCGGCGGCACCGTCGGCGTGCCCGAGGAACAGCGACGGCTCGGTCAGCTCCAGCTCCACCAGCACCGGCGCCCCGTCCGAGCCGGGGATCAGGTCCACCCGGGCGTAGAGCAGGCGCTCCGGTCCGCCGGGCACGGCCGCGAGCGTCCGCTGCGCCACCGCGAGCTCATCGGCACCGGCGGTGCGTGCGGCGATCTCCTCGGCCCGGTACAGGCCGCCCACGCCGAGGTCCGGCCCGGCGAGCATCGGTCCCTTACGGATGGCGTGACTGAACGTCGGCCCGTCCGGACCGGCGAAGTAGAGCAGCGCGGTCTCGCCGGCCGAGTCCACCGCGCTCAGGTACGGCTGGATCATGGCGACCCGGCCGGCCGCGCCCAGCCGACGTACGTGGGCCACGGCGAGGTCGCGGTGTTCCGGGTCGGCCAGGTCGTAGCGGCCGGTGTCCTGGCTGCCCGCGCTGACCGAGGGCTTGACGACGTACTCGCCGGTGTCGGCCGGTGGTCGCCACTGCTCGCCGGGGGCCACCCAGGCGGTGGGGACCGTCGGCACACCGGCGGCGGACAGTTCGTCGAGGTAGCGCTTGTCGGTGTTCCAGCGCACCACGTCGGCCGGATTGGCCAGTCGGGGGACCTGGGTCGCCCAGGCCACGAACTCGTCGCGGCGGGATATGTAGTCCCACGGCGAGCGGAGCATCGCCAGGTCGTAGCCGGACCAGTCGACGGCCGGGTCGTCCCAGACGACCGGCTCGGCGGTGACCCCGCGGTCGGCGAGCGGGCCGATCACGAGGCGGTCGTCCGGCTCCAGGTCGGCCAGTTCGGTACAGGTGACGAGAGCGACCCGGGGTTTCCCCCGGGTCGACTGGTGGTGGTTAGTCAATCTATCTCTATCTATCTGTAGTGCGGCTTGTCTAGCGGGCCATGGTGCGGCGGGCCATCGAACGCCAGAGGTCGTTGCTGGGCCGCATCTGGTCCATCAACTCCCGCTCCCAGGCGTTCTCCACGGCGACACCAGCCGCCGCGCACGCCTCCCGGGCGACCCCGGTGTCCTCCGCGAACTGGTCGCCCCACGCACCGTCCGAACCCACCAGGACGATCCGCGCCCCACGCTTGCCGACGTACTCGATGACCGCCTTCGCCCCGCCGTGTCCGGTGGCGAACGACTTGATACCCGCGACCAGCCCGCTCGGGGCCACGCCGGAGGCGGTCTGATCAGCCGTCAGCGTCGTATCGGAACCATCTGCCATAACGCGAAGCCTAAGCAGAGATGCAAGCGAAAGGGCGAGAACAGGGAAGCTTTTGTGATACCGATTACCTGCTGGTTTAAGACCCCCACCAGGAGTTTTGACCGAATTTATCCGGTCGAATCACCCTAATCGACGCCGCAGAGCGCCATCAATGCCATCAGGCAAGGTCGGATCAGACCGATCATGTGGTGGGTGTCAATAGTGCGACAAAGCAGACAAACGACATTCGTTCGTCGCAGGCCGATTGTTAGGAAGGGCCCCTTCCTATACGCGAGACGGTAGGAAGGTGCCCTTCCTTGCGTCAGATCAGGGCGTCGAGCGCGGCGGCGGCGAAGACGATGGTCAGGTACGTGGTGGACCAGTGGAACAGCCGCATCGGCTTGACCGGCTCACCCCGGCTCGCCCGACCGGCCAGCTTGTGCGCCTCGACCAGGAAGATCGCGCCCACCACCAGCGTCGGCACGCCGTAGACCGCGCTCAGGCCCAGCGCCCAGACGGACAGCGAGGTGAGCACCGTGAGCCAGGCGAACAGGATGATCTCCGTGTTGACCCGCCGCACCGACGCCACCACCGGCAGCATCGGGATACCGGCCCGGGCGTAGTCGTCCTTGTACTTCATCGCCAGCGGGTAGAAGTGCGGCATCTGCCAGAAGAAGACCACCGCGAACAGCGCCCAGGCGATCGGCGACAGCGATCCGGTCACCGCCGCCCAGCCGATCAGCACCGGCGCCGCCCCGCACGCGCCGCCCCAGAACGTGTTCGCCGCCGTGGTCCGCTTCAACCAGAGCGTGTAGACCACGTCGTAGTAGACGATGGCGGCCAGCGTCAGACCGGCGGCGAGCAGGTTGGTGAACGCCGCCATCAGCGCCACCGAGACCACCGCCAGCACCAGACCGAAGACCAGCGCGTTGCGCGGCGTCACCGTGTGCGCCGGCAGCGGGCGACGCTTGGTACGCCGCATCACCTGGTCGATGTCCCGGTCGATGTAGCAGTTCAGGACGCTGGCCGCACCGGCGGCGAGCGACCCGCCCACCAGCACCACCGCGACCAGCCACAGCGACGGCATCCCGCCGTGCGCGAGCATCATCGCCGGCACCGTGGTGACCAGCAGCAACTCCACGATCCGCGGCTTGGTCAGCGTCACGTACGCCGCCACCACCGCCCGCAGGTCGCGGGAGCGGACCGGCACCTCCTCCGTCGCGCGCACCGGCGTCTGCCCGGCAGGGTTGCTGACGGGGCGCTCGGTGATCATGCTCACGGATTGCCACCTTCCGGCTTCGGCAGGGGAGGTCACGGCGGCGGGGACCCGCCCGGGGTCCACACACCGCCCCACACACTACGCGTTGTCGTTTTGGCTGCCCGGGCGACCCGGTAACGGTGCGGGCCGTCACACCCGCGACTGAACCGCTGGGCGGAACGGAAACGTACAGACCAGCATGCTGAGATCCTCGGGCGCACGTTTAGTGGCGCTCGATAGGGTCACCTGTGAGGGTTCCGCCCATCTCGCCGAGGAGCACAAACCACCGTGGCTGCCAACCGACCTGCGCACCCCGCACTTGACTGGTCCGACCTCGACCGCCGTGCCGTGGACACCGTCCGCGTCCTGGCCATAGATGCCGTGGAGAAATCCGGCAATGGCCACCCGGGCACCGCGATGAGTCTCGCCCCTGCGGCGTACCTGCTGTTCAACCGGGTGATGCGTCACAACCCCGCCGACCCGAACTGGCCCGGCCGGGACCGCTTCGTACTCTCCGCCGGTCACTCCAGCCTGACGCTCTACATCCAGCTCTTCCTCGCCGGCTACCCGCTGAGCCTGGACGACCTCAGGTCACTGCGGCAGTGGGGCTCGCTCACACCGGGTCACCCCGAGCACGGGCACACCCCGGGTGTCGAGACCACCACCGGCCCGCTCGGACAGGGCCTGGGCAACGCCGTCGGCATGGCCATGGCGGCGCGCCGGGAGCGCGGCCTGTTCGACCCGGAGGCCGAGGCGGGTGAGTCGGTCTTCGACCACCACATCTGGTGCATCGCCTCCGACGGCGACATCGAGGAGGGCATCACCCACGAGGCCAGCGCGCTGGCCGGGCACCAGCAACTGGGCAACCTCTGCGTGGTCTACGACGACAACGAGATCTCGATCGAGGACGACACCCGGATCGCGTTGAGCGAGGACGTCGCGGCCCGCTACGAGGCGTACGGCTGGCACGTGCAGACGGTCGACTGGCGTACCGGCGACGCCGACCAGGGCGACTACCACGAGAACGTCGACGAGCTGTACCAGGCGCTGCTGGCCGCCAAGGCCGAGACCGGTCGCCCGTCGTTCGTCCGGCTGCGCACCATCATCGGCTGGCCCGCACCGAACAAGCAGAACACCGGCAAGATCCACGGCTCGGCGCTGGGCGCCGACGAGGTGGCCGCCACCAAGGAGATCCTCGGCTTCGACCCGGCCGGCACGTTCGAGGTCACCGAGGAGGTGCTCGCCCACACCCGTGGCACGCTGGGTCGTGGCGACGCCGCCCAGCAGGAGTGGAGCACCGCCTTCGGCACCTGGTCCGAGGCCAACCCGGAGCGCCGCGCGCTGTACGACCGGCTGGCCGGGCGGATCCTGCCCGACGGCTGGGCCGAGGCGCTGCCGGAGTTCCCCGCCGATGCCAAGGGCGTCGCCACCCGGGCCGCCTCCGGCAAGGTGCTCGCCGCGCTCGCGCCGGTGCTGCCCGAGCTCTGGGGCGGCTCCGCCGACCTGGCGGAGAGCAACAACACCACGATGAAGGGCGAGCCCTCCTTCGTGCCCAGCCAGTTCGCGACGAAGGAGTTCCCCGGCCACGAGTACGGCCGGACGCTGCACTTCGGCATCCGCGAGCACGCCATGGGCGCCATCCTCAACGGCATCGCCCTGCACGGCGGCACCCGCCCGTACGGCGGCACGTTCCTGGTGTTCAGCGACTACATGCGTCCCGCCGTGCGGCTCGCCGCGCTGATGAAGCTGCCGGTGGTCTACGTCTGGACGCACGACTCGATCGGTCTCGGCGAGGACGGTCCGACCCACCAGCCGGTGGAGCACCTGACCGCGCTGCGGGCCATCCCCGGCCTGGACGTGGTCCGGCCGGCCGACGCCAACGAGACGGCGTGGGCGTGGCGGCAGGCGCTGGAGCACACCGACCGGCCGACCGCGCTGGCGCTGAGCCGGCAGGCGCTGCCCACGCTGGACCGGACGCAGCTCGGCGGGGCCGAGGGCACCGCCAAGGGCGGCTACGTGCTGGCCGAGGCGTCCAACGGCAAGCCTCAGGTGATCATCGTCGGCACCGGTTCCGAGGTGCAGCTCTGCCTGACCGCCCGGGAACGGCTGGAGGCCGACGGCACCCCCACCCGGGTCGTCTCGATGCCCTGCCAGGAGTGGTTCTTCGCGCAGGACGAGGCCTACCGGGAGTCGGTGCTGCCACGCGGGGTAAAGGCCCGGGTGAGCGTGGAGGCGGGCATCGCGATGTCGTGGCAGGCCATCGTCGGCGACTGCGGCGAGAGCGTCAGCCTGGAGCACTACGGCGCGAGCGCCCCGCACTCCGTGCTCTTCGAGCAGTTCGGCTTCACCCCCGACCGGATCGTCGCCGCCGCGCACGCGGCGCTGACCCGGGTCGGTGACATCACCGGTTTCACGACCGGCAACTGAGGGGAGCGCGTGAATGACGACCGACAGGCTGGGTGAGCTCTCCGCCGCGCAGGTGGCGGTGTGGCTCGACGACCTTTCCCGGGTACGACTGAGCTCCGGCGGGCTCGACCAGCTCCGCCGGGACAAGCACGTGGTCGGGGTGACCACCAACCCGACGATCTTCGCGAAGGCGTTGAGCGACGCCGACGAGTACGACTGGCAGCTTCGTGACCTGGCCACCCGGGGTGTCGAGGTGGAAGAGGCCGTCCGCATGCTCACCACGTACGACGTGCGGTGGGCCTGCGACGTGATGCGCCCGTCGTACGACGCCAGCGGCGGCGTCGACGGTCGGGTGTCCATCGAGGTGGACCCGCGCCTCGCCCACGAGAGCGCGAAGACGGTCGCCGAGGCCAAGGCGCTCTGGTGGCTGGTCGACCGGCCCAACCTGTTCATCAAGATCCCGGCGACCGAGGCCGGTCTGCCGGCGATCACCGCCGCGCTCGCCGAGGGGATCAGCGTCAACGTGACGCTGATCTTCGGCCTGGACCGCTACTCGCAGGTGATGGAGGCGTTCCTCGCCGGCCTGGAGCAGGCCAAGGCCAACGGGCACGACCTGTCCACGATCACGTCGGTGGCCTCGTTCTTCGTCTCCCGGGTCGACAGCGAGGTGGACAAGCGACTGGAGAAGATCGGCACGGAGCAGGCCAAGGCCCTGCGCGGCAAGGCGGCCGTGGCCAACGCCCGACTGGCCTACGAGCGGTACGCCGAGGTCTTCTCCAGCGACCGGTGGCAGGCGCTCGCCGCCGCGGGGGCGCACCCGCAGCGTCCGCTGTGGGCCTCCACCTCGACGAAGAACCCGGACTACCGGGACGTCATCTACGTCGAGGAGCTGATCGCGCCGGGCACGGTCAACACCATGCCGGAGTCGGTCATCCACGCCTACGCCGAGCACGGGGAGACCCGGCCGGACACCGTCACCGGCGCGTACGACGACGCCCGGCAGGTCTTCGCCGACCTCGGTGCGGTCGGTGTCGACCTGGCCGACGTGATCGACACGCTGGAGCGGGAGGGCGTCGAGAAGTTCGAGGCGAGCTGGGGCGAACTGCTCGACGGTGTCCGCAAGTCGCTCGCCGCCGCCGGGCAGGGCAGCGGCCACCCGAGCGACGCCGCTCACGACAACGCCGACGCCGCCGCGCGTGCCGGAGGCAATGCGTGACCCTGCGACCAGACGTCTCCCACGCCGCCGCCCCATCCGGGTGGCGGCGTGGGTGACCTGCTGGCCGCACCCGCCGAGTCGGCGGGAGGTCTCACCGTGCACGGCGCACAGGCCGTGGACGGCAGCACGCCGACCTCGACCCGGCAGGCCCTGGTCGACGCCGACGTGCCGGCCCGGCTGGCCGCCCAGGACCCACCCCTGTGGGACCTCTCGGCGGCCGGCCGGCCCGGCGACGGGGTGGAGCTGCTCCCCCGCCTCGCCGAACTGACGGCGGAACTGGCCGACCTCGACCACGTGGTGCTGCTCGGCACGGGCGGCACCCCGCTCGCCGCCGAGGCCGTCGCCCGCACCACCGGTCATCCGCTGACCGTGCTCGACACCACCGACCCCGGCCGGGTCCGGGCCACCCTGGACGACCGACTGGCCCGCACCGTCGTGGTCCTGACCGGTGCCGCCGAGGCGACGCCGGAGGTGGACGACCACCGACGCGCCTACCGGCAGGCGTTCCTCGACTCGGGGCTGAGCGAGGCCGAGGCGGGCCGGCACTTCGTGGTGGTCACCGAGCCGGGTTCGCCGCTGGCGGACGCCGCCGCGCAGTGGCAGGCGATGACCGTCCCCGCCGACCCGCCGGTGTGCGGACGGTCCTCGGCGTTGAGCGCGTACGGACTGGTGCCCTGCGCGCTGGCCGGTGTCCCGGTGGCCGACCTGCTCGACCAGGCCGACGCGTTCGCGGAGTCGCTGCCGCGCCTGCGGGACAACCCCGCCCTGGCGCTCGGCGCCGCGCTGGCCGCCGCCGCGACGACGGGACGGGACACGGTCGCGCTGGTCGGCGACGGCACCGGCGTCGAAGGGCTGGGCGACTGGGTCGAGCACCTGCTCGCCGCAGCCACCGGCAAGGACGGTCAGGGCATCCTGCCGGTGGTGGTCGACTCCCCGGACGACCCCGGCCTGACCGGGCCGGACGTCCTCACCGTCGGCTACGGCGGCGCGCTCGCCGCCGGGGCGCTGCCCGCCGGTGGCGTCCGACCCGACGTGACGGTCAACGGCCCGCTCGGCGCCCACTTCCTGGCCTGGGAGTACGCCGCCGCCGTCGCCGCGAGCGTGCTCGGCGTCGACCCGTTCGACCGGCCCGACGCCACCGGGTCCGCCCGGCACACCGAGGCGGCGCTGGCCGACCCGACGCCGCTGCCGACACCGTCGTCCACCACCGACGCGATCGAGGTGTACGCCTCGCCCGGCACCCCGGACGACCTGCCCGACGCCCTGCGTCACCTGCTGACCGGCCTCGGCGACCACGACTACCTGGCGGTCACCGCCTACCTCGACCCGCACGCCGAGGCCGACGCCGCACGGCTGCGCCCGCTGCTGGCCGCGCTGACCCGACGACCGGTCACCTTCGGTTGGGGACCCCGCTACCTGCACTCCACCGGGCAATACCACAAGAGTGGTCCGCTGGCGGGTAGCTTTCTTCAGATAACCGGTACGGTCAGAGTTGATCTGCCGGTGCCCGGTAAGCCGTACACCTTCGGGGAACGACAGGCGGCGCAGGCCGCCGGCGACCGGCGCGCCCTGGCCGGTCGTGGACGCCCGCTGCTGCACCTGCACCTGACCGAGCGGTCGGCGGGCCTGGCCCGGTTGATCGACGCGGTCGGGTCGCTGCGGGCATGACGATGGACGACGTGGACGAGCGGAGCGAGGAGGCGGCGTGAACCCGCTGCGCGACCCGCAGGACCGGCGGCTGCCGCGGATCCCGGAGCCCTGCGCTCTGGTGATCTTCGGAGTCACCGGTGACCTGGCCCAGAAGAAGCTGCTGCCCGCGGTCTACGACCTCGCCAACCGGGGGCTGCTGCCGCCCGGTTTCGTGGTCGTCGGCTTCGCCCGGCGGGACTGGCGCGACGGCGACTTCGCGTCGCTGGCCCGCGAGGCGGCCAAGACACACTCCCGCACCCCGTGGCGGGAGGAGGTCTGGTCGCGGCTGGAACACAACATCAAGTTCGTCGGTGGCTCCTTCGACGACGACACCGCGTTCGACAACCTCGCCTCCTGCCTGGAGGGGCTGCGCGACAGCCACGGCATCCACGGCAACGCGGCGTTCTACTTCTCCATCCCCCCGGCCGCCTTCCCGGTGGTGCTCAAGC
Source organism: Micromonospora sp. NPDC049900 (assembly GCF_044461025.1). NCBI lineage: Bacteria > Bacillati > Actinomycetota > Actinomycetes > Micromonosporales > Micromonosporaceae > Micromonospora > Micromonospora sp. NPDC049900. The sequence continues at coordinate 56,964 of NZ_JBITKM010000004.1, forward strand.
AACTCGCCCGCACCGGCATGGCCGACAACGAGAAGTGCGGCGGCTGGCGGCGGGTCGTGGTGGAGAAGCCGTTCGGGCACGACCTGCCCTCGGCCAAGGCGCTCAACGACCTGGTCGACGACGTGTTCACCCGACAGGACGTCTTCCGCATCGACCACTACCTGGGCAAGGAGACGGTCCAGAACATCCTCGCGCTGCGGTTCGCGAACAGCCTCTTCGAGCCACTGTGGAACTCGCAGTACGTCGACTCGGTGCAGATCACCATGGCCGAGGACGTCGGCATCGGCTCCCGGGCCGGCTTCTACGACTCCGTCGGCACCGCCCGCGACGTGCTCCAGAACCACCTGCTGCAACTGCTCGCCCTGGTCGCGATGGAGGAGCCGACCAGCTTCGACGCCGACGAGATCCGGGCCGAGAAGCTGAAGGTACTCAAGGCGATCACCCTGCCCCGTGACGTCGCCGACGGCACCGTACGCGGGCAGTATCTGCCCGGCTGGGTCGGCGGCCAGCGGGCCAAGGGGTACCTGGAGGAGGACGGCGTCCCGCAGAACTCGACCACCGAGACGTACGTGGCGGTGCGGCTGGGCATCCAGAACCGCCGCTGGGCCGAGGTGCCGTTCTACATCCGGGCCGCCAAGCGGCTGCCCCGACGGGTCACCGAGGTCGCGGTGATGTTCAAGCGGGCCCCGCACCTGCCGTTCACCCCGGCCGACATGGAGATGCTCGGCAACAACCAGCTCGTCATCCGGGTCCAACCGGACGAGGGCGTGGTGCTCAAGTTCGGTTCCAAGGTGCCGGGGACCACGATGGAGGTCCGCGACATCGCGATGGACTTCCAGTACGGCGAGGCGTTCACCGAGTCCAGTCCCGAGGCGTACGAGCGTCTGGTCCTGGACGTGCTGATCGGGGACCGGACGCTGTTCCCGGACGCCGCCGAGGTCGAACAGAGCTGGGCGGTGGTGGACCCGCTGGTGGAGGCCTGGGAGGGCACCAAGCCCGAGCCGTACCGGGCCGGCGAGTGGGGTCCCCGGGCCGCCGACGAGATGCTGGCCCGCGAAGGCCGCGCCTGGCGGCGGGCGTGATCGGGCACCGCGAGCGAACCAGGAGGCTCCGTTGATCGGATTGTGGGACACCACCGGCAACGAGGTGGTGAAGGCGCTCGCCGCCGAACGACGCAGTGCCGGTGGTGTGGCCAGCGGCATGGCCCTGACCCTGATCGTGGTGGTGGACGAGAAGCGGGTCCGCGAGGCCGAGGCGGCGGCCACCATCGCCGCCGCCGCGCACCCGTGCCGGCTGCTCGTGGTGGTCCGCTCCGACGTCGACCGGGACCGCAACCGCCTCGACGCGGAGATCGTCGTCGGCGGCCGGCTGGGCCCGTGCGAGGCCGTGGTGATGCGGATGTACGGCCGCCTCGCGCTGCACGCCGAGTCCGTCGTGATGCCGCTGCTGGTGCCGGACGTGCCGGTCGTCACCTGGTGGCACGGGGAGCCGCCGAACGAGATCGCCACCGACTTCCTCGGTGTGGTCGCCGACCGGCGGATCACCGACTCCGCCCAGGCCGCCGACCCGATCGAGGCGCTGCGGCTGCGGGCCCGCGACTACGCCCCCGGCGACACCGACCTCGCCTGGACCCGGATCACCCCGTGGCGCACCCTGGTCGCCGGTGCCTTCGACACCACCACCGAAGCGCAGCTCACCGAGGCGGCGGTGGTCGCGCCGCCGACCGATCCGACCGCCGCGCTGATGCGTGGCTGGCTGCGCAGCCGGCTGGGCATCAAGCCGCGCTGGGAGCGGACCAAGGAGTTCCCCCGGATGCGCGAGGTGCAACTGCGCTGCGCCAACGGCGACGAGTTGACGCTGACCCGGGACGACAGCATGGCCGTCTTCCGGCGTACCGGTCAGGAGGACCGGGTGCTGCCGCTGGTGCGTCGCCCGCTCGGCGACGAACTCGCCGAGGAGTTGCGCCGGCTCGGCTCCGACCAGGTGTACGCCGAGGCGCTCGGCGCCTTCGCCGGGCTGACCAACCTGGACCGGCGCTCCGGCCAGCGGGTACACGTCTGGAAGGACCCGAGCACCGCGCAGCGCGCCGAGGCGGGCGTCACCGCGCACAACTCGACCAGCACCGGTTCCTGACCGTCCGGCCCGGAAACCCCACGACACCGACCGCCGTGCGGTCGCGGAAGGACAGCATGACTGAGGCGAGTGTCGCCGTACACGCCGACGCGGATCTGCTCGCGCAGGCGGTCGCGGCGCGGTTGGTGGTGAAGCTGCTCGACGCGCAGGCCGAACGGGGCCAGGCGGCGGTGGTCCTCACCGGCGGGCGGATCGCGGCGGCGGTCTACCGGGCGGTCGGCACCCTGCCGGCCAAGGACGCGGTGGACTGGTCCCGGGTGGACTTCTGGTGGGGCGACGAGCGGTTCCTGCCGGCCGGCGACCCGGACCGCAACGAGACGCAGGCGCGCGCGGCGCTGCTCGACGCGCTGCCGATCGACCCGGACCGGGTCCACCCGATGCCGCCGTCGGACGCGGGCGCCGACCCGGAGGAGGCCGCCGCCCTCTACGCGGCCGAGCTGGCCCGGGCCGCCCGACCCGGTACCGCCGTCCTGCCCCACTTCGACGTGCTGATGCTCGGTGTGGGCGAGGACGGGCACGTCGCCTCGGTCTTCCCCGAGCACCCGGTGCACTACGAGAGCCGTCCGGTCAGCGCGGTGCGGGGCAGCCCCAAGCCGCCGCCGGTGCGGATCACCCTGACCCTGCCGACCATCAACACCGCCGAGGAGGTCTGGTTGGTGGCCGGTGGATCCGACAAGGCCCAGGCGGTCGGCATGGCGCTGGCCGGTGCCGGGCCGGTGCAGGTGCCGGCGGCCGGCGTCCAGGGCACCAGCCGCACGCTCTGGCTGCTGGACCGCGCGGCTGCCGCCGACCTCCCGGCCCGCTTCCGCAGCCTGCGCTGACGCTGGCGCGACGTCGCGCTGCCGCTATGCAAGGAAGGGTCCCCTGCTAACGCCTGATGCATAGCAGGGGACCCTTCCTTACATCCGACCGCGTGCTCGGCCCCGCCGGACTCGGTGGGCGCCGGGCCCGGCTCGGTGGGCGCCGGGATTCAGCGGGCGCCGCGTCGGCGGCGCAGCGCCGCGAGGGCCTCGGCGAGGATCGCCTCCCCCTCCGCCTCGGTCCGCCGCTCCTTCACGTACGCCAGGTGGCTCTTGTAGGGCTCGGCCCGCACCCGGCCGGGCGGGTCGTGGGCGTCCGGACCGGCCGGTAGACCACAACGCGGGCAGTCCCAGGTGGGTGGGGCCACCACCTCGGCCGCCAGACGGATGTCGGTGCGGTGCCCGTTACGGCACCAGTAGCTCACCGACCGGCACGGAACCGGCTTATGGCGTTCGGGATGGCGTGGGGGCGCGGACCCGACCCGGGCGCCCCGGATGAATTGGCCGTTCGACACGGCGCTCGCTCCTGTCGTCGGAGGGGACCGCCGTCGAGGGGTGGACGGCGGGCGACGCGGTGCAGCGGGTGAAACGGACTGCGCGCGGCCCGTCGAGTGACGGACCGCGCGCAGATTGTACGACTGGAGTGGCCGCTCAGACCCCCGTGCCGACTTCGAGCCGGAGCCAGAGCCCGAGCCCGACGATGCAGGCGAACCACACGATGCCCACCAGGACGGTGTAGCGATCGAGGTTCTTCTCGGCCACCGACGACCCGGCCAGGCTGGAACTGACTCCACCGCCGAACATGCTGGACATCCCACCGCCCTTGCCCCGGTGCAGCAGAATCAGCAGGACGAGCAGCACGCTCGTGATGACCAGCAACACGATCAACGTGTAGGCGAACCAGATCGGCATGGCGGGGGTCAGTCCTCTCGTTACGATCCTCGCCCGGACAGGTCGGGCACGGCGGCACCGACCGGCGGACGGGCGGAGTCAAGGATAGCGAGCGATCAGCCGGTGATGTGCTCCGGGAACCGGCAGATCTTCGCGAACTCCTCGGCGTCGAGGCTGGCGCCACCCACCAGGGCACCGTCGACGTCCGGCTGCGCCATGATCGCGGCCACGTTCGACGACTTCACCGACCCGCCGTAGAGGACCCGGACCTGGTCGGCGGTGGCCTGGTCGAAGGTCTCGGCGAGCCGGGACCGCACCGCGCCGCACACCTCCTGGGCGTCCTCCGGGGTCGCCGTCTTGCCGGTGCCGATCGCCCAGACCGGCTCGTACGCGACGACGACCTTGGTGACCTGCTCGGCGGTGAGCCCCTTGAGGGCCGCGTCGAGCTGGTCGGCGCAGTGCGCCACGTGCCCGCCCTGCTCACGGACGTCCAGCCCCTCCCCCACGCAGAGGATCGGGGTGAGCCCGTTGGCCAGCGCGGCCTGCACCTTGGCGTTGACCAGCGCGTCGTCCTCGTCGTGGTAGGCACGCCGCTCGGAGTGGCCGATCACCACGTAGGTGCAACCCAGCTTCGCCAGCATCGACCCGGCGATCTCACCGGTGTACGCGCCGGAGGCGTGCGCCGAGAGGTCCTGCGCGCCGTAGCCGATGAGCAGCTTGTCGCCCTCCACCACGGTCTGCACCGTGCGCAGGTCGGTGAAGGGCGGCAGGACCACCGTCTCCACGTCGGTCAACTGCTTCTCGTTGAGGCTGGCCGCCAGCTTCTGCACCAGCAGGTTCGCCTCGAGGTGGTTGAGGTTCATCTTCCAGTTGCCGGCCATCAGCGGCCGGCGGGGAGCACTCGCCATCAGTCAGTTCTCCAGGGCCGCGATGCCGGGGAGGGTCTTGCCCTCCAGGTACTCCAGGGAGGCGCCACCGCCGGTGGAGATGTGGCCGAAGGACTTCTCGTCCAGGCCGAGCAACCGCACCGCCGCGGCCGAGTCGCCGCCACCGACCACGCTGAACGCCTCGGACTCGGCGATCGCCTCGGCGACCCCCCGGGTACCGCTCGCGAACGCGGCCATCTCGAACACGCCCATCGGGCCGTTCCAGAAGATCGTCCGGGTGCCGGTACGCAGCGCGGCGGCGAAACCGGCCACGGTCTCCGGCCCGATGTCGAGCCCGACCCGGTGGCTGGGGATGCCGTCGGCCGGCACCACGTCGTGCGCGGCGTCCGGGGCGAAGGCGTCCGCGGCCACCACGTCGACCGGGAGCATGATCTTGCCCGCGCCGCGCTCCAGCAGGTTGCGGCAGGTCTCGACCATGTCCTTCTCGAGCAGCGAGGTACCCACCTCGTGGCCCTGCGCCTTGAGGAACGTGAAGCACATACCGCCACCGATGAGCAACCGGTCCACGGTCGGCAGCAGCGCCTCGATCACGGCGAGCTTGTCGGAGACCTTGGAACCGCCCAGCACCACCACGTACGGCCGCTCGGGCGACCCGGTGAGCGTGGAGAGCACCTCCACCTCGCGCAGCACCAGGCGACCCGCGACGTGCGGCAGCCGCGCCGGCACGTCGTACACGCTGGCGTGCTTGCGGTGCACCGCACCGAACGCGTCATCGACGTACGCGTCGCCCAGGGCGGCGAGCTGGTCGGCGAACGCGCCACGCTCGGCGTCGTCCTTGCTGGTCTCGCCCTTGTTGAAGCGGAGGTTCTCCAGCAGCGCCACCTCGCCGTCGGCGAGCGCCGCCACGGTGGCCTGGGCCGACTCGCCGACCGTGTCGGTGGCGAAGTGCACCGGCGCGCCGAGCAGCTCACCGAGCCGACCGGCGACCGGGGTGAGGCTGAACTGCGGATCCGGTGCGCCCTTCGGACGGCCCAGGTGGGAGCAGACGACCACCTTCGCGCCGGCCGAGACCAGCGCGCCCAGCGTCGGCAGCACCGCGCGGATGCGACCGTCGTCCGTGATGGCCCCGGTCTGCTTGTCGAGGGGGACGTTCAGGTCGGCGCGCACCAGCACGCGCCGACCCGACACCCCCTCGGCGAGCAGGTCGTCGAGGTTGCGGATGGTCACAGCGACTTACCCACCAGCTTGACCAGGTCGACCAGACGGTTCGAGTAGCCCCACTCGTTGTCGTACCAGCCGACGACCTTGACCTGGTTGCCGATCACCTTGGTCAGCGGCGCGTCGAAGATGCAGGACGCCGGGTCGGTCACGATGTCGGCCGACACGATCGGGTCCTCGTTGTAGGTCAGGATGCCCTTGAGCGGACCGTCGGCGGCGGCCTTCAGCGCGGCGTTGACCTCGTCCACCGTGGTCTCCCGACCGACGGTCACGGTGAGGTCGGTGGCCGAGCCGGTGGGGATCGGCACCCGCAGCGCGTACCCGTCCAGCTTGCCCTTGAGCTCCGGCAGCACCAGGCCGATCGCCTTCGCGGCACCGGTCGAGGTCGGCACGATGTTCAGCGCGGCGGCCCGGGCCCGACGCAGGTCGGAGTGCGGCGCGTCCTGGAGGTTCTGGTCCTGGGTGTACGCGTGGATCGTGGTCATCAGACCCTGCTCGATGCCGAACGTGTCGTGCAGCACCTTCGCCATCGGCGCGAGGCAGTTGGTGGTGCAGGAGGCGTTCGAGATGATGGTGTGCTTGGCCGGGTCGTACTGGTCCTGGTTGACACCCATCACCACGGTGACGTCTTCGTTCTTGGCCGGCGCCGAGATGATGACCTTCTTGGCCCCGCCGTCGACGTGCGCCTTCGCCTTGGTGGCGTCGGTGAAGAACCCGGTCGACTCGATGACGACGTCGACGTTCAGGTCACCCCACGGCAGGGCGGCCGGGTCACGCTCGGCGTACGCCTTGATGGTCTTGCCGCCGACGGTGATCTCGTCGGCGGTGGCCTTGACCTCGTGCGGGAGGCGACCCAGAATGCTGTCGTACTTGAGCAGGTGAGCGAGCGTCGCGTTGTCGGTCAGGTCGTTGACGGCCACGACCTCGACGTCAGCGCCGGACGCCAGCACTGCCCGGAAGAAGTTACGGCCGATCCGGCCGAAGCCGTTGATGCCAACCCGGATGGTCACAGGTCCCATCTCCTCGCGTTCTGGTTCGCCGGCGTGGAGACCCTCGGCCGGCGAAGTGATGTGCGCCGACCGTTGGAGCCGGCCGTTGACGGTTCATCTCGGCCACCCCGCCGCGGTCCGAGGGACCTGACCGCCCCGAGGCGGTGGGTTCGGCGGGGAGCGCCGGTGCCGGCCCCCTTGCCGTACGCAGCGACCATATCCGAGCGCGGCGAGCCGTGCCGCGCCGGGTGGTTGCCCTCACCCGCACCGCCGGACGCCACACCGCCTCGACGACGCGCGGCGGCGAGGGCACGCCTCACCGGCCCGCCCGCGCCGGGACGACCCACCGTCCTATCAGACCACGAGCATGTCGGGCGTGACGGCCGCTTCGGTATCCGGGATGCCCAGGTCACGGGCCCGCTTGTCGGCCAGCGCCAGCAGCCGGCGGATCCGCCCGGCGATCGCGTCCTTGGTCAACGGCGGGTCGGCCAACGCGCCCAGCTCCTCCAGCGACGCCTGCCGGTGCTCCAGCCGCAGCCGGCCGGCCGAGGTCAGGTGCTCGGGCGCGTCCTCGGCGAGGATCTCCAGGGCCCGGGTCACCCGGGCGGCGGCAGCCACCGCCGCCCGCGCCGAACGCCGCAGGTTGGCGTCGTCGAAGTTTGCCAACCGGTTGGCGGTGGCGCGCACCTCGCGGCGGACCCGGCGCTCCTCCCAGGCCAGCACACTGGAGTGGGCGCCGACCCGGGTGAGCAGCGCGGCGATCGCGTCACCGTCCTTGACCACCACCCGGTCGACGCCGCGCACCTCCCGCTGCTTGGCGGTGATACCGATCCGGCGAGCGGCGCCGACCAGCGCCAACGCCGACTCCGGCCCCGGGCAGGTGATCTCCAGGGCGCTGGAGCGACCCGGCTCGGTCAACGAACCGTGCGCCATGAAGGCACCCCGCCACGCGGACACCGCGCAGCAGACGTTGGCGGCCACCACGTGCGGCGGCAACCCCCGCACCGGTCGGCCCCGCACGTCCAGCAGGCCGGTCTGCCGGGCCAGGGCCTCGCCGTCCTTGACCACCCGGACGATGAAGTGGCTGCCCTTGCGCAGCCCGCCGGAGGCCAGCACGTGGATCTCGCTCGAGTACCCGTAGACCTCGGCGATCTCCCGCCGCAGCCGACGGGCCACCGCGCCGGTGTCGAGCTCCGCCTCCACCACCACCCGCCCGGAGACGATGTGCAGCCCACCGGCGAACCGCAGCAGCGCGGCCATCTCCGCCCGCCGGCAGCAGGGCTTGGGCACGTCGACCCGACTCAGCTCGTCCTTGACCGCAGCCGTCATCGCCATTGTGCGTCCCCTCACGGACCCGTTCCGGCGTGTCGCCGGAGATTACGTACGTGTCTAACGATCGGCGCCCAGTACGGGCACCAGGGCGGCGCCCAGGGCGGCCGGATCATGCCGGGGAGTGCCGTCATCGACCGCGACGGGAGCGAGGACCAGTCGGGCTCCCAGGGATTCTGCCGCACGGTCGACCGGCTCAGGAGCACCGACCGCCTTGGCGTCGGCGAGCACGACGTCGACCGTCAGCTCCGGCAGGTACCAGCGCAGCGCCGCCAGGTGATCGGCGACGGAGAGGCCGAGGGTCTCCTTCTCTGCGGCCAGGTTGAGGGTGACCAGGCGCCGGGCCGGGCTGGCCAGGATCGCCGCGGCCAACTGCGGCACCAGCAGGTGCGGCAGGACGCTGGTGTACCAGCTTCCCGGGCCGAAGATCAGCCAGTCGGCGGTACCGATCGCGGCGACCGCCTGCGGACACGCCGCCGGCGCCTGCGGGGTCAGTCGCACCGACTCGACCCGGCCCGTGGTGACCGCCACCTGGTGCTGGCCGCGTACCGTGCTCACCTCGTCCGGGCGGCCGGGGTCGGCGGCGCGTACCCGGGCCTCGATGTCGACCGGCTCACAGGACATCGGCAGCACCCGCCCGACCGCGCCGAGCATCGCCCCGGCGTGCTCCAGGGCCGCCACCGGGTCGCCGAGCTGCTCCATCAACCCGGCGATCACCAGGTTGCCGACCGCGTGCCCGCCCAGCCCGTCGCCCCGGCCGGGCAGACCCCGGGTCGCCGGTACGAAGCGGTGCTGGAACAGCCCGGCGCTGCGGCGGGTGGCCGGATGGTCGCCGGCCAGCGCGACCAGCGCCTGCCGCAGGTCACCGGGAGGCAGTCCGCCCCGCTCGGCGCGCAGCCGCCCGCTGGAGCCGCCGTCGTCGCCGACGGTCACCACCGCCGTGATGTCGAGGTCGAGTCCGGGTGCGCAGCGACGTAACGCCCGTAACGACACGGACAGTCCGTGCCCGCCCCCGAAGGCCACCACCCGGACCGTCATTCGCGCCCCAGATCCCGGTGCTGTGCGTTGGCGGCCAGCCCGGCACGACGCAACCGGGCCGCCAGTTCCTCGGCGATCGCCACACTGCGGTGCTTGCCGCCGGTGCAGCCGACCGCCACGGTCAGGTACCGCTTGCCCTCACGCTCGAAACCGGCGGTGGTGGCGCCGACCAGGTCCGCATACCCGTCGACGAACGCGTCGGCACCCTCCTGGCTCAGCACGTACGCGCTGACCGCCTCCTCCCGACCGGTGTGCTCGCGCAGTTCCGGCACCCAGAACGGGTTGGGCAGGAACCGGGCGTCCATCACGAAGTCGGCGTCCGGCGGCAGGCCGTACTTGAAGCCGAACGAGATCACGGTCAGCCGCAGCCGCCGCGCGTCCTCCCCGCCGAACAGCTCCTCGATGCGTCGGCGGAGCTGGTTGACGTTGAGGTGGCTGGTGTCGATGATCACGTCGGCCTGGTCGCGGGCCTCCTCCAGCAGTCCCCGCTCGACGGCGATACCGTCGGCGAGCCGCCCGTCGCCCTGCAACGGATGCGAGCGCCGCACGCTCTCGAAACGCCGGATCAGCACCTCGTCGTCGGCGTCGACGAAGACCACCCGGGGGGCGTAGCCGCGCTCCTTCAACTCCCGGATCGCCTCGGCCAGGTCGGTGGAGAAGGCACGCGAACGAACGTCCAGCACCATCGCCGTACGCCGGGCGGCCCCACCGGCCTTCACCGCCAGCTCGGCCATGTCCAGCAGCAGCGCCTGCGGCAGGTTGTCCACCACGTAGAAGCCGACGTTCTCCAGGGCCCGGGCCACGGTGCTGCGCCCGCCACCGGAGAGGCCGGTGACCACGACCAGGGTGGTGTCCGTCTCGCCGGCCACCATCCCGGACTGCGCACCGGGTACGCCGCCGTGGTGACCGGTCGTGTGCGCCTCGCCCACCCATCAACCCCCAAGCCGTGGCGCCGCGGTCGGAGCCGACCGGGCATGGTCAAGCGCCGACTCTAGCTCGCCGGGCCCGACCCGCCGGAGCGCACCGCCGCACCCGCCCACCAGCACGTCCCCGCGCGGCCTGGGAGGTAAGGAAGGGTCCCCTGCTATACACGAGGCGTTAGAAAGGGCCCCCTCCTTTCACGGGTCGTGTCGGCTGACTGACGGCACGTGACGCCCGAGGCCGTTATCCTCCGGAAATGGGGAGGCACGGGGCGCGGCTGCGCTGGGTGGTGGCCCTTGTCTCGGTCACGATCGCGGTGCTGGCCACGGTGGATCGTCTCGTCGAACGTGAACGTGAGTGGGCACACGGCGGCGACCAGGTCGCGGTGACCGCCGAGGCGCGCCTGCCCGAGCCGGACCGGGTGGGGCGGGCCGCCGCCGCGTTCGGCTGGCCGCACGCGACCGACCGGGTCCACGGCGATCCCGACCGGCAGTCGGTCGTGCTGCGACTGCGCTGGTCCGGACCGCCCCGCAAGGGCCACTACCAGGTCATGCTGCTGGACGACCGGAGTTCACCGCCCCGGGTGCTGCACCCCGAGGGCGGCTTCGACGCCGCCGGCGACGCCGGATTCGGCTGGTCCACCGAGTACGAGGTGCTGGCCGCCCGCTACGACTGGCTGGCCGACACCGCCGTCCGAGAGCAGCCCGACGGTACGCAGGGAAGCGCACCGCACGTCGGCGCGATCGGCACCCGGGCGACCGGTGACGGCAGCCTGATCGGGGTGTACCGCCTCGACCCCGGCGCGCTGCCGCTGGAGGATCCGACCCGCCTGGTGGTGGCCTTCTGCCACGTCGACGACGACGGCGAGGTCCGCTGGGCCAAACGTGTCCCGGTCCCCCCGAGCTACTGAACCCACCAGCCGTCGACGTGGCACCACAACTGGTCGACACGCCGGGTGGAGACCAGGTGTACTGCCACGATCCGGGTGCTGCCCGGCCAGTCGCGCAACGTGGACGGGGAACGGCGGTCCCGGCGGGCCGGCTCGTAGAATCCTCGGATGGTCTCCCCCGCCGACGTGAGCCTCACCGACCTGGCCACCTCCGACGCGCCCGTCGCCGAGAAGGTGACAGCGGCGCTCGACGTGTTGCGGCGGGTCTTCGGGTACGACTCCTTCCGTGGCTTCCAGCAGGAGGTCATCGAGCACGTGGCGGCCGGCGGGGACGCGCTGGTGCTGATGCCGACCGGTGGCGGCAAGTCGCTGTGCTACCAGATTCCGGCGCTGGTCCGTGACGGTGTGGCGGTGGTGATCTCGCCGTTGATCGCGTTGATGCAGGACCAGGTCGACGCGTTGACCGCCGTCGGGGTGCGCGCCGGCTTCCTGAACTCCACGCTGGATCTGGACACCCGCCGGGTGGTCGAGGCGGAGTTCGTCGCCGGGGAGATCGACCTGCTCTACCTCGCCCCGGAGGCGCTGGCCAGCCGGGCCACGTTGAGCCTGCTGGACCGGGGCCGGATCAGCCTGTTCGCCATCGACGAGGCGCACTGCGTGTCGCAGTGGGGCCACGACTTCCGCCCGGACTACCTCAACCTGTCGATGCTGCACGAGCGTTGGCCGGGCGTACCCCGCATCGCGCTGACCGCCACCGCGACCAGCGCCACCCGTACGGAGATCGCCAACCGGCTCAACCTGACCGACGCGCGGCACTTCGTGGCCAGCTTCGACCGGCCCAACATCCAGTACCGGATCGTGCCGAAGCGGGAGGCGCGCAAGCAACTGCTCGCGCTGCTGCGCGACGAGCACCCGGGCGAGGCCGGCATCGTCTACTGCCTGTCGCGCGCCTCGGTGGAGAAGACGGCCGAGTTCCTCACCGCCAACGGTATCGACGCGCTGCCGTACCACGCCGGTCTGGACGCGGCCACCCGCGCCGCCAACCAGCAGCGCTTCCTGCGCGCCGACGGCGTGGTGATGGTGGCGACGATCGCCTTCGGCATGGGCATCGACAAACCGGACGTCCGCTTCGTCGCCCACCTGGACCTGCCCAAGTCGGTCGAGGGCTACTACCAGGAGACCGGCCGTGCGGGCCGGGACGGCCTGCCGTCGACCGCCTGGCTGGCGTACGGGCTCCAGGACGTCGTCCAGCAACGCAAGATGATCGACACCTCCGAGGGCGACCTGGCCCACCGGCGCAACCTCGCCGCGCACCTCGACGCGATGCTGGCGCTCTGCGAGACGGTGCGCTGCCGCCGGGTGCAGTTGCTCGACTACTTCGGCCAGCGCCTGGACGGTGACTGCGGCAACTGCGACACCTGCCTGGCCCCGCCGGAGTCCTGGGACGGCACGGTCGCCGCGCAGAAGCTGCTCTCCACGGTGTTCCGGCTGGATCGGGAACGCAACCAGCGGTTCGGTGCCGGACACTGCGTCGACATCCTGCTGGGCAAGAGCACCGACAAGATCGTCCAGCACCGGCACGACTCGCTCACCGTCTTCGGCATCGGCGACGATCTGAGCGAGGCGGAGTGGCGGGGCGTGGTGCGCCAGTTGCTCGCCGAGGGCCTGCTCGCCGTCGAGGGTGACTACGGCACCCTGGCGCTCACCGACGCCAGCGCCGAGGTGCTCGGCCGCCGACGTACCGTGATGATGCGCCGGGAGCCGGCCCGCCCGGCGAAGACGGCCAAGCCCCGGGGCGCGGCCACCGTGGTCGCGGAACTGCCGGCCGAGGCAGCCGGTACGTTCGAGCGCCTGCGCGCCTGGCGCGCGGCCTCCGCCAAGGAACAGGGCGTACCCGCGTACGTCATCTTCCACGACGCCACGTTGCGGCAGATCGCCGCCGACGCCCCGTCGTCGCTGGCCGAGCTGTCGCGGATCAGCGGCGTCGGCGAGAACAAGCTGGCCAAGTACGGCGAGCAGATCCTCGGGGTGCTTGCCGACCCGGCCTGACCCGCCGCTCACCCGACCGCCAACGGCACCCGCCCGCGCGGCTCACCCACCTGCTGCTCGGCTGCCCCCGCTCACCGCGCGCTGCACGACGCCCGTCGCTCATCGCCCGCTGCTCCGCTGCCCCCCTCACCGTCCGCTGCTCGGCGCCCGCTGCTGCTCGGCCCTCGGCCGGGCGATGTCGGCGGGCCCAGCGGGCGGTGCCCCCTCCTTCCCACCAGGTCAGCGCCTGTCGAGCTGAACCGTCCGTGCTCTCGGAAGGAGTGATCCGCCGACGCAGTCAGCTCGATAGTCGTGGTACCCCATCTGGCAGGCCCCGGCGGCGTGCCGACATCGACACCGCCGACACGGTCGCGCTCGCGCCGACCAGCCTGGTGCTCGACCAGTTCGGAGGGAACCTGACCACGCCCGAGATCGCGTAGAAGCCGACGAGGCGCCGACGACGCCCGCTCGGGCTGCCGCGCGGGTCGACGAGGCGGTCGTCGCCAGGACCGGCCGTCTGGATCAGTCGGCGGCGGCCGGACTGTCGGCGGCGCCGAGTGCGGTGAGTATCGCCTCGGCGGTGCGGCGGCCGACGCCGGGGACCTCGGTGATCTCGTCCACGGTGGCGGCCGAGAGGCGCTTGAGGGAGCCGAAGTGGCGCAGCAGCGCCTTGCGGCGTACCTCGCCGAGGCCGGGGACGCTGTCCAGCGCGGAGGTGGTCATCCGCTTGGAGCGGCGCTGCCGGTGGAAGGTGATGGCGAAGCGGTGCGCCTCGTCGCGTACCCGTTGGAGCAGGTAGAGCCCCTCCGAGGTGCGTGGCAGGATGACCGGGAAGTCGTCGTCAGGCAGCCAGACCTCCTCCAGCCGCTTGGCCAGGCCGCACAGCGCCACGTCGTCGATGCCCAGCTCGGCCAGCGCCTGCGCGGCGGCGGTCACCTGTGGTGCGCCGCCGTCGACCACCACCAACTGCGGCGGGTACGCGAACCTGCGCGGCCGTCCGGTGGTCGGGTCGACCAGCACACCCACCTTCGGCTCGTCCTCGGCGACGTCCACACCGCCGAGCGTCGCCGCACCGGGGGCAGCCGGGCCGGCGGCGGCCAGGTCGGCAGCGGACTCCACGCCCACCTCGCCGGTCTCGGCGCGGGCGTCGAGGTAGCGGGCGAAGCGGCGGCGCAGCACCTCGGACATCGCGGAGAGGTCGTCGGTGGCGCCCCGGATGATGAAACGGCGGTACTCGCTCTTGCGGGGCAGACCGTCCTCGAAGACGACCATGCTGGCCACCACGTCGGTGCCCTGGATCTGGGAGATGTCGAAGCACTCGATGCGCAGCGGTGCGGTCCGCAGCCCGAGCGCGTCGGTGATCTCGTCGAGTGCCTTGCCGCGGGTGGTCAGGTCACCGGCCCGCTTGAGCTTGTGCCGGGCCAGCGCGTCCTTGGCGTTGCGTTCGACCGTCTCCATCAGGGTGCGTTTGTCGCCGCGCTGCGGCACCCGCAGCGTCACCCGGGTGCCCCGGTGCTCGGAGAGCCAGTCGGCGAGGGCGTCGGCGTCGGCGGGCAGCTCCGGCACCAGCAGTTCGCGCGGGACGTCGGTCTCGCCCTGCTCGCCGCCGTAGACCTGGGTGCAGAAGTGGTGCACCAGGTCACCGGTACTGAGGTCCTCGGTCTTCTCCACCACCCAGCCGCGCTGGCCGCGTACCCGGCCGCCGCGCACGTGGAAGACCTGCACCGCGGCTTCCAGCGGGTCGTCGGCGAATGCCACCACGTCGGCGTCGGTGCCGTCGCCGAGCACCACGGTCTGCTTCTCCATCGCCCGGCGCAGCGCGGCGACGTCGTCGCGCAGCCGGGCCGCCCGCTCGAACTCCAGCGCCTCGCTGGCCTCGACCATCTCGCCTTCCAGCTTGCGCACCATGGTGTCGGTGCGTCCGGCCATGAAGTCGCAGAAGTCGTCGACGATCTCGCGGTGCCGTTCGGCGGTGACGCTGCCGACGCAGGGCGCGGAGCACTTGCCGATGTAGCCGAGCAGACAGGGCCGGCCGACCTGCCCGGCCCGCTTGAACACCCCGGCGGAGCAGGTCCGCGCCGGGAAGACCCGCAGCAGCAGGTCGAGC
Source organism: Micromonospora sp. NPDC049900 (assembly GCF_044461025.1). Lineage (NCBI taxonomy): Bacteria > Bacillati > Actinomycetota > Actinomycetes > Micromonosporales > Micromonosporaceae > Micromonospora > Micromonospora sp. NPDC049900. The sequence continues at coordinate 72,194 of NZ_JBITKM010000004.1, forward strand.
GTCTCGCGGATGGCCCAGGCGTGCGAGTACGGCCCGAAGTAGCGCACCCCCTTGCGCTTGGTGCCCCGCATGACCTGCAACCGTGGGTACTCCTCGTCGAGGGTGACCGCCAGGTACGGGTACGACTTGTCGTCGCGGTAGCGGACGTTGAACCTCGGGTCGTACTGCTTGATCCAGAGGTATTCGAGCTGGAGCGCCTCGACCTCGGTGCCGACGGTGACCCAGTCGACCGACTCGGCGGTGGTGACCATCTGCTGGGTGCGCTGGTGCAGGCCCCAGAGGTCGCCGAAGTAGGAGTTGAGCCGGCTGCGCAGGTTGCGCGCCTTGCCGACGTAGATCACCCGGCCGGTGCCGTCGTAGAAGCGGTAGACCCCCGGCGCCTCGGGGATGGTGCCCGGCGCAGGACGGTAGGTCGACGGATCAGCCACACTCCGAGACTAGTCGCCACCCCCGACAGCCCTGATCATCCCCACTCGCCCCTTTCTCCGCCCGCGTGGGGCCGGCGTACCGGGGAGTCGCGATTGACGCCTTCCAATCTCGGGTGCCGACGCCTACCATCCAGTAACCGAATGTTCTTCACGTAATGATCCCGCCCGATGGTCCCCCGTCCACAGAGGATCGCCATGCCTGGTCACACCGCCACCCGCCGGCTGCTCGCCGGTGCGACCGCCGCCGTCGCGGTCGCCACCGCGCTCGTCGGCGCGTCGTCCCCCGCCACCGCCACCGCGCCCGCCCCCGACGCCGGCACCCTCGCCGTCAACGTCGGCAACGCCTTCGCCGCCAACGACTACTGCCTCGGCGAGTGCTCGGAGATCCTGCCGCCCGGCCAGAACGGCAACGCCACCCTCGTCGAGGTCCTGGGCAACCAGGCGTTCGGCACCCTGCCCCGACACTCCGCCGACCAGCTCGACACGTACGCCAACCTGGTCTACGGCTACGCCGGGCTGCGCGAGGACCAGGTCAGCACGTTCTTCCGGGACGCCTCCTTCGGCATCGCCCCCAGCCAGGTCGAGCGCGACTACTCCCCGCGCTCCGACGTCCGGATCGTGCGGGACCGGACCAACGGTGTCCCGCACATCACCGGCACCACGCGAGGCGGCACCATGTACGGCGCCGGGTACGCCGGAGCCGAGGACCGACTCTTCACGATGGACCTGCTACGGCACGTCGGCCGGGGCACGCTGACCCCGTTCGCCGGTGGCGCACCGGGCAACCGGGCGCTGGAGCAGAGCGTGTGGCGCACCTCCCCGTACACCGAGGCGGACCTGCAGGCCCAGGTGAACGCGTTGCGCGGCAAGGGCGGCGCACGCGGCGAGCAGCTCTACGCCGACGTGCAGGAGTACGTCGCCGGGGTCAACGCCTACATCCGGACCTGCATGGCCAACCGCAACTGCCCCGGCGAGTACGTGCTGACCGGTCACCTCGACGCGATCACCAACGCCGGTGGGCCGAAGCCGTTCGTGATGACCGACCTGATCGCCATCGCCGGGGTCGTCGGCGGTCTGTTCGGCGGTGGCGGCGGCACCGAGATGCAGTCGGCGCTGGTGCGCATCGCTTCCCGGGCCAAGTTCGGTCCGACCGAGGGCGATCGGGTGTGGAACGCCTTCCGGGGGCAGAACGACCCGGAGACCGTGCTGACCCTGCACGACGGGCAGAGCTTCCCGTACGGTGACGCCTCGCCGAACGCGCCCAGCGTGGTGCTGCCGGACGCCGGCTCGACCCGGGTCGAGCCGATCTTCACCGACCCGACCGGCTCCGCCACCGCCGCCACCACCTCGAACCGCAGCTCGGAGCTGGCCGCCGCGCTCTCCGGGCTGACCATCGACCCGGCGCACCGGGGCATGTCCAACGCGGCCGTGGTCTCCGCCGCCCACTCCGCCACCGGCCACCCGATCGCCGTCTTCGGGCCGCAGACCGGCTACTTCTCCCCGCAACTGCTGATGGTGCAGGAGTTGCAGGGACCGGGCATCAGCGCCCGCGGCGCCGCCTTCGCCGGACTCAACCTCTATGTCCTGCTCGGCCGGGGTCAGGACTACGCCTGGAGCGCCACCTCCTCGATCCACGACATCACCGACACGTACGCCGTGCCGCTCTGCGTCCCCGGCGGCGGTACGCCGACGCTGGCCAGCAACCACTACCTGTTCCGGGGCCAGTGCCAGGCGATGGAGGAGCTGTCCCGGGTCAACCGGTGGACCCCGACCGTCGCCGACGGCACCGCAGCCGGCTCGTACAAGCTGGTCGCCTGGCGTACCAAACTGGGCCTGGTGGGTTGGCGCGGCACGGTGGGCGGAGTGCCGCACGCGTTCACCCAACTGCGGTCCACCTACGGCCGCGAGGCCGACTCGGCCATCGGCTTCCAGATGTTCAACGACCCGACCCAGATGGGTTCCGCCGAGGCGTTCCTCACCTCCGCGCACAGCGTCGAGTACGCCTTCAACTGGTTCTACGTCAACTCCTCCCAGTCGGCGTACTTCAACTCCGGACTCAACCCGGTGCGGGCCGACGGCAGCAACCCGAACCTGCCGATGAAGGCCGAACGCGCCTACGAGTGGCAGGACTTCGACCCGGCGACCGGCACCGCCCGGTACGCGCCGCGTTCGGCCCACCCGCAGTCGATCAATCAGGACTACTACATCAGTTGGAACAACAAGCAGGCCAAGGACTTCGGTGCCGCCGACGGCAACTTCAGCTTCGGCGCCGTACACCGCGGTGATCTGCTGGACAAGCCGATGAAGGCGGCCATCTCGGCGGGCCGCAAGTTCGACCGGGCCTCGCTGACCGAGTTGGTGCAGCGGGCCGGGCTGACCGACCTGCGCGGCGCCGAGGTGCTCGGCGAGCTGATCCGGGTGCTGGAGAGCCAACCGGTCACCGACAGCGCACTGACCACCGAGATCAACCGACTCAAGGCCTGGCGGCAGGCGGGTGCGCTGCGGGTGGAGACCGCCAAGGGCGCCAAGGCGTACCAGCACGCCGAGGCGATCCGTACCTTCGACGCCTGGTGGCCGCTGCTGGTGCGGGGCATCTTCCGCGACCAGCTCGGCACGGACCTCTACCAGTCGGTGATCAACGCGATGCAGATCAACGAATCGCCGTCCGGTCTGCAACAGGGCGACGTGTCGAACCTGCCGTCGTCGGCGAACAGCGCGCAGACCCACAAGGGCTCGGCGTTCCAGTACGGCTGGTGGGGCTACGTCGACAAGGACCTGCGGGCGGTGCTGGGCGACCCGGTCGCCGGCGGCCCCGGGCGGACCTTCTGCGGCGCCGGCAACCTGGGCACGTGCCGTCAGGTGCTGCTGGACACGCTGCGCACCGCGTCGACGACCCCGGCCACCCAGACGTACCCGGGCGACGCCACCTGCGCCGCCGGTGACCAGTGGTGCGCGGACGCGATCGTCCAGTCGCCGCTGGGTGGGATCAAGCACGCCACCATCGCCTGGCAGAACCGCCCCACCTACCAGCAGGTGGTGTCGTTCCCGGCCCGGCGTGGCGACGCGGTGACCAATCTGGCCACCGGGCGTCCGGTGACCGCCTCCAGCAGCCAACTCGGCAACGGTGCCGGCCGTGCCGTCGACGGTGACCTGAACACCCGCTGGGCCAGCTCCTGGTCGGACAACCAGTGGCTGCGGGTGGACCTGGGCTCGGTGCGGCAGGTCGGCCGGGTGGTGCTGGCCTGGGAGTCCGCGTACGCCCGGTCGTACCGCGTCGAGGTCTCCGACGACGGCGGCACCTGGCGGACGGTCTGGTCGACCACGGCCGGCGACGGCGGCACCGACGTGCTGACCTTCGCCCCACAACAGGCCCGCTACGTGCGGGTGTACGGGCTCACCCGGGCCACCACGTACGGCTTCTCGCTGTGGGAGCTGTCCGCGTACGCGCAGTGACACAGACGGGCGCGGCCGGGGCGAGATCGCCCCGGCCGCGCCCGTGTCCGCGTGCCCCGGTCAGGCCAGCGAGATCTGGTCCCCGTCGACCTTGACCTCCTTGGCCGGCAGGCCGGTGGTCGCCGGCCCGGCCTTGACCGAGCCGTCCTCGATGGAGAACTTGCTGCCGTGACAGGTGCAGTTGATCGTCCCGCCGTCGACGTTCGACACCGGGCAGCCCTGGTGCGTGCAGATCGGGTCGAACCCCTTGAACTCGCCGGCGGCGGGCTGGGTGATCACCACGCCCTGGGCGGCGAAGACAGCGCCCCCGCCGACCGGGATGTCGGCGGTCCTGGCCAGGGACTGGGCTCCCGCACGGTCCCCGCCACCGGGGTCTCCGGTGTTGGTGACCTCCGGGCCACCGCTGGTCGGGGCCGCGCCGTCACCGGAGTCGTCACCGCCGCCGCACCCGGCCAGCACCACCGCCGCGCCGACCGCGCCCACGCCGGTCAGCAGACTCCGTCGGGTACGCGTGTCCGCACCGGCCAGCACCTGTTCGTCACTCATGCTGCCTCGTTTCTCTGTTCGGCTACCACCGTGCATGATCCGTGGCTACGTCTCACGACACGCACCACTCTGCCCGGTGGTTCACCCGATCGGCCACTCCGGCCTACCCCGACGGGTGGACCGGACCGCCACACGGGCGACGGTCGGGCCTGCGGGTCAGCGGGCGGTGGCCGCCTTGCGACCGCGCGTCTTGGCACCGTCGCCCTTGACACCCTCGGCCTTGGCACCGCCAGCCTTGGCACCGTTGGCCCTGGCACCGTTGGCCCTGGCACCGTTGGCCCTGGCACCGCCGGCCTTGGCGCCGTTGGCCTTGGCGGCCCGGGCGGTGGCCGCCTTCGCGCCCTTGGCCGTGCCGTCCAGCTTGAGCACACCACGCAGGAACTGCCCGGTGTGGCTCTCGGTGACCTCGGCGACCTCCTCCGGGGTGCCGGTGGCGAGCACCGTGCCGCCCCGGTGACCGCCCTCCGGGCCCATGTCGATCAGCCAGTCGGCGCTCTTGATCACGTCGAGGTTGTGCTCGATGGTGATCACCGTGTTGCCCTTGTCGACCAGACCCTCCAGCACCAGCAGCAGCTTGCGGATATCCTCGAAGTGCAGGCCGGTGGTCGGCTCGTCGAGCACGTACACCGTGCGTCCGGTGGACCGCTTCTGCAGCTCGGAGGCGAGCTTGACCCGCTGCGCCTCACCGCCGGAGAGGGTCGGCGCCGGCTGGCCCAGCCGGACGTAGCCCAGCCCCACGTCGACGAGCGTCTTGAGGTGCCGGTGGATGGCCGGGATGGCGGAGAAGAACTCGGCCGCCTCCTCGATCGGCATCTCCAGCACGTCCGAGACGGTCTTGCCCTTGTAGTGCACCTCCAGGGTCTCCCGGTTGTACCGGGCGCCCTTGCAGACCTCGCACGGCACGTACACGTCGGGCAGGAAGTTCATCTCGATCTTGATGGTGCCGTCGCCGGAGCACGCCTCGCAGCGTCCACCCTTGACGTTGAACGAGAACCGACCCGGCCCGTACCCACGGACCTTGGCCTCGGTGGTCTCGGCGAACAGCTTGCGCACGTGGTCCCAGACCCCGGTGTAGGTCGCCGGGTTCGAGCGCGGCGTACGGCCGATCGGTGACTGGTCGACGCCGACGACCTTGTCCACGTGCTCCAGCCCACCGACCCGGGTGTGCCGGCCGGGCACCAGCCGGGCACCGTTGATCTGGTTGGCCAGCACCGCGTAGAGGATGTCGTTGACCAGCGTCGACTTGCCCGACCCGCTGACCCCGGTGACGGCGATGAGCTGGCCCAGCGGGAAGCTCACCGTCAGGTTGCGCAGGTTGTGCTCGCGGGCGCCGTGCACCACCAGCTCCCGGCCCGGCGTCTGCCCACGGCGTCCCGCCGGGATCGGGATCTCCCGGCGACCGGACAGATAGGCCCCGGTCATCGACTCCGGGTTGGTCAGCAGCTCCGGCACCGAGCCGCTGTGCACGATCTGCCCGCCGTGCTCCCCCGCCCCCGGACCGATGTCCACGATCCAGTCGGCGGTGCGGATGGTGTCCTCGTCGTGCTCGACCACGATCAGCGTGTTGCCCAGGCCACGCAGCCGGACCAGGGTCTCGATCAGCCGGTGGTTGTCGCGCTGGTGCAGCCCGATCGACGGTTCGTCCAGCACGTAGAGCACGCCGACCAGGCCGGAACCGATCTGGGTGGCGAGCCGGATGCGCTGCGCCTCACCACCGGAGAGCGTGCCGGCGGGCCGGTCCAGCGAGAGGTAGTCCAGACCGACGTCGAGCAGGAACCGCAGCCGGGCGTTGATCTCCTTGAGCACCCGCTCGGCGATCAGCTTCTGCCGGTCGGTCAGCTCGATGCCGGCCAGCAGGTCGGCGCACTCTCCGACGGACAGGTTGCACACCTCGGCGATGCTGCGCCCGGCAAGCGTGACGGCGAGCACCTCGGGCTTGAGCCGGGCACCGCCGCAGGCGGCACAGGGCACGTCGCGCATGTACCCCTCGTACTTCTCCCGGGACCACTCCGACTCGGTGTCGGAGTGCCGGCGCTCGATCCACTGCACCACGCCCTCGAAGCCGGTGTAGTACGAGCGCTCCCGGCCGTACTTGTTGCGGTAGCGCACGTGCACCTGATCGTCGGAGCCGTGCAGGATGGTCTTCTGCGCCCGCGACGGCAGCGCCCGCCACGGGGTGTCGACGTCGAAGTGCTCGGCCTCGCCGAGCGCCTCCAGCAGTCGCAGGAAGTACTCCAGGTTGTGCCCGGTGGCCCAGGGCTGGATCGCGCCCTCGCGCAGGCTGCGCTCCGGGTCCGGGACGACCAACTCCGGGTCGACCTCCTTCTTGGTGCCCAGGCCGGTGCACTCCGGGCAGGCGCCGTACGGCGCGTTGAAGGAGAAGACCCGGGGCTCCAGGTCCTCGATCGCCAGCGGGTGGTCGTTCGGGCAGGCCAGGTGCTCGGAGTAGCGGCGCTCCCGGCCCGGGTCGTCCTCGGCCAGGTCGACGAAGTCCAGCAGCACCAGACCGCCGGACAGGCCGAGCGCCGCCTCGACCGAGTCGGTCAGCCGCTGCTTGGCGCCGGCCTTGACGCTGAGCCGGTCGATCACCACCTCGATGGTGTGCTTCTCCTGCTTCTTGAGCTTCGGCGGGTCGGTGAGCTGGTGCACCACCCCGTCGACCCGGGCCCGGGCGTACCCCTTGGACTGCAGCTCGGCGAAGAGGTCGACGTACTCGCCCTTACGGCCGCGCACCACCGGGGCGAGCACCATGAAGCGGGTGCCCTCGGCCATCGCGAGCACCCGGTCGACGATCTGCTGCGGGCTCTGCTTGGAGATCCGCTCGCCGCAGACCGGGCAGTGCGGCACGCCGACCCGGGCGAACAGCAGCCGCAGGTAGTCGTAGACCTCGGTGATGGTGCCGACGGTCGAGCGCGGGTTACGGGAGGTCGACTTCTGGTCGATCGAGACCGCCGGGCTCAGGCCCTCGATGAAGTCGACGTCCGGCTTGTCCATCTGGCCGAGGAACTGCCGCGCGTACGACGACAACGACTCGACGTAGCGGCGCTGCCCCTCGGCGAAGATCGTGTCGAAGGCCAGGCTCGACTTGCCCGAACCGGACAGCCCGGTGAACACGATCAGGGCGTCCCGGGGCAGGTCGAGGCTGACGTCACGCAGGTTGTGCTCGCGTGCGCCACGAATGATCAAACGGTCGGCCACGGTCCGTGTACTCCCGGGTGAGAATGACGAAGGAAGATCTGTCCGCTTTCGGAGGAGAACCGGCCTTTTCGGGCTGGTTCCAGCGGTTGTGCCGGCGCGGAGATAGCGCCCCGGCAACTGTAGACCCGCCCTACGACAATCTGCCCCGACGGCGAGGCCGGTGAGCCGCGCGGCGTCGGGTCTCGTGAGCGATCTCGCGGTGCAACCGCCGCCAGCTCTCCCAGCGCCGGGCGGTCAGCTCACCCGCCCGCAGCGCGTCCTGCACCGCACACCCCGGCTCGGCCTCGTGCCCGCAGTCGCCGTACCGGCACTCGGCGGCCAGCGCGGCGATGTCGCCGAAGGCCCGGTCGAGCCCGGCCGCGCCGTCGAGCAGACCGACCGCCCGGACGCCGGGGGTGTCCACCACCGCCCCACCGCCGGGCAGCGGCACCAGCGCCCGCCAGGTGGTGGTGTGCCGGCCCTTGCCGTCCACCCGCCGGATCGCCTGGGTCGGCATCACCGTCGCCCCGGCCAGCGCGTTGACCAGGCTCGACTTGCCCGCACCGGAGGGTCCCAGCAGGCCCAGGGTGCGTCCGGCGCCGACCTCGGCGCGCAACGGCTCCAACCCCACCCCGTGCTCGGCGCTGACCGGCAGCACCGGCACGCCGGGCGCGAGCGCCGCGAGTTGCCGCGCCACCGCGGCCGGGTCGGCCGCCAGGTCGGTCTTGGTCAGCACCACCAGGGGCCGGGCGCCGGACTCGTGGGCCAGCGCCAGCAGCCGCTCCACGCGGGCGGCGTCGGGCGCCGGGTGCACCGCCTCCACCACGGCGGCCACGTCCAGGTTGGCGGCCAACAGGTGACCGGCGGCGTCCTTGCCGGCGGTGCGCCGCACCAACGCGGTCCGCCGGGGCAGCACCGCCTCCACGGTGATCCGGGCGTCGGGCCAGTGCCCGAGCAGCACCCAGTCACCCACGCCGGGCAGTCGGGTGGGGTCACCGGCGGCGGCGACCAGCACCGCCCCACCGGAGGTGGCGCGCACCGGCCCCGCCTCGGTCAGCACGGTGCAGACCCCACGGTCGACCCGGGCCACCCGGCCCGGACGATGATCGGTACGGACACGTCGCAGATGCGCCGCCCGCTCGGCGTCCCAGCCCAGGGCGGTCAACGTGATGCTCATGCTCGACCGCCACCTCCTCCACCCGACGCCGCGAACCACTGACGACGGTAGGCCCACGGGTGCCCCGCCGGAAGTGAATTCCCCGGCGACGCGGACCGGCGCGGCGGCTAGGGTCGGAACGTGACGACAGACCCCCTTTTACTCACCGGCGACGTGACCGACGCCACCGCTCGACTGCTGCGCACGGCGGCCACCTTCGACGCCGACGACCTGGCCGCGCCGTCGCTGCTGCCCGGCTGGACCCGGGGTCACGTGCTCGCCCACGTGTGTCGCAACGCCGACGGATTCGCCAACCTGCTCACCTCGGCGCGCACCGGCGAGTCGATCCCGCAGTACGCCAGCGCGCAGGCCCGCGACGCCGACATCGAGGCCGGCGCGACCCGCCCGCCCGAGGAGCACCTGGACGACCTGCGCCGCAGCGCGGACCGGTTCGCCGAGGCGGTCGCGGCGATGCCGGCGCCGGCCTGGGCGGCCACCGTCGAGACCCGACGGGGTCCCTGGCCGGCCGCCCTGCTGGTCTGGGGACGGCTCCGCGAGGTGGAGATCCACCACGTCGACCTGGCCGCCGCCTACCGGCCGGCGGACTGGTCGCCGACCTTCGGCCACCGGCTGCTGCACGAGGTGGCCACCGGCTTCGCCGGCCGCGACGACGCACCGCCGATGGTGCTGCGCTTCGACGGCGCCGGTCACGAACTGGTGGTGGGCGAGCGCGCGGGGGCGCCCGTCGTCACCGGTCCGGCGGCGGAACTCGCCGCCTGGCTGACCGGCCGCAGCACCGGCACCGCCCTGACCGTCGTTCCCGACGGTGACCTGCCCCGCCCACCGGAATGGATCTAGGAAGACGATGACCTACCGCGGAGATGTCACCCCCGGCGGCCCGCCGGCCGTACGCGAGCTCGACGCCCTGACCATCACCAAGCTGTCGGTCGGACCGATGGACAACAACGCGTACCTGCTGCGCTGTCGGCACACCGGTGACCAGGTGCTGATCGACGCCGCCAACGAGGCGCCCCGGCTGCTGGAGCTGATCGGGGACGACGGGCTGCGCGCCGTGGTCACCACCCACCAGCACATGGACCACTGGGTGGGGCTGGAGGAGGTCGTCGCCAAGACCGGGGCCCGCGCGCTGGTGCACGCCGACGACGCGGAGGGGTTGCCGATCGCGGCGCAGACCCTGACCGACGGGGACACGGTGCCGGTGGGCGACTGCGGCCTGGAGGTGATCCACGTCAAGGGGCACACCCCGGGTTCGGTGGCGCTGCTCTACCGCGACCCGGCGGGCACCCCGCACCTCTTCACGGGGGACAGCCTCTTCCCAGGTGGGGTGGGGAACACCGACCAGGACCCGGAGCGCTTCGCGGCGCTCATCGACGACGTGGAGCACAAGCTGTTCGACCGGCTGCCGGACGAGACCTGGTTCTATCCGGGTCACGGCCGGGACTCGACGCTCGGCGCGGAACGCCCGCACCTGGCCGAGTGGCGCGCCCGAGGCTGGTGAGGTTGTGGGGTCGCCGTGTCAGTGGGTGACCCCGCCCAGCCGACGACGCACGCCGAGCAGCACCAGGGCGGCCAGCAGCAGGCCGCCGACCATGGTGACCAGCATCGGGCTCGCCCCGCCGGGCAGCAGCCCGATCAGCGACCGCGACGCGGTGCCCACCAGCAGGTAGAGCCCGGCCCACGCGCCCGCGCCGAGCGAGGCGAAGCCGAGGAAACGCGGGTACGACATGTTCAGCCCGCCGGCGGCGAGCGGCAGCAGCGCGTTGAACACCGGCAGGAACGGGGCGACCAGCACCAGCCGGCCGCCGTTGCGGCGCAGGATGACCTCGGCGGTGGCCCAGCGGGTCTCGCCGACCCAGCCGCCGAAGCGACTGTGGCGCAGGTCCTCGCCCCACCGTCGGCCGACGAGGAAGGTCAGCGACCAGCCGGCGAGACATCCGGTGACCACGGCGACGAAGGTGGCCAGCCCGGTGGCCGGGGTGCCGACCGCCACGGCGGCGAGGATCGCCACGTCGCCGGGGACCAGGACGCCGAACAGCGGGACCGCGTCGAAGACCATGACCACCCCGAGCACCGCCATCAACAGGGCCACGGGGAGTTCTCCGACCTGGGCCAGCTGGTTCGCCATGCCTCGTACGCTATTGCCTGACCGTCGGTGTGAACATCAGGATTCCGCCCCACACTGCGTACGGTGTGCTCCGGGTCATCCCTGATCCGTCTCTCCACCGCCCGGCTCGCCCCGCCGCCGACTCCCTGAGGCGCTTCGCCCCGCAAATCCGCTATTCACCGGTTACTGTCGGGAAGGTATCGGGCGGCCACCGGCGTGGAGCCGGCGGTCGCCCGCCTGGAACAGGGAGAGAGAACGCATGGCAACCGGCACCGTGAAGTGGTTCAACTCGGAAAAGGGCTTCGGCTTCATCGAACAGGATGGTGGTGGCCCGGACGTCTTCGTCCACTACTCGGCGATCGCGACCAGTGGCTACCGGGAGCTGACCGAGGGCCAGAAGGTCGAGTTCGACGTGACCCAGGGGCAGAAGGGGCCGCAGGCGGACAACGTCCGACCGATGTGACCCGTGCCGGGGTGGGGGGGGGGGGCCGGGGGCCCCCCCCCCCCCCCCCCCCCCAGCCCCCCGCCCCCGCCCCCCCCCCCCCGACGCGCGACAGGACCCCGCACCCCCCGGGCGGCGG
>NZ_JBITKM010000004.1:83669-355115 GCF_044461025.1 Micromonospora sp. NPDC049900
GCGGCCACTCGGTTCTGGTGGGCCCCCCCCGGGGGGGCGGGGGGGCGCGGGGGGCCCCCCCCCCCCGCGCCGCCGCGGGGGGGGGGGGGGGGGGGCCCGGCCGGCCCCCCCCACACGTCCACCGATCTCGCCTCAGGCGGCCAGCCGCCGCCCGAGTTCCCGCACGACCTGCTCGGCCACGGTCGGCGGGATGGCCGCCGCGATCTCCTCGGGCGTCAGCCCGGCCAGCACACCGGTGATGATCGCCTGCTCGTCGGTGAAGTCGCGGTTGGCCAGCGCCTCCACCGCGGTCTGCAACGCGGTCAACTGCGCGCCCAGGCTCCGCAGCGTCGGGTGCCCGACCTGGAACTTCGGGTCGGTGTGGTCCTCACCCGTGGTGGTACGGGTGTACGTCTGCCCGATCGGGTTGCGTCCGTCCAGGACGGTGAGGTTGCGGTGCACGGTCTTGAGCCAGTTGTGCTCCTCGGGGGTCATGTCCGTCTCCTCCTGCTCCGACGTGATGAGTCCGATGGTGGTCAGGTAGCGGCGGAACAGCGGCGTCTGGTCACGTCCCGCCTTGATCGAGTCCCGGAAGAAGCTGAAGTGGGTGTGCCACAGGTGGGAACTGTCGCCGGTGCTGCGCCGCCCCAGCCGGTCCCACCGCCGCACCACCTTGCCGTCCGGTGAATAGATGATCTCGCGGATGTCCCGGGTGTCCGCCGTGTTGGCGACGCACTGGGCCACACACCAGGTCGAGAACGTGGACAGGTCGTGGGTACGACCGCCGCTGGCGACCCGGAACATGCCCACGTCCAGCGCGGCCGCGTCCAGGGTCAGACCGTTGCGGTCCCGGGGCGACTCGACCACCGAGTAGTCGTTGGCGACCACCCGGTCGGACCCGGTGTGGTATCCGCCGCGATGGTTGGCGTCGCCGACGATGCCGACCTCGTTGGGTTCCAGGTCCTCGTCGCGTGCCCGGTTGGGATCGCGGTTGAGGTGCTTGAGCAGCAAGCTGCGGACGGCCATCAGGTTCGCCGGTGCCCGCGTCATGGTTCCCCCCTCTGCTGATTCGTCGGGGGCCGGGCACGGCAGTGACACCGCGTGCGCGGTAGGCAGGCTGTACAAGCGCTCCCGGCCATTGGTTGCACAGCGCCGGGCGTGTTCCCACCATAACCCCACTTCTGGACGAATGCCCAGCTCAGAGGCGGTTTATTCAGCTTGGAATAGGCTGTGAGGCAGAGTGGAGGATCGACAGGACCACTGCGGACGGATGTTCCGGGTCGTGGATGATCTCCCGACGTCCACCACGGAGAGTGACAGCATCACCGAGTGGCTCGCCGGTGCCCGGGTTGCGCGCGTACCGGGGATGGGCCCCGCCGGAGACCTGCAACCGCAACCGGTGCCCGGGGGCGAAACGGTGGGCGGTCGGCCACATCTCCACCGGCACCGTCACCACGCCCGACGCGTCGCAGGGGAACCGGTGCGGGTCGACGCGGACCAACCCGTCGCACACGTTCCAGGAACGGCCCCGCCGGTCCACGTCGCACAGTCGCACGAAGACGTCCAGATGGTCCAGGTCGCTGCGCAGGTGGATCTCCGCCCGCACCGGGCCGATCACCTCGACCGCCTGCTCCAGCGGATCGGTGGTCCAGGTCAGCACGTCCGGCCGCGCCTCGACCGGACGGTTGTCGAACGGCCCGGCGCGCTGGGCCACCAGCAGCGGGCCACCCAGCGAGGGGGTCGGGTCGGCCGGGTCGTACCAGAAGCCGTCCGGCGGGGACGGCACCGGCGCCGCGGCGCGCAGCGCGAAGCCGGGGTGCAGGTGCCACCGGACGGATCGGGCCGGCGGCGGCCAGTCGGGCAGGTCACGCCACCCGCCGCCGACGCCGCCCACGTGCACCCGCACCGGTGCGTCAGCCGCAGGGTCGGGCGGGGCGGCGGCGGGGGCGTTCAGGTGCTCGTCGAGCCAGCCGAGCCCCTCGCGCAACGCGGCCACGAACAGGCCGGGACTGCCGTGGGTCCACGGCCCCACCACCAACCTCGGACGGACGCCGGTGGCGCGCAGCGCCGCGTAGTCGCGCAACTGGGCGGGCAGGAAGATGTCGTGCCACCCGCTGACCATCGCCACCGGGGTCCGCACCTGGTCGAGCCGGTCGTCGAAGATCCGGGTACGCCAGTAGTCGGCCTGCGGGGTGTGGTGCTCCAGCCACTCCTGGAAGAACGGCACGGTGACCCCGGTGGCGATCCGGTCCGCCTCGACCAGGGGCAGGTGTGCCAGGGCGGCGGCCAGCCGGGGTTGACCCCGTTTCAGCTCCCACTGCCGGGCCAGCCACGGCACCGTCTGCGCCTGGAGCAGCTCCACCCAGGTCAGCACCGTGTCCAGCGCGAAGGACTCGCCCGCGTACGTGGAGTCGCGGGTGGACGAGGCGGTGGCCACCGCGACCATCGCCCGCAGTTCCGGACCCGCGTCGGCGGCCAGCGCCCACTGCACGAAACCCTGGTAGCTGGCGCCGAACATCCCGAACGCGCCCCGCCACCAGGGCTGCCGGCGCAGCCAGTCGAGGGTGTCCAGCCCGTCGTCGCGCTCGAACACGAACGGGTCGAAGGAGCCGCCGGAGCCGAAGGTGCCCCGGCAGGACTGGATGACCACGTGGAATCCACGCTCGGCGGCGAGCCGGCAGAGCAGCCGCATCGGCCCACCCCGCCCGTACGGGGTCCGGATCAGCACGGTCGGCGCGTCGGCCAGGTCGGGGCGGTAGTGGTCGGTCCGCAGGATCACCCCGTCGCGGGTCCGGACCGGGACGTCCCGGGTGACGGTGACCCGACGGGTACGCGCCGGCGGCAACCGCAGCGCGGCCCCGGCGAGCGCCGACGTCAGTCGCTCCCACATCGGGTCAGTCCGTCCGGCGACGGGGCGGCTCGGGTCGGGCGCCGCGGACGGTGTCCCGGTGTTCGCGCAGCGAGACGCCCATCGCGGAGATGAAGCGGTACACCACTTCCAGCTCGTCGTCGCGGAAGCCGCTCATCACCCGGTCGGTGCGCTCGCCCAACGGCCGGAAGAAGTCCATCGCCAGCGCGGCACCGCGGTCGGCGTAGCGGAGCAGGATCTTGCGCCGGTCGGTGGGATCCCGGTCCCGCCGGATGTGCCCACCCCGTTCCAGCCGGTCGATCAGGGCGGTGACCGACCCGGAGGAGATGCCGAGGTGTTCGCCGAGCCGTCCGGGAGTGATCGGCGCGTCGGCCAACTCGGCGTCCATCACCGCGATCAGCGCCTGCAGGTCGGTGACGTTGAGCCCGTGCTGCCCGGCGAAGGCGTGCCCGACGTGCTGGGCGTCCACGCCGTAGCGGCGCAGCTCGGCGGTGATCTCGGCGATCAGCAGGTCCCGGCGGGTATCCCGCCGCCGGTACATCCCCTGAGCCGCCACGTCGCGCCGCTTCCCCTCCCGTACGCCCGCGTCGGAGCATACCCAGCCGGACGTCCACCATCGTTGTCGAGATTCTCACCCCGCCCGTGGTTGCCACTTCTATCTTGATGGGCAAAACTCTCGACTGTCTAGATATCTGTCTGTCGAGAGACCTGTTCGAGGGGCTTCCCGGATGTCCGTGTCAACCCGTGTCGCGCGCAGCCGCCGCGCAGCCTGGCTCACCGTCCTGCTGACGCTCGCCTTCGGGGCGATCGTCTTCGCCCTGCCCACCCCCGAGAACCCGGCGCCGGTCTCCGCCACCGGGCTCTCGGAGAGCTGGGAGTCGACCCAGGTCGAGCTACTCCAGGACGAACTACCGCAAAGCGACGTCTCCGCCGCCGTGGTGGTGGTCAGCCGCGACGACGGTGCCCCGCTGACCGACGCCGACCAGGCCGCCATCACCACCGGATCCGCCGGTCTCACCGAGTTCGCCGTCGGCGGCCAGGTCGTCCCGCCCCAGGTCTCCCCCGACGGCACCGTCGCCCTGGTCGTGGTGCCGATGTCCACCGCCGACGGCCAGCAGGCGGTCACCGACCAGGTGGCCGAGCTGCGCGAGACGCTCACCGCACTGCCCGCGGAGCTGACCGTCGAGGTCACCGGCGGCCCCGCCTTCACCGCCGACCTCACCAAGGTCTTCGAGGGCGCCGACCTCACCCTGCTCGCCTTCACCGCCGCCGTCGTCGCGGTCCTGCTGCTGGTCACCTACCGCAGCCCACTGCTCTGGCTGGTCCCGTTGACCATCGTGGCGGCCACCGAACAGATCACCCTGCGCGCCCTGGACACCCTCATCCCGGCGGTCGGCATCAACTTCGCCGGTGGCGCCGTCACCGGCATCGCCAGCGTCCTCGTCTTCGGCGCCGCCACCAACTACGCCCTGCTGCTCATCGCCCGCTACCGCGAGGAACTCCGCCGCGAGGAGGACCGCTTCGTCGCGATGCGCAAGGCCCTGCGCCGCACCGCCGAACCGATCCTGGCCAGCGGCGGCACCGTCATGCTCGGCGTACTCACGCTGCTGCTCAGCGAGCGGGAACTCAACCGGGCCCTCGCCGTGGCCTGCGCCACCGGCATCCTGCTCGCGATGGCCTCGGCGCTGCTGGTACTGCCCGCCGCCCTGGTGCTCGGCGGACGCCGCCTGTTCTGGCCGCTGGTGCCCGAGGTCGGCAGCGTCGGCCGCGAAGGCCGGATCTGGGGCCGCCTCGGCACCGCCGTGATCCGCCGCCCGGTGCCCGTCGCGGCGCTGGCCACCCTGCTGCTGGCCGCCCTCGCCCTCGGCGGGCTGGGCCTGCGCACCGGCCTGTCCGAGACCGAGCAGTTCCGGGTCGAGCCGGAGGCGGTGGCCGGCGCACAGACCCTCGGCCGGGCCTTCCCCGCCGGCACCACCCAACCCGTCGCGGTGATGACCAACCCCGACGCCGTTGCGGCCGTCACCGAGGCCGCCACCGCCGTCGACGGGGTCGCCTCCGCCCGCCCCGGCCCGGCCGGAGACGCCGTCGCCCAGATCGACGTCGTCCTCGACGCCGAACCCGGCACCGCCGCCTCGAACCGCACCCTGGTCGCGCTGCGCGACGCCGTCGCCGCGGTACCCGACTCGGCACCCCCGGCCCCGTCCGGCGTCGACGACCTCTCCGGCGCCGTGGTCGGCGGCAGCCTCGCCGGAGACTACGACTCCGCCGCCGCCGACGACCGGGACCTGCGGATGATCCTGCCGCTGATCCTGCTGCTGGTCGGTGCGGTGCTCGTCCTGCTGCTCCGCGGCGTCGTCGCCCCGGTGCTGCTGGTGGTCACCGTGGTCGCGTCGTACTTCGCCAGCCTCGGCGGCGCGTGGCTGCTCTTCGACCACGTCCTGGGCTTCCCGGCGCTGGACACCACGGTGCCGCTACTGGCCTTCGTCTTCCTCGTCGCGCTCGGCGTGGACTACAACATCTTCCTGGTCACCCGGGCCCGGGAGGACGCCCGCACCACCGGCACCCGGGAGGGCATGCTCTCCGCGCTCCGCGCCACCGGCGGCGTCATCACCAGCGCCGGCATCCTGCTCGCCGCCGTGTTCGCGCTGCTCGGCGTGCTGCCGCTGATCACGCTGACCCAGATCGGCATCATCGTCTGCCTCGGCGTCCTGCTGGACACCCTGCTCGTGCGCACGGTCGTCGTGCCGGCGCTGGCGTTCCTGCTCGGCGAGAGGTTCTGGTGGCCCGGCCGGATCACCCGCGATCAGAACCCCAGGCAGACGCACTCCGACATGAGCGCCCGTACGTTGCGCACGTAACCCGGATTCGGGATGGCCAGCGGCTGTCCCGGCCGGGCCACCGCCCCGTGACCGAAGTTGTACGCGGCGATGACCGCGTTGAGCAGACAGGAGTCCAGTACGCCCGAGGTGCACAGGCTGGCGTCCAGCCGGTAGTCGGCGTCGAAGTACATGTCACCGATGTACTTGGTGAGCCAGGCCAGATAGGTGCCGCCGAGGTAGGCGTTGTCCCGGTAGTCCCACACGTCGTAGTTCTGCCCGAACCGCTGGTTCATCCAGGTCGCGGTGTCCGGCATCACCTGCATCAGGCCGATGCCCTCGTCGCAGGCGACGATGTTGGACTGCCACCCGCTCTCCTGCCAGGCGGTCGCCTTGATCAGATCCAACGGAACGCGGATGTCCGGCGCGGAGGTCGGCCAGTACGTCCGACCTGCCGCGTCGGTCAGCGCCGCCTTGACCTGCGCCCGGCTGGCCTGCTCGCCCTTGTACGTGGGCCGGCAGCCACTGGGCGCGGGCTTCGGCTGCTTCGGCGGCACGTTGGTCTCCGTCGGCGGCTTCGGCACCCGGCGGGGCGCCGGGGCGCTGCGTCGCGGCGTCGGCCGGACACTCGCCGACGGCGACGACGACGCGGCAGCCGACCGGGGCGCGGCCCCCATCGACTGGACCGCCTTCGGCGTCGGACTCGCCTCGTCCGGGCCTTCCGACCCGTCAGCCTCCGTCGGCTCAGTCGACTCCGTCGGCAACGCGACCGGCGCGGGCACCTCCGCAGCGGGAGCGTCCACTCTGGCGCAACCACCCCCGGTCGCCAGCAACAGCGCGGCGAGCAACGCGACGCCCAGCCTGGTGACGCTCCGTCCCATGTCGACCCCCTTCGGCAGTGACGAGCCCGCCGCACCCTAACAGCCACCGGCCGTGATCCGCGGCCCGCACATCCACCCCGCCCAGGTCAACCCCCTCGCGGCTACACCGTCGGGCCGAAACCCGGATCGCGCCCCGGCCCGGCCGTCACCGCCCGGTCCCGAGTGGCCCACGCCACCATGAACACCGCCGGCCACGCCGCCCCCAGCAACACCGCCCCCACCGTCCCGCTGGCCGTGCTCATCCCCAGATAGAGCCGCGCCCCGCCGATGGCGACCACCCCGACCGCCGCGACCGTCCAGGCCGCCACCGCCAACGGCCACCGCGCCCCCCGCGACAGCAACCACGCCAGCGTGCACAGGCTGGCGGTGACCACCACGTTCTGCGTGGAGAACAGCACCGTCCGACCTCCGGCGGCCAGGTCGGCCACCACCGCCAGCACCACCAACGGCACGAACGCGCCGACCGTGCCGACCACACTGAGCAGGTCCGCCTGCCACGGCCGGTGCCGCCACGCCTGCACCAGCGCCACCACCGCCACCACCACGATCAGCGACGACCCCCGAAGCACCGACACCGCCGCCTGCGTCGCCTCCACCGCGTCCGGCGTCCGCCGCGCCGCGAACCACCCCGCGATCGCCCCGTCCACCAGCGAGAGACCGCTGTGCCGGACCACCGTCCGCAACGCCCAGGCGATGACCAGACCGACCACGAACAGCAGCACCACGCCGACCGCCAGGTTCGCCAGCAACGCCCACGCCGGACCGAGCCGCAGACTGAGCAGGAAGAACAGCAGCCCGTACCGGGCCGACAGCCAGCGCAACGGCGGCAGCCGCGCGGCCCGCGTCAACAACGCCCGCGCCGGATCCGGATTACGCCCCAGCCACCGCCCGACCAGCACCACCGCGAGCAGCGCGGCGATCAGCACCAGCACCGCGCCGGTGGCCCGCCCGAGCAGCCGGGACACCGTCTCGTACGACTCGCCCGCCAGATGCCCGACCAGCACGGACCCACCCACCCAGGTCGCCACCCCGGCCAGGTTCCACGGCACGAACCGGCGGTACGGCATGCCCGCCGCACCCGCCAGCCGGGGCACCAGCGTCCGGGCGAACGCCACCCAGCGGGCGGTCAGCACCCCCCGGCCGCCCATCCGGTCGAGCATCGCGTCCGCCCGGGCCCACCGCTGCGGTCCCACCCGCACCCCCCAGCGACTCGCCCGCAACCGGGGCCCGTAGCGCTGCCCGGCCCGGAACGCCACCGCGTCCCCCGCCGCCGCCGCGACGACCATCGCCACCAACGCCGGACCGAGCCGCAACGTCCCGGTGTACGTGAGGAAGCCCACCAACAGCAGCGTGGCCTCCCCGGGCGCGACCAACCCGACGAGCAGCGCCGTCTCGGCCGCGACCACCAGCGCCGCCACCACGTAGATCAGACCCGGTGGCAGGTTCTGCACCGAGTTCAGCAGGTCGTGCACGGCGCCCCCGGATCACCTCGGCAGGACTGCCCTGCAAGTGTGACAGTGCTCTCCGTCACCGCGCGGCCCCACTCTCCGGTGACCCCGACGCCACGCGGCTACCGACCAGGCGGGAGGATGGAGCTCATGCAGCTGCGCACCGACCTTCGCAACGTCGCCATCATCGCTCACGTCGACCACGGCAAGACCACCCTGGTCGATGCCATGTTGCGGCAGGCCGGCGCCTATGGCGCCCGGGGCGAGGTGACCGAGCGGGTGATGGACTCGATGGACCTCGAACGCGAGAAGGGCATCACCATCCTCGCCAAGAACACCGGCGTGCGCTACCTGCCGGCGGACGGCTCCGACCCGGTCACCATCAACATCATCGACACCCCCGGCCACGCCGACTTCGGCGGTGAGGTCGAGCGCGGCCTGACCATGGTCGACGGTGTGGTGCTGCTGGTCGACGCCAGCGAGGGCCCGCTGCCGCAGACCCGCTTCGTGCTCCGCAAGGCCCTCAAGGCCCGGATGCCGATCATCCTCGTGATCAACAAGGTGGACCGCCCCGACGCCCGCATCAAGGAGGTCGTCGACGACACCTACGAGCTCTTCCTCGACCTCGACGCCGACGAGGAGCAGATCGACTTCCCGATCGTCTACGCCTGCGCCCGCGACGGCATCGCCTCGCTGACCCAGCCCGCCGACGGCTCCGTACCCCAGGACAGCCCCAACCTGGAGCCGCTGTTCCGCACCCTGCTGGACACCATCCCGCCGCCCGCGTACGACGAGCAGGCACCCCTGCAGGCCCACGTGACCAACCTCGACGCCTCCCCGTTCCTCGGCCGCCTCGCGCTGTGCCGGGTCCGGCAGGGCACCATCGCCAAGGGCCAGACCGTGGCCTGGTGCCGCACCGACGGCAGCACCCAGCGGGTCCGCATCTCCGAGCTGCTGATGACCGAGGGCCTGGAGCGCAAGCCCGCCGACTCGGCCGGCCCGGGCGACATCATCGCCGTCGCCGGAATCCCGGAGATCATGATCGGCGAGACCCTCGCCGACGCGGAGAACCCGAAGGCCCTGCCGCTGATCACCGTCGACGAACCGGCCATCTCGATGACCATCGGCACCAACACCTCGCCGCTGGTCGGCCGGGTCAAGGGTGCCAAGGTCACCGCCCGCATGGTCAAGGACCGGCTCGACAAGGAACTCATCGGCAACGTGTCGCTGCGGGTACTGCCCACCGAGCGCCCGGACGCCTGGGAGGTGCAGGGCCGAGGCGAACTGGCCCTGGCGATCCTGGTCGAGCAGATGCGCCGCGAGTCCTTCGAGCTGACCGTCGGCAAGCCGCAGGTGGTCACCCGCGAGATCGACGGCCGCACCTGCGAGCCGGTGGAACGGCTCACCATCGACTCGCCCGACGACTACCTCGGCGCGATCACCCAGCTCCTGGCCACCCGCAAGGGCCGGATGGAGCAACTGGTCAACCACGGCACCGGCTGGATCCGGATGGAGTGGCTGGTCCCGGCGCGCGGCCTGATCGGCTTCCGCACCGAGTTCCTCACCGAGACCCGCGGCACCGGCATCCTGCACCACGTCTTCGAGTCGTACGAGCCGTGGTTCGGTGAGCTGCGCACCCGCAACAACGGCTCGCTGGTCGCCGACCGGGCCGGCGCGGTCACCGCCTTCGCGATGACCAACCTCCAGGAGCGCGGCCAGCTCTTCGTCGAGCCCACCACCGAGGTGTACGAGGGCATGATCGTCGGGGAGAACTCCCGCTCCGACGACATGGACGTCAACATCACCAAGGAGAAGAAGCTCACCAACATGCGCTCCTCCACCGCCGACGAGACCGAGAAGCTGATCCCGCCGCGCAAGCTGTCGCTGGAGCAGGCCCTCGAGTTCTGCCGCGAGGACGAGTGCGTCGAGGTCACCCCCGTCGCCGTACGCATCCGCAAGGTCGTGCTCGACCAGACCCAGCGGGCGCGCACCGCCGCCCGCCGCAAGCACGCCGGCTGACCCCTGCCATGTCCGCCGACGACCTCGACGCGCGGCTGGACCGGGAACCCGGCACGATCTCGGTGTACGCGGGGCGCCTCGACGCCCCGCCCACCTGGACCCGACACGCCGAGGCCACCCACTACGCGGCGAGCACCATGAAACTCGCGGTGCTCGCCGCGCTGCACCGCACCGCCGAGACCGGACGGCTCGACCTGGACACCCCGGTGCCGGTCCGCAACCGGTTCACCTCCGCCCTGCCGGACGCGCCCGCGTACTCCTGCGTTCGGGAGTACGACAACGACCAGGACGTCTGGGACCGGCTCGGGCGGGAGGAACCGCTGCGCTGGCTCGCCGAACGCATGATCGTCCGGTCCAGCAACCTCGCCACGAACCTGGTCCTCGAACATGTCGGCCGTCCCGCCGTCGCCGAGGTCTGGGCGGCGGCCGGCGCCCGGCACAGCGTCACCACCCGGGGCATCGAGGACCTCGCCGCCCGTGACGCGGGCATCACCAACCTGGTCACCGCCGACGACCTGGCCGCCCTGCTGCGCGCCGTCGCCGTCGGCGCCACCCGTCCCGGACCGATCGCCGCACCCGCCGCCTGCGCCGCGATGCTCGACGTGCTCTGCGCCCAACAGGTCCGCCAGGACATCGCCGAGGGCCTGCCCGCCGGCACCCGGCTGGCCCACAAGAACGGCTGGGTACGCGGAGTACGCCACGGCGCCGCGGTGGTCTTCCCCGCCGACGCCGCGCCCTACCTGCTGGTGGTCTGCACCACCACCCCGCTGACCGAGGCACAGCCCAGCGGCCCGGCCGACGCACACGCCCGCCGACTGGTCGCCGACATCTCCGCCCGGCTGTGGCGCGACCGCCACCACCTCACTCCAACAGGTGCGCCCGCACCGCCGCCACCGTCTCGTCGGTGACCCCCAGCCCGGCGCGCAGGTACGCGTCGAACGGCCCGTGCACCCGCCGCATCGCCTCGATCAGCACCTCGCGCGCCCCCGACCAGAACTCCGAGGTCCCGCGCGTTGGGCGCACCCACGAGCCGCCAGTCCCGTTCCAGGCCCACGTTCTCACCCTTCCCCGCACGGTCACCGGCCCACCAGTGTGCCCGGTCCGACGATCACCGCGGCACGCCCGGTCCGGACGACCCGGCCGATCGGAGTAAAGATGCGGACTGAGGATTGTCGATCGGCGGAAAGTTTCCTATCGTCCGGAGCCAGGGGTGCAACCGGCCTGGGGGTGGGCGTGCGACACGGTGCCGAAGCGCGGGTCGCCGTCGCCACCCTCTGGCGATCTCCCGACGAGGTGCGGGCGGTCGACGCCCCGGCGCTCGGCACACCCGCCGAGGTCGGGGCGTGGGTCGCCGGTGTGCGTGCATCGGGTGGCCCGGCACACGCCGCCTACGGCTTCCTAGGAGGCTAGGTGTCGTGGGTGGCCGGGGCAGCGGATCGGCCAGGGACCACCCGACTCGGCACCCACCACCGACGAACCAGGCCCGCACCGGCGGGCTCAGCCACCGCCAGTGCGCCACCGGATCGGCCCGGACCGCCGTGCCGGAGACCGGCACCGTGCGCCGGTCCGGGTCCACGCAGACCGCCACCGCATCGAAGCGCCGGGCCAGTTCCGTGCCGTACTCCTCGGAGGAGAAGACCGCGTCCACCGGCTCGATGCCCGCCCCGGCGACGCTGAACGCCGTGCTGGAGAGCCAGTCGATCACAGGTCCTCCCGGTCCTTCGCGCGCTCACCCTGGAGCGCCGACCGGCGGCGGAACAGACCCCTGCGCCCACCTCCACCCGCCCGCCGTGCGAGGCTGCTGACATGGTGCTTGAAGTCGCGCTGATCGACGTGATTCCGGGGCAGGAGGACGAGTTCGCCGCCGCGTACCGCACGGCGCACCCGGTCCTGCGTGACACCCCGGGCTGCCGCTCGGTCCGGATGACCCGGGGAGTCGAGTCCCCCACCCGGTTCGTGCTGCTGGTCGAGTGGGACTCGGTCGAGGCGCACGAGGTCAACTTCCGGCAGACCGACCGCTTCGCGCAGTGGCGCGGGCTGATCGGTCCGTACTTCGCCGGTCCACCGCTCGTCGAGCACTTCGACGACGTACCCGCCTGAGGGCGCGCCGTCGGCGTCCCGGCGGAAATTGTCGTACCCCTCGTCTACCGTGCGCCGCGATGCGCGGCTGCCGGTCCCGACGGGCTCGGGGGCGCGCCGGGCCCGGCGGCCGCGCGTCACCGCACGGTCGTCCGCGCCCGGCGCACCCCGTTGCGTCGTGGGCGG
The DNA here is from genome assembly GCF_044461025.1 of Micromonospora sp. NPDC049900. Lineage (NCBI taxonomy): Bacteria > Bacillati > Actinomycetota > Actinomycetes > Micromonosporales > Micromonosporaceae > Micromonospora > Micromonospora sp. NPDC049900. The sequence goes on from NZ_JBITKM010000004.1 coordinate 95,947, forward strand.
CGGCGCGGGTCAGCCGGCGAGCCGCTCCGTGTCGCGCTCCACGGTCGACATCTCCTCGACCGGGTCGGCGGGCCGAGGGATCTCCGGCCCCTCCGCCTGCCGGGCCAGCACCGACGCGGTCTCGACGGCCGGCAACGCCGCCGCGGAGAGCCAGTCGACCATCCGTTCGTAGCGCGCGATGTCGGCCTCGGCGACCAACCGCAGGTCGGTGGTGAGCGTCTCCACCATCACCGTGCGGGGATCCGCCGGATCGGGGAACACGTACCAGGAGAAGCCCGCCAGCGGATGCACACCCTCGTGCGGCGGGGTGTCGCCGGGCACCAGCCGGATCGTGACGTGCGGCAGCTCCGTCAGCGCCACCAGGTGCCACAACTGCTCCCGCCAGACGTCCTCCGGCAGACCTCCGGGGGCGCAGACCCGCTCGTCCAGCAGGGCCGTGTAGTGCGGCGGATCGGCCCGGCGCAGCACCTGCTGCCGCAGCCCCCGCGCCCGCACCTCGGCCTCCAGGTCCAACTCGGGCGCGATCAGCGCGGCGGCGGTCAGCCGCAGCCGGGCGTACGCCGGAGTCTGCACCAGCCCGGGCAGCACCGAGGGTTGGTATTCGACGATGCCGGCCGCACCCGCCTCCAGCTCCGCGTACGCGCGTTGTCGCTCCCCCATCTCACCCAGCGCGCGGGACCAGCCGCGACCGGCCGCCGCGTCCCGGGCGATGACGATCAACGCCTCACGCTGCGGTGCCGGCACCTGGTAGACGTCGAGAAGGTCGAGCACGTCGGCCAGATCCGGCCGACTCTGACCCAGCTCGATGCGCGACAACTTGGATGTGGACGCCCACCCGAGCTGGCCACAGACCTGCTCCAAGGTGAGCGACTCCCCGCGGCGAAGCTGGCGCAGCTCTGCGCCGAGCCGTACCCGGCGGATGACAGGACTTGCTGACAACGGCATCCCGGCCTCCCCACCGTGGGAGAGTACGCAGGACAGTCACGCACGGCAATACCTCGCTCGCGCTATGCAACGAACCGATATCGCCGCGCGCCACCACATCCGCCCCGGGCGTCAGGTCACCCCGGCGGCGTCCATCCCCCGCAACTCCTTCTTGAGGTCGGCGACCTCGTCGCGGATCCGGGCGGCCAACTCGAACTGCAACTCCCGCGCGGCGGCCAGCATCTGGTCGTTGAGCTCCTGGATGAGCTGCGCCAACTCGGCCCGCGCCATGCCCTCACGAGCCGGGGTGGCCGCACCGCCCCGGCTCCGGCTGCGGGTTTCCTTGACCGGCGCCTTGCCCCGCGACAACTGGCGCACCGCACCGCCGACCCGGGTCGCCTCGGTGTCCTCCGCCTCGCGATAGATGTCGTCGAGAATGTCGTGGATCTTCTTACGCAACGGCTCGGGACTGATCCCGTGCGCCTCGTTGTGCGCGATCTGCTTGGCCCGCCGCCGGTCGGTCTCCTCGATCGCGTCCGCCATCGACGGCGTAATCTTGTCGGCGTACATGTGGACCTGACCGGAGACGTTACGGGCCGCGCGACCGATGGTCTGGATCAACGACCGGCCGCTGCGCAGGAAGCCCTCCTTGTCCGCGTCCAGGATCGCCACCAGCGACACCTCGGGCAGGTCCAGGCCCTCGCGCAGCAGGTTGATGCCGACCAGCACGTCGTAGTCGCCCCGCCGCAACTCCCGCAGCAACTCGACCCGACGCAACGTGTCGACCTCGGAGTGCAGATACCGCACCCGGATGCCGTTCTCCAGCAGGTAGTCCGACAGGTCCTCGGCCATCTTCTTGGTCAACGTGGTGACCAGGACCCGCTCGTCGCGCTCGGTGCGCAGCTTGATCTCGTGCATCAGGTCGTCGATCTGGCCCTTGGTGGGCTTGACCACGACCTCCGGGTCCACCAGGCCGGTCGGACGGATCACCTGCTCCACGAACTCGCCCTGGGCGTGCTCCAGCTCCCACGGCCCGGGGGTGGCCGACAGGAAGACCATCTGGCCGACCCGCTCCAGGAACTCGTCGAACCGCAACGGGCGGTTGTCGGCGGCGCTGGGCAGCCGGAACCCGTGGTCGATCAGCATCCGCTTCCGCGAGGCGTCGCCCTCGAACATGCCGCCGATCTGCGGGATCGTCACGTGCGACTCGTCGACGACGGTGAGGAAGTCGTCGGGGAAGTAGTCGAGCAGACAGTGCGGTGGGCTGCCGGGCAACCGGCCGTCGATGTGCATCGAGTAGTTCTCGATGCCGGAGCAGAAGCCCACCTGCCGCATCATCTCGATGTCGTACGTGGTCCGCATCCGCAGCCGCTGCGCCTCCAGCAGCTTGCCCTGCCGCTCCAGCTCGGCCAGGCGCTCGCCCAACTCGGTCTCGATGTCGCGGATCGCCCGCTCCATCCGCTCCGGCCCGGCCGCGTAGTGCGTCGCCGGGAAGATCAGCAGATGGTCGACCTCGCGCACCACGTCCCCGGTGAGCGGGTTGAGGTAGTAGAGCTTCTCCACCTCGTCGCCGAACAGCTCGATGCGGATGGCGAGTTCCTCGTACGCCGGGATGATCTCCAACGTGTCGCCGCGGACCCGGAACGTGCCGCGCTGGAAGGCCATGTCGTTGCGGGCGTACTGGATGTCGACCAGCCGGCGCAGCAACTGGTCCCGGTCGAACTCCTGGCCGACGGCGACCCGCACCGCGCGGTCCAGGTATTCCTCGGGGGTGCCCAGCCCGTAGATCGCCGAGACGGTCGCCACCACCACCACGTCGCGCCGGGTGAGCAGGGACATGGTGGCCGAGTGCCGCAGCCGCTCGACCTCCTCGTTGATCGAGGAGTCCTTCTCGATGTACGTGTCGGTCTGCGGGATGTACGCCTCGGGCTGGTAGTAGTCGTAGTACGAGACGAAGTACTCCACCGCGTTGTCCGGCAACAGCTCGCTGAACTCCTTGGCGAGCTGGGCGCAGAGCGTCTTGTTGGGCGCCAGCACCAGCGTGGGCCGTTGCAGCCGCTCGACCAGCCAGGCGGTCGTGGCGCTCTTGCCGGTGCCGGTCGCGCCGAGCAGCACCGTGTGCCGGTCGCCACGACGGACCCGTCGCTCCAGGTCGTCGATCGCCGCCGGCTGGTCACCGGCCGGCTGGAACTCGCTGACGACCTGGAAACGGCCGTCCAGCCGGGGAATGTCGAGCGCCATGAGGTCAACCGTACGCCGGGGGACCGACACTGCGCCGCGACTACAGGCGGCACCTGATCGGCTTCGATATTCGCATTGTGTGGTTCTTCTCACCCGGCTACGCTTTTTCCGTAGGCCGCTCGCGGCGGCCGACCGGGCCGGTGGCGGGCCCCACAGGCCACGCCGCCCCGGCACCGAAGGCCGCAGCACCCGGCATGCCCGGCGTGCGCGCCCGACGTGGTCGCGCCGAACGCGCAGACCGGCCGCCGCGAGCGCCGCCACCTCGTCACCCCAGCCCGGTCCGCCCCGTTCAACCTCCCGTGAAGGACACCTCACGACCGGCCTCCGACGACACCGGCCCCGACGACCCGGCCGACGCGCACACCCCGCCTCAGGCGCGCACCACCGACGCCCACACCCGGCCTGACGCGACCAACCGGCCCGGCCGCCCGACGGACGGCCCGACCGGGCGGGGCGACCGCCGCCACCGGGCCGGTGCCCGCCGGCACCGCGCCGGCACCGCCCCACCGGAGATCCTCGGCCTGACCGGGCCCGACCCGGCCACCGGTGCACCGCGACCGCGCCCCGGCGTGCGCCGGGCGGCCCTGGTGCACGGCATGCTCGACCCGGCGGCCGGCAACCCGGCCGAGGACGACGACCTCGCCGGGGCGCACCAGGAGGCCGAGCAGTCCCGGCAGACCGCCGCCCGGCGCCGCCGCGTCGTCCTGGCCGCGCTCGCCCTGACCGCCGCGGCCTCCGCCGTCACCCTGGTCGCGACGCTGGTGAACTGGGCACCCGCCGCACCACCCGCCCGCGCGCTGACCGCGGCCGAGCGGGACCGGTTGGTCGCCATGCGGGTCGTCAACTACCGGGACGTCCGGGCCGGGCTGCACCTGACGGTGACCGGCACCACCGGCCGCACCGACCTGCTCGGCTGGGTGGACTGGTCCCGCCGACTGGTCTACCTCGACGTCAGCGGCCCCGGCGCCGGCCCGCTGCGCGGACTGGTCCAGGCCACCCCCACGGTGACCGTGGTCCGCCCCGACCCGGAGGCGATGTCGACCCCCGCCATGCCACCGCTGCTGCCCCCGGGCGACGGCTGGCGACTGCCCGCCGACCGGACCCTCGACCCGGTGCTGGGCCTGGTCTTCGACCTGGCCCGCGACCGGCCGGAGCCCGCCGACGGGGTGTCCGGCCGCTGGCTGCGACGCGAGCAGGTCGGCGGCGAGCAGGTCGACGTGCTGGAGACGGCTCTGCCGCGCCCCGCCGCGTCCGGCACCACCGCCCCGACCGGCGACACCGCCCCGACCGGATCGCCCACCGCCGCGCCCCGCACCGCCCCCGGCGACCCCGCCCGGTACTGGCTGGACGTCGCGGGACGGCTGCACCGGGTCGAGACCGCCCTGCCCGGCGTCGGCGAGGTGCAACTCCAGGTGCACCGGGCCGACCGGCCCACGCTGCGCCCCGTCGACGCGCTCGGCGGTCGCCCCGGACTGCCCCGTGCCCTCACCACCGCCGAACGGAACCGTTGGCACCGGCTGCCCGCCCGGCTCCGCGCCGCCGGTGGCGCCACCGCCACCCTGGTCGGCCCGGTCGACATCGGCCTGGACCTGCGCGGCGCCGGCTGGTTGAGCTGGACGGCGGGCACCGCGTACCTGGGCGTCACCGCACTCGACGCCACGGACCGCCGCGTGCTGGTCCGGCACGACCGGCGCACGGTGGCGCGGATCGAGACCCGGTCCGCCACGGACCCGGCGGCACGGCCGCCGCTGCCGCCTCCGGCCACCGGCTGGCGGACCGGCCCGCACCCCACCGCGGCGCTGGACCCGCTGGTCACCGCCGCGCTGCGGGCCGCCCGAGGCACCGGCCCGCAGGGCGGCACCCGGCGGATCCGCGGCGACAGCCACGCCGGTGTGCCGGTGGACGTCGTCGAGGTCGACACCGCCCCGGGACCGACCCGCTACTGGATCGACCGCACCGGACTGCTGCGCCGGCTGGAGGCCCGTACGCCGGCCGGAGCCTGGGCACAGCTCGACCTCACCACCGGGCGGGTGCCCCGGCTGACCCCGCCGACCTGAACCACCCGGACGGTCAGGGACGCCACCCGGTCTGGGCGGCCCACTCCTCGGCCCGCAGGTGCTCCTCGTCGAACCACGGGTCCTTCGCCGTGGCGTACGCACCGCTCTCCGGCGCGGAGGCGGCCAACTCCCGCTTGAGTCCCAGGTACGCGGCCCGCCGGTCCGGATCGGCACGCAGGTGGTCACGCATCAGCAGGGCATACCGCCAGCCGGGCGAGCCGACCTCCCGGATGTGCAGGTGCACCGGGCGGCCCGGGTCGGCGCTGCCGTGCAGCCGCTTCGCCCACCGGCCACCGCCGGTGCGCGCGGTGTCCCACCACTCGCCGGGCAGCCGGGGAAAACCGGCGTCGGCGAGCCGGTCGGCCATCGGGCCGTCCGCCTCGGCCAACGACGACACACTGAGCTGGATGTCGATGACGTCCTTGGCCGCCAGGCCGGTGACCGCGGTCGACCCGATGTGGTCCACGCGCAGGTCGGCGGGGGCGACCGCGTGCCGGATCCGGGCGGCGAGCCGCGCGTACTGCTGCGGCCAGGTCGGGTCGGGTTCGGCCAGGCGTGCCCGATCCAGCCGGACCGGCCGACGCCGCCGCAGGTTGACCTCGTAGGGCACCAGCCGGTCGCGCCAGAGCGCGTCGACCGACGCGTGCAGGTCGTCGAGGGTGCCGTCGTTGCCGAGCAGCACGTCCGCCGCCGCCGCGCGGCGGGCGTCGTCGGCCTGCGCGGCGATCCGCCGCTCCGCCTCGGCCCGGCTCATCCCCCGGTCGCGGGCCAACCGGCGCAGCCGGGTCTCCACCTCGGTGCGCACCACGACCACCAGGTGGTACGTGGCGGCCAGTCCCACCTCCACCAGCAGCGGTACGTCGTTGACCACCACGGCGTCCGGTGGAGCCGCGGCGACCAGTTCCGCCGTACGGGCCCGCACCCGGCCGTGCACGATGGCCTCCAGGCGGCGGCGGGCCGACTCGTCGGCGAAGACCAGTTCGCCCAGGGCGGGCCGGTCCAGGGCGCCGTCGGCGTCGAGTACCCGTTCGGAGAAGGCGGCGACGACCTCGGCCAGCCCGTCGGTGCCGGGAGCGACGACCTCCCGCGCGATCCGGTCGGCGTCGACGAGCACCGCCCCGCGCTCGACCAGCCGACGCGCCACCGCGCTCTTACCCGAGCCGATCCCGCCGGTGAGTCCGATCTTCAACACGGCACCAGTCAACCTGACCAGGGCGGCTGCGCCAAGCCCGCGAGGCGGGGTCGCCTCAGCGTGCCGGTCGACGGCGAGGGCCCCGCCTCGACCCGGTTGATCCAGGTCGGGGCGGGGCCCGTCGTCGTCAGCAGCGGGTCACTTACCGCCGGCGAGCTTCTCCCGCAGAGCGGCGAGCGCCTCGTCGGTGGCCAGGGTGCCCGCGGGCTCCTCGGCCTGCCGGCTCGGGGCCGCGCTGGTCGAGGTGGTGGTGCCGGTCGGGGCGGGCTGCGGGTTGGCAGCGGCCTCGGCCTCGGCGGCCCGAGAGGTCTGCACCTGCTTCTGGTGCGCCTCCCACCGCTGCCGCGCCTCGGCGTACTGGTTCTCCCAGGTCTCGCGCTGCTTGTCGTACCCCTCGAGCCACTCGCCCGTCTCCGGGTCGAAGCCCTCCGGGTAGATGTAGTTGCCCTCGTTGTCGTACGTGGCAGCCATGCCGTAGAGGGTCGGGTCGAAGTGCTCCTCGCCCTCGACGAAGCCCTCGTTGGCCTGCTTGAGCGACAGCGAGATCCGGCGACGCTCCAGGTCGATGTCGATGACCTTGACCATGACCTCGGAGCCGACCTGCACGACCTGCTCGGGGATCTCCACGTGGCGCTCGGCCAGCTCGGAGATGTGCACCAGGCCCTCGATACCGTCGTCGACGCGGACGAACGCACCGAACGGCACGAGCTTGGTGACCTTACCCGGCACGATCTGCTGGATCGCGTGGGTGCGGGCGAACTGCCGCCACGGGTCCTCCTGGGTCGCCTTCAGCGACAGCGAGACCCGCTCGCGGTCCAGGTCGACGTCCAGGACCTCGACCTCGACCTCCTGGCCCACCTCGACCACCTCGGAGGGGTGGTCGATGTGCTTCCAGGACAGCTCGGAGACGTGCACCAGACCGTCCACGCCGCCGAGGTCGACGAACGCGCCGAAGTTGACGATCGAGGAGACGACGCCCTTGCGGACCTGCCCCTTCTGGAGCTTGTTGAGGAACTCGGTGCGCACCTCGGACTGCGTCTGCTCCAGCCAGGCACGGCGGGACAGCACCACGTTGTTGCGGTTCTTGTCCAGCTCGATGATCTTGGCTTCGAGCTCGCGGCCGACGTACGGCTGCAGGTCGCGCACGCGCCGCATCTCGACCAGGGAGGCGGGCAGGAAGCCGCGCAGCCCGATGTCGAGGATGAGGCCACCCTTGACCACCTCGATGACCGAACCGCGGACGACACCGTCCTCGTCCTTGATCTTCTCGATCGTGCCCCAGGCCCGCTCGTACTGCGCCCGCTTCTTGGAGAGGATCAGCCGCCCCTCCTTGTCCTCCTTCTGGAGGACCAGGGCCTCGATGTGGTCACCGACCGAGACGACCTCTGCCGGGTCCACGTCGTGCTTGATCGACAACTCACGAGAGGGGATGACGCCCTCGGTCTTGTAGCCGATGTCGAGCAGGACCTCGTCCCGATCGACCTTGACGACGGTGCCTTCGACAATGTCGCCGTCGTTGAAGTACTTGATGGTCTCGTCGATCGCGGCGAGGAAAGCCTCCTCAGAGCCGAGATCGTCGACGGTGACCTTGGTGGCGCTCGAGGGGGCCTCGATGCTGCTCGTCATGTGGGCGGTTGCTCCGGTCGGATGGTGTGTCACAGCAGGCTGGTGTCGCGGTGACCTGTGCGCGCCAACGGATCCGCCGGCGGACCCACCACCCGGAAATCGCTGAACGAGATCTTGATGTGACTCCGTCGACCGCGCACCTGCTCCCTGCCGAGACACGCGATCCGCGAGCGCATCGTCTACCCTACCCGCTGCATTACCACAGCGTGCAAGCCCTCCCGTCTGCTCATCACCTCACCACCCGCGAAAGCGGAGATTTCGGCCAGCCGACACCACGACACCCCGGCCCACCGCCGTCCCACCCCTTCCGGACGCCTAGCGTGAGCGGGTGAACGACGACAACCGGGTGACCCGGCGCCGGGTCGGCGACGCCGAGATCCGCCGCGCCAACCGCCACTGGTGGGACACCGACGCCGACGCCTACCAGGCCGAACACGGGACCTTCCTGGGCGACGTGGACTTCGTCTGGTGCCCGGAGGGGCTGCGCGAGGCCGACGCCCGGTTGCTCGGCGAGACGGCCGGACGCCGGGTGCTGGAGGTCGGCTGCGGCGCGGCGTCCTGCGCCCGCTGGCTGGCCACCCAGGGCGCCCACCCGGTCGCGGTGGACCTGTCCGCCGGCATGTTGCGCCACGCCGCGCGCGCCGCCGACCGCAGCGGGGTACGCGTACCGCTGGCCCAGGCCGACGCGCTGGCGCTGCCCTTCGCCGACGGCAGCTTCGACATCGCCTGCACGGCGTTCGGCGCGGTGCCGTTCGTCGACGACTCGGCGGCCCTGATGCGCGAGGTGCACCGGGTCCTGCGTCCCGGCGGACGCTGGGTCTTCTCGGTCACCCACCCGATGCGCTGGATCTTCCTCGACGACCCCGGCGAGGGCGGGCTCACCGCCGTGCACTCCTACTTCGACCGGCAGCCGTACGTGGAGCAGGACGAGACCGGCGTGGCCACCTACGTCGAGCAGCACCGCACCCTCGGCGACCGGGTCCGCGAACTGGTCGGTGCCGGGTTCGACCTGGTGGACCTGGTGGAGCCGGAGTGGCCGGCGGGACACGAGGGGATTTGGGGGCAGTGGAGTCCGCTGCGCGGCCGACTCTTCCCCGGCAGCGCGATCTTCGTCGCCGAGCGGGGCGGCTGATCCTGCCCCGCCGACGTCGGGTCGAGCGTCGTTTCCGCCCCACGCCCGCGGGTAACCCGCGCCATGGCCGAGAAGGAGTTCCGCCGAGGCGACCACGTCTCCTGGGCCAGCCACAGCGGCCGGGCGCACGGCGTGGTGCAGGAGAAGCTGACCGAACGCACCCGGGTGCGCGGGCACACCGTGAACGCGTCGCCGCAGGCCCCGCAGTACCGCGTCCGCAACGACGACTCGGGCCGGGACGTCGCCCACCACCCGGAGGTGCTGCGCCGTGAGCGGGACTGACGACCAGCAGACCTACCGGGAGTTCACCGAGGCGGTGAACATGAAGCCCGGTGAACTCCAGCAGTGGCTGGAGACGCCGGAGTCCAAGCACGTCGGCTGGCAGAAGAAGGGGACCGAGGGCGGCGAGTCGGTCGGCCACGAGTCCGGCCGCAGGATCGTCGACCTGCTCCGCCGCAAACGCGACCAGCTCAGCGCCGCCGACTACAAGCACATGCGCAAGGTCGTCGGTTACGTCCGGCGACACATGGCGCAGCGGCCCAGCGGCGACGTACGCGACACCCGCTGGCGGTACTCGCTGATGAACTGGGGCCATGATCCGGTCAAGGCCCCGCTGCCCCCGCCCGGTGGCCCGTCCCGGAAGGCACTGGAACGACACGGCAGCCCACCGAAGAACCGGCGCGGCCCGGCCCGCTGAGGCGCGGCTTGACCCTGCCGCTAACGGCAGGGTCCGACGATCGGCGGCATGAACGACCACCTGCCACGCCGAGTCGTCGTCGTGACCGGCGCCGGCACCGGAATCGGCCGGGCCACCGCCCGCGCCTTCGGCACCGCCGGAGCGCACGTCGTCGCGGTGGGGCGGCGCGCCGCCCCGCTGACCGAGACCGCGACCTGCCACCCTCTGATCACGCCACTCGCCGTCGACCTCACCGCCGCCGACGCGCCCCACCGGGTGGTCCGCGAAGCCGTCGACCGGCATGGCCGGCTCGACGTCCTGGTCAACAACGCGGGCATCGCCGGCGGCGGCGACCTGGCCGACCTGGACGAGGACGCGGCCCGCCGGCAACTGGAGACCAACCTGCTCGCCCCGATCCGGCTGGCCCACGCGGCCGTCGCGGCGCTGACCGCCAGCCGGGGCGTGATCGTCAACGTCACCACCGCAGTCGGGCAGCGGGCCTGGCCGGGCTCCGCGCTCTACGCCGCCGGCAAGGCCGCCCTCGACTCGCTGACCCGGAGCTGGGCGGTGGAGTTGGCACCGCGCGGCGTCCGCGTGGTGGCGGTCGCCCCCGGCGCGATCGACACCCCGATCGGTACGCACCAGGGCCTCACCCCGCCGCAGCAGGCGGCGATCCGCGCCTGGCAACTCGCACACACCCCGCTGGGCCGGATCGGCGACCCTGACGAGGTAGCGTGGGCGATCCTGCGGCTCTGCGAACCGGCGGCGGCCTTCGTCACCGGGGTGGTGCTGCCCGTCGACGGTGGCGCGGTCGTGGCGTGAGAGGACGGTGCCCGGGGTGCGGATCGGGGAACTGGCCCACGCCACCGGCAGCACGCCCCGGGCGCTGCGCCACTACGAGGACCACGGCCTGATCGAGGCGTACCGGGCCGCCAACGGCTACCGCGAGTACGACGAGCGGACCGTCGTCCGGGTCCGCAACATCCGGCACCTGCTGGCCGGCGGGCTGACCCTGACCGACGTGCGGGCCTTCCTGCCCTGCCTCGACGGGGACGTGGCCGCCGCAGCGCCCTCCCCCGTCGGGCTACGGATCGCCCGGGAGCGCCTGGCCGTGCTGGACGCCCGCATCGCCGCCCAGGTGGCGCTGCGCGACCGGCTCGCCGACGCGCTGCGCGCGGCGTCCCCGGTCACCGGCCCCTCGCCCGACACCGCCCCGGCGGCCGGTCCCACGGACACCGCGATCACCGCCTGACCGTCGGCCGCCGGAGCCGGGCACACGGGGTCAGTGGTCGGCGCTGTTCCAGTCCCGGCCCTCGCCGACCGACACCTCCAACGGCACGGAGAGCGGATAGGCCGCACCCATCTCGCGGCGTACCAACTCCTCCAACGCCGTCCGCTCCCCCGGCGCCACCTCGAAGACCAGCTCGTCGTGCACCTGCAACAGCATCCGGGAACGCAGGCCCGCCTCCCGCAACGCGGTGTCCACGTGCAGCATGGCGACCTTGATGATGTCCGCCGCCGAGCCCTGGATCGGCGCATTGAGGGCCATCCGCTCCGCCATCTCCCGCCGCTGCCGGTTGTCGCTGACCAGGTCGGGCAGGTAGCGACGGCGGCCCAGGATGGTGGAGGTGTAGCCGTCCTGGCGGGCCCGTGCCACCACCTCGTGCAGGTAGTCGCGGACCCCGCCGAAGCCGGCGAAGTAGTCCTCCATCAGCCCGCGCGCCTCCTCGGCGGTGATGCCGAGCTGCTGGGACAACCCGAACGCGCTCAACCCGTACGCCAGGCCGTAGTTCATCGCCTTGATCTTGCGCCGCTGGTCCGGGGTCACCTCGGCGACCGGCACCCCGAAGACCGACGAGGCGGTGGCGGCGTGGAAGTCGGCACCGGAGTTGAACGCCTCGATCAACGCGTCGTCCGTCGACAGGTGCGCCATGATCCGCATCTCGATCTGGCTGTAGTCGGCGGTGAGCAGGCACTCGTATCCCTCACCCACCACGAACGCGCGCCGGATCCGGCGCCCCTCCTCGGTCCGGATCGGGATGTTCTGCAGGTTGGGCTCGGTGGAGGAGAGCCGGCCGGTGGCGGCCACCGTCTGGTTGAAGGTGGTGTGGATGCGCCCGTCGTCGGAGACCGACTTGAGCAGACCGTCCACGGTCGACTTGAGCTTGGCCACGTCCCGGTGCCGCAGCAGGTGGTGCAGCAGCGGGTGCTCGGTCTGCGCGTAGAGCCACTGCAGGGCGTCGGCGTCGGTGGTGTACCCGGTCTTGATCTTCTTGGTCTTGGGCAGGTTCAGTTCACCGAAGAGGATCTCCTGAAGCTGCTTGGGCGAGCCCAGGTTGAACTCCCGCTCGACCACCGCGTACGCGCCCTGGGCAGCGGCCTTCACCTCGGCGGCGAAGTGCGCCTCCAACTCCGACAGGTAGTCGGTGTCGGCGGCGATGCCGGTGCGCTCCATCGCGGCCAGCACCCGCATCAGCGGCAACTCCACCCCGGCCATCAGCCGCGCCGACTGCTCCCCGTCGCGGGACAACTCGGCGTCGATCGCCTCGGCCAGGTCGAGGGTGGCCCGGGCGTGCACCATCAGGTTCTGCTCGGCCTCACCGTCGCCGCCCAACCCGTCCAGCGTGAGCTGCCCGTCGTCCGGCGCGTCGACCCGCAGCTCCCGGTGCAGGTAGCGCAACGCCAGGTCGGTCAGGTCGTACGAACGCTGGTCCGGGCGGGCCAGGTAGGCCGCGATCTGGGTGTCCCGGGCGATGCCGGCCAGCGACCAGCCGTGCGCGCCGAAGGCCAGCACGGCCGGCTTGCTGTCGTGCAGCACCTTGGGCCGACTCTCGTCGGCCAGCCAGCCCGCCAGGGCCGTCTCGTCGTCCTGCGCCAACGCGCTCGGGTCGAACCACGCCGCCGCGCCGTCGGCGGTGGCCAGCGCCATGCCGGTGACCACGGCCGTGTGCCGCCGGTTCGGGCCGGTGTCCAGCTTCGCCGCGACGCCGACCGGGGTACCGGCCGTCGCGTGCGTCTCCAGCCACCCGGCCAGCGCACCGGGCGCGGCGAGCACCTCGCCGGTCAGGTCGAAGCCCGCCTCGGCCTCCGGCTCCACCGCATCGAGGTACTGGTAGAGGCGGTCCCGCAGGATGCGGAACTGGAGAGTGTCGAAGACCTGGTGCACCGCCTCGCGATCCCACCCCGACCAGCGGGCGTCCTCCGGCCGCACCGGCAGGTCGAGGTCGGTGACCAGGCAGTTGATCTCGTAGTTGCGGATCACGTCGGCCAGCCGCTCGCGCAGGCTGTCACCGGCCTTGCCCTTGATCTCGTCGGCGCGGGCGATGACACCCTCCACCCCGCCGTACGTGTTGATCCACTTGGCGGCCGTCTTCGGGCCGACCCCCGGGACGCCGGGCAGGTTGTCGCTGGTCTCGCCGACCAGCGCGGCCAGGTCGCGGTAGCGCTGCGGGCCGACCCCGTACTTGGCCTCGATCGCGGCCGGGTCCATCCGCGCCAGGTCGGAGACGCCCTTGCGCGGATAGAGCACGGTGACCTGGTCGTCGACGAGCTGGAAGGCGTCCCGGTCGCCGGTGCTGATCAGCACCGGCATGCCCTGGTCGCGGGCCTGACAGGCGAGCGTGGCGATGATGTCGTCGGCCTCGTAGCCCTCCTTCTCCACCACCGGCACCCGCAACGCCGCCAGGACCTCCTTGACCAGGCTGACCTGGCCCTTGAAGTCGGTCGGCGTCTCACTGCGGCCGGCCTTGTACTCCGCGTACTTCTCGGTGCGGAAGGAGCGGCGGGACACGTCGAAGGCGACCACGATGTGCGTCGGCCGCTCGTCGCGCAGCACGTTGATCAGCATGGAGGTGAAGCCGTAGACGGCGTTGGTCGGCTGCCCGGTCGTGGTGGAGAAGTTCTCCACCGGCAGGGCGAAGAACGCCCGGTATGCCAGGGAGTGTCCGTCGACGAGGAGCAGGCGCGGCGTCGTAGCTGTCACGGCAGCGACTCTAGTCCGTGCCCCCGACACCCCCGGCGCGGCGGCACCGGCGGCCAACCGGAAACGTCGACGGCCGCCCGCCCCCGGACGCGGGGACGGGCGGCCGTCGACGGCTCGCGGCGGCTAGGCCACGCCCAGGTACGCCTCCTTGATCGAGGGGTCGTGCAGGAGTTCCTGCCCGGTGCCCTCCTTGACGATCCGTCCGGTCTCCAGGACGTACGCCCGGTGCGCGCGGGAGAGCGCCTGCTGCGCGTTCTGCTCCACCAGCAGCACCGTGGTGCCCTGCTGGTTGATCTCCACGATGATGTCGAAGATCTGCTGGATGATCATCGGGGCCAGGCCCATCGACGGCTCGTCCAGCAGCAGCAGCTTCGGCCGGCTCATCAGCGCCCGACCGACGGCGAGCATCTGCTGCTCACCGCCGGAGAGCGTGCCACCGGCCTGCTTGCGCCGCTCACGCAGCCGGGGGAACAGCTCCAGCACCTTCTCCAGGTCGGCGGCGATGCCGGCGTGGTCCCGCCGGGTGTACGCCCCCATGTCCAGGTTCTCCAGCACCGTCATACCGGGGAAGATCTGCCGGCCCTCGGGCGACTGACACAGACCCCGGACCACCCGCAGGTCGGCACGGAGCTTGCTGATGTCCTCGCCGTCGAAGGTGATCCGGCCGCCGGACAGCGAACGGATCCCGGAGATCGCCCGCATGGTGGTGGTCTTGCCGGCGCCGTTGGCACCGATCAGGGCCACCACCTCGCCCTCGTTGACCGTGAGGCTGATGCCGTGCAACGCCTCGATCCGACCGTACGAGACGCTGACGTCGTCCAACTCAAGCAGCATCGGCGGGCTCCCCCAGGTACGCCGCGATCACCCGCGGGTCTCGACTGACCTCGGCCGGCAGACCATCGGCGATCTTGGTGCCGAACTCCAGCACCACGATCCGGTCGGTGACACCCATCACCAGCCGCATGTCGTGCTCGATCAGCAGCACCGTCACGCCCTTGTCCCGGATCCGGCGGATCAGCCCCAGCAGATCCTCCTTCTCGGCCGGGTTGAACCCGGCCGCCGGCTCGTCCAGGCAGAGCAGCTTCGGCTCGGTGCCGAGCGCCCGGGCGATCTCCAGTCGTCGCTGGTAGCCGTACGGGAGGTTGCGCGCCGCGTCGTTCGCCCGGTCGGCGATGCCGACGAAGCGCAACAGCTCCATCGCCTTGTCCTCGGCGGCCCGCTCCTCCAGGATGTGCCGGGACAGACCGAAGGTCTTGGCGAAGCTACGCCGCACCGTCTGCCAGGTCCGCACGATCCCGCCGGAGGCGGTGACCTGCGGCAGCTCCTCCTCCTTGGGCCGCACCCGGTAGAGCCGGAACAGCGCGCCGGGCACGCTCGTCTTGTGCCGGGAGTCGGTCCCGACCATGACGTTCTCCAGCGCGGACATCTCCGGGAACAACCGGATGTTCTGGAACGTCCGGGAGATGCCCAGCCGGCTGATCTGGTGCGGCTTGCGACCGGTGACCCGCTCACCACGGAACCGGACCGCGCCCGACGTCGGCTTGTAGACCCCGGTCATCACGTTGAAGCAGGTGGTCTTGCCGGCGCCGTTCGGCCCGATCAGGCCGAGGATCTCGCCTTCGTTGATCTCGAAGCTGATCCCGTTGAGCGCGACCACGCCACCGAAGCGCAGCGTGACGTCGTCGATCTCCAACAGCGTCTTGCGTGGTCCCGGCTGTGCCGGGATCTTCGGCGCCGCCGTGGTCTCGGTCGCGTCGGACGGGGTGTTGGTCTCGTCAGACATGAGCGGGCGCCTCCTCTGCCTCCGCCGCACGGTCCTTCAGTTCGCGGGCCCGTCGCGTGCTGGGGATCAGGCCCTGCGGACGCAGGATCATCACCAGCACCATGGCCAGACCGAAGGCCAACCACCGGTAGTCGGCGACCTCACGGAACCGCTCCGGAAGGTACGCCAGCAGCACCGCACCCACCGAGACGCCGACCATGTTGCCGGACCCACCGACCACGACCATCGCCACGAACAGGATGGACAGGTTCACGTTGAACTGGGTCGGGTCGATGAAGGCGTACCGGCTGGCGAACAGGAAGCCGGCGAAACCGCCGAGCGCCGCACCGATGGCGAACGCCCAGAGCTTGAACTTGAACGGGTAGACGCCCATCACCGCGGCAGCGTCCTCGTCCTCCCGGATGGCCAGCCAGGACCGGCCGACCCGGCTGTTCTCCAGCCGGCGCACCGCGAAGACCATGAGCAGTACGACGGTGATCGCCAGCCAGTACCACGGCTTGACGTCGACCAGGCCGAAGACCTGGTTGTCCGGCGAGGGCGGACCCTCCGGGCCGGGGATCGCCGAGATGCCCTGCGGACCCCGGGTGACGCCCTCCAGGTTACGGGCCACGATCCGGATGATCTCGCCGAAGCCGAGCGTCACGATGGCCAGGTAGTCACCGCGCAGCCGCAGCGTCGGCCAGCCCAGGATCACCCCGGAGATCAGCGACATCACCAACGCGATGAACACACAGATCGCCCAGGCCACCGCCCAGGTCGTCGGGAGGTTGAACTCCGCCTGGATCCACTTCACGACCGGCGAGTTCACCGAGCCGAACAGGGCCACCGCGTACGCGCCGATGGCGAAGAAGCCGATGTAGCCCAGGTCCAGCAGACCGGCCAGGCCGATCACGACGTTGAGACCGATCGCCACCAACACGTAGACGGCGCAGGTGAACAGCACACCGGCCCAGTTGCTACCACCCGAGATCGAGTCGGTCCGCAGCCAGGTCAGGCCGGGGATGCCGAGCAGCGGCAGGTAGTAGAGGAAGATCACGAAGGCCACGAAGGACAGCACCCGCTGCCACTTCGGCAGCGCCCGCCACCGGTCGCCGACCGAGTGCAGGGCGTTGGTGCGCTTACGGTCCAGGTCACGAATCTTGTCGATCATGCTCGGGCCCTCCCCAGCGACTCGCCCAGAATGCCGGTCGGGCGGAACATCAGCACGATGACCAGCACCACGAAGGCGATGACGTCCTCCCAGTTGGACGCGAAGATGGTGGCGCCGTAGACCTCGACGATGCCGAGGAACAGCCCACCCAGCAACGCGCCGCGCAGGTTACCGATGCCGCCGAGGACGGCCGCGGTGAACGCCTTGAGGCCGAGCACGAATCCGATGCTGTTCTGCGTGAAGCCGAAACGCATGCCCCACAACAGCGCCGCCGCGCCCGCCATGATGCCACCGAGCACGAAGATCAGCATGATCACGCGCTCCTGGTTGACGCCCATCAGGGCCGCCGTCTCCGGGTTCTGCGCCACCGCCCGCACACCCCGGCCGTACCGGGTGCGGTTGATGAACCAGTCGAGCACCGCCATCATCGCCACCGCGGACACGATCACGATCAACTGAACGTTGTTGATCTCCGTGTTGCCGATCGTGAACAGCGTCTTCTGCTCGATGATCGTCGGCATGCCGAGGATGATCCGGCCCCGGCCGAACATGGACGGCACCAGGTCGCCCAGCAGCTTCGGCAGCACCAGGCCGAAGATCTCCACCAGTACCAGCGACAGACCGATCGCGGTGATCAAAAAGATGAGGGGCGGCGCGTTCTTGCGCCGCAGCGGTCGGTACGCGACCCGTTCGATCGCCAGGGCCGTACCGCCGGAGGCTATCGCCGCGACTATCAGGCCGAGTACCAGGAAGATCACCGCTTGGCCGAGCGGCGGGTTGTTCTCCACCCCGAAGGCCGTCCACAGGCCCAGCACCGCGAAGGTGCCGACCATGAAGACCTCGGAGTGGGCAAAGTTGATCAGGCGCAGGACGCCGTACACCAGGGTGTAACCGAGAGCGATCAGGGCATAGATCGCCCCCTTGGACAACCCGTCGACGGTGTGCTGACCGATGTGGCTGAAGAGGTCCGCGAAATTCACCAGGTCTCCTTGCATCGAGTGCGGCCGGGGGATCACCCCGGCCGCACCCCGATACTGTTCGTCAGCTGAGCTTGAGCTCCTGCAGCGGAGAGATCTCCGTGCCCTTGATCTGGTAGGCCCAGATGACAACCCTCGACGGGTCCACGTCGCCGTTGGCGTCGAACTTGATGTACTTCGACACGCCCTGCTTGTCGTAGTTCTTCACGAACTCCAGGATCTCGGCGCGGGACTTCTTGCCGTCCTTGAAGGCGTCGATGAAGATCTGCGCGGCGTCGAAGCCCTCAGCACCGTACGAACCCGGCAGCTGGCCGTACTCGGCCTGGTAGTCGGCGGTGAAGGTGCCACCGGCCTTGTCCGGCGGGAGGCACGGGCAGGTGATGATGGAGCCGTCGGCGCCACCGGACGCACCGGCCGGGAAGGCCGGGTCGTACAGGCCGTCCGGACCGATGAACTTCGCCTGCACACCGGCGGCCCGCATCTGGCGGACCAGCGGCGCGGCCTCCCGGGTGTAGCCACCGTAGAAGACGAAGTCGGCGTTCGCCGCCTTGATCTTGGAGATCGTCGCCTCGAACTGCGACTGCCGCTCCTGGATCTTGTCGCTGGCCGCGACGGTGGCGCCCAGGTTCTTGGTCAGCTCGGCGGTGATACCGGCGCCGTAGGCGCTGGCGTCGTCGATCAGGAAGACCCGCTGCGCGTTCTCGCCCTTGAGGTAGGTCGCCACGGCGCCCGCCTGGGTGCCGTCGTTGCCGACCACCCGGTAGAAGGACTTGTTGCCCTTCTGGGTCAGGTCGGTCCGGGTCGCCGACGGGGCGACCATCACGAGACCGGCGGCCTCGTAGACCGGCATGGTGGCGTCCGACTCACCGGAGAAGTGACCACCGATGACACCGAGGAACGAGGTGTCACCCGCAACCTGGTTCGCGACCGGGGTCGCCTGCGCCGGGTCACCCTGGGTGTCGAACTCGACCATCTCGACCTTGCAGTCGGCGTTTGCCTCGTTGTGCTGCTTGATCGCGAGCTTCGCGGCGTTCAGCGACGGCAGCACCAGACCCGCGTTGTCGCCGGTGAACGCGCCGAAGATGGCGATCTTGCCACCGCAGTCACCCGACGCGGTGTTGTCGCCGCTACCACCGGCGTCCTGACACCCGGCGGCGGCGACCAGCACCGCGGCGAGCGCGGCAGTACCCAGCGCCCTTGAATAGCTTCGCCTCACGGCTTCCTGACCTCCTCCAGAAGCAGGTGGGCATTGGGACCCGGCTCGGCGGCGACAAGGTGTGGCCCGTCCACCGCGTACCGGGCAGGGACGCCCCCTGCATTACGGCTCGTGCTGGCGGAGCGTACCCACACTCATTCGGCCAAGGAAGAGGTCGGAGCGGGGTCTGCGAAACCGTTACGAAGAGAGCCGTCAAGCCTGCCACTCCCGTAACAGGTCAATCCGCTGACCGGTCGTTAGCCGACACCTGTCCGCCTGTTGGAACACCCCGGAACACCGCCGACACGCCCGGACGGACATGCCGTGCGGCACCCTCGTGAAGATCATGTTTCCACTCCGAAAACCACCGAGAGTGACAGCGAACTCACTCCTACGGCGGGTCGGCGTGCCCCACCCACATCGAGGTCTGCGCCCCGTCGTCGACCGCCAACCACCACCGCCCACCCTCCGCCGCCAGCGCCACCGCCCGAGCCGCCCCGACCGGCGCCGCCACCGGCAACTCCACCGGCCGCCAGCCGTCGCCCCGGTCACCGGAGAGCCAACCGCCGTACCGCTCGCCGTCGGACACCACCGCCAGCACCTGCCCGACGGAGACGGCCACCCCACCGACCGACGGCACCCCACCGGCCACCTGGCCGAACCGGCCCGCCGCCGTCCACCCGCCCGGCTCCCGACGCCACGCGCCGAACTGTCGCCCGCGCAGACCCACCCCCAACGGCACCCCGTCGACCAGGACCACCCGCTGCATCTCCTCGTACTCCTGGCCGCCCGGCAGGACCGTCCGCTGCCAGGTACGCCCGTCCGAGGAGGTCCACGCCGCCGGATCCCGGTCGATGCGCCCCGGCGCCAACAGCCCACCCACCGCCGACCAGCCGGACGGCCCGGCCACCGCGTCGAACACCCACGTCACACCCTGACCGTCACTGGCCAGCTCCGGCGCCGCCTCGACGATCGCGAACTCCGCCGCGTCCGACGACACCCACACCGCCGCACCGCTGGCCCGGTTCCCGACGATCAACCACCCGTCCGGGCCACCGGCCAACCGGGACACGTTGACCGCCTTCGGGCCGCCGTACAGCTCGAACGAGGCCGCCACCTCGACCAACGTGCCGTCCCGACGCTGCCACCAGGTGCTCACCCGGGGATTGCCGTGCGCGCCACCGACCTTGCCGCCGACCGCGGCGACCGCGCCGTCCCGGCAGCCCACCGAGAACAGCACGCTCTGCCGCCCGTAGAACGAATCCGCGATCAACGGCACCGGCGTCCACGTCGCACCGTCCAGACTGGACCACACCGCCGGGCTGGTCGCTCCGGCCGGATCCGCCACCGCACCGGCCGCATACCAGTGCCCGGCACAGGCCACCAGGTCCCGCAGCAGGACCCGACCCGGCTCCGACGGACTCGGCAACTCCACCCGCTCCCAGCGCAGCCGCGCCGGCTCCGGACCGGCGTCGTTCCGCTGCGGTGCCGGGCACCCCGCCAGCACCAGCGCCAGCAGGCCGAACACCAGCAGGAACGACCGCCGAACCCGGGACACGCCCACACGAGGCGAACCGAATCGCCGCGTCAGCGTGGAACGCCGGGCACCCATGCCGCCAGATGCTAACGGCCGAGGGGCATCACGACTGCCCCGTGCCGGTGGGCGGTCAGGGCGCCGGGCGGGTGGCCTCGCCGCCACCGGCGGTCTCGGCGAGAATCCGCTCGGAGACCTCCTTCATGGTCATCCGGTGGTCCATCGCCGTGCGCTGGATCCACTTGAACGCCTGCGGCTCGGTCATGTTGTACGTGGTCATCAGCGCGCCCTTGGCCCGCTCGACGGTCTTGCGGACCTCCAGCCGGTCGTTGAGCCCGGCGACCTCGGCCTCCAACGCGGCGATCTCCGAGTAGCGGGAGAGGGCGATCTCCACCGCCGGCACCAGGTCGGACTTCTGGAACGGCTTGACCAGGTATGCCATCGCACCGGCCGCCCGGGCCCGCTCGACCAGGTCACGCTGGCTGAACGCGGTCAGGATGATCACCGGGGCGATCCGGGCACCGGCGATCCGCTCGGCAGCCGCCAGCCCGTCCATGATCGGCATCTTGATGTCGAGAATGACCAGATCGGGCTTGAGCTCCTCGGCCAGACGTACGGCGGTCTCGCCGTCACCGGCCTCCCCGACCACCTCGTAGCCTTCCTCGGCCAACATCTCGGCCAGGTCCAGCCGGATCAGCGCCTCGTCCTCGGCGATCAGTACCCGCCTGCGCGCGGCATCCGTCTGCGTCTCGGCCACGAGCCACTCCCACGATCGTTTTTGCACGGCTACCACCCATGCTCCCGCACGAGCGTAGTCGGGTACAGTAAGCCCCACCCGCCGGGATGGTGGAACGGCATACACGGAAGTCTCAAACACTTCTGCCCGAAAGGGCTTGCGGGTTCGAATCCCGCTCCCGGCACTCTTGTCATACGTGTGTTCGATGATGTCGTCGTGCATCCTCCTGAGATGCGGGCACATGTCCGCGATCTTCTTGCCCGGGGCCACACCATCCGCTCGGCGGCACGCGCCTCCCGCTTCCCTACACCACCGTATGGCATTGGTGCGTCGATCGCCCGGAGCCGACGATGGCGAGCAGCGCTGACCGCTGCTTCCGATGCCGCCCCGGCCAGGAGGGTCCGGCGGACCCGGCCGCCTACGCGTACCTGCTCGGCCTCTATCTCGGCGACGGGCATCTCGTTACGACCGATCGGGTACCGGTGTTATGAATCTACTGCGCCGACGCCTGGCCGGACCTGATCGAGGCCTGCGACACGGCGATGAGGTCGGTGCTGGCCAACAAGGTCCAACGCGTCAAGAAGCAGGGCTGCGTGGCGATGCAGAGCGCCGGCAACCACTGGCCATGCCTTCTCCCACAACACGGGCCGGGCAAGAAGCACGAGCGCCCGATCGTCCCGGCATCCTGGCAGTGGGAGATCCTGACCGAACACGCGGGCCACTTCGTCCGAGGGCTCTTCCACTCCGACGGGACCCGCTGCGCCAACCGGGTCACGGTGCGGGGCCGGACGTACGTCTATCCGCGCTACATGTTCGTCAACGAGTCGGCCGACATCATGGGGTTGTGCCAGTGGGCGCTGGACCTGCTCGGCGTGGCGTGGCGGATGAACCGCCGCAACAGTCTCTCCGTCGCGCGTCGGGAGGCGGTCGCCGTGCTGGACCGCCATGTCGGGCCGAAGTCCTGACCGCGGCCCGGTGACTCAGGCGACGTCGAGGGCCCGGGCCAGGTCGGCGCGCAGATCCTCGGGGTCCTCCAGTCCGACCGAGAGCCGCAGCAGGCCACCGTCGGGTTTCGCGTCGCCGTCGACCGGGCGGTGGGTCAGCGACGCGGGGTGCTGGACGAGGGTGTCGACGCCGCCGAGCGAGACCGCGTGGGTGATCAGGCGGCAGGCACCGGCGACGGCCGCCGCGGCGGGTGCGCCGCCGCGTACCCGGAAGGCGAGCAGGCTGCCGGGGCCGGCGAGTTGGCGGCCGATGAGCCCGGCGTCGTCGTCGAGTCCGGGGTGGTGCACGTGTTCGATGGCGGGGTGGTCGGCGAGCCAGGCGGCGAGTTTCTCCGCGCCGGCCTGTTGGGCGCGGACCCGCAGCGGCAGCGTCTGGAGGCCCCGGTGCAGCAGGTACGCACCGAGCGGGTGCAGGACCGCGCCGGTGAGCGCCCGGACCTGGCGTAGCCGGGCGGCCCAGTGCGGGTCGCAGGCGACGACGCCGGCGAGGACGTCGCCGTGTCCGCCGATGCTCTTGGTGGCGCTGTGCAGCACAAGCGCGGCGCCGTGGCGGGCGGGTTGTTGTAGTACCGGGGTGGCGACGGTGTTGTCGATCAGCAGGGGCACGTCACCGGCGGCGTCGGCGAGGGCGCGGATGTCGACGAGGTCGAGGGTGGGGTTGGCGGGGGTCTCGGCGACGACCAGGGCGGTGTCGGGGCGGACGGCGGCGGCGACCTCGTCGGGGCGGGCCCAGGTGACGTCGGTGCCGAGCAGGCCGGTGGCGAGCACGTGGTCGGTGCCGCCGTAGAGGGGGCGGACGGCGACGAGGTGTCGTTTGCCGTCGCGGGTGGCGGCGAGCAGGGCGGCGGTGAGTGCGGCCATGCCGCTGGCGAAGGCGACGGCGTCGGTGGTGCCTTCGAGTTCGGCGAGGGCGGTCTCGAAGCGGGCCACGGTGGGGTTCCAGAGCCGCTGGTAGACGGCGCTGGTGCCGGGGGTCGGGGTGCCGCCGGTGGCGAGGAGTTCGTAGGCGTCGCCGCCGTCGTGGACCGAGGGCAGTGGGTTGGTGGTGGAGAGGTCGATCGGCGGCACGTGGACGCCGAGGGCGGCGAGGTCGTCGCGGCCGGCGTGCACGGCTCGGGTGTCCACGGTCGTCATGGCGGCAAGGATCGAACATAGCGCGCCGTGAGGACAATACTTCCGAAGATCATTCGCCATCAGCTCTATCCGTAGCGATGATGTTCGGTGGAGGATGGCTTCATGCCCCTCGTTCCGAACGATGTGCGGCCGTTCGCGGCCCTGGACGACACCGATCGCGCGATCCTGACCGAGTTGACCGCCGACGGGCGGTTGCCGAACAACGCGCTGGCCGAGCGGGTGGGGGTGGCGCCGTCGACGTGTCTGGCGCGTACCCGGGCCTTGCGGGAGTGCGGGGCGATCCGGGGTTTCCACGCCGAGGTGGACCCGGCGGCGGTGGGGTTGCCGTTGCAGGCGTTGGTGTCGGTGCGGTTGACCGCGCACGCGCGGGCGGCGGTGGACGCGTTCCGGACGCGTTCGGTGCGCCTGCCGGGGGTGGTGTCGGTGTTCCACGTGGCCGGGGCGGAGGACTACGTGCTGCACGTGCGGGCGGCGTCGGCGGAGGCGTTGCGGGACTTCGTCCTCGACTATCTGGCCGTGGATCCGGCGGTGCAGCACAGCCAGACCAGCCTGATCTTCGAGCAGGCGCGGGGAATGGGCTGACTCACGTCGGTCGTCGGTGGGGAACAAAGGTGGCCTCCGACGGGTTGGCCAGCCGTGTGATCGACGTACCGTTGTCTGTCCTCGACCTGGCCCCCGTCGCTGCCGGCGCCTCCGCGACCGAGGCGTTGCGGCACACCACCGAGTTGGCCCGGCGTACCGACGAGTTGGGCTTTCGCCGGTTCTGGGTGGCCGAGCACCACAACATGCCGGCCATCGCGTCGTCGGCACCGGCGGTGCTGCTCGCGCATCTGGCGGCGCACACCGAGTCCATCCGGCTCGGGTCGGGTGGGGTGATGTTGCCGAATCACGCGCCGCTGGTGGTGGCGGAGCAGTTCGGCACGTTGGAGGCGCTGCATCCGGGCCGCATCGACCTGGGTATCGGTCGCGCGCCGGGCACCGACCAGGTGACCGCGTTGGCGTTGCGCCGGACGATGGAGGGGTTGTCGGCGGAGGGCTTCCCGCGCGAGTTGGCCGACCTGATGGAGTACTTCAGCGAGGACGGGTCGGGGCCGATCACGGCCACCCCGGGGCGGGGGCAGCGACCGGCGGTGTGGTTGCTGGGGTCCAGTGGGTTCAGTGCCCGGTTGGCGGGTGCGCTGGGGTTGCCGTTCTCGTTCGCGCATCACTTCAGCGCGCAGAACACGCTGCCCGCGTTGGCGTTGTACCGGCAGAGTTTCCGCCCGTCGCAGTGGCTGGAGCGGCCGTACGCGATGGTGGCGGTGAACGCGGTGTGCGCGGAGACCGACGAGCGGGCCGAGTGGCTGTCCGGGCCGGCGGGGTTGTCGTTCCTGCGGCTGCGGTCGGGGCGGCCGGAGCCGCTGGCCACGCCGGAGGAGGCGGCGGCGTATCCGTACACGGATCTGGAGCGGGAGTTCGTGGTGCAGCGTCGGGAGGGTCAGGCGGTCGGGTCGCCGGAGACGGTCCGTCGGCAGTTGGGTGAGTTGCTGGCGCGGACGGGTGCGGACGAGTTGATGCTGACCGCGATGGTGTACGACGTGGCCGACCGGGTGCGGTCGTTCGAGCTGATCGCGACCGAGGTGGCCGGGGGTCTGCGCCGCTGAGGCAGTAACCCAGGTCACAGCGGTTCGGTGGGCACGAAACACGATCTTCACGACAGCGTCACCCTCGCGACGCGGAGCCCGCCTAACTTTATTACCGGTGGTGGTACGGCACTCCCCGGTCGGGACGGGTCGGGGGTGCCGCGGTGTGGGGCACCGGGCTGCGGTTGTGCGGATTCCGCGATCGCGGCCCGGTGCCTGTCCGTTTCTCTGCTCACCGCCTTCTCAGTCTCGCACGGCCGCTTGCCACCGTGCCCGCTTCTTGATCGACTCATGCCATGGCGCGGCACATGACTCCCGACGAGTTCCGTCAGGCCGGGTACGCGGTCGTCGACTGGATCGCCGACTACTGGGCCACCCTCGACAAGCGCCCGGTCACCTCGCCGGATCCACCCGGCACCGTCGCCGCCCGACTACCGGCCGGACCGCCGACGCACGGCGAACCGGTGGAGGCGCTCCTCGCCGACCTGGACTCGGTGGTGACGCCCGGGCTCACCCACTGGCAGCATCCCGGCTTCTTCGGTTACTTCCCGGCCAACACCAGCGGACCCAGCGTGCTGGGCGACATGGTCAGCGCCGGGCTCGGCGTGCAGGGGATGCTCTGGGCCACCGGCCCGGCCTGCACCGAGCTGGAGACGGTGCTGCTCGACTGGCTGGCCGACCTGATGGACCTGCCGCGCAGGTTCCGCTCCAGCGGCCCCGGCGGCGGGGTCATCCAGGACTCCGCCTCCTCCGCCACGCTGGTCGCCACGCTGGTGGCGGTGCACCGGGCCGCGCGGGGACGGTGGCGGCAGGTCGGCGTGGACCGGCGGTACCGGGTCTACACCTCCACCGAGGGCCACTCCTCGGTGGAGAAGGCCGCCCGGATCGCCGGGCTCGGCGCCGAGGGCGTACGGCTGATCGAGGTGGACCCGGAGACCCGGGCCATGTCGGCGTCGGCGCTGCGGGCCGCGATCGAGGCGGACATCGCCGCCGGAGTGATCCCCGCCCTGGTGGTGGCGACCGTCGGCACCACCTCCACCACCGCCGTGGACCCACTGCCGCAGATCGGGCCGATCTGCGCCGAGCACGGCGTCTTCCTGCACGTCGACGCGGCGTACGCGGGCTCGGCGGCGGTCTGCCCCGAGCTGCGGTTCGGCCACGACGGACTGGAGTACGCCGACTCCTACTGCTTCGATCCGCACAAGTGGCTGCTGACCGGCTTCGACTGCGACGCGTTCTGGGTGGCCGACGCCGGTGAGCTGGTCGAGGCGCTGACCGTGCTGCCCGAGTACCTGCGCAACGCGGCCACCGAGTCCGGTGCGGTGATCGACTACCGGGACTGGCAGGTGCCGCTGGGTCGGCGCTTCCGCGCGCTCAAGCTCTGGTTCGTGCTGCGCTGGTACGGCGTGGAGGGGCTGCGCGCGCACATTCGCAGCGGGGTCGCCCTGGCTGCCCGCTTCGCCGACCGGGTACGCGCCGACGACCGCTTCGAACTGGTCGCCGGGCACCCGTACGCGCTGGTCTGTTTCCGGCTGCGGGGCGACGACGAGCCGAACGAGCGGTTGCTGGCGGCGGTGAACGCCACCGGTCGGGTCCACCTGACGCACACCCGGGTCGCTGGCCAGTACACGCTGCGGCTGGCCGTCGGTGCGCCGCAGACCACCGAGGTCCACGTGGACGGGGCCTGGGAGCTGGTGTCTCAGGCCGCGCGTACCGCCGCCGACTGAGTCAGGGGCGTCGGGCCACCCACGCGCGGGTGGTCCCTCGGTGGTCCGGGAGTCGGATCACCGAGGACGGTACGACCCGCGGGCCGTCAGCGGTCCGCGCCGGAGAGGGCGCGGGTGCTGCTGTCGGCGTCGGTCGGCGTGTCGTGGGCCCCGGTGGGCGACGCGGTGCGGTCGACCGGTGCGGCGGCTGCCGCGAGCGCCTCCTCGCGGCGGGTCCGCCGCAGCACCCGCACCGCCAGCACCAGCGCGGCCACCCATCCGGCGGCCAGCAGCACGTAGACCACCACCGGCACGCCGCTGGGCAGCTCGGCGGCGCCCAGCAGGACGCGGGCGTTGGTCAGCACGATCACGCCGCCGACGGCCGCGCCGAGCATCTGGGCCGGGATGATCCGCACCAGGTAGGCCGCGATGGGCGCGGCGATCAGCCCACCCGCGAGCAGGGCGAGCACGATGGGCAGCAGGAAGCCCTCGGTGCCGAGGCCGATCAGGAAGCCGAGGCTGGCCGAGGCGGCGACGACGAACTCGGAGGTGTCGACCGAGCCGATCACCTTGCGCGGCTCCATCCGACCGGAGGCCAGCAGGGCCGGCGTGGCGACCGGCCCCCATCCCCCGCCGCCGGTGGCGTCGACGAAGCCGGCGACCAGCCCGAGCGGACCGAGGAAGCGCCCGCGCAGTTGACCCGCGGCCGGGTTGCGGCGCAGCGGCCGGGAGAAGCGGACGAGCAGGTACGCGCCGAGGGTGAACAGGATGGCGGCCATCCAGGGGGCGGCCGACTCGGTGGAGAGCCAGCTCAGGAAGGTGGCCCCGGCGAACGCGCCGATCGCGCCCGGCAGGGCGATGCGGCGTACCACCCGCCAGTCGACGTTGCCGAACCGCCAGTGCGCCGCCCCGGAGGCGAGCGTGGTGCCGATCTCGGCCAGGTGCACCGAGGCGGACGCCGCGGCCGGCGCGATGCCGACCACCAGCAGCAGGGTCGTGGACGTCAGTCCGTAGGCCATGCCGAGCGCACCGTCGACCAGTTGCGCGGCCAGCCCGACCAGTGCGATGACGAGCAACTTGCGCACGGACGCCCCCTAGCTTTTTGGCATCTCCTATCAACTTGGTCGAGAATGCGGTACGGGGTGCCCTCCGGTCAACCCTCTGATCGGTCAGTGAGACGACGCGGGTCCGCGATCGGGGCGGCGCCCCCACACGACATGCCGGGTGGGGGCCGTCTGAGCCGCCACGGCCAGGGCCGACGGGGACTCCCCCGGGTCGACGCGGATCAGGTCCAGGCGCGCGGGTCGGCGACCAGCTTGGTGACCTGCTCGGGCAGGGTGCCCTGGGCCACGTCGGCGATCGTGACCAGCTCCAGGATCTGGCGTTCGCTGGCGCGCAGGGCGATCCAGACGTCCTGTAGGGCGCGGGCCGCCCCGTGGTAGCCGAGCTGTTCGGGGCGCTGGCCACGGATGTGGGCCAGCGGTCCGTCGATCACCCGGATCACCTCGGCCAGGGAGATCTCCTCGGCCGGGCGGGCCAGCCAGTAGCCGCCCTCCGGTCCCCGCTGCGCCTGCACGATGCCGCCCCGGCGCAGTTGCAGCAGGATGCTCTCCAGGAACTTCGGCGGAATCTCCTGGGCGCGGGCGATCTGGTCGGCGGTCACCGGGCGACCGCGCCCAGCCCCGGTCACCGAGGCCAGCTCGGTGACCGCGCGGAGGGCGTAGTCCACCCGAGCGGAGAGTCGCATGCCGGACAGGTTAGCGGGCCACCCGATCCAGCCGGACGATCACCCCTTGACCGATCGGTTTACGCGGTCGCCCGGCGGCGCGACCGGCGGTCGCGGCTACTCGCCCACCCGGCGCAGCAGACCCTCCTGCACCACGCTGGCGATGTGCCGACCGTCGATCGTGAACAACTGGCCGGTGGCCAGCCCACGGGCACCGGAGGCGGACGGGCTGCCGCAGTCGTAGAGGAACCATTCGTCGGCCCGGAACGGGCGGTGGAACCACAGGGCGTGGTCCAGGCTGGCCCCGACCACCCCGCCCGGCCCCCACACCTCGCCGTGCACGGAGAGCACCGAGTCGAGCAGGGTCAGGTCGGAGGCGTACGTCAGGGCGCAGGCGTGCAGCAGCGGATCGTCGGGGAGTTTGCCGTCGATCCGCATCCACACCCGCTGGTGCTTCTCGGCCGGCCGGTCACCGGGGCGGACCCAACCCGGCTCACCGACGTACCGCACGTCGATGGGGCGCGGGATCTGCCCCCAGATGCCGAGCCGTTCGGGGTAACGGGCCAACCGGTCGGACATCGTCGGCACGTCGTCCGGGGCGGGCACGTCCGGCGGGACCGGCGTCTGGTGGTCGAGCCCCTCCTCGTGCCGCTGGAACGAGGCGGACATGAAGAAGATCGGCTTGCCGTGTTGCAGGGCCACCGAACGGCGGACCGAGAAGGACCGGCCGTCGCGGATGTTCTCCACCTCGTACGCGATCGGTTCGGCCGGGTCCCCGGCGCGGACGAAGTAGCCGTGCAGCGAGTGGACCACCCGGTCCGGGGCGACGGTGCGCCCGGCCGCGACCAGTGCCTGGCCGGCGACCTGGCCGCCGTAGACCCGCTGCGGGCCGACCAGGGGGCTCACCCCCCGGAACGACATGGTGCCGATCGACTCCAGGTCGAGCACCTCCAGCAACTGGTCGACGGCGGCCTGGCCGACGATGGTCCCCTCGCCGTCGGTCACTGCAACGCCCTCGCGGTGGCGGCGTCGACGAGCGATCCGAGCTGGTGCACCCGCAGCGTGTTGGTCGAGCCGGGGCTGCCGGGCGGGCTGCCCGCCACGACCACCACCAGGTCGCCGGGGTTGCCCCGGTTGAGCCCGAGCAGCGCCTGGTCGACCTGCCGGAACATGTCGTCGGTGTGCTGGACGAACGGCATCAGGAAGGTCTCCACGCCCCAGCAGAGGGCGAGCTGCTGACGCACCTCGGGGACCGGGGTGAAGGCCAGCAGCGGCAGGTCGCAGTGCAACCGACTCAACCGACGCACGGTGTCGCCGGTCTGCGAGAACGCGACCAGTGCCTTGGCGCCGATGGCCCGGGCGATGGAGGAGGCGGCGACGGTGAGCGCCCCGCCGTGCGTACGCGGGTCGTGCTGGAGCCGGGGCACGGCGATGGACCCGGCCTCGGTGGTGGTGACGATCTTGGCCATGGTGCTGACGGTGAGCACCGGGTACTTGCCGACGCTGGTCTCGCCGGAGAGCATCACCGCGTCGGCGCCGTCGAGGACGGCGTTGGCGACGTCGGAGGCCTCGGCGCGGGTCGGGCGTGAGTTCTCGATCATCGAGTCGAGCATCTGGGTGGCCACGATGACCGGCTTGGCGTTCTCCCGGCAGAGCTGCACGGCGCGCTTCTGCACCAGCGGGACCTCGTCCAACGGCAGCTCCACGCCGAGGTCGCCGCGGGCGACCATCACGCCGTCGAAGGCCAGCACGATCGCTTCCAGGTGGTCGACGGCCTCCGGCTTCTCGACCTTCGCGAGCACGGGCCGGTGCACGCCGACCTCACTCATGATCGAGTGGCAGAGCTTGATGTCGTCGGCCGAGCGGACGAACGAGAGCGCCACCAGGTCGACACCGAGACCGAGCGCGAAGCGCAGGTCGGCGGCGTCCTTCTCGGAGAGGGCCGGCACGCTCACCGCGACGTTGGGCAGCGAGACGCCCTTGTTGTTGCTGACCGGTCCGCCCTCGGTGACCAGCACCCGGATGTCGTTGCCGGTCACGTCGGTGACCTCGACGGCCACCCGGCCGTCGTCGATCAGCAGCCGGTCGCCCGGCTTGACCTCCTGCGGCAGGCGGCGGTACGTGCAGGAGACGCGCTCCTTGCTGCCCAGGATCTCGTCGCCGGTGATCACGACGGAGTCGCCGGTACGCCACTCGTGCGGCCCGTCGGCGAACCGGCCCAGCCGGATCTTCGGTCCCTGCAGGTCGGCCAGGATCGCCACCGGCTGCCCGGCCGCCTCGGCCGCCTCCCGGACGAGCCGATAGACGGCCTCGTGGTCGGCGTGGCTGCCGTGGCTGAAGTTGAGCCTCGCCACATTCATGCCGGCCTCGACGAGCCCACGGATGCGCTCGGGCGACGAGGTGGCGGGGCCAAGAGTGCAGACGATCTTCGCGCGGCGTGTCACGCCCATCAGGCTAGTCTCTCCTCCAGGTCGGACCACGGGCCGACCCCTTGCGCATTGCGGAACGATTGTCCAACGCTGCGCGCCGAACGCGCGCAGCCGGCGGGCGAAGCCGCACCGGACGTCGACGGCGGGCAACAGCGACCGCGCGCCGGAATGGTACGCCCCTGACACCAATGGCCGGTGAGGCGCTCCACTGCGGTGACCGAGGGTGCTCGCGCCATCACCGCACGAAGATCGTCCGCCGAATCCCGTCCCCGCCTCAGCTCTCCGTCTTGGCCAGCGGGAACTCCAGTGAACCCGCCGGGCAGAGGAACGTCATCACGTCCACCCGATAGAGCTCGGCCTGCACGGCCGGATCGGCCTCCATCACGCTGCGTACGTCGTCCACCGAGCCGGTGCGCGCCAGCCCGAAGCCGAGCGGCGGGTCCGGCTCCCGGGCGTCGTTGCCGTCCACCGCCCCGGCCACCAGGATGATCCCCCGGCGCTGCAACGCCGCCATGTGCTCGGCGTGCTCGGCCTGGAGGCGCTGGATGGTCTCGGCCGGCAACGCCCGCCCGGCGGTGCCCGGATACAGCACGATGCACTCGAACGTGTCGAGCGCGAAGTCGACCCGCGGCTCTCCTGCCATCACGTTCCTTTCCGCAGCTCATCCACGCCCTGCGGCGGCACGCACGGCGGTACCCCTGAGCGTCTCACGCCACCGGTGACCCGCACCGGCCGCTGATCGGATTCGACCCGACCGCTCCGTTGATCATCTCCGCCGGGCGGACCACGATCGGGTACCCGCTCCCGGCGGCGCACCCCCGCGCCAGGGGGAAGGTGTATCCCAGGGTGACCAGCCCGGTCACCGACGAACGACACGAGGGGAACGGCGAATGGCGAGCGACACCGACCCGAGGCCCGCGAAGCACTCCGGCACCTACCGCATCGGCGGGGAGCTGACCGTCGACCGGCTCGGCTACGGGGCCATGCAGATCACCGGCCCGGGCGTCTGGGGCGACCCGAAGGACCCGGCCGAGGCGGTCCGGGTGCTGCGCCGGGCGTACGAGTTGGGCGTCACCTTCATCGACACCGCCGACTCGTACGGGCCGTTCGTCTCCGAACTGTTGATCAGAGAGGCGCTGCACCCGTACGCCGACGATCTGGTCATCGCGACCAAGGCCGGCCTGACCCGCGGCGGCCCGGGCGTGTGGCGCCCGGTCGGCCGCCCGGAGTATCTGCGCCAGCAGTGCGAGCTGAGCCTGCGCCACCTGGGCCTGGAGAGCATCGGGCTCTACCAGTTGCACCGCGTCGACGCGAAGGTGCCGCTGGAGGACCAGCTCGGCGAGCTGGTGCTGCTGCGCGACGAGGGCAAGATCCAGCACATCGGGCTCTCCGAGGTGACCGTCGCGCAGGTCGAGGCGGCCCGCCGGATCGCACCGATCGTCTCGGTGCAGAACCTCTACAACGTGGCCGACCGCAGCGCCGAGGAGGTGCTGACCTACTGCGAGGGGAACGACATCGCGTTCATCCCGTGGTTCCCGATCGCCACCGGCGAGCTGGCCCGCCCCGGCGGTCCGCTGGACGCCATCGCCACCGAGCACGGCGCGACGCCCGCCCAGCTCGCGCTCGCCTGGCTGCTGCGCCGTTCGCCGGTGATGCTGCCGATTCCCGGCACCTCGTCGGTGGCCCACCTGGAGGAGAACGTCGCCGCCGCCCGCATCGACCTCACCGACGCCGAGTACGAGTCCCTCGCCACCGCCACCTGACCCCGCCCCACGCCCCTCTCCGCCACGGCCTCTCCCCGACGATCATGGAGTTGTGGCAGTGACGAAACGGTTGTAACGCCACGTTTCCTTCACCACAACTCCATGATCGGCGGGGCCAGAGGGGCGGGCGCGGGCGGGGGCGGGGGCGGGGGCGGGGGCGGGGGCGGGGGCGGGGGCGGGGGCGGGCGGGTGAGTCAGAGGGCCAGGCAGGCGGGGTTGACGGGTTGGTCGCGGAGGGCCTGGCGGATCACCGAGTACGTGGTGCCGTCGGCCACCAGTCCGAGGTGCCCGACGACGCGCAGCGGGCACCTGGACTGGATCAACACGTTCGTCGCCCCGTCGGCCAGCATGGCGTTGTCGACCGGGCGGACCAGTTCGTCCTGCCGGGTACGCACGGTGGTCCACCGGACGTCACCGGGGGTGTCGTCACCGGCGTTGAGGGCAGTGAGGAACGACGAGCCGATCGTCATCTGCTGGCAGGCGATCACGCCCACGCAACTACCCAGGCCGAGGAAGGCCACGATGTTGGCGACGTACGTGCCGTACTGCGGTGTGCCCAGGCTGACGTAGCGGCCGACCGTGTCCCCACCGCCCAGGTTCTTGATGTAATACCGGCTGACCAGGCCGCCTTCGGAGTGGGCGACGAGGTCGACCTTGGCCGCGCCGGTGCTGGCGCGGACCTGTCCGACGAAACTGCGCAGGCCACCGGCCGAGGCGCTGATGTCGCCGAGCCCGAGGTTCGGCAGCGGGTGGATCCAGACGCGGTACCCGTCGGCGCGCAACCGGGCGGCGAGGGGTTCGTAGACGGCGGCGAAGCCGCTGAGTCCGCCGACGACGATGACCGGGTTGGCCCCGGCCAGGGCCCGCAGTCCGTCGGTGGTGGTGGTCGTGTTCGCCGACGGTTCCGGGGCACCGGGGGCGGCGGTGGCGGCGGCCGGGGGCGCCAGGACGGCGGCAAGGGCCAGGGCCAGGACGGGGACAGCCTTTCGGAGCAGCATCGCTGCACCTCCCAAGGGGGATCCCGGGGTTGCCGGGTGGAGGTGGTGGGGTGTCCGATCGACCGTGCCTCGATGATGCGGGCCACGATCCGGAAACGTCAATGAAAAGTTACGCGCGGGTAGCGATCTCTTCGCGGTCCACACCGCCGGACGGCGAACGCCGCACGCACCGACCGGGTGCGTGCGGCGTCCGGACGGGTACGGGCGTCAGCCGGCCGGGGCCTTCTCCGGCTCGGGCTCGGGCCGCGCCTGACCGTTCTTGACGTACGTCGGGTGCAGTTGCACCGGCTGGTTCTCCTGACGGCGTCGCTGGCGCGACCGGACCCGCAGGTTGAGGAACTCCACGAAGATCGAGAAGGCGATCGGGCCGTACACGTAGCCCTTCGGAATGTGCTGGTCGAGGCCCTCCGCGATGAGGCTGGCACCGATGATCAGCAGGAACGACAGGGCGAGCATCTTGACCGTCGGATGCTGGTTGACGAAGTTGCTGACCGCATTGACCGAGACCAACATGATGATCATCGCGATCACCACGGCGGCCACCATGATGGCGAGTTCGTCGACCATGCCGACCGCGGTGATCACCGA
Organism: Micromonospora sp. NPDC049900; assembly: GCF_044461025.1. Lineage (NCBI taxonomy): Bacteria > Bacillati > Actinomycetota > Actinomycetes > Micromonosporales > Micromonosporaceae > Micromonospora > Micromonospora sp. NPDC049900. The sequence continues at coordinate 130,122 of NZ_JBITKM010000004.1, forward strand.
GTCGAGCGAGAAGACGACGTCCAGCACCAGGATCTGCGCGATGACCACGCCGAACGAGGCGGCCTTCTTGCCGGACCTGGCGTGGTCGGATCCTTCGAGGTGCTCGTGGATCTCGTACGTCGCCTTGCCGACCAGGAACAACCCGCCGAGCAGCAGGATCAGGTCCCGCCCGGAGATCTCCTGTCCGAGCACGGTGAACAGCGGAGCGGTCAGGCCGATGATCCAGGACAACGAGGCCAGCAGGATCAGCCGGGTGATCAGGGCGAGCGAGATACCGATCATCCGGGCGCGGGCCTGCTGGTGCTCAGGTAACCGACCGGACAGGATCGAGATGAACACGACGTTGTCGATGCCCAGCACGATCTCCAGCAGGAGCAGGGTCGCGAACGCGATCCACAGCTCGGGACTGGTCAGGAATTCCATTCCATCCTCGACTTCCAGACCGCCGCCGGGTCGGCACCCGGAGCCATCGGCGGATCTGCGTACGCATGGCGTACCGCGCCGGAAGTCCCGCCGCAACCCCAGACGGGCGGTACCGGCGGACGGTGCGTGTCGATGGCATGCTGTGCGCGTACCTGCGGATGCCGCCGCCACACGACGACGCGCGCGAGTCGGAGGCCCATCGCCCCCGGGTCGACCGGGCCCGCGCGACGAGGTCCGCCGCCCACGTCTGGCCGCCGCACCCGGTTGGGACGACTGCATGAGCTGGATGCTCAGGACCGGCATTCGCCACGAAGACGACCAGTCGTACGACTTCGACCTGATCGTCTACAACCTGAGGTTCCCGGTCACCGAATCGGTTCCGCGGCTGTTCATCACTCATCGCGATCTCGTGGTGGAACTCGCGGAGGCGTTCGAGTGGAACGACGTCCGCAGGCTGCTGCGCGTCGGATCGCCGATGGACGAACTCGACGACCTGATGCGCGTGGCGGATCGACCGCTCAGCGGGTGGAAGGCACGTCGCCAACTCGGTTCGCTCCAGTCGGGACCCGTCAACCGGGCCTGGCGACAGGTGATCCGCCTCGTCGGAGCCCACATACGCTGGCTGCGTTGGAGGACACGGCGACGCCACCGCGTCGATCGCTTCACGGCGTCGCAGGCGGCGACCACGTCACCGCGTCGAGGGCGGTGGTCAGGGGGCGGCGCGGACGGCCAGCGCGGTCGCCGCGAGCGCGTCGGCGAACTCCGGGATCGTCAGCACGGTGACGGCCACACCCGGTTCGACAAGCCAGAACGCCTGCGTGTCGTCGGTCAGCCCGGAGCCGTCCTCATGCGGGAACTCGGTCAGCCGCCACTGCGCCGGATCCCGCTCCAGGTAGGCGGCGAGGAAGTCGCGTACCGCGTCGAGGTCGGTGAGCCGTGGCCCGCGCAGCACGTGGACGCGCAGATCCACCCGATGCCCATCGGTTGTCCGCCGTTCCCAGAAGCGGCTGGTGAGAGCGACGTCCTCCCACTCGCTGGAGAAGTCCGACACCTCGTCACCGACACCGGGCGGCACGTACCCGAGGTGGAACCCGTCCAACACCCCGCCGTCGCGGTCCATCCGCCACCCCCGTGATCGTCGATCGGCGCGTGGTCAGTTGCCCAGCGCGCGTACCTTCGTGATCGTCTCCTGGACGTGCTGCCGGGCTGGGCCACCGCCCTCGGCGGCCTGCGCGAGCGCCTGCCGGTACGAGTCGATCATCCCGATCAGCGGCCCGGCGGCCACCCCCTGCAACGCCCCCGCGACGAGCTGCCGCGCCTCGGCCGCGTCCTGGGCGGCGGCGGCCGTCTTGGCCTTCGCCTCGTCCAGCTTCTGCGCGGCCGCCGCCAACCGGGCGATCATTTCCGCTGCGCTCACATGCCCTCCCCGGCTCGACCGCCTCCGCGACCACACAGGAGCGTACGAGATCCGTCCGCCCACCGCGACCACCCGCACCGCGCACCCGAACCACCAGCTCGACAGCGCCCGAACAACAATCTTCGCGGCACCACGCCGCCCGCCGCGCCACGAGGCCGCCACACCCAACCGCGCCCCACGCTCCGCCGCCCGCCACGCCACGAGGCCGCGGCCGGGTCAGCGCAGCGCGCGGAACAGCAGCAGGTAGCCGCAGTAGGCGAGCGGCACCGCCAGGAAGCAGAGCAGGAAGCCCAGCAGCGGGTACCGGGGCGGAGTGGCGGCACCGCTGGCGGGCCGCCCCCACTTGCCCAGCACCAGCCAGGCACCGATCAGGGCCGCTGCGGGCAGTCCGGCGCACATCCAGGCGATCAGGGTGCCGAAGCCGACCGCACCGACGCCGGAGGCGAGCACCATCACCAGCATGAGGATCACGGCGACACCGGAGAAGCCGAGGTACACGGCGACCGCCCGGGCCATCGGCGACCAGCTCGGCAGCAGCGCCGGCCGCTGCGCCAGCATCTCGGCCTGCTGGGCGTACCGGTCCGCCTCGTCCGCCCAGCGCCGCGCCAGTTCCAGCTCCGTCGCCGGGTCGACCGTACCGGTCCGCTGGGCCGGCACCCCCACCTCCGTCGCGCTCACCGCCACCGGCAACGCCCGGTCCGTCCCCGAACTCCCCGGCTGCGGGTACGCCCCGACACCCGGCTGCCCCGGCGCGGCGGCTGCGCCGCCGGTCCCCACCGTCCCCGGCGAACCCGACGGTCCCCACGGTCCCCCGGCCACCGGCTGGTGACCGGCGGCAGCCGGCGGCTCGGGCGTCCCCGAGACCGACCCGGCACCCGGCATGCCGAAGGCCGACGTGCCGCCCGACGGGCCGGGATCGGGCGCACCGGAGACCGGCACACCCGACACCGGCGCGGCACCCGGCATCGGCGGACCGGACCCGGGCGGAAAGCCCGGCGGCGGTCCGGCGGTGCCGGGGTCCAGGCCGATGGTGCGGCCGAGGTGGTCGAGGCGCTGCCCCTGGGCGAGCAGGCGGCGGTGCAGGTAGTCCACGGTGGCGCCGAGGTGAGTGTGGCGCTCGGTCTTGGCGGCGGTGTCCTGTTCACCCGCGCGCTGCTGTGCGGAGAGATGCCGCAGCAGTGCGGCGTACTCGTCGAAGCTGGACACGCCTCACTCCTGCCCGTCGGGGGTGTGCCCGTCCCGGGCGAACGGCACGATCAACCGGACCCGCTGGTCGTGCCGGTCCACCAGCAGTGCCCGGTCGGGCCGGGGCGTGTACGCCAGGTCGTGCACGCCGAGGTGCAGACCCAGGTCCGCGCCGGGAACGTTCAACGCGACCAGGCAGGCGACGTCGTCGCGGTTCTGGGTTCCGCCGAGGTCGTCGGCGAGTCGACGCAGGCCACGCCACCAGCCGAGCAGGTGCACGCCGTGGCCGGGACCCTGGCGCAACAGGGTCCGCAGGTCGTCGTGGCCGGAGCGGAAGGTCGCCGGATCCGTCTCGGCGAGTCGCCCGGCGGCGGCGTCCATACCGAACACCACCAGGTAGGTACGCGCTGCGCCAGCCGGTCCGTCGGACGACACCGCGACATCGGGCCCGTCAGCCCCGGGGCCGGAGTCGGGCGGGGACGTGGCGAGGGTGCCGATCCGGGCGCGCAGGGCGGCGGTGTCCAGCCGCTGCACCGGGTGTCCGGCGGCGGTCAGCGCGGCGGCGATGTCGTCGGCGGCCGAGTCGGCGGCGGCGACCAGCGGGGCGAGCAGGAAGGTCGCCTCGCCGGGGGCGTGCTGTCGGGCGAGGCTCAGGGTCGCGGCGCGCAGCACCTCGGCACCGGTGGGCGAGGTGCCCACCACGGCCAGGTGACGACCGGGCGCGGTGTCCATGATGAACATGGCCGTGGTGCCGTCCACGTCGACCGTGCGGCCGACCAGGGCCAGGGGACGCCGCCCGCCGGGGCGGAGGCCGGTGAAGGTGGCGTCGGCCTCGACGCGCGCGGTGTCGTACCCCCGGAACACCGACGGCGGGCGCGCGCCCGGCGGACGGGCCTGCCACAGGTCGTGCCGCAGCCGGGTCAGCTCGCTGCCGGCGGCGTGCGCGTCGGGGAACCGGACGACGGTGTTCGCGCCGGGGGCGCCGGCGGCGGTGTTGATCACGGCCGAGCCGACCGGCAGGGTCGCCGCCGCGTCGTTGAGCTGGTCGAGCACTCCCCCGCCGCCGGCCAGCGCCACCCGCAGCGCGAACTGGCCGAAGACCGCGTCGGCCCGGCCGTAGAGGGCCTCGATCCCCGTCGTGCTCTGGCTGGCGAGCACCAGGTGCACGCCGTACGAGCGGCCCTTGCGGGCCAACTCCTCCAGCAGGTCCACCGATTCGCGGGCGAGCGGGTCGTTGCCGGCCAGCAGCACCTGGAACTCGTCGATCACGGCGACGATCCGGGGCACCGGTGTGTCGGCGGGTAGGTCGGCGAGCTTGGTGACGCCGTGACGTTTGAGTGCGGTGGCCCGCCGGTGCAGTTCACGGCGCAGCTCGCGGAGGACGGCCACGCCGTACTCGCGGTCGCTCTCGATGCCGACGGCGCGGGCGTGCGGCAACCACGACGGGTCGTGCCCGGTCGGGACGAACTCGGTGAAGCTCACCCCCTCCTTGAAGTCGAGGAGGTAGAGCTGCAACTCGGCCGGGGAGTAACGGGCGGCCAACCCGTAGAGCACGTCGAGCAGGAAGACCGTCTTGCCGGCACCCGTGCGTCCGCCGACCAGCCAGTGCGGGGTGGCGTCGTCGAAGGCCATGCGGAACGGATCGCGTCCGGCGCGGCCCACGACGGTACGCAGACCGGCGCGGGCCGAGGCGGCCCAGCGCTGCCCGGGCAGCAGGTCGGCGAAGGTGACCGCCGCACCGCGCCGGGCGGCGTCGCCCAGATGGGTGGCGAGGGCGGCGACCGAGGCCGGCGGCGCGTCGCCGTCCAGACGTACCGGAACGCGCAGTCCGCTGCCGTCGGCGCTGAACGGCGTCGCGGGCGGGTCACCGACCCGGGCCGACGCGCCGACGTACCCGGACGACGACGACCGGCCCGACGCGTCGCCGGCGCGGGCCTGGTCGTCGGAGAGTCGGACCACGGTGGTCGAGCCCAGCGGTGGCGCGGACTCCCCGGGGCCGGTCGGCGGCCAGCCGGCCAGCAGGACACAGACCGCGGCGGCGGGGCCGGCGTGGGTGAGCGCGGCGAGCCGGGCCGCCTCGCGGGGCGACGGGACGGACGCGGCGACGACCAGCAGGAGTTCCTGGTCGGGCCGGTCGGTGCGGCGGGCGTCCCGGGCGTGCTGTTCGGTGGCGTCCAGCAGGGCGGTGACGTCCGCCTCGGTGGTGGCCGGTGGGTCGATCACCCCGGCGTCGACCAGCGGACGCAGGGGACCGAAGGTGGCGCCGAGAGCGGCCGTGTCCAGCCCGGCGACCCGGACGCCGCCGGGCGTGGCGGTGGCCAGCAGCCGCAGCACGAGTGCCCGCAGCAGGGCGGCCACGGCCGGGTGCCGGGCGTCGGTGTCGACCGCCAGGTGGTGCCCGGCACCGAGCGGGAGCAGCACCGGGAATCCACCACCGGCGACGACCGCCTCACCGACGCGTACCGGCACGGGCTGGCGCACCAGGGGGGTGCCAGGCGTCGGGGTGGCCAGCGCGGTGCCGACCCGGGCCAGTCGGGCCACCAGGTCGACGTCGGCGGCCGGGGTGACCGGCACCGCGCCGCGCAACGCGTCACGGGCGGAGTCGAGGTGGGCCCGGGCGGCCCGGTGGGCGGCCATCGCCTGCCCGTACGCCGACGCGAGCCTGCCCAACGTGTGCCCCTCCGCCGACGGCCGCCTGGTCCGCTGAAACCCTAACGGACAGCGGCGATCCGGGCACGGTCCCGTCGCCCCCGTGTCGGCCTCGTCCCGGTACGGCGGCGGGCGACTGGGCGTGTGCTGAGTGCTGAAAGGAGGGGTCCCCTGCTAACGCCTCGTGCATAGCAGGGGACCCCTCCTTTCACGACGAACGGTCAGCCGGTGACGGCGTTGAGCGCGGGCAGGTAGCCGTACCGGTAGCCGTCGGCGTTGGGGTGGTACGCCTCGATCACGCCGGTGACGTCGCGGATCCACGGCTGGGCGCCGCACACGCCGTGGCCGGCGAAGGTGGGCCGGGTGTCGGCGAACGTGGCACCGGCTGCGGCGGCCCGGTCGGCGGTCACCTCGGCGAGGACGTCGGCCGCCTCGTTGAGGATGGTGCGCTTGTAGGTGCTCATCGCCAGCAGTCCGCAGGACCGGGTCTCGAACAGGCGGGGGTAGCCGAGCACGATCAGCCGCGCGTTCGGGGCGCGTTCGCGGATGGCGGCGTAGGTGCGGTCCAGCCGGGCCGGCAGGGTGCCGGTGGCGAACGCCTTGGCCTCGTTGACCGCGGTGGTGCAGGTGGACGTGCTGCCGAAGCGGCAACTGGTCATCACGTCGGCGAATCCGGCGTCGTTGCCGCCGACGGTGATGGTGATCATCGTGGTGGTGGCGCTGAGTGCGCCGAGTTGGTTGGCGAGCACGTCGGCGGTGACCGCGCCGCCGCAGGCCGGGAAGCGGAAGCTGGCCACCGCGTTGGCGGCGGCCCACAGTGGCGCGTACGACTTCTGGCTGCGTAGGCAGGTGGACAGGTCGTACGGGCCGGCGCCGACCCCGGAGGAGTACGAGTCGCCGAGCGCGACGTAGTGCACGGGCGCGGCGGCCTGGGCGGCGCCGGGTACGGCCAGTGCGCCGAGGGTGGCGGTGGCGAGGGCGACCAGCGTGGCGAGGGCACGGGCCAGCGGACGGTGGGACATGACGGTCCTCCACAGAGGGTGGTGGTGGAGCCCGTGGACCGCGCGCGTGGCCAGGGGTTGTTACTAGCCGGTAATGCTATCGAACCATGTAGATGAAGTGAATAGCCGCCGCCCCGCAGACGCAGCACGCCCGGCCGAGGCACGGCCGGGCGTGTGTGCGGTGCGCGGTTGTCAGCAGGGGTCCCCTGCTATGCACGAGGCGTTAGCAGGGGACCCCTCCTTACACAGCGAGCGGTTGGGACGCGGCGTGTACGGGTGCCGGGAGAGTGCCGACGCCACCGAGGTACTCGTGGATCGCGGCGGCGGCGGCCCGGCCCTCGGCGATGGCCCAGACGATCAGCGACGCGCCCCGGTGCATGTCACCGGCGACGAAGACCCCGTCGGCCCCGGTCTGCCAGTCACCCCGCGAGTCGATCGCGCCCCGGGCGTTGCGGGCCACCCCGAACTGGGTCAGCAGCGGCTGCTCCTCGGTGCCCTCGAAGCCGATGGCCAGCAGCACCAGGTCGGCGGGCAACTCCCGTTCGGTCCCCGGGACAGCGGTGAGGATCCGCCGGCCGTCCCGCTTCTCGACGGTCACCTCGGCGATCCGCACCGCGCGGACCGCACCGGTGCCGTCGTCGACGAACTCCTGCACCGCGACCGCGAAGACGCGCTCGCCGCCCTCCTCGTGCGCCGCGTACTCGCGCAGGATCCACGGCCAGGTCGGCCACGGGTCGCGTTCCTCGTCGCGGACCTGCGGCGGTCGCGGGTACAGGTCGAGCTGGTGGACGCCGGCCGCGCCCTGCCGGTGCGCCACCCCCAGGCAGTCGGCCGCGGTGTCGCCGCCGCCGATGATGACCACGTGCTTGCCGGCCGCGTCGATCGGCGTACCGTCCGGCAGGGTGGCCAGCGCGGGACGGCCCGCGCCGGCCGCGGCGACCACCCGGTTGGCGGCGACCAGGTGCGCCATCGCCTGGTGCACCCCGCGCAGGTGCCGGCCCGCGGTGTCGGTGTCCCGGCCCTGCAACGCCCCGCAGGCCAGCAGCACCGCGTCGTGCTGGGCCCGGAGCTGCGCGGCGGTGACGTCGACGCCGACGTTCACGCCGGTACGGAACACCACGCCCTCGGCGGTCAACTGCGCCAGCCGGGCGTCGATGTGTCGCTTCTCCAGCTTGAAGTCGGGGATGCCGTACCGCAGCAGACCGCCCGGGGTGTCGTCGCGCTCGTACACCGTGACGGCGTGCCCGGCACGGGCGAGTTGCTGCGCGGCGGCCAGCCCGGCCGGGCCGGAGCCGACCACCGCCACCGACCGCCCGGACGGGGTCGGACTCGGCTGCGGGGTCAGCCCCCGGGCCGTCGCGGCGTCGGCGATCTCCACCTCGACCTGCTTGATGGTCACCGGGGCGCCGCCACCGATGCCGAGCACGCACGCCGCCTCGCAGGGCGCCGGGCAGAGCCGGCCGGTGAACTCGGGGAAGTTGTTGGTGGCGTGCAGCGACTCCACCGCCGCGTCCCAGTTGCCGGTGCGGACCAGGTCGTTCCAGTCCGGGATGCGGTTGCCCAGCGGGCACCCGGCGGTGTCGCTGTGACAGAACGGGATGCCGCAGTCCATGCACCGGGTGGCCTGCTCGCGGATCAGTTCCTCACCGGCCGGTGGGTAGACCTCGCGCCAGTCGCTGATCCGCACCGGCACCGGCCGACGCGCCGGCATCCGCCGGGGGTAGCGCAGGAAACCGTTCGGGTCAGGCACGAGCCACCTCCTGGGCGACCGCCCGCGACGCGGACGGAACCGGCATCGACGCGGGTGCCGCCTGCGGCGGCTGCGCGGTCGGCGCGAGCGCACTCATCACCGCGTCGTCGACGTTCTGGCCGGCGGCTTCGGCGGCCCGCATGATCTCCATCACCCGGCGGTAGTCCCGGGGTACCACGGCGGTGAACTCCTCCACCGCCTCCGGCCAACGCTTGAGCAGCGCCTCGGCCACCGCCGAGTCGGTCTCCGCGAAGTGCCGCTGCACCAGCTCGTGCAGCCGGACCCGCTCCTGCTCGCCGGGGGCGGCGAGGTCGACCAGCTCGGTGTTGACCCGCCGCCGGTCGAGGTTCCAGACGAACGCGGTACCGCCGGACATGCCGGCCGCGAAGTTGCGTCCGGTCGGGCCGAGCACCACCACCGTGCCGCCGGTCATGTACTCGCAGCCGTGGTCACCGACGCCCTCGACGACGGCCACCGCGCCGGAGTTGCGCACCGCGAACCGCTCCCCCACCCGGCCGCGCAGGAACACCTCGCCCTCGGTGGCGCCGTACAGGATGGTGTTGCCGGCGATGATCTGGTCCTCGGCCCGCTGGCCGGGCTCGGCGCCGGTGCCGACGAACGGCGCCGACGCGTCCGGCCGGACGACCAGCCGCCCGCCGGAGAGGCCCTTGCCGACGTAGTCGTTGGCGTCGCCGTGCAGCCGCATGGTGACCCCGCGCGGCAGGAAGGCGCCGAACGACTGGCCCGCCGTGCCGCGCAGCGTGAACTCGACGGTGTCGGCGGGCAGCCCGGCGCCGCCGTACCGGCGGGTCACCTCGCCGCCGAGCATGGCGCCGACGCTGCGGTGCTCGTTGCGGATCGTCACCTCGGCACGGACCGGGCCGACCGGCGTCCCGTCGGCCGGCGCGTCCAGCACCGGGGCGGCCAGCGCGATCAGCTCGTTGTCCAGCGCCAGTTCCAGGCCGTGGTCCTGGGCCCGGACGCCCCGGCGCGCGGCGCCCTCGGGCAGCTCCGGCAGGTGCAGTACGCGTCCGAGGTCGATCCCGCCGGCCTTCCAGTGCGCGACCGCCGGGGCGACGTCGAGCAGCTCGGTCCGGCCGATCGCCTCGTCGATGCTGCGCAGACCCAGCTCGGCCAGGTAGCCACGGATCTCCTCGGCGAGGAAGAGGAAGAAGTTCTCCACGAACTCCGGCTTGCCGTTGAAGCGCTCGCGCAGCACCGGGTTCTGGGTGGCGATGCCGACCGGACAGGTGTCCAGGTGACACACGCGCATCATCACGCAGCCGGAGACGATCAGCGGGGCGGTGGCGAAACCGAACTCCTCGGCACCGAGCAGCGCCGCCACCACCACGTCGCGGCCGGTCTTGAGCTGGCCGTCGACCTGCACGGTGACGCGGTCGCGCAGCTTGTTGAGCAGCAGCGTCTGCTGTGCCTCGGCCAGGCCCAGCTCCCAGGGGGTGCCGGCGTGCTTGAGCGAGTTCAGCGGGGATGCGCCGGTGCCGCCGTCGTGACCGGAGATCAGGATGACGTCGGCCTTGAGCTTGGCCACCCCGGCGGCCACCGTGCCCACACCCACCTCACTGACCAGCTTGACGTGCACCCGGGCGGCCGGGTTGACGCACTTGAGGTCGTGTACGAGCTGGGCGAGGTCCTCGATCGAGTAGATGTCGTGGTGCGGCGGCGGCGAGATCAGGCCGACGCCGGGGGTGGCGTGCCGGGTCCGGGCGATCCACGGCCACACCTTGTTGCCGGGGAGCTGACCGCCCTCGCCGGGCTTGGCACCCTGGGCCATCTTGATCTGGAGGTCGTCGGCGTTGACCAGGTATTCGCTGGTGACGCCGAAGCGGCCACTGGCGATCTGCTTGACCGACGAGCGGCGGGCCGGGTCGTAGAGGCGCTCGATGTCCTCGCCGCCCTCGCCGGTGTTGGACTTGCCGCCGAGGCGGTTCATCGCGATCGCCAGGGTCTCGTGCGACTCCGCCGAGATCGACCCGTACGACATGGCGCCGGTGGCGAACCGCTTGACGATCTCGCTGGCCGGCTCGACCTCCTCGATCGGTACCGGCGTCCGCTCGCCGGTGCGCAGCCGGAACAGCCCGCGCAGCGACCCGGCCTTCGCGGCCAGCTCGTCGACCTTGCTGGTGTAGGCGCGGAACACGTCGTACTGCCGGGTACGGGTGGCGTGCTGGAGCAGGAACACCGTCTCGGGGTTGAACAGGTGCAGCTCGCCCTCGCGACGCCACTGGTACTCGCCGCCGACCGGCAGTCCGGCGGCGGCCTCGGCTCCCGGCGGCGGCCAGGCCAGTGCGTGCCGGGCGGCCACCTCGGTGTGGATGCCGTCCAGCCCGACGCCGCTGATCGTGCTCGGCGTGCCCCGGAAGTACCGCTGTACCAGCCGGGTCTCCAGGCCGACCGCCTCGAAGACCTGCGCTCCGCAGTACGACGACACGGTGGAGATGCCCATCTTGGACATGATCTTCAGGACGCCCTTGCCGAGCGCCTTGACGTAGTTGCGGATCGCGGTGTGCGGCTCGACCCCGGCCAGGGCACCCGTGGAGATCATGTCCTCCACCGACTCGAAGGCGAGGTACGGGTTGACCGCCGCCGCGCCGTAGCCGATGAGCACCGCCGCGTGGTGCACCTCGCGGCAGTCCCCGGACTCCACGATCAGCGCCACCTGGGTCCGCGTCTGCTCCCGGACCAGGTGCTGGTGCACCGCGGCGGTGAGCAGCAGCGACGGGATCGGTGCGAGGTCGGCGTTGGAGTCCCGGTCGGAGAGCACCAGGATGCGGACGCCGTCCTCGATCGCCTCGGAGACGTGCCGGCAGATCTCGGTCAGCCGGGCCTTGATGCCGGCGCCGCCGTCCCGGATCCGGTAGAGCCCGGAGACCCGGACCGCCTTGAAGCCGGGCAGGTCGCCGTCCTCGTCGACGGAGAGGATCTTGGCCAGCTCGTCGTTGTCGATCACCGGGTGGGGCAGCACGATCTGCCGACAGCTCGCCGGGCCCGGGTCGAGCAGGTTGCCCTCCGGCCCGATGGTCGTCGCCAGGCTGGTCACCAGTTCCTCGCGGATGGCGTCCAGCGGCGGGTTGGTGACCTGGGCGAAGAGCTGGTGGAAGTAGTCGTAGAGCAGCCGTGGCCGGGTGGACAGCGGGGCGATCGGGGTGTCGGTGCCCATCGAGCCGATCGGTTCCGCGCCGGTACGGGCCATCGGGGCGAGCAGGATCTTCAGCTCCTCCTCGGTGTAGCCGAAGGTCTGCTGGCGGCGACGTACCGAGTCGTGGGTGTAGACCTCGTGCTCGCGGTGCGGCAGGTCGTCCATCTCGATCAGCCCGGCGTGCAGCCAGTCCGCGTACGGCTGGGCGGCGGCCAGCTCGGTCTTGATCTCGTCGTCGTGCACGATCCGACCGGCGGTGGTGTCGACCAGGAACATCTTGCCGGGCTGGAGCCGACCCTTGGCGACCACGGTGGCCGGGTCGAGGTCGAGCACGCCCGCCTCGCTGCCCAGCACCACGAGCCCGTCGGCGGTCTGCCACCAGCGGCCCGGACGCAGCCCGTTGCGGTCGAGCACCGCGCCGACGATCTCGCCGTCGGTGAAGGCGACCGACGCCGGACCGTCCCACGGCTCCATCAGGCTGGCGTGGAACCGGTAGAAGGCCCGCTTGTCGGCGGCCATGTCCGGGTCGTTCTCCCACGCCTCCGGGATCATCATCAGCACCGCGTGCGGCAGGCTGCGCCCGGCCAGGTGCAGCAGCTCCAGGACCTCGTCGAAGTTGGCCGAGTCGGAGGCGGCCGGGGTGCAGATCGGGAAGACCCGGCGGATGTTGCCGGACAGCTCCGGCGTCCGCAGCAGCGCCTCGCGGGCCTGCATCCAGTTCCGGTTGCCACGGATCGTGTTGATCTCACCGTTGTGCGCGATGAACCGGTACGGGTGGGCCAACGGCCAGGACGGGAACGTGTTCGTGGAGAAGCGCGAGTGCACCAGTGCGATGGCGCTGTCCACCCGCTCGTCGGTCAGGTCCGGATAGAACGCGGGCAACTGGTCCGGGGTGAGCATCCCCTTGTAGACCATGGTCCGCCCGGACAGCGACGGGAAGTACGCCGGCACGCCGCGCTCGGCCGACTCCCGCTCGGCCTGCTTGCGGACGCAGAACGCGACCCGCTCCAGCTCGATGCCGCGCAGCGGGGAGCCGGCCGGTCCGGCGGGGGTGTCGGTCAACCGGTCCGCGGCGAGGAAGAGCTGCCGTACCCGGGGCATCGCCGCCAGGGCCGTCTCGCCGAGGTCCGAGGCGTCGACCGGGACGTCCCGCCAGCCGAGCAGCTCGGCGCCCTCCACCAGGGCGTACTTCTCGATCACCTGGCGGGCACGGGCCTCTGCGGCGTCGTCGTCGGGGAAGAAGACCAGGCCGGTGGCGTACTCGCCGGCCGGAGGCAACGGGAAGTCGACCACCGCGCGCAGGAACGCGTCCGGCACCTGGATCATGATGCCCGCGCCGTCACCGGTGTTCGGTTCGGCGCCCCGGGCACCTCGGTGGTCCAGCCGGCACAGGGCGCCGAGACCGCTGGCGACCACCGTGTGCGAGCGCCGCCCGTGCAGGTCCGCCACGAAGGCCACACCGCACGCGTCGTGCTCGTGGGCGGCGTCGTACAGGCCGGCAGGGGACGCTACCTGGCCGTCGCGCGGTGCCGGCTGGGGGTGGTGTGGGTACGCAAAGGCCACCCGGGCCTCCTGTCGTCACTCAGGCGTGGATCATGGTCGGGACGACGTCGGCCCTGTATCGGACTATTGAGTCTACGTTAGGGCGCGGTGCGCAAGGCCAGTGCAGATTGATCACACCGTCCAGAGTCTGGGACGTGTAGTCTCGCGCGGTGGATAGACGGTACGCCGACCTGCTCGATCGGCTGGAGCGGTTCTACGACGCGGTACCCCGCGACGCGGCCCGCGCGGAGGAACACGGCGGGTGCGTGCTGTTCGTCCGCGAAGGCCCCGGATGGCCGTTCTATGCCCGTCCGCGCCTCGACGCGGACCATCCGCCCTCATTAGCCGATCTGACCACCGTACGCAACCGGCAGCGGGAACTCGGCCTGCCCGAGGCCCTGGAATGGATCCACGAGATCAACCCCGACCTGCTCGCGGTCGCCCGCTCGGCCGGACTCGCCGTACTCGAAGCCCCACTGATGGTGCTCGACCCGCAGGCCGTCGGCGACCCGGCGACGTACACCGACGTGCCGGTACGGATGCTGACCGCCGCCGCGCCGGACCTCGCCGCCGACGTGGCCGCCCGCCGGGCCGTCGCGGCCGTCGGCTTCGCGGCACCCGGCACCGGCCGAGGCCCCGGCGGCCCGACCGAACGCGACGCGGCCATGATCGGCCTCGACGTCGCCGCGCTGGACGAGGAACGAGCCCGGATCGCCGACGGCAGCCGCCTCTCCGCCCTGGCCGAGACCCCCACCGAGGGCGCGCTGGCCAGCGGGATGGCCATGCGGGTCGGCGACGTGGCCGAGATCGCCGGAGTGGCCACCCTGCCCAGCGCCCGCCGCCGGGGCCTGGCCGCCGCGGTCACCGCGACCCTGGCCCGCGCCCTGCTGGACGGCGGCACCGACCTGGTCTTCCTCTCCGCCGGCAGCGAGGAGATCGCCCGGGTCTACCTACGCGTCGGCTTCCACCGCGTCGGCACCGCCTGCATAGCCAACCCCCCCACCGTCACCCCCTGACACCCCCACCCCGGCCACCCACCCCGGTCGCCCACCCCGATGATCAAGAAGTTTGGGCGCTCGTGGTGATCAACTAGCACTGAAACTTCTTGATCAACAGGGATGGCGGCGGATTGCGGGTGGCAGGCCCCGGCCGGCGCGGCTCACGGCGGAGCAAGGCGTCGCGCCATGCCGCACCGTGAGGCATCTCCGCCGATCATGGGGTTGTGGTCGGTGATTTGGCATGTTTTGCGGCTTTTGTCTCCGCCACAACTCCATGATCGACGCGGCAAGGCAGGAGGCGCGCGCGGCAAGGCAGGGGGGGGGAGGCGCGCGGCGAAAGCACAGGAGGCGAGCGCGGCAGGGCACAGGAAGCGGCAACGGCGGCGAGGCGAGTGTGTGGCGCGGCGCGGGCGGGCGCAGCGGCGAGGCGGGCGGGCGCAGCGGCGAGCGGGTGCAGCGGCGAGCCGTGGCGGCGCGGGCACGCCAGGGCATGGCGGCGCGGGGACGCCAGGGCATGGCGGCGCGGGCACGCTAGGGCGGGGCGGCGCGGGAGGGCGGGGGTTGGGTCAGGTTGGGGGGCGCCACTGGGCGGCCACCGAGGCGGCGCTGCCGAGGAGGCGGGGGGTGATGGTGCCGAGGGCGGCGTCGCGGGCGCGTAGGGCCAGCCGGCCTCGGGTCTGCAGGACCGCCGACATGCGGCGGGTCTGGCGGACCACCGTCGCCGCGCGGGGGCGGCGGGTCCGGTCGTACGCGAGCACCGCGTCCGGCAGCGTGGACTCGCGCAACAGGGCGGCGAGCGTCACGGCGTCCTCGAAGGCGAGGCAGGCGCCCTGCCCGAGGTGCGGCGGCATGGCGTGGGCGGCGTCGCCCAGCAGCACCACCCCGCCCGGCCCGACCGGGAAGCCGTACGACTTGGGCAGCGGGCGCAGTTCGCGGATCTCCTGCTGCACCAGGTCGGCCGGGTCGGTGGCGGCCAGCAGCTCGTCGACCGGTGCGGGCCAGCCCGCGTACCAGCGGCGCAGCAGCGCCAACTGGGTCTCCGGCGACTCCGGACGGGGCGCCCCGGCGGCGGTCGCCATCCAGTAGATGCCGCCCCGGCTGGACGCGCCGGAGGAGCCGCGCTCGCCCAGCGAGGCGGCGGCGAAACGGTAGCCGGCGCCGAGGATCTCCCCGCCGACGGGCGCGCCGTCGGCCAGATTCGGTGCGCGGTACCAGGGGATCACCGCGCGCCAGGCGGCACAGCCGGAACTGATGACGTTCGCCTCCGGGGCGAGCTGGCGGCGGATCACGCTGTCCGCGCCGTCGGCCGCGACCACCAGG
The DNA here is from genome assembly GCF_044461025.1 of Micromonospora sp. NPDC049900. Taxonomy (NCBI): domain Bacteria; kingdom Bacillati; phylum Actinomycetota; class Actinomycetes; order Micromonosporales; family Micromonosporaceae; genus Micromonospora; species Micromonospora sp. NPDC049900. The sequence goes on from NZ_JBITKM010000004.1 coordinate 145,564, forward strand.
TCCGCCTCGAAGGTCTGCCGTCCGTCACCGACCGCCGGCCGGGCCCCCGGGGCTGCGCGTACGGTGCGTACCGTCACGCCGGTCCGCAGCTCGACCCGCTCACCCAGGCCCGCGATCAGTGTGTCGTGCAGGTCCTCCCGGTGCACCACGACCGGCAGGCGCTCGGCCGGGGTCTGCCGGGGCTGCACCAGCCAGTGCCCGTCCGGGCGGCGTACCCCGCCGTCGGGCAGCGGGGTGGCGATGGCCTCCAGGCCGGCACCGAGGTCCAGGGCCCGCAGCGCCCGTACGCCGTTGGGCCAGAGCACCACGGCGGTCGGCTCGGGACGGATCCGGTCGGCCCGTTCCAGCAGGGTGACCTGCCATCCCGAGCGGGCCAGCGCACCGGAGACCGCCAGGCCGCCGAGCCCGCCGCCGACCACCACCGCGCTGCGCATGGCCTCAGCTGTCGCGATCGGCCGGACGTGCCGACGCGCCCTCGGCGGCGGTCGGGGTGTCCTCGTCGTCATCGGTCGAGGTGCCGGTGCCCGGGGCGGGGTCGGCGGGGTTCGTCACCTCGTCGGGGGCCTCGCCGGTCTGCCGCCAGTGCGCGAACTGTTCCTCGCTGACCACCCGGTAGCCCTCCGGCACCGCCGGTTCGGTCCGGCCGGCACGCGTGGCTGACAGGTCGACCTGGGAGACGTCGGAGTCGGCCGGTGCCGTGGTGGCGACCGGCAGCCCCACCGGGATCAGGTACTCACGCGGCCCGCGCACCCGCAGGAAGTAGATCAACGCGCCGACGAAGACCAGGGCCGCCGTCCAGACGTTGAGGCGTACGCCGAGGATGGTGGTGGCGTCGTCGGTCCGCATCATCTCGATCCAGAACCGGCCGGCGGTGTACCCCATCACATAGAGGGCGAACGCCCGACCCCGGCCGAGGCGCAGCTTGCGGTCGAGGAAGAACACCAACGCGGCGACGCCGACGTTCCAGAGCGCCTCGTACGCGAAGGTCGGGTGATAGAGCCCCTCCTCCAGGATCGGTCGGCCCGCCTCGTCGCGCAGCGCCTGACCGCCGTCCATCCGGTGGATCTCCAGCCCCCAGGGCAGGTCCGTCCGGCCGCCGTAGAGCTCGTTGTTGAACCAGTTGCCCAGCCGGCCGATCGCCTGTGCCAGCGGCAGGCCCGGTGCCAGCGCGTCGGCGACCACCGCGAACGGGATGCCGAGCTGCCGGGCGGCGATGTAGGCACCGACCGCGCCACCGGCGACCGCACCCCAGATGCCCAGGCCGCCCTCGTGGATGAAGAAGACCTTGATCGGGTCGCCGCCGGTGCCGAAGTACGCCTGCGGGGAGGTGATGACGTGGTAGATCCGGGCGCCGATGATGCCGGCCGGCACCGCCCAGAGGGCGATGTCGAGCACCGCACCGGGGGCCACGCCACGCTGGCGCAACCGCCGCTCGGTGACCCAGCAGGCCACCACGATGCCGGCGATGATGCACAGCGCGTACGCCCGCAGCGGGATCGGGCCGAGATGCCATACGGCGTTGCTCGGGCTGGGCAGGGCGGCCAGGAACGTCGGCGAGGCGAGACTCACGGGTGCACACGCTACCGCTGCGGACCCCCGGAACGTCACCCCGGTCCGCCTCATGCGCCCGGGTTCCGTGGTCCGCTGGGCTATTTGTCCGCCGGATCGTCGCGCGCGCCGGGCCCCACCCGCAGATGGCGTACGGGTCGGGTCAGCGGGCCGGGTTGCGTACGCCCTCGGCCAGTTCCGCGCTGAGCGTCCGCAGCGCGGTCAGCCCGGCCTCCTGGTCGGGGGCGTCCAGCAGGCAACGGATCAGCGCGCTGCCGACGATCACCGCGTCGGCGTACCCGGCGACGGTGGCGGCCTGCTCCCCGGTGCCCACGCCCAACCCGACGCCGACCGGGATCTCGCTGATCTCCCGGACCCGCGACACCAGCACCGGCGCCGCCTCCGAGGTCTGTGCCCGGGCCCCGGTGACCCCCATGATCGCGGTGGCGTAGACGAAGCCACGACAGTGCTCCACGGTCATCGCCAGCCGGGCGTCGGTGGACGACGGGGCGACCAGGAACGTGCGGTCCAGCCCGTGCGCGTCCGAGGCGGCCAGCCACTCCTGGGCCTCGTCGGGGATCAGGTCGGGAGTGACCAGCCCGGTGCCGCCGGCCGCCGCGTAGTCCCGGGCGAAGGCGTCCACGCCGTACCGCTCGATCGGGTTCCAGTAGGTCATCGTCACCACCGGCGCACCGGTGGCCGCGACCTCCTCCACGATCCGCAGCGTGTCCCGGGTACGGACGCCACCGGCCAGCGCGATGTCGCTGGCCCGCTGGATCACCGGACCGTCCATCACCGGATCGGAGTACGGGATCTCCACCTCGATCACGTCGACGCCCGCCGAGACCATCGCCTTCATCGCGGCGATGCTGCCCTCGACCGTCGGGAAGCCGGCCGGCATGCAGCCGACCAACAGTGCCCGGCCGTCGGCCCGAGCCTTCTCGAACACCCCGCCGATCCGGCTCATGCCGCCGCTCCGCTTCGCTCCGCGCCGCCATGAGCAGCCCGGACCAGATGGTTCGCTCGCTGACGCTCGCTCATGACACCGCTCCGCTTCGCTCCGCGCCGCCATGAGACACCAGGGCACGGAACCGATGATTCGCTCGCTGACGCTCACTCATGACACCGCTCCGCTTCGCTCCGAACCCAGGATGCCGAAGTACTCGCCGGCGGTGTGCACGTCCTTGTCGCCGCGCCCGGAGAGGTTGACCACGATGGTGGGCTCCCGGCCCAGCTCGGCGGCGAGCTTCGGGGCCACGGCCAGGGTGCCGGCCAGCGCGTGCGCGCTCTCGATCGCCGGGATGATCCCCTCGGTACGGCAGAGCAGTTCGAACGCGGCCATCGCCTCGTCGTCGGTGACCGGCAGGTAGTGGGCCCGGCCGGTGTCGTGCAGCCAGGCGTGCTCCGGCCCGACGCCCGGGTAGTCCAGTCCGGCCGAGATCGAGTGCGACTCGACGGTCTGGCCGTCCTCGTCCTGCAACACGAAGGTCCGCGTGCCGTGCAGCACACCGGTGGAGCCGCCGGTGATGCTGGCCGCGTGCCGCCCGGTGGTCACCCCGTCGCCGCCGGCCTCGAAGCCGTAGAGCCGCACCTGCGGGTCACCGACGAAGGCGTGGAAGATGCCCAGCGCGTTGGAGCCGCCACCGACACAGGCGGTGACCGCGTCCGGCAGGCCGCCGGTGAGCTCCTGGCACTGGGCCCGCGCCTCGTCGCCGATGCCGCGCACGAAGTCGCGTACCAGGGCCGGGAACGGGTGCGGACCGGCGGCGGTCCCGATCAGGTAGTGCGTGTCGTCGACGTTGGCGACCCAGTCCCGCATCGCCTCGTTCATCGCGTCCTTGAGGGTGCGGGAGCCGTTCGTCACCGGCACCACCTCGGCGCCCAGCATCCGCATCCGGGCCACGTTGAGCGCCTGCCGCTCGGTGTCGACCTGCCCCATGTAGACCACACAGTCCAGGTCGAACAGGGCGGCGGCGGTGGCGGTGGCGACGCCGTGCTGACCGGCGCCGGTCTCGGCGATCACCCGCTTCTTGCCCATCCGTCGGGTCAGCAGCGCCTGACCGAGCACGTTGCGCACCTTGTGCGCGCCGGTGTGGTTGAGGTCCTCCCGCTTGAGCAGCACCCGGGCGCCGACCCGGGCGGAGAACCGGCGGGCCTCGTAGAGCAGCGACGGGGTGCCGGCGTAGTCGCGCAGCAGGGCGGCGAACTCTGCCCGGAACGACTCGTCGGCCATCGCCGCGCGGTGCGCCGCGTCCAGCTCGTCCAGCGCGGCGACCAGCGCCTCCGGCACGAACCGACCACCGAACCGGCCGAAATGTCCGGCCGCGTCCGGGAATGACGCCTGCTCGCTCACGCTGACACTCCGCTCCGCTGCGTGCCCCCGTGAGGCACCACCGCACCGATGACTCGCTCGACAGGCTCGCTCATGCCGACACTCCGCTCCGCTGCGCGCCGCCATCAGTCACCGCGTGGATGATTCGCTCGACAGGCTCGCTCATGTCGATTCCTCTCGCCGCGACGGCGTCAGCGCACCGGGCGGGGCGTGGCGGGGTGGTTGCCCGCGTTGACCAGTTCGGCCACCGCCTCCCGCGGGCTCTTCTGGGTCACCAGACCCTCACCGACCAGCACCGCGTCCGCCCCGGCCGAGGCGTAGCGGATCAGGTCGTGCGGACCACGGACACCCGACTCGGCGATCTTGACGACGTTGCTCGGCAGACCGGGCGCGATCCGCTCGAACACCGACCGGTCGACCTCCAGCGTACGCAGATCGCGGGCGTTGACGCCGATCACCTGCGCGCCGGCCTCCAGGGCCCGGTCGGCCTCCTCCTCGTCGTGCACCTCGACCAGCGCGGTCATGCCCAGCGACTCGATCCGCTCCAGCAGCCCGACCAGGACGTTCTGCTCCAGCGCGGCGACGATCAGCAGCACCAGGTCGGCACCGTGCGCGCGGGCCTCGTGCACCTGGTAGCTGGAGACCACGAAGTCCTTGCGCAGCACCGGGACGCTGACCGCGGCCCGGACGGCGGCGAGGTCCTCCAGCGAACCGCCGAACCAGCGCCCCTCGGTGAGCACGCTGATCGCCCGCGCGCCACCGGCCGCGTAGTCACCGGCCAGGTCCGCCGGGTCGGCGATGTCGGCGATCTTCCCCTTGGACGGCGAGGAGCGCTTCACCTCGGCGATGACCGCGACGCCGGGCCGGCGCAGCGCGGCGTACGCGTCCAGCGGCGGCGGGGCGGCGGCGGCGAGTTCGCGGATCCGCTCCATCGGGACCTGCTCCTGCCGCCGGGCCACGTCCTCGCGGACGCCGGCCAGGATCTCGTCGAGCACGCTGCCGGACGCTGCCGGGCCGGCCTCGTTCCCCTCCGCGTGCGGATGCTCAGCAGTCACCAACGGACTCCCCTCTCCGGGTGTCATGGGCCGATGCTAGGTGCCGCCACCTGGCACCGACCGGTGGGGGTATGGCGCGCCTCACGAAATGGGCTGCGGCATAATGACCGACCTGCGCGAACAGGGAGTGACGCTGCGTCACCCCCTTATCGACGCCCACCCATATCGACGGCAGCCCCGACCTTACCGGTCCACTCCCGTCGAGGCCGGTCGATGCTGTGAGCAAGGTCAAGGCCGAACGGCCCGTTGCCTGCTCAGACCGCCTGCCGCAGTGTTGATGTCGTGGTCATCACCGCGAAACGTGAACCGAGCAGCATCGGACTCGGGCACACTCGATGACGCGCCTACCCCATCGCCACGACGATCTCTCCCCGGGGTGATCATGAACTCTTCCGCGCCGCAGCAGACCATCGGACTCACCACCATCTCGCGTACCGTCGCATCGCTCGCCGTCGGTGTCGTCCACACGGTGGAACGCGCCGTGGTCGGCCCGACCCGGATCCGGACCGCCCGTGGCAACGCCTGGGAGGCCATCTGCGCCGACCGGGCCCGCGCCGACCAGCGGGCCGCGCTGGACCGGCTGGTCGCCGAACTCGCCGCCGGCCGCGCCCGGGACCACCAGCCGGTCGGCTGACCCGCCGGCCCGGTCGTACTCAGCGCTCGGTCGGGTCCTCGCCCCGGTCGAGCGCGTCCCACGCCTCGACGGTGCCGGCCCCCCGGATCGGGCCCGCCGCCGGTGCCGACGGCCGGGACCCACGCTCGTACCGGGCACCCATCGCCGGCCAGTGCCGCCCGCGTAGCGCCGTCAGCAGCCCACCGACCGCCGCCAGCAGCCCACCGAGCAGGGTGAGCGCCGGCCACTGCCGGGCCACCTGGTCGCCGAGGTCGGCGACCAGCCCGTACCCGCCGCCACCGGCCAGCATCAGGCCGAGCAGCGCCAGCAACCCGCCGAGGACCTGCCGCAGCCGGCCACGGGTGGCCAGCACCGCGCCACCACCGGCCAGCCCGACCAGGGCGAGCGCCGGCAACCAGGGCAACAGTTGCGTACCGGTCCGTCCCTCGTCCGCCAGCGGCGTCGGCACGCCCACCACGTCGGTGTCCACCGCCCAGGTGCGGGTCACCGCCCAGAGCGCCAGCCCCGCACCGGCCAGGCAGAGCAGCACGGCGTACGCCAACTCGCGCCGCCCCGACACGGACCGGACCTGCTCACTCACCGGGCCGGCCTGAGGGTTTCGGCGGCGGCGATCGCGGCGAGCACCGCGGCGGCCTTGTTCCTGGTCTCCTGGTCCTCGGCGGCCGGATCGGAGTCGGCCACCACCCCGGCACCGGCCTGCACGTACGCCCGCCCGGCCCGGATCAGCGCGGTGCGGATGGCGATGGCCATGTCGAGGTCGCCACCGAAGCCGAAGTAGCCGACGGTGCCGCCGTACAGGCCCCGGCGTACCGGTTCCAGCTCCTCGATGATCTCCATGGCGCGCACCTTCGGCGCGCCGGACAGCGTGCCCGCCGGGAACGTCGCGGCCAGCGCGTCGAAGGCGGTGCGGTCGGCGCGCAGCGTCCCGACCACGGTGGAGACGATGTGCATGACGTGGCTGTACCGCTCGATGGTGGCGAACTCCGGCACCTCGACGGTGCCCGGTCGGCAGACCCGGCCCAGGTCGTTGCGGCCCAGGTCGACGAGCATCACGTGCTCCGCGCGTTCCTTCGGGTCGGCGAGCAGTTCGGCGGCGAGCCGGGCGTCGGCCTCCGGGGTCGCGCCGCGCGGACGGGTGCCCGCGATCGGGTGCAGCAGCGCGCGCCGCTCGCCGTCGACCTCGGCGGTCACCTTCAGGTGTGCCTCCGGCGACGAGCCGACGATGTCGAAGTCGTCGAAGCGCAGCAGGTACATGTACGGGCTCGGGTTGGTGGTGCGCAGCACCCGGTAGACGTCCAGCGGGTCGGCGTCGGTGTCGCGTTCGAACCGCTGGGCGAGCACGATCTGGAAGCACTCGCCGGCCCGGATCGCCTCCTTGGCCGCCTCGACCGCCTTGGGGTAGCCGCCCTCGGGGGTACGGCTGCGCACCTCGTCGGCGCTGGGGCGGCGGACCGTGGAGACCATCGGCGGGATCGGCCGGGACAGCGCGGTGGTCATCGCGTCCAGCCGGCCCACCGCGTGGTGGTAGGCGGCGGCCACCTGCGCCTCGCGGCCCGGATCGTCGAGCGGGGGCAGGACCGCGTTGGCGACCAGGATGGCCGAGCCGTCGAAGTGGTCCAGCACTACCAGGTCGGTGGCGAGCATCATGCCCAGTTCGGGTACGCGCAGGTCGTCCTCGGTGAGCGAGGGCAGCCGTTCGAAGCGGCGGATCAGGTCGTAGCCGAGGTAGCCGACCATGCCGCCGGTCAGCGGGGGCACGGAATGGTCCTGCTCTCCGGGCGGACCGGCCAGCGCCGCCACCGTGGCCCGCAGCACCTCGACCGGGTCGCCGGTGGCAGGCAGCCCGGCGGGCGGCTCGCCGAGCCAGGCGGCCGAGCCGTCCCGCTCGACCAGGGTGGCGCTGCTGCGTACGCCGACGAAGGAGTAGCGGGACCAGGCCAGCCCCGACGTGCCGACGCCCTGCTCGGCGGACTCCAGCAGGAACGTCCCGGGTCCACCGGCGAGCTTGCGGTAGACCCCGACCGGCGTCTCCGCGTCGGCCAGCAGCCGTCGGGTGACCGGCACCACCCGCCAGCGGGCGGCCAGGTCGGTGAAGGTGGCCAGATCCGGGCTGACCGTGCCGTCGGTCACGGGCCCACCTCACGGGAAGTCACCGGGAGCTCGGTGGAGAAGCAGGTGCGCTGGCCGGTGTGGCAGGCCGCACCGACCTGCTCGACGCTGACCAGCACCGCGTCACCGTCGCAGTCCAGCGCCACGGACCGGACGTACTGGTGGTGGCCGGAGGTGGCGCCCTTGACCCAGTACTCGCGGCGGCTGCGCGACCAGTAGGTGGCCCGGCCGGTGGTCAGGGTGCGGTGCAGGGCCTCGTCGTCCATCCAGGCCACCATCAGCACCTCACCGCTGTCGTGCTGGCGGACCACGGCGGCGACCAGGCCGTCGGGGGTACGGCGCAGCCGCGCGGCGATCGCCGGGTCGAGTCGCGACGGCCGGTCCGGGCCGACCGGCGGCTCCGGCGGGGAGGGGTGGGCGCCGCTCGTCGGCGCGTCAGGTACGGGCACAGTGACCCATTGTCCCGCACGCGGCGCCGGCACCCCAGTGGGCTCCCGGCTGGCGGACGGCGCAGGGGCGACGGGCTGGCGCAACTGGGTGACGTACCGGTCCAGGCGTCCGTCGAGCAGGGCTTCGGCGAAGTCGTCACCGGCGGCCTCGGCCACCTCGGCGGCGTACGGGCGGATCAGCGGCAGGGTACCGGCGACCAGCCGGACCGCGGCGGCCCAGAGTTGCCCGATGGCCCCGGGCAGCAGGCCGAGACAGCGCAGCATGTCCTGCCGGTAGCCGGGCGGGGCCACCGGCAGGTCGAGCGCGGCGGCGAAGGCCGAGCGGCGGGACACCACCCGGACCGAGGGGTTGGCCAACCGCAGGACCGAGGGGCAGAGCCGGGCCAGGTCGGCGGCGGCCAGCCGGACGCCGAGCGGGTCGTCGGCGTCGCGGGCGGCGGCCACCTTGCCGAGGGTGGCGATCAACTCCTCCAGCCGAGGTTCGTCGGCCGGCTGGCAGAGCACGGTCAGGTCGATCCGGTCCCGCCAGTGCGGATCGGCCCAGAGCAGCCGCGTCGGAGCGGTCACCGGCAGCCCGAACGCCCAGTCGGCCGGTTCGCCCAGCCGCGTCACCCAGGAGTGGATGTCGCGGGCGGCGACCGAGACGTGGGTCAGCCGCCCGGAGTGCTCCGCGAGGTACGCCCGGCGGACGGCGTACGGTGCTCCGCCGACCAGTACGTCGACGTCGACGTCGCTGTGCGGGGTGGCGGCTCGACGGGCGTGGCTTCCGCGCAGCAGGATGCCGACCACGGGCCGGTCGGCGCTCGCCCGCAGCCGCGCGGCCCAGTCGTCGAAGAACCCACTGTCCGGTGACGGAGCGTGATCCACTGCGCCATCGTGCCGCAGGTCCGATCCGGGCGCAATGCCCGACACCGGACACACTGTCCGATACGAAGGCTAAAGCCCGTGCTATGGCGAAATCGGGGCCTGGCTCGTCCGGTGAAATTCAACTACCGTTGATTTCAACAGGTGATGAGTTCTGGAGGTGGGCGATGGCGGAGGCGATCGCCGTCCGGGACCTGGTCGTGGACCGGGGCGGACGGCGGGTACTGCACGGGATCGACGCCGGGGTGCCGCGCGGCGCGGTCACCGGGCTGCTCGGCCCGAGCGGCAGCGGCAAGACCACACTGCTGCGCGCGGTCGTCGGGGTGCAGGTGGTCACCGCCGGCACGGTGACCGTGCTGGGGCACCCGGCCGGCGCGTCGGAGCTGCGCCACCGGGTCGGCTACCTCACCCAGGCACCGAGCGTCTACGCGGATCTGACGGTGCGCGAGAACGCCCGATACTTCGCCGCGCTGCACGGCCGGGGCCGGGCCGAGGCGGACCGGGCGGTGGCCGACGTCGGGCTGGCACCGGCGGCGGGGCAGATGGTCGGCACCCTCTCCGGCGGGCAACGCAGCCGGGCGTCACTGGCCTGCGCGCTGGTCGGCGAGCCGGAGCTGATCGTGCTCGACGAACCCACCGTCGGCCAGGACCCGGTGCTGCGGGCCGAGCTCTGGGCCCGGTTCCACGCACTCGCGGCGGCCGGGACGACCCTGCTGGTCTCCAGCCACGTGATGGACGAGGCGGCCCGCTGCGACCGACTACTGCTGATCCGCGCGGGACGGCTGATCGCCGACGACACCCCGGCCGCGATCCGGGCCGCCGCCGGGGTCGACGACCTCGACGAGGCGTTCCTGCGGTTGATCCGGGCGGGCGGGGCCGGCGACACGACCGGCGGGGAGGCGCGATGAACCCGCGAATCCTGGCCGCCACCGTCGGCCGCATCCTGCGGCAACTGCGCCACGACCGGCGTACGGTGGCGCTGCTGGTGCTGGTGCCCACCGCGCTGCTCACCCTGGTCTACTACATGTACGCCGACCAGCCCACCCCGCCCGGCCAGCCGTCCACCTTCGACCGCATCGCGCTGGTGATGCTCGGCTTCTTCCCGTTCCTCATCATGTTCCTGGTGACCAGCATCGCCATGCTGCGCGAGCGGACCAGCGGCACGCTGGAACGGCTGCTCACCACCCCGCTGGCCCGCACCGACCTGCTCTTCGGCTACGGCATCGCGTTCGGGCTGGCCGGTGCGGTGCAGGCCACCATCGCCTCGGCCGTGGCGTACCGGGTCTTCGGTCTGCAGACCGCCGGCAGCAGCGCACTGGTGATCCTGATCGCGGCGCTGAACGCCGTGCTCGCCGTCGCGCTCGGGCTGCTGTGCAGTGCCTTCGCCCGCACCGAGTTCCAGGCCGTACAGTTCATGCCGGTCGTGGTCGCCCCACAACTGCTGCTCTGCGGGCTGTTCGTGCCGCGCGACGAGATGGCCGGCTGGTTGCAGGCGGTCAGCGACGTGCTCCCCCTGTCGTACGCCGTCGAGGCCCTTCAGGAGGTCGGCGCGCACGCCGAGCCGACCGCGACGATGTGGCGGGACGTGGCGGTGGTCGCCGGTGCGGCGGTGCTGGCGCTGGTGCTCGCCTCGGCCACGCTGCGGCGGCGCAGCGGCTGACGGGGCACCGAGCGGGAAGAGAGGGCGATGGCACGGCGCAGCGGACGGCGACCCGGCAATCCGGCGACCCGGGACGCGATCCTGACCGCGGCCCGCGCCACCTTCGCGGAGCGGGGCTTCGACGCCGCCACCATCCGGGCCATCGCCGCCGCCGCCGAGGTCGACCCGGCGCTGGTGCACCACTACTTCGGCAGCAAGGAGCAGTTGTTCCTGGCCGCCGTGCAGGCGCCGGTCGACCCTCGGGAACTGCTGCCGGCGGTGCTCGCGGGCGACCGCGACGGGGTCGGGGAACGACTGGTCCGCACGTTCGTCGCGGTGTGGGACTCACCGGCCGGCGTCGCCGGGGTGGCCCTGCTGCGGTCGGCGGTCGGCAACGAGTGGACCGCCCGGCTGGTCCGGGAGTTCCTGACGACCCAGGTGCTGCGCCGGATCCTCGACCACCTCGACGTCGACCCGGCCCAGCTTCCGTTGCGCGGCGGGCTGGTGGCGACCCAGTTGATCGGGCTCGCCGTCATGCGGCACGTGGTCCGGCTGGAGCCGATCGCCTCCGCCGAACCGGAGACCCTGGTCGCCACCGTCGGGCCGACCGTGCAGCGCTACCTCACCGGCGAACTGGTCGACTGAGCCGCACTCAGGCGCCGGCCGCCGGATGCAGCATCTCGTCGAACAGCCGGGGAATCTCGTCGTGTCCGGCCACCGGACGCGTGAAGGCGAGCCGGGTCCGGTGCCGGGCACCCGCGTGTCCGAACGAGACCAGCATCCCGTACCGGTCGATCCGCTCCACCCGGGGCGTCACGTCGACGCCGGTGCGCCCCAGTCGGCGGCACAGGTAGGCGCTCAGCCGGTCGGCGTACCGGTCGGCCAGGTCGGCCAGCAGCACCGCCTCGACCGGGTGCAGCGGGTCCGGCTCCGCCTCCGCGTACGCCGCCGGGTCGATCCGGCGCACTGTGCCGGCGCGGTCCCACTGGGCCTGCTCCACCTCGAAGCGGCACAGCCGGAACCGGGTGCCGACGTCGAGCAGGTCCCCGGTGGGATCCGCCTCGGCGAAGTCCAGCGCGGCGGCGCGTTCCTCGGGGCCGGTCAACTGGCGTACCCAGCCGGAGACCAGCGCGCGGCCCAGCGACGGCGCGCCCGCGGCGGGCGGCAGGTCCAGCACGTCCAGCGCCACCGCGAGCGGGCGGTCCGGACCGGTGGCGCGCAGGGCGGCGGTGAGGTCACTGACCACCGGGACCAGCAGCAGTACCCGGCCGTCGCGGTCGGTGACGTGACGGACGTGGTGCAGACCGGGCCGGCAGGCCACGTGGACGAGACCGGCCAACCGGCCCGCGACGAGGGTACGGACGATCTCGGCAGGACTCGGCCGCATGGCACGACCTCCTTCTAAGGTTAGGCTTACCTAACCCGAAGACTAGGGCATCGTGCCGCCGACGTCCACCGGATCCGGGCACGGCGTCGCCGCGCCACGTCCGCGCCGCTCACCGCGTCTGCTCCAACCAGGAGGCGTAGAGCAGGCCGTAGATCGAGTCCGGGTCCTGGACCAACTCCTCGTGCGGCCCGCGCTGCACGATCCGCCCCCGGTCCACCACGATCACCTCGTCGGCGCCCTGCGCGGTGGAGAGCCGGTGCGCGATCGCCAGCGTGGTCCGCCCCCGGGTCACCGCGTCCAGGGTCCGTTGCAGGCGTACCTCGGTGGCCGGGTCGACCGCGCTGGTCGCCTCGTCCAGCACCAGCAGATCCGGGTCGGCCACGTACGCCCGGGCCAGCGCCACCAACTGCCGCTCCCCGACGCTCAACGCCTCGCCGCGCTCACCCACCCCGGTGGCCAACCCGGCCGGCAGCCCGTCCAGCCAGTCGGCCAGCCCCAGGTCACTGAAGGCCGTGGTGAGCTGCTCGTCGGTCAACTCGGGACGACCGAACCGCACGTTGTCCGCCACCGAGGCGTCGAACAGGAAACCGTCCTGCGGCACCATCACCACCCGGGACCGCAGCGAGTCGAAGCGGACGTCGGTCAACGGCACCCCGGACAGCAGCACCGCCCCCGCCGTCGGGTCCATCAACCGGGTCAGCAGCTTGGCGAAGGTCGTCTTGCCGCTGCCCGTCTCGCCCACCACCGCGACCCGACTCTTCGCCGGGATGTCCAGGCTCACGTCGTGCAGCACGGTCGGCCCGTCCGGATAGGCGAACCGCACCTGCGCGAACCGGATGTCCAGCGGACCACCGGGCAGCTCCCGCCCCTGCGGGCCCGGGTCGGCCACGTCCGGCGCGACGTCCAGCACGTCCAGCACCCGCCGCCACCCGGCGATCGCGTTCTGCGCCTCGTTGAGCACCTCGGTGGCGATCTGCACCGGTTGGATGAACAGCGTCACCAGGAACAGGAACGCGGTGATCGCACCGATGCTCAACGTCTGGTCGGCGCCGAGGTACACGCCGAGCACCACCACACCGGCCAGCGCCACCCCGGCCGCCAACTCCCCCACCGAACTGCCGAGGATGCTGATCCGGATGGCCTTGCGCTGCGCCTGCTGCTGACTGTCGATCGCCGCGTCCAACCGCCGCGACGTCCGGCCGGCGATGCCGTACGCCCGGATCACCGGCGCGCCGACCACGCTCTCGCCGACCGCCGCCAGCAACGTGCCGGTCCGCTGCCGCACCACCCCGTACGCGGCGGCGAGGCGACGCTGGATCAACCGGATCACCAGCACTGCCGGCACGAACGCCGCGAAGACCACGAGCGTCAGTTGCCACGAGTACGCCAGCATCACCGCCGTCGTCACCGCCAGCTGCCCCAGGTTCACCAGCAGGATCACCCCGCCCCACTGGAGGAACTGGGTGATCTGGTCGACGTCGCTGGTGACCCGGGAGACCAGCGAACCCCGCCGCTCGGACTGCTGGTGCAGCATCGACAGGTCGTGCACGTGCCGGAACGCCCGCACCCGGACCCCGGCCAGCGCCGTCTCGCTGACCGTGAACAGCCGCCGCATCATCAGATAGCCGGAGGCGGTGGTCACCACCAGCACGGCGGCGGTGACCGCCACGACGACGAACAAGGCGTGCAGGTCGAGCCCACCGACGATGCCCCGGTCGATGCCCTGCTGCACCGCCACCGGCACTGCCACCCGGCCGACCATGTAGACCAGCGCCAGGGCGAGGGTGCCGCCCAGTCCCACCCGCAACTCCGGCGACAGCGCCAACCCCCGGCGCAGCGTCCGCCAGGTCGACTCCGCCGGCTCCGGCACCTCCGTCGTCACACTCGCGCTCACCGGTGCCGTCCTTCGTTCGCGACTGCGGGACTCCGCTCCGCTGCGTTCCTCGCGCTCACCGGTCCACCTCCAGGCCGGAGGTCAGCGGGGTGACCTCGTCGTACGTCGGTTGCCGTTCCTGGTCGACCTCGGCCTGCTCGTACGCGGTGACCAGGTTGGCGTAGCCGGTCACGGTGTCCAGCAGCGTGGCGTGTGTGCCGCGGGCGACCACCCGCCCCTGCTCCAGATAGATGACCTCGTCGGCGAGGGCGATGGTGGCCCGGCGGTAGGCCACCACCAGGATCGACGCACCGGAGCCGCCCGCCTCGGGCGAGCGCAGCCCGGCCAGGATGGCGGCCTCCACACGCGGGTCGACCGCGCTGGTGGCGTCGTCGAGCACCAGCAGCCGGGGGCGCCCGGCCAGCGCCCGGGCCAACGTGAGTCGCTGCCGCTGCCCGCCGGAGAGCGAGGTGCCCCGCTCGCCGACCATGGTGTCCAACCCGTGCGGTAGCGCGGCGACGAACCCGTCGGCCTCGGCCAGGCGCAACGCCGCCCAGACGGCCTCGTCGTCGATACCCGGCCGGTCCAGGGAGACGTTGGCCCGGACGGTGTCGTCGAAGACGAACGGCACCTGCGCCACCAGTGCCACGGTGCCGGCCAACGAGTCGGCGGTCAGCTCGCGCACGTCCACGCCGTCGAGGCCGACCGTCCCGGCGCGGGGGTCGACCAGCCGCACCGCCAGCGACGCCACGGTGGACTTGCCGGCACCGGTCGGCCCGACCAGCGCCACCGTCTTGCCGGCCGGCACGGTGAAGGTGACCTCGCCGAGCACCTCGGCGCCGGGCAGGTGCGCCTCGGCCGGCTCGTAGGCGAAGGCGACGTCGGTGAAGGAGAGCGTGGCGGGCGCCTCGGCGTCCGGGTCGAGCCGGGTGCTGCCGTACGGCATCTCGCCGGTGGCGTCGAGCACCCGGCGGACCCGGTCCCACCCGGCGACGCTGCGCGGCAGTTCGGCCAGGACCCAGCCGATGGCCCGCACCGGGAAGGCCAGCACGGTGAAGAGGAACGCGACGCTGACCAGCTCGGCGACCGAGATCGCGCCCTGCTGCAACCGGTACGCGCCGACCACCAGCACGGCGAGCGTGCCGAGGCTGGGCAGGGTCTCCAGCATCGGGTCGAAGATGCCGCGCAGCCGCCCGACCGAGATCAGGGCGTCGCGCAACTGACCGGCGCGGGCCGCGAACCGGTCGGTCTCCTGCGCCTCCCGACCCATCGTCTTGACCACCAGCGCGCCGTCGAAGCTCTCGTGCGCGATGCCACTGACCTCGGCACGCAGCCGCTGCGCACGGGCCTGGCGCGGGGCCATCCGGCGGGAGTAGGCCACGTTGAGCGCGAACAGCGCCGGGAACACGGCCAACCCGACCAGGGCCAACGCCCAGTCGGTGACGAACAGCGACGCCACCGCCCCGACCAGCATCACCAGCGTGCCGACCGCGAACGGCAGCGGCGCGATCGGGTGCCAGGCGGCCTCCACGTCGGAGTTGGCGTTGGACAGCAGGGTGCCGGTGGCGTTGCGGTGGTGCCAGGACAGCGGCAGTTCCAGATAGCGGCGGGTGACCCGACGTCGGTAGTCGGCCTGGAGGCGGTACTGCATGTATCCCGCGCCGAGCCGTCGGCCGAAGATGCCGACCACCCGCAGCACGCTGATCCCGAGCAGCGCGGCGGCGGCCAGGGCCAGTGCGCTCACACCGACCGCCCCGCGTTCGATGGCCGGGACGACCACGTCGCCCACCACCGCGCCGACCACGAACGCGCTGCCCACCACCATCACGCCGAACAGCACACTGCCGCTGACCGCGACCGCGAAGATCCTCGGTTGCTCACGGATGGCCCGCCACAGGACGGCCAGCCCGCGACCGAGCACCTCCCGACTAGTCCCGCTCGCCACGTATCTCCCCCGCCGTAAGCCACCACGATCCTCCCTCATCCTTACCGCAGCGCGCCGGTCCCGCCGACCCGCCGGGATATGTCCGACGTCACCCCGCGAGTCGCCGCCGACCGGGCGGACCGGGCCCGCTGCGCCTACGATCACCACATGCCGCGCTACGCCCGGTCGGAGCGCGAGGCGCTCACCGACCTGATGTCGACCCTGGGTCCGGACGCCCCGACGCTCAACGAGGGCTGGACCATCCGTGACCTGGCCGCGCACCTCGTGGTGCGGGAGCGGCGGCCGGACGCCGCCGCCGGCATCCTGATCGGTCCGCTGCGCGACCGCGCCGAGCGGGTCCGGCTCGAGATCGCCGCCCAGGACTGGGCCGACCTGCTCGGCCAGGTACGCCGGCCACCGGTGTGGAGTCCGGTGAGCAACCCGCTCACCGACGAGCCGGCCAACCTGATGGAGTTCTTCATCCACCACGAGGACGTCCGGCGGGCCCAGCCCGAATGGCAGCCTCGCGTGTTGCCGACCGGCCTGGACCAGGCGTTGTGGCGGCGGGTCTCCACCCTGGCCCGGATGACGCTGCGTCGCTTCCCGGCCCGGGTGACCGTCCGGGCGCCCGGGCACGGCGAGGTGACCGCCGGACGCGGCGAGGAGGCGCTGGGGTTGATCGGCGCGCCGAGCGAGCTGGTGCTGTTCCTGAGTGGCCGGCAGCGGGCGGCGCGGGTGCAGGTCGAGGGCGGTTCCGAGTCGGCGGAGCGGCTCCGCGACGCCAACCTGGGCTTCTAACCGTCTGTGCGGAACCGGTCACGGCGATATCCGAAACGTTATTCGTCCGATCGCCCGGCCCTGCGCACTGCTCCCGTACGCTGTCCGCGCTGCCTCGTGGGGGGGCGGCGTGACAGGGAGCCCGATGCGAAGCTTTGCGGTCTCGGCCCTGCGGGAGCCACCGTTCTCCGGCGACCGGCATCACGACACCGAGCAGGTTGCCCGGGAGAGTACGGACTGGGCGCAACACCTGGGTCTGATCAGTAACGGGCAACGCCTGCGCCGGGCGGACGCAGCCGGGCTGGCCGGCCGGGCCTGCCCGGAGGCGTCGCTGGACGGGCTGCGCCTGCTGGCCGACCTGATCTCCTGGCTGTTCGTCATGGACGACGCCTGCGACGAGGACGGCCTGGGCAGCGACCCGACCCGACTGGCGCCGACGGTGGCCGCGCTGCTCGACGTGCTGGACCGCCAGGGCACGCCGACGGAGGCGGCGGTCGACACGGCCGGGCCCCTGGGGCTCGCGCTGGCCGACCTGTGCCAGCGGGTGCGGGCCCGCCGACGACCGGCGGTGCTGCTGCACTTCACCGCCGCCATGCGGGGCTACCTGCTGGCGCTGCTGTGGGAGGCGGCGAACCGCGAGCACGGGCGGGTGCCGCCGGTCGACGAGTACGTCCAGATGCGCCGACACACCGGCGGCGTCTATCCCAGCATCACGCTCACCGATCTGGCCCTGGACGGCTTCCCGCCGGTCGACCAGCGGGCCGATCCCGACTGGGCCGAGTTGGACCTGCTCGCCGCCGACCTGGTCTGCTGGTGCAACGACGTCTTCTCCTACGGCAAGGAGCACCGGGACGGCCCGGACGCGCACAACCTGGTCACGGTGCTGACCGGGGAGACCGGCGACGAGACGGCGGCGCTGCGGGCCGCCGCGGAGCGGTTCAACGACGGCCTGAGCGCGTACCTGACCGCCGAGAACGGGTTGCTGGCCAGCCACGGCGAGGTGGTCCGTCCGGCGCTGAAGGCCCGCCGCAACTGGATCCGGGCCACCTACGACTGGTCCCGAGCCGCCGAGCGGTACGCGTAGCACGACACCGGCATCGGCCGGTACGGGGGCCGTGGATGATCGTCAGGGCTAGCCGATGCCCGGGCGCAGGCAATACTCTTCGGTAACGAACACCGACGTGACGACCGTCACGCCTCCACCCCCGAAGGCGGCTACAGCGATGGCTCTCGATGTACCGTACCGTTCCATTCCTGACATGTTCCTCAAGCGTGTGGCGGCCACCCCCGACCGCCACGCTTTCGCCCACCCCGGTCCGGACAACACGCCGGTCTGGCTGACCTGGACGCAGGTCGCCACGCGGGCGAAGGCGGTCGCCGCCGGTCTGCACGGCCTGGGCGTCGGCCAGGAGGACCCGGTGGCGATCCTGGCGAACACCCGGCTCGACTGGGTGATCGCCGACTTCGGCATCATGTGCGCCAGCGGCGCGACGACCACGGTCTACCCGACGACCGAACCGCAGGACGCCACCTACATCCTCGCCGACTCCGCCTCCAAGGTGCTGTTCGCCGAGGACCCGACCCAGGCCGCCAAGATCGTCGGCGCGGACCTGCCCGCACTGACCCACGTGGTCCTCTTCGACGGCGAGCCCGACCCGGCGGCGGCAGTGCCCCAACTGACCCTCGCCCAACTGGAGGAGCAGGGCGCCCAGCGGCTCGCCGAGGACCCGGAGCTGGTCGACCGCATCGTGGCCGGCATCGGTCCGGAGCACCTGGCGACCCTGATCTACACCTCCGGCACCACCGGCCGCCCGAAGGGCGTCGAGCTGCTGCACGGCGGCTGGTGCTGGGAGGGGGTGGCCCAGGAGGCGGTGGGCCTGCTGCGCGAGGACGACCTCCAGTACCTCTGGCTGCCGCTGTCGCACTCGTTCGGCAAGACGCTGCTCTGCGGCACCACCCACGTCGGCATGCCGACGTACGTGGACGGGCGGGTCGACAAGCTCGTCGAGCTGCTCTCGGTGGTCCGCCCGACGCTGATGTGCGGCGCGCCCCGGGTCTTCGAGAAGGTCTACAACAAGTCGGTGACCACCGCGCAGGACGCCGGCGGCGCGAAGGCGAAGATCTTCGCCTGGGCGGTCGGGGTCGGCAAGGAGAAGGTCGCCCTCGACCAGGCCGGCAAGCCGGTGCCGGGTGGGTTGAAGCTCAAGTACGCGGTGGCCGAGAAGTTGGTCTTCAGCAAGCTCCAGGCCCGCCTCGGCGGGCGGATCCGGGTGCTGGTGTCCGGTGCCGCGCCGCTCAGCCCGGAGATCGCCACCTTCTTCGCCGCGGCGAACCTGCCGATCTCCGAGGGCTACGGGCTGACCGAGAGCAGCGCCGGCAACTTCGTCAACCCGCCGGGGCAACTCCGGATCGGCACCGTCGGCAAGGCCATGGGCGACCTGGAGTGCCGCATCGACGACGACGGCGAGATCCTGATCAAGGGACGGCCGGTCATGCGCGGCTACCACAACCTGCCGGAGGAAACCGCCGCCGTCTTCACCGAGGACGGATTCTTCCGGACCGGTGACATCGGCAGCCTCGGCGCCGACGGCTACCTGCGCATCACGGACCGGAAGAAGGACCTGGTCAAGACGTCCGGCGGCAAGTACATCGCGCCGTCGCACATCGAGGGCATGTTCAAGGCCACCTGCCCGTACACCTCGCAGGCGGTGGTCGTCGCGCAGGCCCGCAACTTCTGCACCCTGCTGGTCACGCTGGATCCGGACGCGATCGCCGGCTGGGCCGCGGGCACTCCCCTGGAGGGCCGCCCGTACGGCGAGATCGTCTCCTCGCCGGAGGCGCAGGCCATGGTGGAGCAGTACGTGGCCGAGCTGAACACCAAGCTCAACCGCTGGGAGACCATCAAGAAGGTCACCATCCTGCCGCGCGACCTGACCATCGAGGACGGCGAGATCACGCCGTCACTCAAGATCAAGCGGCGTGGGGTGGAGAGCAACTTCTCCGCCGAGATCGACAAGATGTACGCGGGCACGGTCGCCGAGATCTGACCGCCCTCGCCTACCGGCCGCCCGTCGTCGGCCCCGTGCCCAGCAGTGGGCGCGGGGCCGACGCGTACCCGCTCACAGGTGGCGCCCCCGCCAGGTGGTCTGTTCGGCCTCGGTGGCGAGTTGCTCGGCCATCGCCACCTCCCGGACCTGGTGGCGCAGCGTCGCGTCGGTCAGCGTCTGCACCACCGCCACCGCCAGCACGACCACGGTGAGCAGCGTCAGGGCGACCAGTTCCGGCACCTGGGCGGCGACCGGGACCAGCAGCACCAACAGACACACGCCGCCGACGGTCGGCCACCGGATCGTGTGCAGCACCCACCAGCCCAGCGCCACCAACGTCACCAGATAGACCGCCACCCCGCCGTGCAGCACCAGCAGGTCCCCGCCGGGCAGCAGGCTCCCGGCCGGGGTGGCCGGCTCGGCGGCACCGCTGAGCACCCGTTTGAGCCCGAGCGCGAACAGGATCGGGCCGGCGACCAGCGGCAGGTGCAGGTAGGTGTAGGCGTCGCGGGCCAAGGCCGACCGCGCTCGCGGGTCCCGGGTGCGGTGCAGCACCTGTTCCAGCGCCAGCGCCAGCGTGTCGAAGTACGCCCACCAGAGCGCGGCGACCACCGCCACCGCGAGCATCGCCGAGATGATCACCAGCCAGGTCAGCGGCAGCTCGACGACGAAGCCCGCGCCGAGCCCCAGCGCGATGATCGTCTCGCCGAGCGCCACCAGCACGATCAGGGCGTGCCGCTCGGCCCAGTGCCCGGCCGAGAGCAGCGTCCAGTTGCTGCTGCCCAGGGCCACTGCCGCTCCGTACTCGACGACGATCGCCGCGATCCAGAGCAGCAGCCGCAGCCCGACCTCGCCCGGCTCGTCGGCGAGCCGCTGCGGCAGCAGCGCGGCGGCCAGCACCAGCGTGCCGACCACCGCCGCCCGTCCCGTCGCGGCCAGGAAACGGCGACGCAGCTCGGGGTCGCCCCGGGCCAGCCAGCCCAGGATGCCCACCTGGACGGCCCGGACCAGGAAGTAGCAGATCGCGAAGACCAGCGGCCCGGACAGCCCACCGGCCTCACTGCGGAACGCCTGCGGCATGGCGAGCGCGAAGACCAGCGCCCCGCCCATGGTGGCGAACGCGAGGAAGGGCAGCACCCCCTGGTCGGTACGGACCAGGTTGCCGATCACCGCGAAGCCGGTCCAGGCCCACCACAGCAGCACCAGCACGACCACGCACTGGAGCAGGCCGCGCGGCGTGAAGTTGTCGGCGGTGAGCGTGGTGACCTGGATGAAGGCGAAGACGAAGACCAGGTCGTAGAAGAGTTCCAGGCGGGTGGCGCGGGACCCGGGTGCCCCCGGCCGCACCCCGCGCGACCACCGCACACCTCTCAGTCCGTCCACCTCGGCAGTCTGCCCGCCACCGACCGACGGGCGAGGTCGATCAGCCGGATCGGCACCGGCGGGACCCCGGTCAGGCGATGACGCTCGGTTCCCGCCACCGGGGCAGCCCGGTGCGGTCCAGGTCGTACCGGACCGCGGCGATCCGGCCCACCGCCTCGACCAGATCCGCGGCGGGCAGGGTGAAGGGCAGCCGCAGGAAGCGTTCCAACGTGCCGTCCAGGCCGAACCGGGGACCCGGCGCCAGGCGTACGCCGACCTCCTCGGTCGCCCGGGCCAGCGCGCTGGAGATCGGGCCGTCCAGCTCGGCCCAGAGCGTCACACCGCCGCGCGGCACGGTGACCCGCCACTCCGGCAGTCGGTCGGCCAGCGCGGCGAGCAACGCGTCCCGTTGCGCCGCGAGTTGCGTACGCCGGGCGGCGACGATGCCCGGCGCGGCGGCCAGCAGGTGCACGGCGACGAGTTGGTCCAGCACCGGACTGGACATGTCGACGCCGACCCGGGCCGCGGCCAGCCGCTGCACCTGCGGCGCGGACGCCCTGATCCAGCCGATCCGCAGGCCGCCCCAGAAGGGCTTGCTCATGCCCCCGATGCTGACCACCCGGGAGTGCCGGTCGAAACTCGCGGTCGGCGGCGGCAGGGCGGTGCCGTCCAGCGGGAGGTCCACGAAGGACTCGTCGATCACCAGGTCGGTGCCGACGGCGTGGGCGGTGGTCACCAACCGCTCACGCAGCTCCGCCGCCATCAGGTGCCCGGTCGGGTTCTGGAAGTCCGGGATCAGGTAGGCGACCCGGGGGCGTACCTGTCGGAGTGAGCCGAGCATCAGGTCGGCGTCCCAGCCGGTGGCGTCGGCGGCCAGGCCGTGCGTGGTGATCCGGGCCCGCCGGGCGGCCAGCGCGGCCAGCGCGTTGGGGTAGCTCGGCGACTCGACCAGCACACCGCCGCCCGGTGCCAGGGCCAGTCGGAGAACCAGGTCCAGGGCGTGCTGGGTGCCGTTGGTGACCATGATCTGATCGGGCGAGGTGGGCAGTCCCCGGTCGGTGTAGCCCTGGGCCACCGCCTCCCGAAGCTCGATGATGCCGGTCGGGTGATAGCCGGCGCCGCCGAGATAGCGGGGCAGATCCTCGGTGGCGGCCCGGGCCGCCGGCAGCAGCTCCGGTGGGGCGGCCAGCGCCGCCACGCCCAGGTCGATCATGTCCCGGTCGTCCAGCGGGATCCACAGCCCGTTGGGCGCCACCCGGTGCGTACCGGGCAGCCGGGTCCAGCTCCCCGCACCCCGGCGGCTGGACAGGTGCCCGCTGTCGCGCAGTTCGCGGTAGGCGGCGGTGACGGTGGTCCGGCTGATCCGCAGCGCCTCGGCCAGGTCCCGTTCCGCCGGCAGGCGTACGCCCAACGGCAGTCGACCGTCGGCGAGCAGGCCGCGTACCGCGCCGGCCAGCGCGGCGTAGTCGGGACTGCGTCGTCGCCCGGGCAGGGCATGCCACTGGCCGAGCAGTCGGGCCAATTGCACCCCACGGACCTGACTCGCCATGGCCACTCCCCGAAAATTGGCTCTATGCGCGCCCAGATTGGCCCCTAGAGTGGCACGCGTGACCCTGATTGGCAACCTCCGCCACCGGCCGGTCCGACGACTGACCCAACTGCACGTCGGCCTCCTCCTCTACGGCTTCAGCATGGCGCTGATGATCCGTTCCGAGCTGGGCCTGAACCCCTGGGACGTGTTCCACCAGGGGCTGTCCCGCCTGACCGGGATGACCATGGGCACCACGGTCATCCTGGTGGGCGCCCTGGTGCTACTGGCCTGGATCCCGCTACGGCAACGCCCCGGCATCGGCACCGTGGCCAACGTGGTGGTGATCGGCCTGGCCGTCGACGCGACGCTGGCCGTGCTGCCCACCGGCGGGCCGCTACCGCTGCGGATCGCACTGCTGGTGGCCGGCATCGTCGGCAACGGCGTCGCCACCGCCCTCTACCTCGGCGCCCGGCTCGGCCCCGGGCCCCGCGACGGGCTGATGACCGGCCTCGTCGCCCGCCGTCCCGGCTGGTCGCTGCGCCTGGTCCGCACCGCCATCGAGATCGGCGTGCTGGGCGTCGGCTGGCTGCTCGGTGGGACGGTCGGCCTCGGCACCGTCGCGTACGCGCTGACCATCGGCCCGCTCGCCCAGTTCTTCCTACCGGTCCTCGACACCCCCGAGCCGGGTCCCGCCCCGGTGGAGACCGCGCCCGCCACCTGACGGCGCCGCCACGCCACCCCACGCACCGGCGGCACCGGCGGCACCGGCGACCGACACACCACATCGACCCTCGGCTATCGGACAGTGACGCAGAGTCGCAGTAGGTCGGGTGGTGTTTCCTTCCCGCCGGGCTGACGGCAGAATCTCCACATGGGGGAGAACGCCTGGCGTCGGACCGATGCGTGGATCTTCGTCTCGCTGGTGATCGCCAGCGGCGCGGGGAGGCACCGGCGTTCCCCGACAACACGCAGGCCCGAGGGCGTACGCCTGGCCGACGTGATCTCCACCGCCGACCACCTCGACCGGACACTGCCCGAACGACACGACATCGAGGGTGCGATCCGTCGACTGCTCGGCGCCGGCCTCGTGGACGTCTCCGACGGCTGGTTCCGGCTCACCGCCGACGGCGAACGGCTCTGGCGGACCCGACCCAGCGCCGGGCTGGCCACCACCGTCGACACCGTGCAGGGCGTGCTCAGCCGACGACACCCGCCCGGCAACGCCGAATGGCACCTCGACGAAGCCGAGCACGCCGCAGCCGTACAGGAATATCTGGTTCGCTCGATCCCGATGCCCCGCCGCTCGCCCGAGGGCCACTCCGGCCGGGGCTGACCGCCGGGTTCGACGGCCCGCGCCGCGCGGCCGGATCAGCGTCCCGGGCGCGACGCCGGGATCAGCGGACGGGGTGACCCGCCCCGCGCAGGGCGTCCTTCACCTCGGTGACGGTCAGCTCGCCGAAGTGGAAGACGCTCGCCGCGAGGACCGCGTCGGCACCCGCGCCGATCGCCGGGGGGAAGTGCGCCACCTCGCCCGCGCCACCGCTGGCCACCACCGGCACGTCGACCACCCGGCGCACCGCGGCGATGAGTTCGAGGTCGAACCCGGCCTTGGTGCCGTCGGCGTCCATCGAGTTCAGCAGGATCTCCCCGGCGCCGAGCTCCGCGCCGCGCGCCGCCCACCACACCGCGTCCAGCCCGGTCCCCCGCCGTCCGCCGTGCGTGGTCACCTCGAAGCCGCTGTCGGTGGTGCCGGCCGGTGCCCGCCGTACGTCCAGCGAGAGCACCAGCACCTGCCGGCCGAACCGGTCCGCGATCTCGGCGATCAGCTCCGGCCGGGCGATGGCCGCGGTGTTCACCCCGACCTTGTCGGCCCCGGCGCGCAGCAGCGTGTCCACGTCCGCCACCGCACGCACACCACCGCCCACGGTCAGCGGGATGAAGACCGACTCGGCGGTACGCCGCACCACGTCGAGCATGGTGCCCCGGTCGCTGGAGGAGGCGGTCACGTCCAGGAAGGTCAGCTCGTCCGCGCCCGCCCGGTCGTACGCCGCCGCCAGCTCGACCGGGTCACCGGCGTCCCGCAGGTCGAGGAAGTTGACCCCCTTGACCACCCGACCGGCGTCCACGTCGAGACAGGGGATCACGCGCACCGCCACCGTCATGCCGGAAGCCTATCGCTCGGTGCCGGTGCGCTGACCGGCCGTACCCGGGCTCCGGCCGGGTGAGGTGTCAGCAGGGGACCCTTCTCTACCGCAGGCGTTGGCAAGGTGCCCTTCCTTACCGCTCGGCGAGGGTCTCCAGGGCCTGGGCGACGGTGAACGCGCCCGCGTAGAGCGCCTTGCCGGCGATCACGCCCTCCACCCCGATCGGCTCCAGCGTCGCCAACGCCCGCAGGTCGTCCAGGGTCGAGACACCCCCGGAGGCGATCACCGGGGCGTCGGTGCGTCCACACACCGCCCGCAGCAGGTCCAGGTTCGGCCCGCGCATGGTGCCGTCCTTGGTGATGTCGGTGACCACGTACCGGGAGGCACCGGCCTTGTCCAGCCGCTCCAGCACCTCGTACAGGTCACCGCCGTCGCGGGTCCACCCGCGCGCCGCCAGGGTACGACCCCGCACGTCCAGCCCGATGGCGACGCGGTCGCCGTACTCGCCGCAGATCCGGTCGCACCACTGCGGGTCCTCCAGCGCCGCGGTGCCGATGTTGACCCGCTCGGCACCGGTGGCCAGCGCGGCCCGCAGGGACGCGTCGTCACGGATGCCGCCGGACAGTTCGACGCGTACGTCGAGCCGGCGCACCACCTCGGCGAGCAGCGCCGCGTTGGAGCCCCGGCCGAACGCCGCGTCGAGGTCGACCAGGTGGATCCACTCGGCACCGTCCTGCTGCCAGGCCAACGCGGCCTCCAGCGGATCGCCGTAGGTGGTCTCGCTACCCGCGGCGCCCTGCACGAGTCGGACGGCCTGGCCGTCGGCGACGTCCACGGCGGGCAACAGGGTGAGGCTCACGAATCTTGGTCCTCTCAGATCAGGAACGGCGGTTCAGGGCGATCACCACGATCACCGGCAGGACGAGCAACAACAACACGATCAACAACAGCCGCAGCCCCGGATCGGGCACGAGCAGCCAGATCAGGACGACCGCAGCCAGGGTCAGCGCCACGATCGCGGCGCGTTCACCCCGGGAGTACCGGAGCAACCGGCCGGTCCGGCCCCGGCGGACGGTGGGCACGAACCGGCGGACCAGCGCGCGACGCCGGGCCCGACGGGCCATCGCCCGTTCCCGGACCACCTGACGTCGGGCGGCCTCCGCCTCGCGGACCGCGCGACGGCGGGCCCGTTCCTTGCTCACCGGCGCCCCCGCGTCCGGCCCGGTCGCCGGGCCCCGCCCCGGTCAGTCACCGACGGGCACCGTGGCCAGCCAGTTGCGCAGCAGGGCGGCACCGGTGTCGGCCGACTTCTCCGGGTGGAACTGGGCGGCCGACAACGAACCCCGCTCCACCGCCGCGACGAAGTCGCCGTCGTGGTGGGCGGTGGTCACCTTGGCGCCGGCCTCGGTGAGCGCGGCCACGTCACCGGCCGCGTACGAGTGCACGAAGTAGAAGCGGCTGTCGGCGGGCAGTCCGGCGAAGAGCACCGAACCGACCGGCGCCTGCACGGTGTTCCAGCCCATGTGCGGCAACCGGGCGGCGGGCAGCCGACTGACGCCACCCGGCAGCAGACCCAGCCCCTTGGTGACCACCCCGTGCTCGTCGCCGGACTCGAAGAGGATCTGCATACCCACGCAGATGCCCAGCACCGGACGACCGGCGGCGACCCGCTCGGCGACCACCGGACCCGCGCCGATCTCCTCGATGCCGGCCATGCAGGCGGCGAAGGCACCCACCCCGGGCACCACCAGACCGTCGGCCTCGGCGGCGGCGGCCAGGTCCCCGGTGACCACCACGTCGGCACCGGCGGCGGCCATCGCGCGTTCCGCCGAGCGCAGGTTGCCCGACCCGTAGTCGAGCACCACGATCCGACGCATGCCCTCGTCACCGCTGTTCACGTCGGCCACTATCCCTCCCCCGGCAGCAGCCACAGCACACCGGCGACGCTGGCCAGCAGCGCCAGCAGACCGCAGACCACCACCGCGCCCCGGGGCGCGCCCTGCCGGTGCAGGGAGAGCGTCCCGCCCACCAGCACCCCGGCGAAGATCAGCAGCAGCGTCGGCAGCACCGCGCCCATCAGCGGCACCCCCGCCCGCGCGCACTCCGGCCGGTCACAGCGCGCCCTTGGTGCTCGGGATCGCGCCCGCGGAGCGCGGGTCCAGCGCGGTCGCCTCGCGCAGCGCCCGGGAGACCGCCTTGAACTGCGCCTCCACCACGTGGTGGGCGTCCGGGTGCCCACCGGGGCGGGCCGCCCGCAGCACGTCCACGTGCAGCGTGATCCGGGCCGCCTGACCGAACGACTCCCAGATGTGCCGGGTCATGCTGGTCGGGTAGACCGGCCCGATGTACGGCGCCAGCGCCGGCTCGTCGTGCACCACGTACGGCCGGCCGGACAGGTCGACGGCGGCCCGGACCAGCACCTCGTCCATCGGGACGACGGCCGAGCCGTACCGCCGGATGCCGGCCTTGTCGCCCAGCGCCTGGTCGAACGCGGCGCCCAGCGCCAACGCGGTGTCCTCCATCGTGTGGTGGGCGTCGATCTCCAGGTCACCCACGGTCTGCACGGTCAGGTCGAAACCGCCGTGCCGGGCGATCTGGTGCAGCATGTGGTCGTAGAAACCGACCCCGGTGCTGATCTCGACCGCTCCGGTGCCGTCGAGGTCGATCTCCACCAGGACCTTGGTCTCCTTGGTGATCCGCTCCACCCGGGCGGTCCGGCTCATGATGTGGTGCCTTTCGGTCGCGGCGGGGCGGCCTGGCCCTCGCGCTGGGTCTCGTCCACGGCGGCCAGGAAGGCGTCGGTCTCGGCCGGGTTGCCGGCGGTGACCCGCAGCCAGCCCGGCAGGCCGACGTCGCGGACCAGCACCCCCTGCGCCAGCAGCGCGCGCCAGGCCACACTCTGGTCGCCGCCCACCTGGTAGAGCACGAAGTTGGCGTCGCTGTCGGCCACCCGCAGGCCCCGCTCGCGCAGCGCGGCGACGATCCGGTCGCGCTGGCGCATGATCTCCGCGACGGTGCCGAGCAGCGTCTCGCGGTGCGCCAGCGCCGCCCGCGCGGCGGCCTGGGTGAGCGCGGAGAGATGGTACGGCAGGCGCACGAGCTGCACCGCCGCCACCACGGCCGGGTCGGCCGCCAGGTAGCCCAGCCGCCCACCGGCGAACCCGAACGCCTTGCTCATCGTGCGGGTCACCACCAGCCGAGGGTGCCCGGGCAGCACCGCCAGGGCGCTGACCGTGCCCGGCCGGGCGAACTCCGCGTACGCCTCGTCGACCACCACCATGCCCGGCGCCACGTCCAACACGGCGGTGACCACCGCCGGGTCGAGCGCGGTGCCGGTGGGGTTGTTCGGCGAGCAGAGGAAGACCACGTCGGGCCGGTGCGCGCGGACCTGGGTCACCGCCTCGTCGGCGGTCAGCCCGAAGTCGGCGCCGCGCCGGGCCGGCACCCACCGGGTCCCGGTGCCCAACGCCAGCAGCGGATGCATCGAGTACGCCGGGGTGAAGCCGAGCGCGGTCCGCCCCGGCCCGCCGAACGCCTGTAGGAGCTGCTGCTGGATCTCGTTGGAGCCGTTGGCCGCCCACACGCCGTCGGTGGTGAGTCCGTGGCCGAGGTACTCGGCCAGGTCGGCGCGGAGCGCCACCGCGTCGCGGTCCGGGTACCGGTTGAGGTCCCGCAGCTCGGCGGCGACGGCCTTGCCGATCGCCTCCACCACCGGCTCCGGCACCGGGTAGGAGTTCTCGTTGGTGTTCAGCCGCACCGGCACGTCGAGCTGCGGGGCGCCGTACGGCGACAGCCCGCGCAGATCGTCCCGGATCGGCAGGTCGGACAGCTCGGTCATGATGCTTCCCCGGCGAATCGGGCGGAGACCGCCTGGCCGTGTGCGGGCAGGTCCTCCGCGGTGGCCAACGCCACCACGTGCGGAGCCACCTCCCGCAGCGCCTCCTCGGTGTACTCCACCAGGTGGACGCCGCGCAGGAAGGACTGCACCGAGAGCCCGGACGAGTGCCGGGCGCAACCGCCGGTGGGCAGCACGTGGTTGGAGCCGGCGCAGTAGTCGCCCAGCGACACCGGCGAGTACGCGCCGACGAAGATCGCCCCGGCGTTGCGGACCCGCATCGCCCACTCCCGGGCGTCGACGGTCTGGATCTCCAGGTGCTCCGCCGCGTACGCGTCGACCACCCGCAGCCCGGCGGCCAGGTCGTCGACGAGTACGACGCCGCTCTGCTCCCCGCCCAGCGCCGTGGCGACCCGGTCGGCGTGCTTGGTGGCCGGCACCTGCCGGGCGAGTTCGCGGTCCACCGCGTCGGCCAGCGCCACCGACGGGGTGACCAGCACGCTCGCCGCCAGCGGGTCGTGTTCGGCCTGGCTGATCAGGTCGGCGGCGACGTGCGCCGGGTCGGCGGTGTCGTCGGCGAGGACGGCGATCTCGGTCGGACCGGCCTCGGCGTCGATGCCCACCACGCCGCGCAGCAGCCGCTTGGCGGCGGTGACCCAGATGTTGCCCGGCCCGGTGATCATGTCGACCGGAGCGCAGTGCGCGCTCCCGGCGGCGTCCACCGCGCAGCCGTACGCCAGCATGGCCACCGCCTGCGCCCCGCCGACGGCGTAGACCTCCTCGACGCCGAGCAACGCGCAGGCGGCCAGCACCCGGGCGTCCGGCAGCCCGCCGTTCTCCTTCTGCGGCGGCGAGGCCACCACCAGCGACCGGACTCCGGCCGCCTGGGCGGGCACCACGTTCATCACCACGGTCGACGGGTACATCGCCAGGCCGCCGGGGACGTAGAGACCCACCCGGTCGACCGGCACCCAGCGCTCGGTGACCGTGCCGCCCGGCACGACCTGGGTGGTGTGATCGGTGCGCCGCTGGTCGTCGTGCACCTTGCGGGCCCTACTGATCGACTCCAGCAACGCGGCGCGGACCTGCGGGTCGAGGGTGCCCTCCGCCTCGGCGATCGCCTCGACCGGCACCCGGAGCACCTCCGGGGCGATCCCGTCGAACCGTTCGCTGGCCTCGCGGACCGCCGGGTAACCATGCTCCCGGACCGCCTCCACGATCGGGCGGATGCGCTCGACGGCCACCGACACGTCGAGTTGGGCACGGGGCAGCAGGTGGCGTGGGTCGGGCTCGCCACCGCGCAGGTCGATCCGGTTCAACACCCCTGCGAGTCTAGGCGGCCCGTCTCCGGGCCGACCGACGCCGCCCGCTGTCCGGGACGGTGAGCCGGGACACGCCGGTGGCACCGGGTGGGGCTACGCTCGATCACGTGACCGCACGGCTGCCGGTGTTCCCGCTCACCACGGTGCTCTTCCCCGGTCTGGTGCTGCCGCTGCACATCTTCGAGGAGCGCTACCGCGCGCTGGTCCGCCACCTGGTCGACCTGCCGTCGGGCGCGCCCCGCGAGTTCGGTGTGGTGGCCATCCGCAGTGGCTGGGAGGTCGCCCCCGGCCCCGGCCGGGTCACCCCCGGCACCGGCGAGGTGACCCTGCACGAGGTGGGCTGCACCGCCGAGCTGCGGGAGGTCGCCGAGTTGCCCGACGGCGGGTTCGACATCGTCACGGTGGGCAAGCGACGGTTCCGGGTCACCGAGATCGACTCCGCCTCCGCGCCGTACCTGACGGCCGAGGTGCAGTGGCTGCCCGAGCCGAGCGGCCCGGACGAGGCCGCCGCGCTGCTGGCGGCCCGGGTCACCGCCGTGTTCCGGCAGTACCTCGGGCTGATGCGGGCCGAGCCCGAGCAGCTCAGCGAGCAGTTGCCCGAGGACCCGACGGTGCTCTCCCACCTGGTGGCCGCGACCGCCGCGCTGACCGTGGCCGACCGGCAACGGCTGCTGGCGATCGACGACACCGCCGCCCGGCTGCGCGCCGAGCTGACGCTACTCAACCGCGAGGCGGCTCTGCTGCGCCAGGTGCGGGCGGTGCCGGTGCCGCTGGCGGAGCTGGCCACGGCGCCGCCGACTCCGAACTGACCGGCGGCTGCGCGGTGCCGCCCAGGTAGCCGACGGTGCCGCCCGGGTGCCCGGCTGACGGCGGCACCGGCCCGCCCGGGTGGTCGAGCGGCGGCCGTGCGACGCCGCCCGGGAAGCCGGCCGGCGGGACGAACCAGGCCGGGTCGGGCTCCGGCTCGGGCCGCAGCGACGGCCACCGGGACCAACCGGCCAGCAGGGTGTACGCCACCGCGGCGCCGAACGCCGGCAGCAGCAGGTTGCCGTGCGGCACCGGCAGTACGCCGAGCACCATCTCGATGCCACCGGCCCGCAGGTCGGCGGGTTTGGCCAGCCGGGTGCCGTCCGGCGCGCCCTCCAGCAGCCGCTCGTAGCCGCCCAACCCGATGCGGCGCCCCACCTGCCAGGCGACCAGGGCGGCGGCCAGGCCGCCGGTCACCACGACGACCAGTCCGACCGGCCCTCGGTAGTGCCGCAGCACCAGCCAGACGACGAGCGCGGCGAGCACCCCGAAACCGAGGCCGAGCAGGCTGAACCAGCCGTCGGCGGCGATCGGCTGCTCCGGTTGCGCCTGCCCGTAGACGGCCTGACCGGGAGCGCTCTTGATCACGGGGGTGGCCGGGGCGAGCGCCGCCCAGAGCAGCCCCAGCGGGACGCCCAGCAGGCCCATCACGAGCGCTGTCAGCGCACCGAACCGCAGCGTACGGGCGGGACGGCGCGGCGGTCCGGGCGGCGGCTGCGGGACGGCCGGCGGTACCGGCGCGGGCGGTTCGGCGGCGGGGGTCTCCGGGCTCACCCGATGATCCTCGCAGTTGCCGTCGGACGCCGCGCACGGTGTCGCCACTACGCCACTCCCGTCGGTGGTGAGCCGCCCCGACGCGTCACCGGCCGAAGGGCTCCAGCATCGCCGCCGCCGCCCGCAGCCATGCCTGCCGGGTCTCGCCCTGGAGCTGGTGGTACTCGATCGAGGAGCCGGTTTCCAGCGCCGGGTCGTACGGCACCACGGTCACCGCCCGGGTGCGGGTCGCGAAGTGCCGCTCCAGATCACCCTGCAACGGCAGCCGACCCGGCGTCGGGCAGGAGATCAGCGTGACCGCGTTGTCGGCCAGCTCACCCATCCCCTCCTCGTGCAGCAGGTCGAGCATCCAGTCGGCGCTGAACGCGGCGTCCTCGCGCGGCACGGTGGTGACCACGAGCTGGTCGGCGGCCTGCATGACGGTGCGCCAGTTCGGGCTCTCCACGTTGTTGCCGGTGTCCACGCAGATCACGTCGTGGGTCCGGCGCAGCAGTTCGAGTACCCGCTTGACGGTGAACTGGTCCAGCCGCTGGGCGAACCGGGGGCTCTCCTCACCGGCCAGCACGTCGTACGAGCCGTCGGAGGCGTGTCGCAGGTAGTCGTCGAGGATCTCCAGCAGCTCCGGCCCCTCGCGGATCTCGATCTGCACCAGGTCGGAGACGAGGTGCCGGATCGTCCGGGCATGTCGGGCGCTGCCGGCGCGCAGCCCGAGGGTGCCCCGCAACTCGTTGTCGTCCCAGGCGAGTACGCCTCGCCCGCGTACGCTGCCGACGGTGGCGGCGGCCAGCACGGTCGCGGTGGTCTTGTGCACGCCGCCCTTGGGGTTGGCGAAGGCGACCACCCGGGGGGTGCCCAGGTCGCGCCGGAGCACGGCGGCGGCTCGTTCGAGGTCACCACCGGCGTTCTGCGCCCGCCACTCGAAGCGTCCCGGGCGACCGCCGACCCCCGCGCCCGGCGGCCCGGTGGGGGACCCCTGGGCGGGCGGCCCGGGCGGGGCCACGGGCGGTGCGGGTGCCGGCGGTACGGGCGGCTGGTAGCCGCCGTTGTCCAGCAACGCGTACCGCGACTCCACCGGCGGGGCCGCGTGCCGGTAGCCGTTGTCCAGCAGCGTGTACCGCGACTCGGGCGGCTCGGCACCGCGCTGGTCGGGGCGGCGTGGCTCGGGTCGGCGCTGCTCGGGCACCGGCGGATACCCCGGATCGCCCGGATACCCCGGATCGCCCGGGTAGCCGGGCTCGACCGGGTGCCCGCCGGGCGGCCCGGAGTAGCTCGGCGCGGGACGCGGCGGCTCGACCCGGTAACTCGCCTCGGCCCGGTAGCCGGGCTCCACACCGTACGGCTGCCGGTGCGGCGGCGGAGGTCCGACCGGTGACTGTCCGACCGGAGGCGGCCCGACCGGCGCCACCCGCCCGGAATAGCCGGGGCCCGGCCCGCGGCGCGGCAGCGGATCGGGCGACGGTGGCGGCGACTGTTCCTCGTCGGCGCGCCGGTCACCGGGCTGGTCGCTGCCGCGACCACCCAGGCGGGCTCGATCCAGCAGCGCCCGCCATCGCGGTGCCGGTTCGGCGGGCCGTCCCCAACCGGTCTCGCTGCCGTCCACGGCTCGCCCTCCCAGCGCTTTGGTTTCCGTCTGACAGGCTACGAACGAAACCTCGTTCAGGCCACACCGGGCGGCGTACCGATGTGTCCGCAACCGTCACGGTGTCGGGCTCGCTTCGCTCTCCTCGGCACTGTCCACCGAGGTGGAGGGTGTCTCACGTGGGATGACGGGGGGTGCCGACGACGGAACCACCGGTGATGGTGACGAATCCGTCACCTCCGGCGAAGCCGACGTGTCGCGCTCCGCAGTCGAGGACGGCGCGGGCGAGCCCGTCGCGGTGGTCGGCATCGGCGACGCGGTGTGACCGTGGTCGATCGGCGGCCGGACCACGTCCCGCTGCTCGGGCAGCGGCGGGGTGAAGACGGCGCGCTCCAACCGCCGTACCTCCGGGGCGGGGTCGACCACCCGCACACCCGGCCGGGCGGCCACGCCGCGCAACTGCGCCGGTGCGGCCCGGACCACCAGCGCGTAGAGGCAGGCACAACCGGACCGGTAGGCGGTGGCCTCCGCCGCCGCCACCTGCGCGCCGCTCTCGTAGAGCTCACGCAACTCGCGCTGCTGCGGTCCACCGCCGCCGAGCGCGGCGGCCCGCGCCCGGTAGTCGGTCGCCTCCCGCTCCTTGCGCTCGGCCAACCGGGTCATCCCGGCGGTCACGTCCTCCGGCAGCCGCTGGGCGGGGATCCGGACGATCTCGGTCTGTCGCTCCGGCAACGGCACCCGACCGAAGACCACCGCCACGCCGACGTCGCCGACGACCGCCGCCAGCGACTGCGGGGTGCGGTACTCGGTCAACGAGACCAGCGCGTACGTGCCGTCGGTGCGGGACGCGCCGCCCAGCGCGGCCAGGTCGGCAGCGGCGGTGCGCTCGTAGCCGGGGATGGAGTCGCCGTCGGAGACCCCGACCCGGGTCACCTCACCGACGGTGCGGTCCGGCACCGGCGGGCCATTGGTGGCGAGCACGGCGGTGGTCAGCACGGCGGCGCAGGACAGCACCGCCACCCATCCGAGCAACGGGACCCGGGTCGGCCCCTGCCCGAGCCGGGTCGTCGCGGCGGCGATACGGGGCAGCAGCCGCTGGTCCAACTGCCGCAGCAGGTCGCCGGCACGCACGGGCAGCCCCCTCGTCGGGTGGGTCGGGACGGGTGGGGCGCGTCAGTCGCGGAGGAGTTCCAGCGCACGTCCCAGGTCGTCAGGGTAGTCGCTGACGAAGCGGACCTCGTCCCCCGTACGGGGGTGCTGGAAGCTCAACTCTCTGGCGTGCAACCACTGCCGATCCAGCTTGAGCCGGGCGGCGAGCGTCGGATCCGCACCGTACGTCAGGTCACCGACGCAGGGATGCCGCAGGGTGGAGAAGTGCACCCGGATCTGGTGGGTGCGACCGGTCTCCAGCCGGACGTCGACCAGGCTGGCCGACGGGAACGCCTCGATGGTGTCGTAGTGGGTGATGCTCGGCTTGCCGCCGGAGACCACCGCCCAGCGGTAGTCGTGGTGCGGGTGCCGGTCGATCGGGGCGTCCACGGTGCCGCGCAGCGGGTCCAGGTGCCCCTGCACCACCGCGTGGTACCGCTTCTCCACCTCGCGGTACTTGAAGGCCCGCTTCAGCACGCTGTACGCCTGCTCGCTCTTGGCCACCACCATCACGCCGGTGGTGCCGACGTCGAGCCGGTGCACCACGCCCTGGCGCTCGGCCGCGCCACTGGTGGCGATGGTGTGCCCGATCGCGGCCAACCCGCCGATCACCGTCGGCCCCGACCAGCCGGGGCTCGGATGCGCCGCCACGCCGACCGGCTTGTCCACCACCACGATGTCGTCGTCGGCGTGCACCACCCGCAGTCCCGGCACCGCCTGCGGCACCACCACCGGCGCGGTGGCCGGCGGCGGCAGCGTCACCTCCAGCCAGGAGCCCGCCCGCACCTTGTGCGAATTGGCTCGTACCGCGCCGTCGACGAGCGCGGCCCCGTCGTCGACGAGCGCGGCGGCGGCGGTGCGGGAGAGGCCGAACAGCCGGGCCACGGCCTGGTCCAGCCGCATCCCGTCGAGGCCGTCGGGAACGGGCAGGCTGCGGTGGTCGCCGCCGGCGGCGAAGGTGGCCGTCACGCCCGCTCCCGCCGTCCGTCGTCGGTCGTCGGCGCCTCGGCCCGGAGACCGGCGTCGGCGTCACCGACCGGCGTCGCGTCGTCGTCTGTGGCCGCCGGTACGGGCCGCTCCTCGCCCACGGCCCGGGTGCCGTCGCGCTGACGGCCGGTGAACTCCAGGCCGACCGCGAGCACGACCCCGCAGACCAGGGCGCTGTCCGCGATGTTGAAGATCGGGAAGACCCGGCCGTACGGGTCGAAGACGCTGATCATGTCCACCACGTGCCCGACGAACCAACCCGGGGCGCGGAAGATCCGGTCGATCAGGTTGCCGGTCACGCCGCCGACCACCAGGCCGAGGGAGATCGCCCACGGCACCGAGCGCAGCGTCCGCGTCATCCAGGCGATCCAGCCCAGGACGCCGACCGCGATCACCGGGAAGACGAAGGTGTAGTCCGAGCCCATGCTCCACGCGGCCCCGCTGTTGCGGGTCAGCGAGAGGTACAGCGCACCGCCGAGCAGGCGTACCGGCTCCCGGTCGCTCAACTCCTGCAGCGCCAGGTGCTTGGTGAACAGGTCGACCGCCACCGCGAACAGCGCCAGGCTGAGCAGGAGCGTGACCGGCCGGCGCCGCGACTTCGTGGCGGCCTCCGGCTCGGCGGTGCCGGGTCCCGCGGGCGGTGCTGCGCTCATTCGCTCCCCATCGACGATCGCGGCGGTGCGGTCGCACCGCCGCGCACCAGTGCCGGGGAGACAGCCTTCAGCGCCGCTCCTCCAGCTGCTTGCAGGTCACGCAGAGGGTGGCCGACGGGAACGCGGCCAGGCGCTCCACCGGGATGGGGTTGCCGCACCGCGCGCACCAGCCGTAACCACCCTCGTCGAGCCGCTCCAGCGCGCGCTCGACCTGCGTGATCCGTTCCAGGATGCTGTTGGCGAGGGAGATCTCCTGCTCCCGCTCGAGCGTCTTGGTCCCGGTGTCGGCCTGGTCGTCCCCGGCCGAGTCGGTCAGGCGGTCGCGCTGCAGCTCGGTGATCTCGCTCAGCGTCTGATCGTACTCGGCGCGCAACTCGTCATGGCGGGCCGCCAGCGCGGCACGGATCTTCTCGGTCTCCGCGGCACTGCGGGTGGACTTCGGCGCCGGCTTGCGGCCTGCGGTCCTGGTGTCGGCTGGCTTGGCCATAGTCGCTCCCTCGGCCACGGCGCCACGGGAAGTCCGCGGCACCTGAACAGGGGCCGCCGACATCGGCTGCCCCAGGTACAGAACGGGCGCGCGGCGACCTGGCCGCGCACTCCGGAGGCTGGCAAGGATACGGAACGTACAGGCGTCCGACAATCTGCCGCACCGAAACGCACCATCCGCCCCGTTTCATGCCATTACCGGGGCACGGGGAACGCTAGCAGATCGCGACCACGTCGCCAGCCGGTTCGCCGCCCCCGTACCCCCGATCCGGGGTCCTGCCGGTCAGCCGGGCGGGGCCGCGCCGTCGCGCAACCGGGACAGCCGTGACACCGGCTCCGGCCCGGCGGCGGCGATCAGGAAGAGTTTGTCGCGGCTGGCCGCGCCCGCCCGCAGTGACACGGCCGACGGTCGGACGCCGAGCGCGTCGGCCAACGCACGACGCGCCGCCTCGGTGGCCCGTCCGTCCACCGCCGGAGCGTTGACGGCGATCACCAGGGCGGGACCGTGCGGGCCGTCGAACCGGCCACCCACCCGGGCCCGGGACGCCCCCGGCTTCACCCGTACGGCGACGGTGAGCACCTCGGCCACCACTCAGCGGCGGCCGGACTCGGAGAGCAGGACGGTGCCGGGGGCGCAGAGCCCACACGGCGTGAAGCCGAGTTCCGCCGCCTCGGCGGCGGGCAGCGGCTCGTGGTCGCGACCGACCAGATGCACGCACTCGGCCAGATGGTAGCGGGGCCGTCCGTCCACCACCCGGACCTCGTCCGGCAGCCGGGCCAGCCGGGCGGCCTGCTCCGGCGTGATCTGCTGGGCGGCCGGTTCGTCGTCGTACCCGTCGACCACCGCACCCTCGATGAGGCCCGCCGCGTCGACCGTCACCGGCGAACCGGGTGGTTGCCGCCACCCGGAGTCGCCGGTGTCGACGGTCGGCGGGACGTGCTGTGTCGGGATGCCCGACGGGCTCGCCTGGACGGTCGTCCCGGTGGCGTCGTCCGGCGGCCGGTCACCACGGGCCGCCGCGCGGCCGGTGGCGGCCTGGCGGGCGCCGGTGACCAGAGCGACGGCGGCCAGCAGGCTGGCGCCGATCGAGACGACCAGCAACGGACTGGAGCCACCGGCCAGACCGAGCACCAGCAGCACCACGGCGACGAGGATGAGCGCAAGACTGACGACTATCACCGCTCACCCCCGCCGCGTCGTACCGATCAGGCAGGGCGGGCGACCGCCGTGTCGACGGCGGTC
Source organism: Micromonospora sp. NPDC049900 (assembly GCF_044461025.1). Lineage (NCBI taxonomy): Bacteria > Bacillati > Actinomycetota > Actinomycetes > Micromonosporales > Micromonosporaceae > Micromonospora > Micromonospora sp. NPDC049900. The sequence goes on from NZ_JBITKM010000004.1 coordinate 183,074, forward strand.
ACCGGCCCGAGTCAGCGACCGGCCTCGAGAGCGCCGGAGCGACCGCCGCCGTAGGAACCGGCGAGCCCGGCGGCGGCCAGGCCGTTGCCGGCGGCCCGGTTGCCGTCCCCGCGGGTCATCTCGGCCTCCAGGCCCTGACCGCGACCGTCGAGGTCACGCAACTGGCTCTCCAGGTATGCCTTGAGCCGGGTGCGGTACTCGCGCTCGAACTGCTTGAGCTCCTCGATGTGCTTCTGCAGCGCGGTGCGCTTGGCGTCCAGGCCGCCCATGGCCTCCTGGTGCCGCTGGCGGGCGTCCCGCTCCAGCGCGTCGGCCTTGGCCCGCGCCTCACGGGTGACCTCCTCGGCCTTGGAACGGGCCTCGGAGAGCAACTGGTCGGCCTCGCGGCGCGCGTCGGAGACGTGGTCGTCCGCCGTGCGCTGGGCCATCATCAGCACTCGCAGCGCCTGCTGCTCGCCGTCACCGCCCGGCACCGCACCACCGGCGGAGCGGGTCTGCTCCAGCTCGGCCTGCATCGCGCGGGCGGCCTGCTCGGCGGCGGCCTTGTCCCGCTGCACGCGGTCGAGCTGCGCCTTGACGTCGTTGAGCTCGGCGGCGAGGCGGGCGTCACCACCGGGACCGGTCGGGGCGCCGCCCCGACCGCCGCGCTCCACCTGGGCGCGCAGCTCGTTGTTCTCCTCGATCAGACGGGCGAGTTCGCGCTCGACCTCGTCCAGGAAGGCGTCGACCTCCTCCTCGTCGTAGCCCCGCTTGCCGATCGGCGGCTTCTTGAAGGCGACGTTGTGGACGTCGGCCGGGGTCAGCGGCATCGAAACTCCTCGGGTCAGTTGCGGCCGCGATAGCGCGTCGGTCATCAGGCGGTCCTGATGATCGCCGGCTCTAACACAAACCTCATCAGCACGAACAGGATAACCAGGAGCACAAGGGAGGCCAGGTCGATGCTCACGGTACCAATTCGCAGCGGAGGGATCACACGCCTCAACGCCCAGAGCGGGGGATCAGTGACGCTCCACACGGATTCCAGTCCGGCCGATGCTCCGCGACCAGGTTGCCAACGCCGCCCGTACTGGAGGACGGCGCTCAACACGAAACGGGCCAAAAGAACGATCAGAAAGACATACGTGATCAGGTAGAGAACCTGTAGCAAGATCGACAACACGGCTTGTGGCGTCCCTCGGGTCGGGCGGGTCAACTCAGGCTGAAGAACCCACCCTCAGCGATCTTGGCCTTGTCCTCCGCGGTGACCTGGACGTTGGCCGGCGAGAGTAGGAACACCCGGTTGGTCACGCGCTCGATCGTACCGCGCAGCCCGAACGCCAACCCGGCGGCGAAGTCCACCAGACGGCGGGCATCCGCCTCGTCCATCTCGGTGAGGTTGATGATCACGGGTACGCCGTCCCGGAAGTGCTCGCCGATGGTCCGCGCCTCCCGGTAGGTGGTCGGGTGCAGCGTGGTGATCTGGTAGCGCTGCTCCTCCTCGGGCATCACCCGCTCACGCGGCTGCACCTGCGGCGCCAGGGCCAGGTTGTCCCGGGTGTGGTAGGTGGTCCCGCCGGACGAGTCGGCGGACGCCCGGGTGATCGACCGCACGCTGGACCGCTCGGACCGCTCCGGCCGCTCCGACTCCAGCCGGTCGGAGTCACCGAGGCGGCCTCCGGCGCGCTCGCTCAACCGCCCCCGGTCGCCGAGCCGTGGCCGGGGCGCAGGCGCCTCGTCCACCTCGTCGTCGTCATCGTCGGCGAACTCCTCGGCGTACCGGCTCTGCCGGTAACGCGACTCGCGGTAGCCACCCTTTTCGTAGCCACCGTCGTCGTAGGCCCGCTCCTCGTCCTCTTCGACCAGTCCGAGCCAGACCCCCGCCTTGCGCAGTGCACCCATCCCCGCGCCCTTCCCGTCCGCCGTGCGGCACACGCCCCCGCCGTGTCGCCTGTCGCGAGTGGGCCGTTCCTGCCCACTGGACCGGAACGGCAATCCTCCGACGCGCAATTCGCGTTGCACGTCACGCCCCCCGTGGCGAGGAAGGCCGTTCCCGCAAACAACACTGATGTAATTTGCTTCTCTCGCGGCCAGGCTACCGCAGCGTGGGACGCATTCCGAGCAACGCGCTACCGACGCGGACATGTGTCGCGCCGTGGCCGATGGCCGCCTCCAGGTCGCCGCTCATACCCGCCGAGAGCACCGTGGCGTCCGGATGCGCGGCACGCACCTCGGCGGCGAGCTCGGCCAGTCGGGCGAAGGCCCGCTCCGGTTCCCAGCCGAGCGGCGCCACCGCCATCAGTCCGGCCAGCCGTAGGCCCTGTGCGGCGGCCACCGCCTCGGTGACCGGACCGAGCCCGAGGTCCGGGTCGGCACCGGACGGCACCGCACCGCCCCGGGACGGGTCGCCGTCGATGCTGACCTGCACCAACACCTCCAACGGCCGGTCCCGTCCGCCGGCTGCGGCGGCCAACGTGGACGCCAGCCGCACGCTGTCGACGGACTGGATCATGTCGGCGTAGCGCAGCACCGACTTCACCTTGTTGCGTTGCAGCCGACCGACGAAGTGCCAGCGGGGCGCGACGCCGGCCGCGGCGACCTCGGCGGCCTTCGGGGCCGCCTCCTGGTCGCGGTTCTCCCCCACGTCGGTCACGCCGAGCCCGGCCAGCGCGACCACGTCGGCGGCCGGGTAGGTCTTGGTCACCGCGATCATCGTCACCTCGGCCCGGTCCCGGCCCGCGGCGGCGCACGCGTCGGCGATGCGGGCGCGCACCCGGGCCAGCCCGGCGGCGAGTTCGGCACGCCGGTCGGGTCGTACCAGTGCGGGGCTGTCGGTCATCGGTGCCGCTCAGGACCCGTTCTTGAGGAAGTCGGGCACGTCGACGTCGTCGAACAGCACCCGACGCGGCGACTGCGGTGGCGCCGGCACGGCGGGCGACGGCACGACCGGCGTGCTCGGCTGCGTCGGCTGGTTCTGGTTGGTCTTGCGCGGCGACTCGGCCGCCTTGTACGCCGGAGTGCCACCGTCGAATCCGGCGGCGATGACGGTCACCCGCACCTCGTCGCCGAGCGCGTCGTCGATCACCGCACCGAAGATGATGTTGGCGTCCGGGTGCGCCGCGTCGGTGACCAGCTGAGCGGCGTCGTTGATCTCGAACAGGCCCAGGTCGGAGCCGCCCGCGATGGAGAGCAGCACGCCACGCGCGCCGTCCATGCTCTGCTCCAGCAGCGGGCTGGAGATGGCCGCCTCGGCGGCCTCCACGGCACGGTTCTCACCGCGTGCGCTGCCGATGCCCATCAGCGCGCTGCCCGCGCCGCTCATCACGCTCTTGACGTCCGCGAAGTCCAGGTTGATCAGACCCGGCGTGGTGATCAGGTCGGTGATGCCCTGAACACCGGAGAGCAGCACCTGGTCGGCGGTGCGGAACGCGTCCATCATGCTGATGTTGCGGTCGCCGAGGGCCAGCAGCCGGTCGTTGGGGATGACGATCAGGGTGTCGCACTGGTTGCGCAGCTCGTCGATGCCGGCCTCGGCCTGCACCTGCCGACGCTTGCCCTCGAAGGAGAAGGGACGGGTCACCACACCGATGGTCAACGCGCCCAGCTTGCGGGCGATGTTCGCCACCACCGGAGCGCCGCCGGTGCCGGTGCCGCCGCCCTCGCCGCAGGTCACGAAGACCATGTCGGCGCCCTTGAGCACCTCCTCGATCTCGTCGCGGTGGTCCTCGGCGGCGTTCTTGCCGACGTCCGGGTTGGCCCCGGCGCCGAGGCCCCGGGTCAGTTCGCGACCGACGTCGAGCTTCACGTCGGCGTCGCTCATCAGCAACGCCTGCGCGTCCGTGTTGATCGCGATGAACTCGACGCCCTTGAGCCCAACCTCGATCATCCGGTTGACGGCGTTGACGCCGCCGCCCCCGATGCCGACGACCTTGATGACCGCCAGGTAGTTGTGCGGAGGTGTCATCTCCGGTCCTTTCCCTTCGAGATTGGCTGCTCCCCGACCGGCTTCGGCGTGGCCAGACCTGCGGTCGACTCGGCTGTCACCAGCGAGGTCGCGAGGCAAACCCTCACCCTCTACTAGAGGGTTACAGTTATGTCAACCACTGATCCTCTTCCGGGCAACGTAAGCGCAGCCGAGCGATGTGCCAAGGACCTTTCCGGCGTGTCGCCGGTGGAGCGGGGCGCCTCACAGCCTGATCGGTCACTCACCGGAAGGTGACCACGTCCGGCGCGCTGACGTCGATCCGGTCGGCCTCCTCGCCGAGCAGGGCGGTGGCGACCCGGGCCTTGTCCGCCCCACGGGTCGCGTCACCCCAGAAGACCGTGCGGCCTTCGCGCAGCAGCACGCTGATCCGGGCCAGTCCCTCGACCCGTACCTCCACCAGCTCACCGCGCAACTGCGGAGTCAGCTCGCCGAGCACCGTCAGCCCCGCCCGGGTGTCCGGATCCTCCGGCCCGGCGTCGGTCAGCCGCAGCAACGGCAGGCCGTCCGGCCGCTGCGGCGCCGTCCGGAACGCCACCCCGGACGCGTCGATCACGTCGAACTGCTGCCCACGCGGCACCACCGCCACACCGGTCCGCTCCGTCAGCCGCACCACCAGCCCGTCCGGCCAGTCCCGGTGCACGGTGGCCCGCTCCACCGGCGGCAGCGTGCCGATCCGGGCGGCCAACTCGGCCAGGTCGACCCGGGCCAGCGGCGCGCCGTCGGGCACCCCGGCCACGTCCCGCACCTGCACGGCAGTGACCAGCTCGGCGCCCTCCACCCGCATCTCGCGCACCCCGAACAAGCCGGTGCCCAGCAGCGTCCACACGACCAGACCGGCGAGGGCGAGCACGCCACCGGCCACCGCCCAGGGCAGCGCGGCGCGCATCCGCCGACGCCGGGCCCGGGCCATGAACCGCCGGGTCGAGGCGGGCACCGCGTCCCGGCCCGCCCGGACCAGTTGCCACCGCCGGGTGGGACGGCGACCTCCGCCGCCGTCCACACCGGTGCCGCGCCCGCGCGCCGGGCCGGGACTCATTCCGCCGTACGGTCCACGCCGAGCGCCGTGCCACCGCCGGCCGCCACCGGCGAACCTGCGGCCCGCGCGGTCAAGGCGACGAGCAGCTCGTCGCCCATCAGCGAGATCGGCGGAGCGCCCATGGTCACCACCACGTCACCGGGACGGGCCCGCCGGGCCACCTCCACCGGCGCGTCCTCCCACGACTCGACGAAAACCTTCTGCGCCGCCGGCAACTCCACCGCCTGGATCAGCGCCGCCGAACCCTCGCCCGGGCCGCGCAGCTCGCCCGGGCCGAAGACCTCCAGCAGCACCAGCTCGTCGGCGATCGCCAGCGCCTCGGCGATCTCCGCCTGTAGGTCCCGGGTGCGGTAGAGCCGGTAGGGCTGGAAGACGACGATCAGCCGTCCCTCCCCGGCCACCTCCCGCAGCGTCTGCAGGGCCAGCGTCATCGAGGTCGGGTGGTAGGCGTACTCGTCGTAGACGAGCACCCCGTCCACCACGCCCTTGCGCTCGAACCGTCGGCGGACGCCGGGGAAGGCCGCCAACGCGGCCTCGGCCGCCGTCAGCGGCAGCTCCAGCAGGTACGTCGCCAGCACCGCCGAGGCGCTGTTGAGCCCCATGTGCCGACCCGGCACCGGCAGCCGGAACTCGCCCAGCGACCGGCCGTCGACGTGGGCCCGGTAGCGCACCCCCTGGGCCGACGACACGATGTCGCTCAACCGCAGGTCGGCGTCGTCGGCCTCGCCGTAGGTGTACACCCGCCGCCCCTCGGCGCGCAGCGTGGCCGCCAGCCGCCGACCGCCCGGGTCGTCGGCGCAGGTGATGACGAAACCCGCCGGGTCGGTGAGCCGGGCGAACTCGGCGAACGCCGCCTCCAGGGTGGCCAGGTCACCGTAGGTGTTCAGGTGATCGGCCTCGACGTTCGTGATGATCGAGACGAACGGCCGGTAGATGAGGAACGAGCGGTCGCTCTCGTCCGCCTCGACCACGAAGTACTCACCGGTGCCGTGGTGCGCCCCGGAGCCGCCCTCGGAGATCTCCCCACCGATCACGAAGGACGGATCGGTGCCGGCCCGCTGGAGCACCATGGTCACCATCGAGGTGGTGGTGGTCTTGCCGTGCGTCCCCGCCACCGCCACCGTGCGCCGGCCGGTCATCGCCGCCGCCAGCGCCTCCGACCGGTGCAGCACCCGCAGCCCCCGCTCCCGCGCCTCGACCATCTCCAGGTGGTCGGCGGGGATGGCCGAGGAGTACACGACCGTGTCCACACCGTCCAGGTTGGTCGCCTCGTGGGTCATGTGGATCGTCCCGCCGAGCGCCCGCAGACCGGCCAGGGACGGCCATTCCCGCAGCTCGCTGCCGGAGACCGGCAACCCCCGGGTGAGGAAGAGCCGGGCCAGGCCACTCATCCCGACGCCACCCACCCCGATCAGGTGGATGTGGCCCAGGTCCTCGGCGGTCAGCGTGCCGGCCGGGCTGAACGTGGTCATCGGGACCAACCTTTCGTTCGGGAATCCGGTCGCTTCACCGGTTCACCGCCTCGTAGACGAAGTTCAGCAGCGCCTCGTCGCCGTCCCGCCGGCCGTACGCGGCGGCGGCGGTGCCCATCGCGTGCAGCCGCTGCGGGTCGCGGACCAGCGGGATCACCGTCCGCTCCAGCCAGTCCGGGGTCAGCTCGGCGTCGTCGACCAGCAGCCCGCCACCGGCCTCCACCACCGGCAGCGCGTTACGCTTCTGCTCCTGGTTGCTGTGCGGGTAGGGCACGTAGATGGTCGGCAGGCCGATCGCGGCCACCTCGGCACAGGTCATCGCCCCGCCCCGGCCCAGCAGCAGATCCGCGGCGGCGTACCCGGCATCCATGTCGGACAGGTACGGCAGGGTCACGTACGGCACCGGCAGGTCGGTCGGGATCGGCACCGGCTCGTTGCGGGCACCCATCACGTGCAGCACCTGGATGCCGTTGCGGGCCAGCTCCTTGGCCGCCCCGGCCACCGCCAGGTTGATCGACCGGGCGCCCTGGGAGCCACCGGCGACGAAGAGCACCGGCAGGTCGGGACGGAGTCCGAAGTGGGCGCGGGCGGCGTTGCGCATGGCGGCGCGGTCCAGCCCGGCGATGGCCCGGCGCAGCGGCACCCCGACCACCCGGGCGTCCCGCAGCGACTCGGCCTGGGCCGGCTGGTGCGGGAAGCCGACCGCCACGTGCTTGGTGAACTTCATGCCCAGCCGGTTGGCCACGCCCGGCGGCACGTTCACCTCGTGGATCACGATCGGCAGTTCCCGCCGCCACGCGGCCAGGTACGCCGGCACCGACACGTACCCGCCGAAGCCGACCACCGCGTCGGCGCGCACCTCGTCGATCACCTTGCCGGCGGCGCGGGCCGCGGTCCACATCCGGCCCGGCGTGCGGACCAGGTTCAGGTTGACCGACCGGGGCAACTGGTAGGCCGGGATGTTGCGCAGGTCGTAGCCGGCCGGCGGGATCAGCTCGTTCTCCAGGCCCTTGGGTGTGCCGAGGCAGGTGATCCGGACGCCGGGGTCGTGTCGGCGAAGGCAGTCGGCGAAGGCCAGCAGCGGGTAGATGTGCCCCCCGGTGCCACCTCCTGCGAGCACCACCGAACGCAGCGGACCCATCAACGTCTCCTCTCGTCCGCCGACCCGCCACGGCCCCGGCTCTCCCGGGTGCCACGCGGTGCGGCCTGGTCGTCCCTGCGCCGCTTGCGTGCCTGGGGTACGGACCCACGGGCAGCCGTCGGCGGCGCCGCGCGGCGGCGCCGGCCGGGAAGCGGCGGCAACGGAGCCCACACTAGTCGGACCCATCGGGCCGGCGGACGGGCATGCAGGGCCCGGGCCGCATCGGGTTCCGCCCGGGCGAATGAGGCCAGCATGCCGACGGCGGCGAGCGTGACGACGAGGGCGCTGCCGCCGTCGGAGATGAACGGCAGCGGCACACCGGTCAGTGGCAGCAGCCCGATCACGCCACCCATGTTGATGAACGCCTGGCCGACCAGCCACGCGGTGGCCCCGGCGGCGGCCAGCCGGCGGAACGGGTCGTCGATCCGGCGGGCGATCCGCAGGCCGGTGTAGGCGAGCACGGCGAACAGCACCACCACCACCGCGCAGCCGACCACGCCGAGTTCCTCGGCGATGACCGCGAAGATGAAGTCGTTCTCGGCCGCCGGCAGCCAGGCCCACTTGGTGCGCCCCTGCCCCAGCCCGGTGCCGAACCAGCCGCCGTTGGCGATGGCGTAGCGGGCCTGGACCATCTGGTAGCAGAGCGCGTCGCGGCAGTCGTCCAGCGGCGGCGGGTTGAAGAAGACGGTGAGCCGCGCCAGCCGGTAGTTCTCCTCGCCACGGACGCCGGAGCCGGCGCCGAGCGAGGCCACCGCGACCAGCAGTCCGATGCCGGCCAGACCGATCGCGCCGAGCGCGGCGAAGATCCGCAACCGCACCCCGGCCGCCCAGAGCAGACCGACCACCAGGGCCAGCAGGCAGAGCATGCTGCCCAGGTCGTTGTAGCCGACCAGGACGAACATCAGGGCCACCACCGGGAACAGCGGGGTGGCCAGCTCCCGCCACCAGCCCAGCGCCGCGCCCTTGCGGGCCAGCACGTACGCCCCCCACAGCACCAGGGCGAACTTCGCCAGCTCGGAGGGTTGCAGGCCGAACCCGAACACGTACAGCCAGAGCAGGTCGGCCTCCAGCGGGCCGATCCGGGGATCGCCGTCGGTCAGCCGCCCGTACGCCTCCAGCAGGTTCAGCACCACCAGCAGTGCCACCGAGACGGCCAGCGCCGGGCGACCCAGCGACCGGTAGGTGCTGGCGGGCAGCCGCTGGCAGGCCCAGAACACCACGATGCCGATCACCGCGAAGATCGCCTGCCTGGTCAGCGACGTCGAGGCGCTGCCGCCCTGCGCGTAGTCGCGCACGCTGGTGGCCGAGAAGACCATGGTCAGGCCGATCAGCAGCAGCAGTCCGGCGCTGGCGAGCAGCAGGTGGTAGGAGGCCAGCGGCCGGGACAGCAGGCCACGCAGCGCGGCCAACCCGCCCACCGCGTCCAGGCCCCGCCACGGCCCACCACCCGGTGCCGCGCCGGCCGTACCCGATCCACCGGTACGACCGGTACCCGATCCGGCGTTCGCGCGCGTGCCGCCGGTCGCTCCCGGTCCACCCGGCCGCGCCACCTCCTCGGTCCCGACCGCCACGGACGTCCCCCCGGCGGGCCCTACCCGGGACGACCGCCGGGCAGGCCGCGCGCCGTCGTCTTCTCGCACCTCCCCCACAGCGCCATCATCGCCGCTCCGGGGACCTGACACCGGCGGTACCGGCCGGTCGGCGTGTCGAACTTGCGTTCAGCCACATTCCGCCGCCTCCCGATCACCCTCCGACACCCCCGCCCCGCCGTCCCCACCCGCCCAGCCCCCGCGATCATGGAGTGGTGGCTGGCGAAGAGTCCCGGTACGGGGCTTTCGTCCGTGCCACCACTCCATGATCGCCGAGGCGGTGGAGCGTGGGGGCGGATGCGGTGGGGTCAGCCCATGTTGGCCAGGAAGTCGCTGTAGAAGAGGCCGAGGGCGATGGCCACACCGATGCCGGCGATGATCCAGAAGCGGACCACGATGTTGACCTCGCTCCAGCCGGCGAGCTCGAAGTGGTGTTGCAGCGGCGACATCCGGAAGACCCGCTTGCCGGTGGTCTTGAAGGAGATGATCTGGATCACCACGGACATCGTGATGATCACGAACAGGCCACCGATGATCGGGAGCAGCAGCACCGTCCGGGTGGACATCGCCATGCCGGCGATCAGGCCGCCCAGGCCGAGCGCGCCGGTGTCGCCCATGAAGATCCGGGCCGGCGAGGTGTTCCACCAGAGGAAGCCGACACAGGCACCGGCGGCGGCACCGGCGATCAACGCGATCTCCAGCGGGTCCCGGACCGCGTAGCAGTAGTTGTTCGGGTTGGCGGTGTACGACGGGTCGGCGCACCAGTGCCGGTACTGCCAGAACGCGATCACCGCGTACGCGCCGAGCACCATCACCGAGGCACCGGTGGCCAGACCGTCGAGGCCGTCGGTGAGGTTCACGCCGTTGGTCGCCGCCATCACCACGAAGATGAAGATGATCACCGCGCCGATCTTGGTGACGTCCAGCGCCGGGATGTCCCGGATGAAGCTGAGCGTCGTGCTGCCGACGGTCTCGGTGTTGGTCACCTCCCCGCTGGAGTCGGTCATGGTGGACGGGAAGTAGAGCGCCACCACCCCGAACAGCGCACCGACCAGGATCTGGCCGAGCAGCTTGCCCCGCGCGCTCAACCCGCCGCTGTGCCGCTTACGCACCTTGAGGAAGTCGTCGACGAAGCCGACCGCACCGCAGAAGACCATCAGACCCAGCAGCACCAGCGCGGTGATCGTCGGCTCGACCTGGGCGATCTGCGCGTCCGGCAGGGTGGTCAGGGCCAGGTGCCCGGCCACGTACGCAATGACGGTGGCCAGGATGAACACCACCCCGCCCATGGTCGGGGTGCCCTTCTTGCCCTGGTGCATCTGCGGGCCCTCGGCCCGGATCGGCTGCCCGGCCTTCAGCCGGGTGAACACCTTGATCGCGATCGGGGTGCAGAACAGCGAGACGAGGAAGGCCACCCCGATGGCCACGATGACCGCTCTCACGAAGCGTCACCCTCGCCGTCTGCGGCCGCCTCGACGCGCAGCGCGTCGGCCACCTCCCAGGTCCGGTACCGGGAGCCCTTCACCAGGACGACATCGCCCGGTCGTAGCTCGCTGCGCAGCACCTCGACGGCCGCCGCCTGATCGGTGAGCAACACCGACTCTCCTCCCCAGTCACCTACCGATGTCGCCCCGTGGTGAATCGGCGCCGCGGCCTCACCGACCACCAGCAGCCGGGCGACGCCCAGCTCGGCCGCGAGACGGCCCATGTCGGCGTGCCCCTGCGTCTCGAAGTCACCCAGCTCGGCCATGTAGCCGAGCACGGCGACGGTCCGCCTCCCGGTGCCGATGCCGGCGAGCGCGCGCAGCGCCACCGCCATCGACGCCGGATTGGCGTTGTACGAGTCGTCGATCACGGTCACCCCGTCGGTGCGTTCGAAGACGTCCATCCGACGGGTGGAGACCAAGCCGAGCGCGCCCAGCGCGACGGCCAGCTCGGTCAGCGGCATGCCCAGTTCCCGGGCCACCGCCGCGGCGGCCAGGCTGTTGGAGACCTGGTGCCGCCCGGCGAGCCCGAGCCGCACCGGCGCGTCCCCCTCCGGCGTCACCAGGGTGTACGCCGGTCGGCCACGCTCGTCCAGCGTCACGTCCTCGGCCCGGATGTCGGCGTGCGCCGCCTCGCCGTACCGGACCACCCGGGCCACGGTGCGGCTCGCCATCGCGTCGACCAGCGGGTCGTCGGCGTTGAGCACCGCCAGACCGTCGGCCGACAGCGCCTCCACCAGTTCGCCCTTGGCCACCGCGATGTTCTCCTGCGAACCGAACTCCCCGATGTGTGACACCCCGACGTTGAGCACCACGGAGATGCGCGGCGGCGCCACCTCGCAGAGGTAGCGCACGTGGCCGATGCCCCGCGCGCCCTTCTCCATCACCAGGTAGCGGGTCGTCGGCCCGGCCTGCAACGCGGTGTACGGGTGCCCCAGCTCGTTGTTGAACGAGCCGGGCGGCGCCACCGTCTCCCCGAGTCGGGCGGTGAGCTGGGCGATCAGATCCTTGGTGGTGGTCTTGCCGGAGGAACCGGTCAGCCCGATCACGGTCAGCTCCGGCAGCCGGTCGACCACCGCCCGGGCCAGCCGGCCCATCGCGGTCAGCGCGTCGGCGACCACGATCATCGGTACGCCGGGCACCTCGCGGGTGCCCAGCACCGCCACCGCGCCGCTTTCCACGGCCCCCGCCGCGTAGTCGTGCCCGTCGACCTTCTCCCCGTCGAACGCGACGAAGAGTCCACCGGCGACGACCTTGCGCGAGTCGAACTCGACACTGCCGGTGACCTGTGCGGCGGGGTCGGCGTCGACCAGCCGACCGTCGACGGCCGAGGCGATCTCGGCCAGGCGCAGCGCGATCACCGCTGGCCCGCCAGGTCCCCGAAACGGGCCCGGAGCGCGTCGGCGAGCTCCGTCCGGTCGTCGAACGGGTGCGTCTCGCCCGCGATCTCCTGGCCGCGTTCGTGGCCCTTGCCCAACAGTGCCACCACGTCCTGCGGCTCGGCCAGCCGGACCGCCTCGTCGATCGCCGCGCGACGCCCGGCCACCTCGATGATCCGAGCCGCCGCACCGGCCTGGTAGGCACCGGCGAGCACCTCGGCGCGGATCGCCGACGGCTCCTCGGTGCGCGGGTTGTCGTCGGTCACCACGACCACGTCGGCTCCCTCCGCGGCAGCGGCACCCATCAGGGGCCGCTTGCCCCGATCCCGGTCGCCGCCCGCACCGATCACGCAGATCAGTCGGCCGGCGCTGAGTTCGCGCAGTGCGGCCAACGCGGCCACCACGGCGTCGGTCTTGTGCGCGTAGTCGACCACCCCGCGTACCCCGCCGGCCACGCCCACCGACTCCAACCGCCCGGGTACGCCACCGCAGGCGGCCACCCCCTCGGCGGCGGTCGCCGGGTCGACTCCGGCGGCGACCAGCGCGGCGATGGCCAGCAGGGCGTTCGCCACGTTGTGCCGGCCGGGCAGCGCCACCCCGGCGGGCAGCGTCAACCCGTCCGGGCCGTGCGCGGTGAAACGCTGGGCGTACCCGTCGCCGTCGATCTTGTCGGCCCACCAGGTGGCGGTCGGGTCACCGGCCGCCGAGTAGCTGACCGTGGCCGGTCGGAACAGCGGCTCCAGCGCCGGGTCGTCGCGGTTGAGCACCTCCACCGCGCAGCGCCCGTCGAACAGCCGCGCCTTGGCCGCGAAGTAGTCCTCGGCGTCGGCGTGGAAGTCCAGGTGGTCGGAGCCGAAGTTGGTCCAGCCGCCCACCCGGAATCGCACCCCGCCGACCCGGCCCATCGCCAGCGCGTGGCTGGAGACCTCCATGACCACTGCGGTGACGCCCCGCTCACGGGCGGCGGCGAGCATCGCGTGCAGGTCGGTGGCCTCCGGCGTGGTCCGCACGCTGTCCACCACCAGGTCGCCCAGGCGCGTCTCGACGGTGCCGATCAGGCCGGTGGTGTGGCCGGCGGCACGTAGCCCGGACTCGACGAGGTAGGCGGTGGAGGTCTTCCCGGCGGTGCCGGTGACTCCGATCGTCAGCAGGTGCGCGGTCGGGTCGCCGTAGATCGTCGAGGCGACCGGGCCCAGCACCGCGCGCGGGTCGTCGACCACCAGGACCGGCAGTCCGGTGCCGGCGGCCGACTCGGCACCGGCCGGGTCGGTCAGCACCGCGACCGCGCCGGCCTGGGCCGCACCGGCGGCGAACTCCGCGCCGTGCCGGCGCGCGCCGGGCAGGGCCGCGTACAGGTCGCCGGGTCGGACCTCCTGACTGGCGTGGGTCACCCCGGTCACCAACGGATCGGCGCTGGTGGAGGGCGCCACGGTGAGCAGGGCGGCTAGGTCACCGAGCCGGATTCCGGTCACGGTACGGGGACGAGGATTGCCGCGCACGGCGTCAGACCCTACCCGGTCGCCCGGGCCCGGCCGCACGGCGCGCCTGAATCTCCGCCGCACGAAGTCGAACCGCAGGTGGCAGCCGGTGCACCCGACAGGCGTACCGCCGTCGGCGCGCCTGAGCGCGCGGTCACCGGGTGCCCGGCCACCGCAGCGGGCGCGATCCGGACGACGTCGTCACCGGACGACCATTTCGAGGCGGGCGGATTCGGAAAGACGACGCACCCGGGCACGGTCGCCGCAAAAACACCGGAAAACAGGTCGACGAATGTGCGTACGTCAATTCCTCGGGTCACCGGTGGCGGTGCCGGCGACCCGAGGAATTGACGACGACGACAGTTACGGGAATACGGTGAACTTCGGCGCCGGATCGCTCGACGGCGGCACCCGGAAATGCCGCAGCGCGAAGGTCATCATTTCCTTGAAAGCCGGTGCCGCGACCCTGCCGCCGCCACCACTCGGGCTGTGCACGAACACCGCGATCACGTACTGCGGATTGTCCGCCGGCGCCATCCCGATGAACGAGGCGACCTCGCCGGGCTGTTTCTTCCCCTCGACCAGCCGCCACCCGGTGCCGGTCTTGCCCGCCACCCGGTAACCGGGCACCGCCGCCGCCAGGCCGGTGGCGTTGTCGACGGTGGTGACCGCCTCCAGGATGGTGCGCAGCGCGGCGGCGTTGTCCGGGCTGAGCACCTGACGGGTCGTCGGCGCCTCGGCCGGTGTCGGCTTCCCGTCCGGCCCGATCGTCTCCTTGACCAGCCTCGGCTGCACGTACGTGCCGTCGTTGGCGATGGCGGCGTACGCGGCGGCCATCTGCAACGGGGTGGCGTCCACGCTGTGCCCGATCGGCACCGAGCCGTGCGACGACTCGCTCCACTCCTGCACCGGCAGCAGCCGCCCACCCGCCTCGCCCGGCATCCCGACACCGGTCGGCTTGCCGAGCCCGAACCGCTGCTGGTAGTCGAGCAGCCGCTCCGGGCCGAGCTGGTCGGCGATCTGGATGGTGCCGACGTTGGAGGAGTGGGCCATCATCCCGGCCACGCTCATCCGCCTCCCGTTCGCCGGGAACGTGTCCCGGAACCACGTGTCGCCCTTGCGGATTCCGTTGGCGACCGGGAAGACGGTGTCCTTGGTGATGACGCCCTCCTGCAACGCCGCCCCGAACGTGATCGCCTTGTGCACCGAACCCGGGTCGACGATGAAGCTGGTGGCCGCGTCCTCCCGGTCGGTGGGGTCACTCGACTGCGGTTTCGCCGCGTTGTAGGTGGGATGGCTGGCCTGGGCCAGCACCTCCCCGGTACGTGCGTGGAGCACCACCGCGGCACCCGTGCTGCCCTGCACCGCCTTCATCCGCTCGCTGAGGATCCGCTGCACCGTGTACTGCAGGTCCCGGTCGATGGTGAGCACGATCGAGCTGCCCGGCTTGGCCTTGGTGGTGCGGCTGTAGCCACCGGGGATGGGCGCGGCCAACGCACCCAGGCCGACCTCGAAGACACGCTGCCCGTCCTCGCCGTGCAGCAGGTCGTCGTAGCGCGCCTCCAGTCCCTCCAGCCCGACCATGTCCAGGCTGGTGAAACCGATCAGGTTGGCGGCCAGGTCACCGCCGGGGACCTCGCGCCGCTCGTCGCGGTGCACCGCGATGCCCGGCAGAGCCAACTCCATGATCTCCCGGGCCCGGGCCACGGTGACCCCACGCGCCAGGTATTCGAACTGCGAGTCGACGCCGCTGATCCGCTTGCGCGGCTTCATCTTCTCGGCCAACTCCGAGGCGGGCATGCCGAGCAGCGGGGAGAGCGTCTGCGCGGTCGCCGTGATGTCCTTGATCCGGGTCGGGTCGGCGTACACGTAGCGGGCCTCGACGCTGTGCGCCAGGGCCGCGCCGTCCCGGTCGAAGATCGCTCCGCGCGGCGCGGGCAGCGGCACGGTCCGCAGCCGGTCGGCCATGCCGCCGTCGGCGTACGCCGGAGTGTCGACGGCCTGGAGCACGACGAGCCGCACGCCGATGGCGACGAAGAGGGCCAGGGCCAGCGCGGTGCCCAGCCGCAGCCGACGTCCCGGGTCGGCGAGCCGGGGCGGACGCGGTGCCTTGCGGCCCGGTCGGCGCGCGGCCGGACGGTCACCCCGGCGCGGTTCCCGGCCGCCGACGCGACGTCGGGGCGTCCCGGCCGGTGCCTCACCCCGGGGGGTGCGGTCGGTGACGGTCCGGACCACGGTGGTCCGGCCGGCGGTGGCCTCCCGCCGAGGTACGGCTGCCGCCCGGGTGCCGCCCCGGGTGGCGGCGGACCGCCCACCGTCGAGCACCTGCAACGCCGGCCGGAACGGGTCCTGGGTCCGGCTGGTACGCGGGTCGCGTCGTTGCTCGGCCCGACCGCCGCCGTCGCGGACGGTGCGCCCCCGGGGGGTGTACGCACGGGCGTCGGAGATGCCGCCGATACCCGGCTCGCCGCCGCGCTCGTCCGGCGTACCCCCATTACGGGAAGAACCGCGCCGGGAGCCTGTGGCGTCCCGGCGCGGTTCGTCTGATCTCGAGGGCACGGCCTACCCCTCCGAGCCCTGCTGGCTGGTGATCGACACCTGACCGCTGGCCGGCTGCGGCACGCCGATCATCTTGCCGTCCGGCAGCCGGATGTACGCCAGC
Source organism: Micromonospora sp. NPDC049900 (assembly GCF_044461025.1). Classification (NCBI taxonomy): domain Bacteria; kingdom Bacillati; phylum Actinomycetota; class Actinomycetes; order Micromonosporales; family Micromonosporaceae; genus Micromonospora; species Micromonospora sp. NPDC049900. The sequence goes on from NZ_JBITKM010000004.1 coordinate 199,276, forward strand.
TCACCCGACTCGACCAGCCCCAGACGGCGGGCCTGCGCCTCCAGGTTGCCCGGCGACTCCGACTCGGCGATCTGCTTCTTGAGCTGCTGCTGCTCCACGTCGAGCTTGGCCTGCTGCTGCTGGAGTTCGTCGAGCCGGAACGCGTTCTCGTTGATCTTCGTGTTGACGGCCAGGATGCCGAGCACTCCGCCGACGACGAGCACCACCACGAGCGCCGCGAACGGCGCCCGGGGCACCCGCACCGGCGGCGGCGGGGCGACCCGCAGCCGCGGTGACTCGGCCCGCTCCGGCTTGCCGACACTCGGCCGCTCCACCGGACGCAGTGCGGCGCTGCCCTGGACGGGAAACTCGCGCGCCCCCCGGGCGCGAGTGTCGTCCAGCCGGCTCACCCGGTCCTGCCGCCGGGTGTCGTTCCCGGCCACTCGGGTCCGCTCCGCCGCGATCCGGCCCCCCGACCGCGGTGTGCGCTGCCCGACGCCGGCGACGTCCCGGCGCTTGCTCACATTCATATTCCCTCCCCCTCTTCGTCCGTGTCCCCCGGCGTCCGCCGCGGTCCCCCTCCGGTTTCCGCGGCCGACCCCGTCCCCGGTTGGTGCATCGCCTTGACCCGGCGCCGGTACCGTTCGCGGTCGGTACGCCCCTGGTGCCGGGCCTGCGGGTCGATCCGTTCCGCCGCCCGCAGCCGCACCGATGCGGCGCGCGGGTTGGCGGCGACCTCCCCCTCCCCGGGCAGCTCCGCGCCCCGGCTGAGCAGCCGGAACGTCGGCTCCGACCCGGGCAGTTCGACCGGGAGGTCGACCGGGCCCGTACTGCGGACCCGGTCGGCGAGCGCCTGCTTGGTGAGCCTGTCCTCCAACGAGTGGTAGGACAGGACCACCATGCGACCGCTGACGGAAAGCTTGTCCAGAGCGGCCGGCAGCGCCGTCTCCAGCACTGCCAGTTCTCTGTTTACCTCGATCCGTAAAGCCTGAAACGTTCTCTTTGCCGGGTGTCCCCCGGTTCGCCGCGCCGGTGCCGGGATCGACTCCCGCACCAACTCGGCCAGTCGCGCCGACGAGGTGATCCGGCCCCGGTCCCGTTCCCGGATGATCGCCGAGGCGATCCGTCCGGCGAACTTCTCCTCGCCGTACACCCGCAGCACCCGGGCCAGATCCGGATGCGAGTAGGTGTTGACCACCTCCTCGGCGGTCACCCCCCGGGTCTGGTCCATCCGCATGTCCAGCGGCGCGTCCTGTGCGTACGCGAACCCGCGGTCGGGCGCGTCGAGTTGCAGTGAGGAGACACCGAGGTCGAACAGCACACCGTCCACGGACGGGTACCCCAACCGGTCCAGCACGTCGGGCAACTCGTCGTAGACCGCGTGTTCCAGGTGGATGCGGTCGGCGAACCGGGCCAGCCGCACCCGTGCGTGTGCGAGTGCCTCGGTGTCGCGGTCCAGACCCACCAGGATCGTCTCCGGATGTGCCTGCAACACCGCCTCGGCGTGCCCGGCCAGACCGAGCGTCGCGTCGACGTGGACCGTACGGCCGCCTCGACCCAGCGCGGGGGCGAGCAGCTCGAGACACCGCTCGAGCAGCACCGGCACATGCGTGCCGCGTAGCTCCCCCATGTCGACCCCCACTGGTTGAACCGGTCTCGTTCTCGCGTCCTGCTCGTCGGACGACGCCGTGCCGTCGTACCGCCAGATCCCCATCCGCTCTCGACCCGTACGCCGGACCCCGTGGTCCTGCGTGCGGATCGTGTGCCTGGCACCGGGGAAGGGATGCCAGGAGCTCGAAAGCGGCTGGAGATCTCGCAGTACGTCGGGCGTCGCCACGCCCTCACAGACCGCCTGGCAGCACCCCCTCCTCGATGTCGGCGAAGTCGTCTTCGCTCTCGGCGAGGTAGGTCTCCCAGGCGACCTTGTCCCAGATCTCCACCCGGGTGCTCGCACCGATGACCACCAGGTCCCGGTCGAGCCCCGCGTAGCTGCGCAGGTGTGCCGGGATGGTCACCCGGCCCTGCTTGTCGGGTATCTCGTCGTGCGCGCTGGCGAAGAAGACACGGCTGTAGGCCCGGGCCGCCTTGTGCGTCATCGGCTGCGCGCGCAACTGATCCGCGATGTGCTGGAACTCAGGCGTCGGAAAGACGTAGAGGCAGCGCTCCTGCCCTTTGGTGATCACGACACCCCCCGCCAGCTCATCCCGGAACTTCGCCGGAAGGATCAACCGGCCTTTGTCGTCCAGGCGCGGAGTGTGGGTGCCGAGAAACATCGGCCCAACCCCCTCGCCCTTAACGGCGTTCGCGCGCCGTTGACCCCCCGGGCCGGTGGGCCCCTCCCGGCCCCACCAATGCGCCCCACTCTACTCCACTTCCCTCCACCCGCAACCAGAATCGCCCGCGTGGCGCGCCGCTGCGCGCCACAAAACCGCACGTCAGCCGGGGTGGAGCGGAGTGGAGGGCGGCGGGGCGCCGGACGGGGTCCGCTATCCGACATAGATCCATTAGGGCCGGACCGGAGGCCCACCACCCCACTCACCGACGAAGTGGACAGAACGGAACACCGTCGGCGGCGATCTGAGGGGTGGTCTGGTCCGGTAACCTCGCTCGCGTGACGGACGCGAAGATGCCCCTACGGGCGAAGGTGGCCAGCTCCGTGTCACGGACCGCCGCAGCCCTGTCGCGGGCTGCGGGCCGTGGCGACGGCTCGGTGATCGGTGGCTGGATCGGCCTCAAGATCGACCCGGACCTGCTGGCGCACCTCTCTGCCGGACGGGCCATCGCGCTGGTCTCCGGCACCAACGGCAAGACCACCACCACCCGGCTGGCCGCCGCCGCCGTCGGCGTGCTCGGCAGGGTGGCCACCAACTCCTTCGGCGCCAACATGCCCACCGGGCACACCTCCGCCCTGGCCAAGGCGGGCAGCACCCCGTACGCCGTGCTGGAGGTCGACGAGCACTACCTCGCGCAGGTGATCGAGGCGACCGAGCCGCACGTGGTGGCGCTGCTCAACCTCTCCCGTGACCAGCTCGACCGGGCCAAGGAGGTCGCCATGATGGCGCAGCTCTGGCGCGCGGCCCTGGTCCGGCACCCGGACATCCGCATCGTGGCCAACGCCGACGACCCGATGGTGGTCTGGGCGGCCACCCCGCCGGCCGCCCACGACCAGCGGATCACCCCACCGCACGTCACCTGGTTCTCCGCCGGTCAGCGCTGGCACGACGACTCGTGGGTCTGCCCCGAGTGCGGCTCGACCATCCAGCGCTCCGGCGAGCAGTGGTGGTGCAGCGGCTGCCCGCTGCGCCGACCGCAGCCGCAGTGGACGGTCGACGACGAAGGCGTCCTCGACCCCACCGGCGCGTGGTACAAGGTGAAGCTCCAGCTCCCCGGCAAGGTCAACATCGGCAACGCGGCCACCGCCCTGGCCCTCGCCGCCGAGTTCGGCGTACGCCCGTTCGACGCGGTCCCCCGCCTCGGCGACGTCACCTCGGTCGCCGGTCGGTACGCGCAGGTGGAGCGGGACGGTCGGCTGGTCCGGCTGCTGCTGGCAAAGAACCCGGCCAGTTGGCTGGAGGCGTTCGACATGGCCGAGCACGCCCCGACACTGCTCTCCATCAACGCCCGCGACCCCGACGGGCTGGACACCTCCTGGCTCTTCGACGTCGACTTCGCCCCACTACGCGGACGTCAGGTGCTCATCACCGGCGACCGGGCGTACGACCTGGCGGTCCGGCTGGACGTCAACGGCGTGCCGTTCCAGCACGTACGCACCTTCGACGACGCCCTCCGCGCGGTGCCGCCGGGGCGACTGGAGGTCATCGCGAACTACACCGCCTTCCAGGACATCCGAGCGGAGTTGGACCGTGTCAACTGAGACCCTGCGCATCGTCTGGATCTACCCCGACCTGCTCTCCACCTACGGCGACCGGGGCAACATGCTGATCCTGGCCCGGCGGGCGCAGCAGCGCGGCTTCCCGATCGAGGTGCTGGAGGTCCGCTCCGACCAGCAGATGCCCACCACCGCCGACATCTACCTCATCGGCGGCGGCGAGGACGGTCCGCAGGCGCTCGGCGCCCAGCGGCTGCTCACCGACGGCGGTCTGCACCGGGCCGTCGCCCAGGGCTCGGTGGTCTTCGGCGTCTGCGCCGGATACCAACTGCTCGGCACCTCGTTCTTCGCCAAGGGCACCCAGTACCGCGGCCTGGAACTGCTCGACCTCTCCTCGGACCGGGGCGAGACCCGGGCCGTCGGCGAACTCGCCGGTGACATCGACGCCCGGCTGGGCCTGCCCCCGTTGACCGGCTTCGAGAACCACGGCGGTCGCACCCGCCTCGGTGCCGAGGTCTCCCCGCTGGCCCGGGTCACCGCCGGGGTCGGCAACGACGGCACCACCGAGGGGGCGTGGCGCGGCAAGCTGCTCGGCACGTACTCGCACGGTCCCGCCTTGGCACGCAACCCGGCCCTGGCCGACCTGCTGCTGCGCTGGGCCACCGGCGCGCAGCAGCTCCCGCCGCTCGACGACACCTGGGCCGATCGGCTGCGGGCCGAACGCCGGGCCGCGGTGACCGCCGCCCGGGCATGATCGCGGCCGGCCGGCGGCTCGCGCGGTACTGGCGATCGGTGCAGCCGGTCGCCACCACACCGTCGGCCGTCCGGTTCGGCCTGCTGCTGCTCCTGATCGCCGGGTTCGGGGTGACCCTGGTGCTGGTGCCCCACCCCGACCCGACGGCACTGCCGCAGTTCGGCGACCGGCTGGGCGGCCTCGCCCCGGTAGCCGGCGTCCTCGGCGGCGCGCTGCTGCTGGTGGCCCTGGTCCCCCGCACCTTCATCACGCTCGCCGCGGGCGCGGTCTTCGGCGCGCTGGAGGGTGCTGCGTACGCGCTGGGCGCGGCCCTGCTGGCGGCGGCGATCGGCTTCTCCGTGGGCCGGATACTCGGGCGGGAGTTCGTCGCCGAACGGGTCCGGGGCCGGCTGGCCCGACTGGACCGCTGGTTCACCCGGCAGAGCGTGCTCGGCGTGATCACCGTACGACTGCTGCCGATCTCCGGATACGGCCTGGTCAGCTACGGCTACGGCACCACCGGCGCGCGGATCCTGCCGTTCCTGGTCGGCAGCGTGATCGCCTCCGCCCCGTCGGCGTTCGGCTACGCCGCGGTCGGTGCCGCCGTCACCAGCCCCAACGAGATCAACTGGCTCGCCGCCACCCCCGCCGCGCTCGGCTTCATCGCCAGCGCGGTGCTGCTCACCCGCTGGTGGCTCGCCGAACGCCGACGCCGCACCACAGAGCGCCGCCCACCCTCTCCCACCCCGCCCCCGCCCCCGCCTGCTCCCTGACGCCCCCCGCACGGCATGATCCCGCTCGATCCTGGATCGAGTGGCCTGCGTGCCGCGACGAGACCACTCGATCCAGGATCGAGCACGACCTTGCGACGAGTCGCGGCACCCTGGGTCCTCGGACGAGGCGGGCCAGGTCATCGGCTGCCGCCCACTGCAGCCCCGGCCGCCGCCGCGGTCGCGACCGCCGCCGCAGCCCGGCCCCGCGATGGCCGCCGCAGCCCGGCCGCGACGGCCGCCGCGGCCGTCGAGTGTGAGGAAGGGTCCCCTGCTGTGCACGAGGCGTTAGCAGGGGACCCTTCCTTTCACCACACCAACAGCGTCAGGCGACGACGGACACCATCCGGCCGGGGATCACGATCACCTTGCGCGGCTCCTTGCCGGCCAACGCACCCGCCACCGCGGCCAGCGCGGCGGAGCGCACGTCGTCCTCGGCGGCGTCGGCCGGCACCTCGACCCGGCCCCGGACCTTGCCGTTGACCTGCACCGGGTAGGTGACGGTCTCGGCGACCAGGAGCGCCGGGTCGGCGACCGGGAAGTCCGCGTACGTCAGGGAGGTCTGGTGGCCCAGCCGCCGCCACAGTTCCTCGGCGATGTGCGGTGCCACCGGCGCCACCATCAGCACCAGCGGTTCGGCCACCTCGCGCGGGGTGCTCGCCAGCCGGGTCACCGCGTTGGTCAGCTCGATCAGCTTGGCGATCGCGGTGTTGAACCGGATTCCCTCCATGTCGCCCCGGACGCCGTCGATCACCCGGTGCAGCAGCCGCCGGGTCTGTTCGTCGGCCGGTTCGTCGGTGACCCGCGACTCGCCGGTCTGCTCGTCGACGACGGCCCGCCAGACCCGCTGCAGGAACCGGTACGAGCCGATCACCGCCCGGGTCTCCCACGGGCGGGACACCTCCAGCGGCCCCATCGACATCTCGTAGACCCGGAACGTGTCGGCGCCGTACGCGGCGCACATCTCGTCCGGGGTGACGATGTTCTTCAGGGACTTGCCCATCTTGCCGTACTCGCGGTTGACCTGGACGTCGCCCAGGAACCAGCCGCCGTCACGCTCGACGACCTCCTCGGCCGGCACGTACGCGCCCCGCGCGTCGGTGTACGCGTACGCCTGGATGTAGCCCTGGTTGAACAGCTTGCGGAACGGCTCGAACGACGACACGTGCCCCAGGTCGAACAGCACCTTGTGCCAGAACCGGGCGTACAGCAGGTGCAGCACGGCGTGCTCGGCGCCACCGACGTACAGGTCGACGCCACCGCAGTCGCCCTCACCGCGCGGCCCCATCCAGTACCGCTCGGTCTCCGCGTCGACGAAGCGCTCGTCGTTGGTCGGGTCCAGGTAGCGCAGCTCGTACCAGCAGGAGCCGGCCCACTGCGGCATCACGTTGGTCTCCCGGGTGTACCGCTTGGGCCCGTCCCCCAGGTCCAGCTCGACCTCGACCCAGTCGCGGCGGCGCGACAGCGGCGTCTCCGGGTCGCTGTCGGCGTCGTTCGCGTCGAAGGTGCGCGGCGAGAAGTCGTCCACCTCGGGCAGTTCGACCGGCAGCATCTCCTCCGGCAGCGCGATCGCCACGCCGTCGGCGTCGTAGACGATCGGGAACGGCTCGCCCCAGTACCGCTGCCGGCTGAACAGCCAGTCCCGCAGCCGGTAGGTCACCGCACCCTGGCCGGTGCCGTCGGCCTCCAGCCAGGCGATGATCCGGGCCTTGGCGTCGGCCACCCCCAGTCCGTTCAGGTCCAGGCCGCGCTCGGGCGCGGCGCTGTTGATCGCCGGCCCCTCCCCGGTGTACGCCTTGCCGTCGAAGCCCTCCGGCGGCTGCACGGTACGCACGATCGGCAGCTCGAAGACCTCAGCGAACGCCCAGTCCCGCTCGTCCTGCGCGGGTACCGCCATGATCGCGCCGGTGCCGTAACCGGCCAGCACGTAGTCGGCGATGAAGATCGGGATCTGCCCGCCGGTGACCGGGTTGGTGGCGTACGCGCCGATGAAGACGCCGGTCTTCTCCTTGGTGTCGGCCTGCCGCTCGACGTCGGTCTTGGCGGCGGCCGACTTGCGGTACGCCTCGACGGCCGCCCGTGGATCGGTGTGCCCACCGGTCCACGCGTCCCGGGTCCCCTCCGGCCAGGCCGCCGGCACCAGCGCGTCGACCAGCTCGTGCTCGGGCGCCAGCACCATGTAGGTGGCCCCGAAGACGGTGTCGGGCCGGGTCGTGAACACCCGGATCGGCGCGGTCGGAGTCGGGAAGTCGATGTGCGCCCCGGTGGACCGGCCGATCCAGTTGCGCTGCATCAGCTTGATCGGCTCGGGCCAGTCCAGCTTGTCCAGGTCGTCCAGCAGCCGGTCACCGTACGCGGTGATCCGCATCATCCACTGCTTCAGGTTGCGCTTGAAGACCGGGAAGTTGCCGCGCTCGGAGCGGCCGTCGGCGGTGACCTCCTCGTTGGCCAGCACCGTGCCCAGGCCGGGGCACCAGTTCACCGGGGCCTGCGACACGTACGCCAGGCGGTGGTCGTCGACGATCGCGCGACGCTCGGCGGACGACAGCTCGGCCCACGGGCGACCGTCCGGGGTACGCCGGGTCCCGGCGGCGAACTCGGCGGTCAGCTCGCTGATCGGGCGGGCCCGACCGGCCTCGCGGTCGTACCAGGAGTTGAAGATCTGCAGGAAGATCCACTGCGTCCAGCGGTAGAAGTCCGTGTCGATGGTGGCCACCGAGCGCCGCTGGTCGTGGGCCAGCCCCAGCCGTCGCAGTTGCTCCCGGTACCGCTCGATGTTGGCCTCGGTGGTGGTCCGGGGGTGGGTGCCGGTCTGCACCGCGTACTGCTCGGCGGGCAGGCCGAACGCGTCGAAGCCCATCGCGTGCAGCACGTTGCGCCCGGCCATCCGCTGGTAGCGGGCGAAGCAGTCGGTGCCGATGTAGCCCAGCGGGTGCCCGACATGCAGCCCGGCGCCGGACGGGTACGGGAACATGTCCAGCACGTACAGCTTCTCCGCGCCGGAGCGCGGGTGGGCCGGGTCGGCCAGCGGGCCGGACGGGTTCGGCGCGTGGAAACTGCCCTCGCGTTCCCAGTGGTCCTGCCAGCGGCGTTCGATCTCGTCGGCCAGCACGGCGGTGTACCGGAACGGTGGGGTGTCGTTGGCGGCTGCCTCGGTCATGGCCTTCTCCTCGCGTCGACCGGCGGGGTCTTCTCCGTGCTGGCTGGTCTCGTGTCCGTGCTCGGCGGCCCGCCCCGGGCCCCGGCGGGCACGAAAAAGCCCCTCGCACAGGAGGGGCCGCCGTGCTGTCGCGCCGTCAGCGCATCAGCACGGCTCGGTAAGAAGCAGGAAGACTCCGGCCATGACCGGCAGTGTACCGCGACCCCTACGGCGCCGTTGCCCAGTACCCCGTCCGCCGCGCCCGTCCCGGTCCCGGAACGGAGCCCTCGGACCCTTCACCCGACAGAACCGACGACGTGCGCTGCGTGCACGACAAATGCCTCTCTACCCACCCAAACACCTGCGCCGGTCGGCGTTGGCGAGAAACATGGTTAGCCTGAGAGGCCAGTGAGATTGCTGCGGCAGACGAGGCTCGCACGTCGCGAACCCAACGGCGGGTCCAGGTGCTCTGTTCAGAGCTGCCGTGACGGCGACGAGGAGGAGGCCCGTGACACAACAGACCTGGGACGAAGTTGGCGGACTGCTGCCGCACGACGAGTTCCGCGCAGCGAGCGACGCCATCGTGGCCAACATCGAACAGGTCATCGAGGGCAAGACCGCCACCGTGCGGCTCGCTCTGGCCGTCCTGCTCGCCGAGGGTCATCTGCTCATCGAGGATGTGCCCGGCGTGGGCAAGACCAAACTGGCCAAGGCCCTCGCCCGCTCCATCGACTGCTCCGTGCGCCGCATCCAGTTCACCCCCGACCTGCTGCCCAGCGATGTCACCGGCGTCAGCGTCTACAACCAGGAGACCCACGACTTCGAGTTCCGGCCGGGTGCCGTCTTCGCCAACCTGGTCGTCGGCGACGAGATCAACCGGGCCTCGCCGAAGACCCAGTCCGCGCTGCTGGAGTGCATGGAGGAGCGGCAGGTCACCGTCGACGGGGTGACGTACCAGCTCCAGACCCCGTTCATGGTGATCGCCACCCAGAACCCGATCGAGATGGAGGGCACGTACCCGCTGCCCGAGGCGCAGCGGGACCGCTTCACCGCCCGGATCGCGATGGGCTACCCCGACCCGAACGCCGAACTGGCCATGCTCGACGGCCACGGCGCGGTCGACCCGCTGCCGGCGCTGCGCCCGGTCTCCGACGCCGACACCGTGCGCCGGCTGATCGGTCACGTCCGGCAGGTGCACGTCGCCGACGCGGTCAAGCAGTACGCGATCGACCTGGTCACCGCCACCCGTGAGGCACCCGACCTGCGGCTCGGCGCCTCCCCGCGGTGCACGCTGCAACTGCTGCGCACCGCCCGCGCGGTGGCCGCCCTCGACGGACGCGACTACGTCCTCCCCGACGATCTCCAGGTACTCGCCGTACCGGTCCTGGCGCACCGGCTCATCCCCACCGCCGACGCCCAGCTCGCCCGGCGTACCACCGACGCGATCGTGGCGGACCTGGTGCACCGGCTGCCGTTGCCGCACGACCGGCAGCGCTCGCCGTACGACACCCGGCCGCCGGCCGGCAACGGCAACGGCAACGGTCGGGCTCCGTTCGAACCCCGGAGGCCGTGACGTGCGTGACGGCCTACGCGGCCTGACCACCCGCGGTCGCTCCTTCCTGGCGGCCGCGCTGGCGGCCGCCGTCTCCGCCGGTATCCTCGGCGAGAAGGACCTGCTGCGGGTGGCCGTGCTGCTGGCCGTCCTCCCGCTGCTCGCCGCGCTCTACGTCGGCCGCAGCCGCTACAAGCTGGCCTGTCACCGCTCGCTGGACCCGCACCGGGTACCGGTCGGCGCCACCGCCCGGATGGTGTTGCGGTTGCAGAACCTGTCCCGGTTGCCCACCGGCACCCTGCTGCTGGAGGACCGACTGCCGTACGCGCTCGGCAGCCGGCCCCGGGTGGTGCTGGAACGGCTCGGCGCGCACCAGGCCAGCTCGGTGGCGTACACCGTGCGGGCCGACGTGCGCGGCCGGTACGACGTGGGGCCGCTGGTGGTCCGGATGACCGACCCGTTCGGTCTGTGCGAGCTGAGCCGGGCCTTCCCGGGCACCGACTCGCTGACCGTGGTGCCGCAGGTGGTGCCGCTGCCGGCGGTGCGGCTGCCCGGCGAGTACGCCGGCAGCGGCGAGAGCCGGGCCCGCTCGGTGGCGGTGCACGGCGAGGACGACGCGGCGACCCGTGAGTACCGGCGCGGCGACGACCTGCGCCGGGTGCACTGGAAGTCGACCGCGCGCACCGGGGAGCTGATGGTGCGCCGGGAGGAACAGCCCTGGGAGAGCCGGGCGACCGTCCTGCTGGACACCCGCGCGTACGGCCACCAGGGCGACGGCCCGACGGCCAGTTTCGAGTGGGCCGTCTCGGCCGCCGCCAGCATCGCGGTGCACCTGCGTCAGGGCGGTTACAAGCTGCGCCTGGTCACCGGTTCCGGCGCGGACGTGGACGCGACCGAGGGCGCCGGTGACGGTCTGCTGCTCGACCAACTCGCGGAGGTCCGGCTGGACCAACGCGTCGAGATCACCACCCTGGTGCAACACGTCCGGCAGCGCTCCGACGGCGGCCTGATCATCGGCGTCTTCGGGTCGCTGAGCACGGCCGAGGCGGAGCTGCTGTCCGGGCTCCGGGCCAACGGCGCGACCTGCGTCTGCTTCCTGCTGGACAGCTCCGCCTGGCTGAACCTGCCGGCGTCGGCCCGGGCCGAGGCCGACCAGGCACACGACACCGCCGCGCTGGCACTCATGCAGTCCGGTTGGCGGGTGATCGGCGTCGACCACGGCGGCCGGTTGCCGGCGCTCTGGCCGCAGGCCGGCCGGGGCTCGCAGGGTTTCGCCCTGCGGGCGGCGATGGCCGAGACGGTGGCCGGCGGCGTGCGATGAACGGAAGGTCCCCCTCATGATCGCCCATCGGAACCTGGGTCTGGTGGCCGCCGCCGCGACCCTGCTCGCGGCGGCGCCGCTGTCGGCCATCTTCGAACGGTGGACCTGGCTGGTGCAGGCCGTCATCGCGGTGGCCGCGGTGGCCGCCGCGGCGGCGCTGGCCCGGCTCGGTCGGACCCCGCTGTGGGCGCAGATCCTGGCCATGGTCGCCGGCCTCACCCTGGCCCTGACCTGGCTGTTCCCCAGCGGCGAGGAACTGCTCGCGGTGCTGCCCACGCCGGCCACCTTCGGGCACTTCGCCGAGTTGCTCAGCAGCTCGGTCGACGACATGCGCTCGCACGGTGTGAAGGTGCCCGACACCGACCCGCTGCTGTTCATCACGGTGCTCGGTATCGGCGGCGTCGCGGTGCTGGTGGACGTGCTCTGTGTCGGGCTGCGCCGGCCCGCGCTGGCCGGTCTGCCGATGCTGGCCATCTACTCGGTGCCGGTCGCGGTCTACGTCGACAGCGTCCCGCCGCTGCCGTTCGCCATCGGGGCCGCCGGTTTCCTCTGGCTGCTGGTCACCGACAACGTCGACCGGGTCCGGCGGTTCGGCCGTCGGTTCACCGGCGACGGCCGCGACGTCGACGTCTGGGAGGCGTCCCCACTGGCCGCCGCCGGTCGGCGGTTGGCGGTGGTGGGCCTGGCGCTGGCCGTCCTGGTGCCGCTGGCCGTGCCGGGCATGACCTCCGGCCTGATGAACAACTTCAACTCCGGCGTCGGCAACGGCCTGGGCGGGCAGGGCTTCGGCGGCTCCCCCGGCCGGGTCGACCTGTTCGCCGCGCTCAGTGGCACGCTCAACCAGTCCGAGACCACCGACCTGGTGACGGTGACCACCACCGAGGAGGATCCGTTCTACCTGCGCTTCGGAGTCGCCGACGAGCTGCGCGGCGACGGCTTCCGGGTACGCGGCCCGAACGGCAGCCGGGTCACCGGTGAGCTGCCCGACCCGTCGACCCAGCAGGTGCGGGGGGTCGAGCGGACCCGGCACCGGGCCACCGTCGAGGTGACCCGGTCTCTGGCCATGCCGCTGATGCCGGTCTACGCCGAGCCGGTCGGCTTCACCGACCTGAACCGCAACTGGTTCTACGACCAGGACCTGCAGGTGGTCTTCTCCAACCGGGAGAACTCCCGGGAGAAGTCGTACTCGTTCGACTACGTCCGCTCGACGTACACGCCGCAGGCGCTGCGCTCGGCACGGGCGCTGTCCGCCGACGATCCCCGGCGGGTCCAGCAGACCGTCACCCCCGACGTGCCCGAGGTGCGGACCCTGGTGGCCGAACTGATCCGGGGCCAGCGCACCGAGTACGACAAGGTCCGCGCGATCTACGACTACTTCTCCGAGGAGAACGGCTTCACCTACCAGCTCAGCACCGAACAGGGCACCAGCGGGCAGGAGATCCTCGACTTCCTGGAGAACAAGGCCGGCTACTGCCAGCAGTACGCGGCGGCGCTGGCCTGGATGGTCCGTGACGCCGGCATCCCGGCCCGGGTCGCCTTCGGCTTCACCAACGGCAACCGGCGCACCGCCGACACCCTCATCCTGACCAACCGCAACCTGCACGCCTGGACCGAGGTGTACTTCGACCAGATCGGGTGGGTGCCCTTCGACGCCACCCCGGCCTACGGCGTACCGGGCTCGACCCGGTCCGCCTGGGCGCCGGACGTCGACGCCCCCGAGGAGGACACTCCGCAGGCCGACCCGACGGCCGCGCCCGACGCGTCCGACCCGTCGGCCGGGCCGGACGCCGGACCGAACCAGTTCGAGGAGGGTGACGACCCGGCCGTCGGCGCCGCTCCGGGAGCGCCCACCCCGCAGGCGCCACGCTGGCCCTGGCTGCTCGCCGTGGGCGTACTCGCGCTGCTGGTCCTGCTCTCCGTGCCGGCGCTGCGTCGGCTCGCGCTGCGCCACCGCCGAGGTCGGCCCGCACCGGTGATCCGGACCGTCGACGCGTCGGAGGCCACCGCCACCGGGGAGCACCGACCGGCGATGACGGTCGACGCCGACCCGGACCGGGCCCGGGCGGACGCCCACGCCGCCTGGGACGAACTGCTCGACACCCTGGTGGACTACCGGATCCGGGTGGACCGGACGGAGACCCCACGGGCGACCGCCGACCGGCTCGTCCGGGAGGCACTCGCACCGGACACCGGGGCCGGCACGGCGGCCCGCCTGCTCGGCCGCGCCGAGGAGCGGGCCCGGTACGCGCGCGACCCGCTGACCGGGGAGCCGCTGCCCACGGCCCTGCGGACGGTACGCGGCGCGCTGGCCGAGCGGGCCGACCGGCGGACCCGACTGATGGCGACAGTGTTGCCGCCGTCGGTGTTGCAGCGCTGGCGCACCACCGTCGCGGACACCTCGTCGCGGTTGGTGAACTCCGGTGGTCAGGTACGTCACCGGCTACTGCGGTTCAGTCCGCGCCGACTGATCGCGAGCCGCGCGGGCCGCTGACCGCCGCCCGGACCGGGCACGACGACACGGGCCGGGTACCGGTGGACATCCACCGGTACCCGGCCCGTCGTGGTTCTTCTGCCGCCGCGTGGTCTGCCGTCGCCGGGTCTCCACGTCGCCGCCCGTTGGGCAGCGCGGAACGCGCCACGTCGCCGCGTCGCCCCGAGCACCCCGAAGGCACCCGGACGACACCCGTCCGCCGCACGCCGGAACGCCCCGGACCGGTCAGATCCGGGACGGATGCCCCGCCGTCAGGAACAGCGGGTCAGCGGTGCCCCTCCGGGCGCTGACGCCACCGGTCCTCCATCCGGTCGAGGAACCCCCCCGACCGGCGGCCGGACCGTCCCCGGGACCGGCGACGACTCGCCGTTCCTCCGACGACGTGCAGGTCCGGTGACTGCGCCCGACGGTGCGACTGCACCGCGAACGCGGCCGAGGCCAGCATGACAACGAATCCCGCCACTGCCAACGGCGGAGTCTTGATCACCGCGCCATAGACCAACAACGCCAGGCCAGCGACGATCACGCCGGCAGCGACGAGCAGGCGACGCCGCGCGTGGAAACGCGGGTCGCTGGCGCGCACGGCCGAGGCGAACTTGGGGTCCTCGGCAAGCGACCGCTCGATCTGCTCGAACAGCCGCTGCTCGTGCTCCGAGAGCGGCACGGCACTCCTCCCCGGTCACGTTGGTCGGTCCGGTCGGACCGACAGACCGTGGCAGCCAACCGGCTGCTTACCCGCAAGTCTACGAGGGCCCTCGCGCGTCGGAAAGCGGGACGACCTACGGCCGCGTCGGATTTTCATTTCGTCGGGGATCACGCCCACCGAGAAGACTGGCCGGTCCTATGACGGACCGCCCGAATCGGGCAGCTGCGGCGTCCGCCGCGACCTCCGCCTCGCGCCAACCCCGCTCGGGCGCACCGAGCGCGAGCTGCCGGGGTGTCTCGTCCGCCGGGGTCAGACCCTCCGCCCGTACGCCGACGAGGCGAATCCGCTCACCCGGTGCCAGAGCGGTGTAGAGCGACCAAGCCGTGTCGAACATCTCCCGGGCCACGTCGGTGGGCACGTCGAGGGTGCGCGACCGACTCACGGTGCGGAAATCGGCCATCCGCACCTTGAGCGACACGGTGCGTCCCACCTGCCCGGCAGCGCGCAGCCGGCCGCCGACCTTCTCGGCGAGCCCCAGCAGCGTACGCCGGATCTCGGTCGGATCTCGGACATCGACGTCGAAGGTGACCTCCGCGCCGATCGACTTCTCCGCGTGCTCCGGGCTGACCCGACGCGGATCGCGTCCCCACGCCAACTCGTGCAGGTGCGCAGCCGCCGCCGCGCCGACCGCGGTCCGCAGCATTCCCGGCGGGGCCTGGGCCAGGTCGCCCACCGTCCGCAGCCCGAGCCGCAACAGGCTCTGCTCGGCCCGCTCCCCCACCCCCCACAGGGCGGCCACCGGCAACGGATGAAGGAAGTCGAGGACCTGCGCGGCCGGAACCACGAGCAGGCCGTCCGGCTTGGCCCGGGTCGACCCGAGCTTGGCCACGAACTTGCTCGACGCCACCCCCACCGAACAGGTCAGCTCCTGCTCGGCGGCGACCCGCTCGCGGATCCGGCGGGCGATCACGGCCGGCGGGCCGAACAGTCGCCGGGCCCCCGCGACGTCCAGGAACGCCTCGTCCAGGGAGAGCGGCTCGACCAGCGGCGTGACGTCCCGAAAGATCTGCATGACCGCCCGCGAGGCGGTCGAGTAGCGACTGAAGTCCGGTGGCAGGAACACCGCGTGCGGGCAGAGCGCCCGGGCCCGCATCGTCGGCATCGCGCTGCGGACGCCGTACCGCCGGGCCTCGTAGCTGGCCGAACTGACCACGCCGCGTGGGCCGACCCCGCCGACCACGACGGCCTTACCACGCAACTCCGGCCGGTGGCGCACCTCCACCGAGGCGAAGAAGGCGTCCATGTCGACGTGCAGGATCGGGCAGCCGGCGTCATCGGAGTCCGGCCCGAACCGGGGATCGCCGCCCCGGGGCAACGACTGACTGCGTCCCACCCTGGCAGGTTAACCCCGGGGTAGGACGCCGACGGCCGGTCAGCCCCGCAGCACCAGCAGCGGAATCGTCATCTCCGCCGCGGTGTCCGCGCCGTGGAAGGCCACCAGCCGGGACACCGTCGGGCTCTCCGACCGGCTGGCCAGCACGGCGTACGTGTCGTTGCAGACCACCACCACGTCGCCGACCCGCTCCAGGTGCGCCTCGGGCACCGGCCCGAACCAGCCGGCGGCCACCGCCTCGTCCCGCACCATCACCCGGGCGGCGTCGCCGAGCACGGCCGACCAGGCCGCCACCACGTCGGCGGTGGCACCCGGCGCGGTGTGCAGGTACCGCACCCGGGGCTCACCCGCGACCACCCGCACCCCGGCGGTCAGCCGAGGGTCGGTGTCCAGGTCGAACCGGTGCGCGGCGGGCACGTCGAGCTGCCCGTGGTCGGCGGTGACCAGCAACGCCCCGTCCGGCGGCAACCCGTCCACCAACCGGGCCAGCAGCCCGTCCACCTCGGTCACCGAGGTCCGCCAGGGCGCCGAGTCGACGCCGCTGAGGTGGCCGTCGCGGTCCACGTCCGGGTGGTAGCCGGAGACCAGGGTGGGGCCACGTCCGGCGGTCAACGCGGCCAGCATCGTGGTGGCCACCGCGTCCACCCCGGTCGCGCCCCGGTAGTCCCCGCCCCGGTTCGCGGCCAGGGTCAGGCCGCTGCCGCCGAACTCCGGCCGACTGACCACGGTCACCGCCACCCCGGCGGCCCGGGCCCGCTCCAACTGGGTGGCCACCGGCTGCCACCGCAGCGGCGACGGGTCGCCGGACCACTCGATGTGGTTGAGCACGCGCTCGCTGCCGGGCACCCGCAGCGTGAAGCCGAGCACCCCGTGCGCGCCGGGTGCCGCCCCGGTGCCCAGGGTGACCAGGCTGGTCGGGGTGGTGGAGGGGAAGCCGCAGGTGAGTGGCCGACCGGCCGCCGCGGTCAGTCCGGCCAGGGTCGGCGCGTACGGCGCGGCGGTCGGGATCTGGTACCACCCGAGCCCGTCGACCAGCAG
Source organism: Micromonospora sp. NPDC049900 (assembly GCF_044461025.1). Lineage (NCBI taxonomy): Bacteria > Bacillati > Actinomycetota > Actinomycetes > Micromonosporales > Micromonosporaceae > Micromonospora > Micromonospora sp. NPDC049900. The sequence goes on from NZ_JBITKM010000004.1 coordinate 216,167, forward strand.
CACCGCGATCCGGCGTACACCGGGCAGGTCGACACCGAGGCCGAGCAGGTCGACGGCGCCGGGCACACCGAGCACCGCGAGCGCGCTGGGCAGTACGTCGGCGAGGCTGCCGCCGCCGTACTCGGGCTTGACGGGTGTAAGGAAGGGCACCTTGCTAACGCCTGGTGCATAGGAAGGGTCCCCTCCTGACACCGGGGGTGCCACGGCCGACCCGTCCGGGCCGGTCATGCCGGACGGCGGGCGAACAGGTGCAACTGCGCCGCCAGGTCCCGCCAGGGCGGCCGGGCTGCCAGCGCCCGTTCCAGCTCCAGCAGGGCACCCGGCTGGCCGTCCGCCACGGCCGCCGGCAGCAGGTCGGCGAGCACGCGTACGCCGTGGATCTCCTCGACGGCGAGCCCGGCGGCGGCCAGCAGCGCGGTGGCGCCGTCGGCGTCGAACCGTCGACGCAGCGTGTCCCGGGGGCCGGCGCTGCCGTCGGGGTCGGCGGCGAGCGCCGTCGCCACGTCCAGGTGGCCGTTCATCGCCCGGCCGAGCACCGCCGCCGCCCGCCCGGCGACCAGCACGCTGGCCGCACCGCCCGGCCGCAGCGCCCCGGCCAGCGCGGCCACCACCGGTGCCGGGTCGTCGACGACCTCCAGGACGGCGTGGCAGAGCACCAGGTCCACGCTGGCCGGCTCGACCAGTCCGGCGAGGGCGTCGCCGTCGCCCTGGACCGCGCGTACCCGCTGCGCCACCCCGGCCTCGGCGGCCCGGCGGCTGAGTGCGGCCAGCGCGTCGGGGCTGGCGTCGACCACGGTGACCCGGTGCCCGGCCCGGGCCAGCGGCACGGCGAAGCCACCGGTGCCGCCGCCGACGTCGAGCACGGTCAGCTCGGCGGCGGGTCGGCGGTCCAATTCGGCGCGGAGCACCGACCAGACCACGGCGGTACGGGGGGTGAGCGGCGGCCCGGCCGGATTCGGGGTCTGTTCCACCCGGTCGAGCCTAGGGCCTGCCCGGCCGATCATGTGCGGCGAGGCACGCCGTCGGCGGCGGACCGTCAGCGGAAGTCGCGGGACGCGGGGCTGACCGGCGGCTCGATCGCGTCCAGCCGGTCGGCGACCAGGTTGACCACTCCCTCGTGCCGCTGCAACAGCCCGCGCACCACCAGCGCGGAGCTGGTCCGGGCCACCCGCCGGTGCCGCTGCCACAGCCCCGGTGAGCAGGTGACGTTGAGCATGCCGGTCTCGTCCTCCAGGTTGAGGAAGGTGACCCCACCTGCGGTCGCCGGCCGCTGCCGGTGGGTGACGATCCCGCCGACCCGGATCCGGCGGCCCGGCTCCACCCGCCCCAGCCGGTCGATCGGCACCGCGCCCAGGGCGTCCAGCCGGGGGCGGATGAACCGGGCCGGGTGGTGCTCCGGGGACAGTCCGGTGGCCCACACGTCGGCGACCAGCCGGTCCACCTCCTCCATGCCGGGCAGGGTGGGTGCCGTCGCGCCGGTCACCGTGCCGGGCAGGCGACCCGGCCGGTCCTGCGCCGCCGCGCCGGCCGCCCAGAGCGCCTGCCGCCGGGTCAGCCCGAAACAGGCGAAGGCGTCCGCGGTGGCCAGCGCCTCCAGGTGGGCCGCGGTCAGACCCACCCGCCGGGCCAGATCCGGCATGTCGCGGTACAGCCCGTTGGCCGTCCGCTCCGCCTCGATCCGCTCGGCCACCGGATCGCCGAGGGTACGCACGCTGGACAGCCCCAGCCGGACGGCCGGCCCGTCCAACCCCCAGGCGTGCGGCGGTTCACCGGGCCGGCTGCCCCAGCGGGTCTGCGGGGTGGACTCCAGCACCGGCTTCGCGCCGCTGGCGTTGACGTCCGGGCGGCGTACCTCCACGCCGTGTCGACGGGCGTCGTCGACCAGGGTCTGCGGCGAGTAGAAGCCCATCGGCTGGGCGCTGAGCAGCGCGGCCAGGAACGGGCCCGGGTGGTAGCGCTTGAGCCAGGAGCTGGCGTAGACCAGGTAGGCGAAGCTCATCGCGTGGCTCTCCGGGAAGCCGTAGCTGGCGAACGCGGTGAGCTTGCGGTAGACGTCGTCGGCCAGCTCGCCGGTGATGCCGCGCTCGGCCATGCCCCGGTAGAGCCGGTCGGCGATCTTCGCCATCCGCTCCACCGACCGCTTGGCGCCCATCGCCCGGCGCAACTCGTCGGCCCCGGCCGCGTCGAACCCGGCCAGGTCGATGGCGAGCTGCATCAACTGCTCCTGGAACAGCGGTACGCCGAGCGTCTTCTCCAACGCGTTACGCATCAACGGATGCGGGAAGGTCACCGGCTCCTGCCCGCTCTTGCGCCGGATGTACGGGTGCACCGAGCCGCCCTGGATCGGGCCGGGCCGGATCAGCGCCACCTCGACCACCAGGTCGTAGAACGTCCGGGGGCGCAGCCGGGGCAGGGTGGCCATCTGGGCACGGCTCTCCACCTGGAACACCCCGACCGAGTCGGCCCGGCAGAGCATGTCGTAGACCTCCGGGTCCTCCAGCGACATGTCGCCGAGGTCCAGGCTCATCCCGATCATGTCGTACCCGTAGTGCAGGGCGGAGAGCATGCCCAGGCCGAGCAGGTCGAACTTGACCAGGCCGACGGCGGCGCAGTCGTCCTTGTCCCACTGGAGCACGCTGCGGCCGGGCATCCGCCCCCACTCCACCGGACAGACCTCGATCACCGGCCGGTCGCAGATCACCATGCCGCCGGAGTGGATGCCCAGGTGCCGGGGGAAGGTCTGGAGTTCGTTGGCGTACGCGATCACCTGCTCGGGGATCTCCGGCACGTCCACCGTGGCCACGTCACCCCACCGGTCGATCTGCTTGCTCCACGCGTCCTGCTGGCCCGGCGAGAAGCCGAACGCCTTGGCCACGTCCCGCACCGCCGACCGGGGCCGGTAGGAGATCACGTTGGCCACCTGGGCGGTGTGCTCCCGCCCGTACCGGGTGTAGACGTGCTGGATGACCTCCTCCCGACGGTCGGACTCGATGTCCACGTCGATGTCGGGCGGACCGTCGCGTTCCGGGGCCAGGAAGCGCTCGAACAGCAGCCGGTGCCGGACCGCGTCCACGTTGGTGATCCGCAGCGCGTAGCAGACCGCCGAGTTCGCCGCCGAGCCCCGGCCCTGGCAGTAGATGTCCGCCCGTCGGCAGAAGTCGACGATGTCGTAGACCACCAGGAAGTAGCCGGGGAAGCCCAGCTCCTCGATCATGTTCAGCTCGTGGTCGAGCTGCGCGTACGCCTGCGGGTGCGCCTCGCGCGGGCCGTAGCGTTCCCGCGCCCCCTCGTCGGTGAGGTGCCGCAGCCAGCTCATCTCGGTGTGCCCCGGCGGCACCGGGTACGCCGGCAGCCGGGGTGCGACGATCTGGAGGTCGAAGGCGAGTTCCGCACCGAACTCGGCGGCCCGGGCCACCGCCCCCGGGTACGCGGCGAAGCGCGCCGCCATCTCGGCACCGCTGCGCAGGTGGGCGGTGCCGGCGGCGGGCAGCCAACCGTCGATCTCGTCCAGGCTGCGCCGGGCCCGCACGGCGGCGACGGTGGTGGCCAGCCGACGCCGCCCGGGGGTGGCGTAGTGCACGTTGTTCGTGGCGACCGTGGGCAGCCCGGCGGCGGCGGCCAGCTCGGCCAGCGCGTCGTTGCGGTCGCCGTCGACCGGGTGCCCGTGGTCGGTCAGCTCCACCGCCACCGTCTCCGCGCCGAACAGCGCGGTGAGCCGGTCCAGCTCCCGGGCCGCCGCGTCCACCCCCTCGGTGAGCAGGGCGGACGGCACGTGCCCCTTGCGGCAGCCGGTCAGCACCAGCACGTGGTCGCGCAGGTCGGCGGCCACCTCCTCCAGCTCACCGTAGACCGGACGGCCCTTCTCCCCGCCCCGCAACTGGGCCCGGGCGATGGTCGCGGCCAGCCGCGCGTACCCCTCGTGGCCGTGCGCCAGCACCAGCAGGTGGTTGCCGTGCGGGTCGGGTACGCCCTGCTGTGGACCGGGCAGGCCGAGGGACAGCTCCGCCCCGAAGATCGTCGGCAGGTCCAGCGCGCGGGCCGCCTCGGCGAAACGCACCACGCCGTAGAAGCCGTCGTGGTCGGTGACGGCGAGCGCGGTCAGCCCCAGCCGGACGGCCTCCTCGGCCAGTTCCTCCGGATGACTGGCCCCGTCGAGGAAGCTGAAGTTGGTGTGCGCGTGCAGCTCGGCGTACGGCACCGCACCGTCGGGGCGGGCCAGCTCGGGCGGACGGTACTGCTCCCGGCTCCGGCTCCAGGCCGGCGAGTCGCCGCCGTCGGCGTCGACCGCGAGCGGATCCACCACCCGCAGGTGCCGTTCGCCCTGCTCGGTACGCCCGGAGAGCACCCGCTCCAACTCCGACCAGGGCAGCCGAGGATTGTGGAAGCTCACCGCCCCACCCCGCCCGCCGAGGTCCTGGTGCGTTCCCGCACGGCCGGGGGCCCTCCCGGGGGCCCGAACGCACCAAGATTCACTCGCACCTCAGTCATAGACCGCCTCCACGAGCCACCGGCCGGCTTCGACGGCGAGGAGCAGAGCGCTGCCGTCGGCCAGGCGGACCTGGAAACGAGCCCGCCGACACGCCTCGGCCGGGGCCCACCACCGCTCGTCGACCGGCCACGGGCCGACCCAGCCGACGATCTCGACCGGCACACCACGCCGGGCGACGATCCCGTCCCACGCACCACCCCGGGCAGCACCACCGCCGGTGTCCCCGGCCGACGCATCGACCTTGCCGGCAGTCGTCGTCGACACGTCGGTCCGGATGACCTGAGCCCCGGCCTGCACCACGATGATCAACTGGGCGGGCGGGGCGCTCATCGTCAATCGCGCGCTCACCACGACCGGCGCACCGGTGGCGTCCAGCACGCTCGCGGCGAGCGGGACGGGCAGCACCACCGCCGGTGAGGGCGGCGGCAGTCGCCCCGGCCAGGACGGTACGGCCGACCCCACACTCGCCCGGCCGCCGCCCCGACCCGACCTACCCTCGCCCCCGGTCCCCGACCTGACGGCACCGCCCCCGGACCCGCCAGAGGTCGCCCCGGACCCGACAACTCCGGCCTCGGAGCTGCCGGAGCCGATCCCACTCGTCCCGACGGCGGCCGGTCCTCCACCGGTGCCGGGGGCGACGGTGCCCATCCCGGTGAAGCGACGGGCGCGCGGGGTGCCACCGTCGACACCGACCGGGACAGGCGTCATGGCCTCGCCGGTTCCAGGCAGCCACCATGCGTCGCCGTGGCGAGCGTCGGGCTCGCCCGGCAGCGGCACGGCGCCGGGGCGGGCCGGCAACCGTTCGTCGCCCCAGGTCACCAGCCGGGTCTGGTCGGCCGGCGACCGGCCCCCACCGAGTACGGCGGTGACCACCGCCTCCGGGCCGAGCAGTCCCTGCACCCGGCTCAGGGCCCGGTGTGCCCGCTCGCGTTCCGCACCGGTCTCGCCCCACAGCCCCGGTTGCAGACCGGCCTGGGCCAGCACCCCGTCCGGCACCAGCCGCAGCCGGACGATCCCCGCGGTGGGCCGGGGCGGTCGGTCGCCACGCCGGCCACCACCGGAGAGCCAGCCGTCCAGTTGCCAGCGGACCCGGTCGGCGATGGCCGCCGCGCCGAGCAGGCCGTCGTGCCGCCAGACCCGGTGCAGTTCCTGGCCGTGCGCGGTCACCGCCTCGATGCCGAGCCGGGTGCAGGCCAGCCCGTACCCGGCGAGCCGCTCGTGCAGCCGCTCGGCCAGCGTCCGGGCCGCGAACGCCGCCACGTCGACGCGCTCGATCGGCTCGTCCAGATCGGCGGTGACCGTCAGGTCCACGGGTGGGCGTCGGACCGCCAGTGGCCGGTCGTCGCCACCGGTGGCCAACCGGTGGGCCAGCGCCCCGTCGAACCCGAACCGGGCCAACACGTCACCGGCGGCCAGCGCGGCGAAGTCGCCGAGCGTCCGCACCCCGAGCCGGCGCAGCAGGTCTGCCAGGGCGGGGCGACCGAGTGCCTCGACCGGCTGGACGGCCAGGAACTCCGGCGTCCCACCCGGCGACACGATCCGCCCCTCCCGCGCGGCCAGCCCGGCGGCGAACACCCCGTCGGCGATGCCGACCTGGCTCTCCACCGCGCAGCTCTGGGCGACGTGCTCGACGATCCGCTCGGCAGCCGCCTCCTCACCGCCGAAGTACCGGACCGGCCCCCGGGCGGCCAGCGCACAGGCCCCGGGGCGGACCACCTCGACCCCGACCGTCACCTCCTCGACCGCGGCCACCACCGGCTCGAACGCCCGGGCGTCCCGACCGGGATCGTGGTCGACGACGGTGAGCCCCGGACAACGCCCCTGCGCCTCGCGCCGACGCAGCCCCCGGCGGATCCCCTCGGCCCGGGCCTGCTCGGAGCAGGCGACCACCCGGTTGGCGTGCAGCACCGCGACCGGCCCGGTGGCGGACACCCCGTCGACGATCTCGGCGGCGAGCACCGGCCAGTCCGGACACCAGAGCAGCAACGTCCGAGCCGGCGTGCTCATGCCGACGCTCCGCGCCGCCATGAGTCACCACAGCGCTGACGACCCGCTCGCGCACGCTCGCTCAAGCCCGACGCTCCGCGCCGCCATGAGTCACCACAGCGCTGACGACCCGCTCGCGCACGCGCGCTCAAGCCCGACGCTCCGCGCCGCCATGAAGCTCCACAGCCCGGATGATCCGCTCGCGCACGCGCGCTCATGTCGTGTGCTTCGCGCGGTGGGGGGAGGTCAACACGCGGAACCGGGCGGGGTGTGGCCGGGCGGTGGTGGCGCGGGGGATGACGCGGGTCGACTCGTCGCCGGGCAACCACACCGTGAGCTCCTTGGCGCGGGCGGCCGCACCCCGCCCGTGTGCCGAGATGGTCACCTCCCGGCGACGCAGCCTGCCCCGGCCCGCCCCGAGCCCTTCCCAGGCGCCCCGGACCACCTGGAGTGTCAGGTCAGCCCCGTCCCACCGGCCGTACGGCACGAGCACGCTGCCGCGTTGGCGGGCTCGGGCGGCCAACCGGGCGGCGACCGAGGTGGAGACGGTGGCGGGTACCGCGGTGACCACCACGTCGACCCCGTCGATGAGCGCGGCGACCACGGTGGGCCACTCGGGGCCGGGCTGCGGCACCAGGGCGAGCCGGTCCAGGGCGATCCCGGCCTCGGCCGCCGCACCGGCGCCGAAGGTCGGCATCCCGACCACGGCGCACCAGGATCCGGCCCGGGACGCCTCGGCGAGCAGGGCGAGCAGCAGCGAGGTGGTGCCGCTGTGCCGAGGCTGCCCGACGCCGACCGCGATGGTGCTCCCCCGTCGCAGCCCACGACCGGGCAGCAGCCCGGTCAACTCGGGCCGGACGGGGAGTATCCGGTGGCCACCCGCCGGGTCGGGTGCGCTGGCCGGACGCACCAGCCCGGCCAGCGCGGCGGAACCGACCACCATGCGGCCCGCCATCGGACCTACCCCCCGTCGTGTCGCCACCGGTTGCCCGCCGGTGGGTGGTGCTGGTGCTGCGTGTACGTGGAATCAGTGCGGTGCTGGATCGGCATGGACGTGCCGTGCCGGGCGGCGTCCGGCCACCCTGGGTCCCGCCGGTGGCGGCCGGACGCCACGACTCAGGCGACGAGACCGTCGATCGCCGGCTGATGTGCCAGGCCGAGCGCGGCCTCCACCACCGTCACGAACTCCTCGGCGGCGCGGAGCAGGTCGTCGGCCTCCCGGGCGGTGACCACCCGAGGTATGCCGGCCTCGGCGGCGGCGCGCTTGCCGGCACCGAGGGCGAAGTAGGCGGCCCACTCGTCGAGCTCGGGGGCGACGACGGCGAGCAGGACCCAGACGCTGGTGATCCGGTTGCGTCGGGTCGGTGCGGGACGGGCGCGGGCGGCGAGCACCGCGGCGGCGGCGCGCAGCGCCGCGAGGTGGGCGGCGGCGTACCGGAGGCCGTCGGGGCCGGTCCGGGCAGCCTCGGCGAGGCCCTGTCGGGCCACGGTGAGCAGTTGGGCGGGAGTGCGGTGCGGCAGCACGTGCGCGGGCACCGTCGGCGCCTGGGCCGGACTGGTCGGCATGGTCTCCTCCACGTGGACCGGAGCGGGGCGGTCGCGCGACGGGTGGAACCCGTCGACGCGGCATGCGCCCGCGGCGGGTGGTGCGGAGGAAGACGCACCGGATGGGTGGCCGGCCGGGTGCGGAGCTTCCCCACACCACACCCGGCCGGCGTTACCGGCGGGTCCGTCGGCCGCCGCCCGGGGGTCGTGGGCGGCGGCCGACGGCCTGCCTGACGGGTCCGGACTCGCGACTGCCCGGAGCCCAGGTGCGATCCGCGGCACCGCACCTGACGGGAGCCGATGCCGCGAAACACCCGCTCCCGAGGGGTTGGAACGAACGCTCGATGTGCGCCGGCGACACCAGCTATCGAACACTCGTTCTAACTACTGCTGACAGTACACCTTCCCCCCGACGAAAACGCAACGTGTGACGCGCCGGGCTGCCGGAGTGACCCGACGCCGGTCGGCAGGGGTGTGGCCGGGTGCGTCGGCCGTCGGCATACCGGGAAGAATGGCGGAATGCAGTCACACCCGAACGTCCAGGCGGTGCAGGACGCGCTCGACGGCCCGTACACCCGAGACGGCTCCGGCACGCGGGCCCTGGTCCGGCTGCTGCCCGACGCGGTGCATACCGCGGCAGCCGCCGCCGAGGCGCTCGGTGTCGACGTGGGCGCGATCGCCAACTCGCTCGTCTTCGACGCCGACGGTGAACCACTGCTGGTGCTCACCTCCGGCGCACACCGGGTGGACACCGACGTGCTGGCCACCCGGCTCGGGGTCACCCGGCTGCGCCGGGCCACCCCGCAGTTCGTCAAGGAGCACACCGGCCAGGTGATCGGCGGGGTCTCCCCGGTCGGCCACCCGCGCCCGCTGCGCACGCTCGTCGACACCGCGCTGGAGAAGTACGACGAGGTCTGGGCCGCCGGGGGCGTGCCGCAGGCGGTCTTCCCCACCACGTACGCCGAGTTGCTGCGGGTCACCCGCGGGACCCCCACCGACGTGGCGTGAGTAGCACCGAGACCGTCCCCGAACTGGTCACCCTGCACGTGTGGCGGATTCCCCGGGCCGCCCTGGGCCGGGCGCTGGGCCGGATGGCACTCGACCCGCGCCGGCTGCGCGCGCTGCCCGGCGTACGGTTCGGCAAGCTGCTCGGCACCGGGACCGGCACCGGCTTCGGGCCGGGCGACGCCGACCTCACCCGCTGGGCCGCGCTGACCGTGTGGGACTCCCCCGCCGCCGCGGCCCGGTTCGCCGGATCGCGGGTGGAGCGGGCCTGGTCCGGCATCGCCCGGTCCGGGGTACGGGTCGACCTGCGCCCGCTGACCAGCCGGGGCGAGTGGTCCGGTCGGCGACCGTTCGGCGAGCCCGCCGGTGGGCCGGTCCACGGGCCGGTGCTGGCGCTGACCCGGGCCCGACTGCGTCCGGCGCGGGCGCTCACCTTCTGGCGGGCGGTCCCACCGGTCGCCGCCGCCCTGCACACCGCGCCCGGTCTGCTGGCCCGGTTCGGCGTCGGCGAGGCGCCCCTGGGCTGGCAGGGCACGGTGAGCGTGTGGCGGGAACCGGCGGATCTGGTGGCGTTCGCGTACCGTCACCCGGAGCACCGGGCCGCGATCACCCGCACCCCGACCGAGCGGTGGTACGCGGAGGAACTCTTCGCGCGATTCGAGGTACGTGACGTGGTCGGTGACCGGACGGTACTGGGGTGGGTCGGCGACGCGGACGACCCGGCGAAGGGTGAGCGGGCATGAGGTTGGTGCGGTGGACGCCGGACGATCTCCTCCGGCGGCTGGACGACGTGGTCGCCGTCTACGGCGAGGCGATGGGATACCGCGCCGACCTGCTGGAGGCCCGCCGTGGCTACATCGCCACCCACGTACGTCGGCCCGGTTTCCGCGCCGTGGCCAGCCTGACCAGCGAGGGGCACCTGGCCGGCTTCGGTTACGGCTACGTCGGCGGGCCCGGCCAGTGGTGGCACGACCAGGTCTGGCGGGCGCTGGACCAGGGCGACCGCAAGCGCTGGCTGACCGACTGCTTCGAGGTGGTCGAACTGCACGTCCGGCCACCGGCGCAGGGGCACGGCCTGGGCGCCGGTCAACTGCGGGCGCTGCTCACCATGGCCGAGGGCGCCACCACGCTGCTGTCCACGCCGGAGGCGGACGAGAGCACCTCGCGCGCCTGGCGGCTGTACCGTCGGTTCGGCTTCGTCGACGTGCTGCGCGACTTCCGGTTCCCGGGCGACGAGCGCCCGTTCGGCGTACTCGGTCGGGACCTGCCCCTGCCCGGCCCGACGCCGCCCCCGGACCGGCCCGGACAGCCGTGACGCCCTCCGCCCGTCGTGCCCGGGTCTACGCCTGGGCGATGCTCGCCCTGCTGGTGCTGGCCCAGATCGGCTATCCGCTGACCGACGGGACGACCCGGGCCCGGCTGACCGTGGCCACCGTCGTGCTGGGCTACCTGCTCTCGGTCGGCCACGCGCTGCTGTCCCGTGGACCGCGTACGGCCGCGGCGCTGATCGCCACCGCGACCGGGGGCGGCTTCACCATCGAGGCGCTCGGCGTCGCCACCGGCTTCCCGTTCGGCAGCTACGACTACTCGGGACAACTCGGCCCGAAGCTGGCCGGCGTACCGCTGATCATCCCGTTGGCCTGGACCTGGATGGCCTGGCCGGCGTGGCTGGTGGCGACCCGGCTCACCGCCCGGATCGCGGTGGCGGCGGGCCGCTGGCGGTGGCCGACCCGGATCGCGCTGGCCACCGTCGGCCTGGCCACCTGGGATCTCTTCCTCGACCCGCAGATGGTGGCCGAGGGGCACTGGGTGTGGCGGGACCCGACCCCGGCGCTGCCCGGCCTGCCCGGCATCCCGGTCAGCAACTACCTCGGCTGGCTGCTGTTCGCGGTGCTCATGATGACCGCACTGCGCCCGCTCGCCGGACCGGCCGTGAACACCACCGACGCCACCGACCATCCGCTGTACGCGCTCTACCTGTGGACGTACGGCTCCAGCGTGCTGGCCCACGCGGTCTTCCTGGACCTGCCCGCGTCGGCGCTGTGGGGTGCGGTCGGCATGGCGGTCGTCGCGGTGCCGCTGGCGGTCAGCCTGCTGCGGCAGCGCCGATCGGGGCACACCGGCAGCGAACCCCGGCTCCGCGCCGACGTCCCGGCATGAGCGAGCGGACCATCCGGCTCGGGACGACCGGCACCTCGCCGCGCGTACCGGCATGAGCGCGACCTCCGGCCTGTCGCTCGCCGTGTTCGGCGTGCTCGTCGGGCTGACCGGGCACACCCTGGTCAACGCCGGCCGCTGGCTGCGCCGTCCCGTGTCGGGGCCGGTCGAGGTCACCGAGGCGGTGACGGTGCTGCTGCCGCTGCGCGACGAGGCCGCCCGGGTGACCCCGTGCCTGCGGTCCCTGCTCGCCCAGCGTGGCGTACCCGGGTTGCGGGTCGTGGTGCTCGACGACGGGTCCACCGACGGCACCGCCGACGTGGTCCGGTCGGTGGTCGGCGACGATCCCCGGGTCACCCTGGTCACCGGGATCGCGCCGCCGCCCGGCTGGCTGGGCAAACCGCACGCCTGCTGGCAACTGGCCGCCCGCGCCGAACCGTCGACCACCGCGCTGGTCTTCGTGGACGCCGACGTGGTGCTCGACCGGTACGCGGTGGCGGCGGCGGTGACCGAACTGCGGGCCGCCGGGGCGGCGCTGCTGTCGCCGTACCCACGGATCGTGGCGCGCACGGCGGCGGACCGGCTGGTGCAGCCGCTGTTGCAGTGGTTGTGGTTGACCTTCCTGCCGTTACGCGCGATGGAGCGTTCGCCCCGGCCGTCGCTGGCCGCCGCGGGTGGCCAGTTCCTGGTCGTGGACCGGGCCGGTTACCTGCGGGCCGGTGGGCACGCGGCGGTGGCCGACCGGGTGCTGGAGGACATCGAGCTGGCGCGGGCGGTGAAGCGGTCCGGCGGCCGGATCGCCCTCGCCGACGGTTCCCGGCTGGCCGCCTGCCGGATGTACGACGACTGGCCGCAACTGCGCGACGGCTACACCAAGTCGCTGTGGGCCACGTTCGGGCATCCGCTCGCCGCCGCCGTGGTCATGTGCCTGCTGCTCCTGCTCTACACCGCGCCGCCGCTGGTCGCCGTCGGCGCGCTGCTGGCCGGCGCGCCCGTGGTGGCCGCGCTCGCGCTGTCGGCGTACCTGCTGGGGGTGGTCGGGCGGGTGGTCAGCGCCCGCGCCACCGGCGGGCGGGCCTGGCCCGACGCGCTGGGCCACCCCGTGTCGGTCGCGGTCCTCGGTTGGTTGACCGTACGGTCGTACCATCTGCGCAAGCGGCGGCGCCTGTCCTGGCGCGGCCGACCGGTCGGCTAGGCCCTGGTAGGTCCACTCTGGGAGGACATCGCATGGCGCGGATCGTGGTCGTCGGCGCCGGAGTGGGTGGACTGGCGGTCGCCGCCCGGTTGGCCGTCACCGGGCACCAGGTGACCGTCCTCGAACGGGCCGACACGGTCGGCGGCAAACTCGGGCGGTACACGCACGACACCGCCTCCGGGTCGTTCCACTTCGACACCGGTCCCAGCCTGCTCACCCTGCCCGGGATCTTCCACGAGCTGTTCGAGGCGACCGGGGCCAAGCTCGACGAGTACGTCGATCTGGTCGAACTGGACCCGATCGTGCGGCACGTCTTCCCCGGCGGTGGGCCGGTGCTGGACTCCTGCGCCGACCCGGCGGAGTTCGCCGCCCGCATCGGCGCCACCCTCGGCGACCGGGCGGCGGCCGACTGGCAGCGGCTGTGGCGGCGCGCCGGCCGGGTGTGGCGGGCCTCCGAGCACGACATCCTGCGCCGCCGCGTCGACTCGCCCCGGGACCTGACCCGGCTGGCCTGGCGGCTCGGCGACCTGGCCGCCATCCGCCCCGGGCAGAGCCTGCGTGGGCTGGGACGCGCCCACCTGTCCGACCCTCGGCTGCGGATGCTGCTGGACCGGTACGCCACGTACACCGGCGCCGACCCCCGTCGCGCGCCCGCCGCGCTGGTCGCGGTCCCCTACGCGGAACTGGCCTTCGGCGGCTGGTACCTGCGCGGCGGGCTGGGCAGCCTCGCCGACGCGCTGCTGTCGCGCTGCCTGGACCTCGGCGTGGTGGTCCGGACCGGCGCCGCGGTCACCCGGATCGACGCGGCGGGCGGGCGGGTGCACGGCGTACGCGTCGACGGGCAGGCCGCCCCGGTGCCGGCCGACGTGGTGGTGGCCAACGTCGACGCGCTCACCGTCTACCGGGACCTGCTGCCCGACCGGCGTCGGCTGGCCGGGCTCACCGACCGCAGCCTGGCCGGTTTCGTGCTGCTGCTCGGCGTACGCGGCGACTCCGGGCTGGCCCACCACACCGTCTTCTTCCCGCACGACTACGACGCCGAGTTCGACGCGATCTTCGGTGCCCCGGGTCGGGGTGTACGCGCCCGTCCGGCCACCGACCCGACGGTCTTCGTCACGGTGGCCGACGACCCGGCGGTCCGCCCCACCGGACACGAGTCGTGGTTCGTACTGGTCAACGCCGCCCGCCACGGCACCGCGCCCGGGGCGGTGGACTGGCGGCGGCCGGGGCTGGCGGCGGCGTACGCCGACCGGATCCTGGACGTGCTGGCCGAGCGGGGCATGGACGTACGGGACCGGTTGGTGTTCCGCGAGATCCGTACCCCGGCCGACCTGGCCGACTCCACCGGCGCGCCGGGTGGCGCCATCTACGGCACGGCCGGTGGTCTGCTCCGCCCCGCCAACCGGGGGGCGGCGCACGGCCTGTGGCTGGTCGGCGGCTCCAGTCACCCGGGCGGTGGCCTACCGATGGTGACCCTGTCCGCGCAGATCGTCGCCGACGAGATCGGCCCCGCCTGGTAACGGTGCACGGGCGGGCACAGCGCGGCGGGCGCGGCGCACGGCGACACGGGCGGGTGCGGCGCGGCGGGTGCGGCGCGGCGGGTGCGGCGCGGCGGGGATGTTAGGAAGGGCACCTTCCTAACGCCTGCGGTAGAGCAGGGGACCCTTCCTTACCGCCGGGTCGGCGGGTCAGTCGGCGTCGATCAGGGCCCGGCGGACGGCCGAGAGGAGTTGGCCCAGGCCGAAGGCGGCCAGCAGCACCCAGACCGCCGTCGCCATGGTGATCGTGCCGGCCGCCAGATCCAACTCGATCAGCCCGGTCAGGCCGGCCAGCAGAAGCCCGGCGACGGCCACGCAGACCCGGGTGGGTCGCTCCCCCACGGTCACCGCGCCGATCTCCCGCATCCCGGCGGCGACCGCCCGGGCCCGGACGTACTCGTGCAGCCAGGACAGCGCGCCGGCCGCGGCGACCAGGCCGCCCGGCGCGCCGACCAGCCAGAACGCCACCAGCCAGGCGGCCTCGCCGAGCCGGTCGGCCAGCGAGTCGTAGACGTAGCCGAGCCGGGTGGTACGGCCGGTGACCACCGCCACCGCGCCGTCGACGCTGTCGGCCACCGAGGCGAGCAGCACGAACAACGCGGCCAGGAACGGCCCGTCGCCCGGCCGTCCGGCGAACAGCGGTACGCAGAGGCAGAGCAGCACACCGAAGACGGTGACCGCGGTCGGGCCGACCCGGAGCCGACCGAGCAGGAATCCGACGTGGTAGGCGAAACGGAGCCAGCCGCGTACCACGGGGGTGGCCGCCCGGGGATCGAACCCGCCGTGCAGCCGGGCCCACGCCGTGGCGTACTCGTTCCAGTTCAGCTGTCTGCCCACCACGGTTCAACCGACCCGACGGCGCTGAGGTGTCGCGCCCGCCGCGTCACGTCGCGGCGCCCACCCGCAGGTTCTGCCAGATCTCACGGGTCGCGGTGGAGCGGTTGAAGGTGATGAAGTGGATCCCGGGCACGCCCTCGTCGAGCAGTCGCCGGCACATCTCGCTGGTCTGCTCGATGCCGAGTCGACGGACCGCCTCCGGGTCGTCGGCGACCCGCTCGAACCGCGCCGCCAGGGCCGGCGGGAAGGGTGCCCCGGAGAGCTGCTCGGAGCGTTCGATCGTGCCGATCCGGGTCACCGGCATCACCCCGGCCAGGATCGGCGTGTCGCACCCGGCGGCGGCCACCCGGTCACGCAGGCGCAGGTACTCGTCGGCGTCGAAGAACATCTGGGTCACCGCGAAGTCGGCACCGGCCCGGCACTTGCGGACGAAGTGCTCGGTGTCGGTGTCGATGTCCGGCGAGCGGGGGTGACGGTACGGGAAGGCGGCGACGCCGACGCTGAAGTCGCCGGAGCGACGCACCAGGCGGACCAGGTCCTCGGCGTAGTGCACGCCGTCCGGGTGCGGCACCCACTCGCCGTTGGGGTCGCCGGGCGGGTCGCCCCGCACCGCCAGCACGTTGCGCACCCCGACGCTGGCCAGCCGGCCGATCACGTGCCGCAACTCGGCCACCGAGTGGTTGACCGCGGTCAGGTGGGCCATCGGCAGCAGGGTGGTCTCGGTGGCCACCCGCTCGGTGACCGCGACCGTGGTGTCCCGGGTCGTGCCGCCGGCACCGTAGGTGATCGAGACGAACGAGGGGCGCAACGGCTCCAACTCGCGGATGGCCTGCCAGAGCTGCCGCTCACCCTGCTCGGTCTTGGGCGGCATGAACTCGAAGGAGAAGGTCGGCTGACAGTCACGGACCAACTCCCCGATCGCCGGTTGCGAGTTCGGGAGGATCGAGGGAAGTCCGAGCGCCACGCCCCGACTCTAGCGGCCGGTCCCCCGTACCCCCAGCACCTTCCCAGGGGTGGGGACGTGCCCGGAGCCCGACCGAGCGGCCGGTGCGCAGGTGAGCCACGGCGCGCCGGACGGCGGGTGGCTCGCCGTGTCCGGCCCCGACCCATTAGCGTCGGGACGTGACCCACGCTGCTCCCGTCTCCCCCGTCGACCGTGCCGGCCTGCGCCAACGCGTCGACAAGGCACTGGCCGACTTCCTCGCCGCCCGCCGGACCTGGATGACCGGTGTCGACGACGCGCTGCTGCCGGTGGCCGAGGCGATCGAGGCGTTCGTGCTCGGCGGCGGCAAGCGGCTGCGCCCCGCCTTCGCCTACTGGGGATACCGGGGCGCCGGCGGAGTGGACACCGATCCGGTGGTGACGGCCCTCGCCGCGCTGGAGTTCGTCCAGGCCAGCGCCCTGATCCACGACGACCTGATGGACCGGTCGGACACCCGACGGGGTGAGCCAGCGGTACACCGCCGGTTCGCCGCCCGACACCGGTCGGCCGGCTGGGGCGGCGACCCTGACGGGTTCGGCGACGCGGCGGCGATCCTGCTGGGTGACCTCTGCCTGGTCTGGTCCGACGAGTTGCTGCACTCCGCCGGGCTCGACCCGCGGACGGTGGCCCGCGCCCGGCCGGACTTCGACGAGATGCGCACCGAGGTCACCGTCGGGCAGTACCTGGACGTGGTGACCCAGGCCACCGGCGACACCTCGCTGGAACGGGCCGGCAAGGTCGCCCGGTACAAGTCGGCGAAGTACACGGTGGAGCGGCCACTGCTGCTCGGCGCCGCGCTGGCCGACGCGCCCGCCGACGTCCGCATCGCCTACTCAGCGTACGGGCTGCCGCTCGGTGAGGCGTTCCAGTTGCGCGACGACGTGCTGGGGGTCTTCGGCGACCCCGCGCAGACCGGCAAGCCGGCCGGTGACGACCTGCGCGAGGGCAAGCGGACGTACCTGGTCGCCGCGGCGATGGAGGCCAGCGACGAGGCCGGGCGCGCGCTGCTGCTGGCCGGGCTCGGCGACGCCGACCTGGACACCGAGGGCGTGGCCCGGTTGCGTGAGCTGATCAGCTCGACCGGGGCGCTGGCCCGCACCGAGCAGCGCATCGTCACGCTCACCGACGTGGCGCTCGCCGCACTGACCGCCGTGGACCTGGACACCGAGGCCCGCCAGGCCCTGGTGGACCTGGCCATCGCCGCCACCCGCCGGGCCGACTGAGCGGCGCGGCCACGCGACCGCGCCGCCGACGGATTCGCCGCGGGCGGCCCGGTCGCGCACGATTCCGTCACGGGCACGTCCGTCTGCCGGTCGGTCAGCGGCAGGTCAGAAGCCGAGGGCCTGTGCCCGGCGCTTGATCTCGCGGGCCTGGTCGCCGCCCAGGGCGGTGGCGGGGGTGCCGCCGGGCAGGGACGGGTCGGGCTCGTAGAGCCAGCGCAGCGCGGCCTCGTCGTCGTAGCCGGCGTCGGCCAGCAGGGTGAGCACGCCGGGCAGGTGCTTGAGCACGGTGCGGTTGGCCACCAGGTCGGCGGGGATCCGCCGGACGCCGTCGCGGCGTACCGCGATCAGCTCGCGATCCCGGATGAGCTGGTGGACCTTGCTGATCGTCAGGTCGAGCCGTTCGGCGACGTCCGGCAGGGTCAGCCAGTCGGCGGGGCCGGCCTCGGACGCGGTGCCCTCGGCGGGTACGGAGTCGGTCACCGGACCACCCTGCCATGCCCCCCTCCCCCCGGGTCAACGACCTCCCGTCACTGCGCTGAGCAGGGACGGCGGCACCCGGAGTACCCAGGGTGGCCCCACGGAGGCGGCCACGGCGGTAGCATCCTGTTCTACCTACCACCCGAACACATAATTCTGCCTTCCACCCCCGGACACATAGACTCCCTGCCGATGGACACACAGGTCGCCGACACGTTGCTGGGCTCGCTGATCGACGGGCGCTACCGCATCCGCGGTCGCGTGGCTCGTGGCGGCATGGCGACCGTGTACACCGCCACCGACGAGCGGCTCGAACGCACCGTCGCGCTGAAGACCATTCACGCCACCGCCGGTGCGCCGGGACGCCCCGGGCTGGCCGGCTTCGTCGACCGTTTCACCGACGAGGCCAAGACCATCGCCCGGCTCACCCACCCCAACGTGGTGGCGGTCTACGACCAGGGCACCCACGAGGGCATGCCCTACCTGGTGATGGAGTACGTGCGCGGTCGCACGCTGCGCGAGGTGCTGGCCGAGCGACGCCGACTCAACCCGGACGAGGCGCTGGCGATCACCGAGCAGATGCTGGCGGCGATCGCCGCCGCCCACCGGACCGGGCTGGTGCACCGCGACATCAAGCCGGAGAACGTGCTGGTCGCCGAGGCGCCCAGCGGCGGCCCGGCCAACCTCGTCGACGGGGTCGTCAAGGTCACCGACTTCGGGCTGGCCCGCGCGGTCGAGGCCAGCACCGACCACGACAACGGCAACCAACTGATGGCCACCGTGGCGTACGTCGCCCCGGAGCTGGTCACCGACGGCCGCGCGGACGCCCGCACCGACGTCTACTCGGCGGGCATCGTGCTGTTCGAGATGCTCACCGGCCGGGTGCCGTACGAGGGCAACCGGCCGATCGACATCGCCTGGCAGCACGTCGACCGGGACGTCCCGGCACCCTCGACGCTGGTCCCCGGCCTGCCCAGAGTGCTCGACGACCTGGTGGCCCGGGCCACCCGGCGTGACCCGGCAGGGCGGCCCGCCGACGCCGGGGCCCTGCTGGCCGAGGTGCAGGTGGCCCGGGACGGCCTCGGCACCGCGAACAGCCACACCGCCATGCTGCCGTCGCTCGCCGACGGGCCGGTGGTCTCCCAGCCGACGATGGTCGTATCGACGGTCCGCCCGCCCGAGCGACCGCCCTGGGCCCGGTTGCCCGAGGGCAGCGCGGGTCCGCCGCCCCGGGGCCGACGCCGGGCCGCGCCGAGCGGCGCCGACGGGCTGCCCGCCCACCTGGCCGCGCTGCGTGCCCG
Organism: Micromonospora sp. NPDC049900; assembly: GCF_044461025.1. Lineage (NCBI taxonomy): Bacteria > Bacillati > Actinomycetota > Actinomycetes > Micromonosporales > Micromonosporaceae > Micromonospora > Micromonospora sp. NPDC049900. Next base: position 234,902 of record NZ_JBITKM010000004.1, read on the forward strand.
CCTGTTCGGCGGGGACTCCGGCGGGCGTCTGGCCATCGCCGCCGTCGTGGTGGTGCTCGGGCTGGTCGCCGCGCTCGGCGGCTGGTGGTTCGGGGTCGGCCGGTACACCACCGCGCCGGAACTGGTCAGCATGAGCAAGGTCGAGGCGGAGTCCCAGGCGTCCCAGGGCGGCTTCACGGTGCGCTACGCCGAGCCCCGGTACGACGACGAGGTCCCGCGTGACGGTGTGCTGACCCAGGAGCCGGCCTCCGCCGCCCGGATCCTCAGGGGCGGCACCATCACCCTGACCCTGTCGTTGGGGCCGGACCGGTTCCCGATGCCGGACGTGGTCGGCAAGGACTTCGACCTGGCCGAGGCGGACCTGGCCAACGCCCAGCTCAAGGTCGTCAAGGGCCCGGAGCGGTACGACGACGGCCTGCCCGAGGGCATGGTGGTGGCCACCAAGCCGGAGGCGGGCGAGGAGGTCAAGTCGGGGCAGGAGATCACCGTCTTCCTCAGCAAGGGACGGGCCCCGATCACCGTGCCGAACCTGGTCGGCAAGAGCCTCAACGAGGCACGCGGGATCATCGGTCAGCTCGGCCTGGTGCTGGTCGAGCCGACCTACAAGGAGTCCGACAAGCCCCGCGACGAGGTGCTCGGGCAGAGCCCGGCCGACGGCAGCGGAGTGGAGAAGGGCGCCCAGGTCCGGCTGGAGGTCAGCGAGGGGCCGCCGCAGGTGACCGTGCCCCGCGTCGTCGACCTGCCCTGCCAGCAGGCCAAGCAGGTGCTGGAGAGCGCGGGCTTCCAGGTGTCCGTGCAGTTCAACCCGAACGCCGTCGCCCGGTTCCAGAACCCGAGCGAGAACGCCCAGGTGCCGCCCGGCAGCCAGATCACCATCGGGTGCTTCTGATGACGGCCGCGCACCCCGACCACCGGCCGCTCGGCTCGCACACGCCCACCTCCGGCGGGCTGGCGAAGGCGGCACTGCCGTACGTCGACGCGGCCGGCTCCGAGGTGGCTCAGGTCTACGTCGGCAACTCCCGGGGCTGGGCGACACCGGCCGGCGACCCGGTGCAGGACGCGCTGTTCCGCGACGGCTGCGCCGAACGCGGCGTGGCCGCGTACATCCACGCGTCGCTGCTGGTCAACCTGGGGTCACCGACGGAGGCCACGGTCGAGCGCTCGGTGCACAGCCTCGCCCATGCGCTGCGCCGGGGTGCCGCGATCGGCGCGCGTGCGGTGGTGTTCCACGCCGGCAGCGCGGTCGACGCCGGGCACGCCGACGCGGCCATGCGGCAGGTACGCGAGTCGCTGCTGCCGCTGCTGGACTCGGCCGCCGCCAACGGCGGGCCGATGCTGCTGGTGGAGCCGAGTGCCGGTGGGGGCCGCTCCCTGGCCAGCCGGGTGGAGCATCTCGGGCCCTACCTCGACGCGGTGGATCGTCACCCCTGGCTCGGCGTCTGCTTCGACACCTGCCACGCCTGGGCGGCCGGGCACGACCTGGCCGCCGAGGGCGGGATGACCGAGACGCTGGACACCCTGGTCGCCACCGTCGGTGCGGACCGGCTGCGGCTGGTGCACGCGAACGACTCGAAGGACCTGTGCGGTTCCACCCGCGACCGGCACGAGACGATCGGCAAGGGCACGATCGGCGAGCCGGCCTTCGCCGAGCTGATGCGGCACCCGGCCACCGCAGGCGTACCGATCCTGGTGGAGACGCCCACCGAGGGATACGAGGGCCACGCCGCCGACATCGCCACGCTGCGCCGCCTCGTCCCCGCCTGACCGGCTCCCCCAGGTCGCCGCGACCCGCCGCCGTGCGCGAACGCGCGGCGGGCGGACCGATCAGCGGCGCAGGATGCCGGTGAGCACGGTGGCGGCCCGGTCCACCTCGTCGTCGGCCACGTCGAAGTGGGTCACCAGCCGTGCGGTACGCGGGCCGAGGACCGAGACCAGGACGCCCTCGTCACGAGCGGCGGCGGCCAGCGTCGGCGCGTCCAGGGACGCCTTGGTCAGGTCCAACGGCACCAGGTTGGTCCGCACGACATTCGCCAGCACCCCGAACGGGGCGATCGCCTCGGCCAGCCGGGCCGCCTTCGCGTGGTCCTCGGCGAGCCGGTCGACGTGGTGGGCCAGGGCGTACCGTCCGGCGGCGGCCAGGATGCCGGCCTGCCGCATTCCGCCCCCCATCCGCTTGCGGATCAGGCGGGCCCGGTCGATCCGCTCGACGCTGCCGACCACCAGCGAACCGACCGGTGCGCCGAGCCCCTTGGAGAGACAGACCGACAGCGTGTCGAACAGCGCACCGTACCCGGCCAGCGGCACCCCGTCGGCGACGTGCGCGTGCCAGATCCGGGCACCGTCGCAGTGCAGCGCCGCCTGCGCGGAGTCGGCCACCTCACGCAACGCGCGGAGCGTGTCCAGCGGGATCACCCCGCCGCCACCCCGGTTGTGGGTCTGCTCCACGGCGATCGCCCGGGTCGGCACCGCCCAGTAGCCGTCCGGCCGGACCATGCCGGCGACCACGTCGGGGTCGATCTCCGCGCCCACCGCCGGCCAGGTCCGCGAGGTGATTCCGCCGTACGCGGCAGCCGCGCCCATCTCGTACGTGATGACGTGCGCGTCGGCGTCGCAGAGCAACTCCGCGCCGGGCGGCACCACCAGTTGCAGGGCGATCTGGTTGGCCATCGACCCGCTCGGGCAGAACAGCGCCGCCTCGTGCCCGAACAGCGCGGCGACCTCGGCCTCCAGCGCGTTGACCGTCGGGTCCTCACCGTAGACGTCGTCGCCGACCTCGGCGGTGGCCATCGCCTCCCGCATCCCGGCGGTCGGCCGGGTCACCGTGTCCGACCGCAAGTCGATGAACCTAGCCACAACTGTCCCTTCGGCCGCCGACTGCGGGGCTCGCAAGCTCACTCCTCGCGTCAGCCACTGTCATTTCTGGGCTACCGACTGCGGGGCTCGCAAGCTCACTCCTCGCGTCAGCCACGGAGCATCTCCGCTACGAGGAACGCCAACTCCAACGACTGCTGGGTGTTCAGGCGCGGGTCGCAGGCGGTCTCGTACCGGCCGGGCAGGTCCAGGTCGGCGATGTTCTGCGCGCCGCCCAGGCACTCGGTGACGTCCTCGCCGGTCAGCTCGACGTGCAGGCCGCCCGGGTGGGTGTCCAGCCCCCGGTGCACCTCGAAGTAGCCCAGCACCTCGTCGACGATCCGGTCGAAGTGCCGGGTCTTGTAGCCGTTGGACGACTCGTGGGTGTTGCCGTGCATCGGGTCGCACTGCCACACCACCTTGGCCCCGGCGGCGGTCACCTTCGCCACGATCGGCGGCAGCGCGTCCCGGACCTTGTGGTTGCCCATCCGGCTGATCAACGTCAGCCGGCCGGGGACGTTGTCCGGGTTGAGCTTCTCGCACAGCTCGATGGCCTCGTCCGGCGTGGTGGTCGGGCCGAGCTTGACGCCGATCGGGTTGGCGATGCGGGAGATGTAGTCGATGTGCGCCCCGTCGATCTGCCGGGTCCGCTCACCGATCCACAGGAAGTGCCCGGACAGACCGTACGGCCGGCCGTCGGAGACCCGGCTCAGCGCCCGGTCGTACTCCAGCGCGAGGGCCTCGTGGGAGCAGTAGAGGGTGACCGTACGCAACGCCTCCTCGTCGGTCATCCCACAGGCCCGGATGAAGGCGAGCGCCCGGTCGATCTCGCGGGCGATCGCCTCGTACCGCTCACCGGCCGGGGAGTTGCGCACGAAGCCCTTGTTCCAGTCGTGCACGGCGTGCAGGTCGGCCAGCCCGCCGGAGAGGTAGGCGCGGAGCATGTTCATCGCGGCGGCCGAGTTCGCGTACGCCCGGATCATGCGTTGCGGGTCGGCGACGCGCGCCTCCGGCGTGGCCTCCAGCGAGTTGATCATGTCGCCGCGGTAGGCCGGCAGCCCACGGGCGTCGGTCGGCAGCGACCGCGGCTTGGTGTACTGCCCGGCCACCCGGGCCACCTTGACCACCGGCAGCGATGCGCCGTAGGTGAGCACGATCGCCATCTGTAGCAGCGTGCGGGCGTTGGCCAGCAGGTGGCTCTCGGTGTTGTCGGCGAAGGTCTCCGCGCAGTCACCGCCCTGGAGCAGGAACGCCTTGCCCTCGCAGACCAGCGCGAGGCGCCGACGGAGCTGATCGACCTCGTACGGCGCGACCACCGACGGAACCCGGTCGAGCACCTTGCAGACCTCGGCGACCTGGGCCGGGTCCGGCCAGGGTGGGGTCTGGGCCCGCGGCAGCTCCCGCCAGCGGTCCAGGCCGAGGGCGTCGTCCTCGGCGGAGTTCACGGTCGGACGGCTGGTCTGCAACACCGGGCTGCCCACCGACGGATGGCTCAACTGATGCCACTCATGGCGCATGAATCCCAGCGTACGGCGACCGGCCGGGTGGGTGACCGGCGAGGGGCCGGGTTCCGGCAGATGGACGGGTCAGGCGGCGAGGCAGGTCACGGAGTCGGTGCCGGGGCGCTGCCGTCCGGCGCCACCGGGGCGGGACTGTTCCCGCCCGGCCGTTCGGCGGAGATGCACCAGTCGAGTCCGTCCCTGGTGACCGTGAACAGCAGCGCGCGGGTGGCCTCGCGGCGACCGGCGGTCACCGTGACCGAGACGCTGACCTCCTGCCCGGCCGCCCCGGGCCGGATGTCGACGATCTCGGAGCGCGGCACCTCGAAGTGGTCGGCGAAGTCCCCGTTCGGGCCGGTGGCGGCGGCGTCGAACGCCTCGTGCAGCGCGGCGCAGAGCTGGCTGCGCCCGGCCGCCACGTCCTTGGCCGCCATCGCGTCGAGGTACGCCTGCACCCGCTCGCGGGCCTTGGTCATGGCCTCCTCGGCGGGCGCCCGGCCGGGCTGCTGCGCCTCGTCCCCGCCGCCGAGCAGGCCGCACCCGACCAGCGCGGACGGCATCGTCGCGAGCAGCACGGCGCTGACGACCGACCGCCGGAACCTCGTCGGCATCGTTGTCGTCACCTCCCGTCCGCTCGATCGGCGAGTCTGTCACACCCGCCGCTGATGTAAGGAAGGGGCCCTTCCTATCGCTTTTCGTATAGGAAGGGCCCCTTCCTTACACCGCACCCGCACCCGCCCGCCGTACCCGCGTGCGCCCGCCGTACCCGCGTGCACGCCCCACCGACGGATGCGCGGTGGGTGGGCAGGCGGACGGGGAGGGGCCGGTGCGGCCCCTCCCCGTCGTGTGGGTGATGCGTCGGCCTTCGGCTCAGCCGAGACCGCCCTTGATGGCGCCGATCAGCTCGCCGTTGCTGGTGTCTCCGGAGAGCTCCCAGAAGAAGGCGCCACCGAGGCCCTGGTTCTTCGCGTACGTCATCTTGCCGCCGATGGTGGCCGGGGTGTCGTAGCTCCACCAGTTGCTGCCGCACTTGGCGTACGCGGTGCCGCCGACGGTGCCGGTGGCCGGGCAGGTGTTCTTGAGCACCTTGTAGTCCTCGATGCCCTGCTCGTAGGTGCCGGGGGCCGGTCCGGTGGCGGTGCCGCCGGGCGTCGTCTGGGTGACCCCGGTCCAGCCCCGGCCGTAGAAGCCGATGCCGAGCAGCAGCTTGTTGGCGGGGATGCCCTTGCTCTTGAGCTTCTGGATGGCCGCGTCCGACCAGAAGCCCTGCTGCGGGATACCGGTGTACGAGTTGAGCGGCGAGTGCGGCGCCGTCGGCCCCTGCGCGTTGAAGGCGCCGAAGTAGTCGTACGTCATCGGCATGATCCAGTTGAGGTGGGTCGCGGCACCGGCGTAGTCGGTCGCGTCGATCTTGCCGCCGTTGCTGCCGTCCGCAGTGATCGCGGCGGTCACCAACGCCGAGGAACCGAACCGGGTACGCAGCGCGCTGATCACGTTCTTGAACGCGTTCGGGCCGCTGGCGTCACAGGTCAGGCCACAGGCGTTCGGGTACTCCCAGTCGATGTCGATGCCGTCGAAGACGTCCGCCCAGCGCGGGTCCTCGACCATGTTGTAGCAGCTCTCCGCGAAGGCGGTCGGGTTCTGCGCGGCCTGGGTGAAGCCGCCGGACCAGGTCCAGCCGCCGACCGAGAAGATCACCTTGATGTGCGGATACATCTTCTTGAGCTTGCGCAGTTGGTTGAAGTTGCCCCGCAGCGGCTGGTCCCAGGTGTCGGCGACGCCGTCCACGCTCTCCGCCGCGGTGTACGCCTTCTCGTAGTCGGCGTAGCTGTCACCGATGGTGCACCGGCCGCCGGTGGTGTTGGCGAAGGCGTACAGGATGTGGGTCAGCTTGGCCGCCGAGCCGCTGGTGTGGATGTTCTTGACGTGGTAGTTGCGGCCGTAGACGCCCCACTGGGTGAAGTAGCCGACGACCTTCTGGCCGCTCGGCGGCGGCGTGGTCGGGGGCGGGGTGGTGGGCGGCGGGGTCGTGGGCGGAGCGGTGGTCGGCGGGGTGGTGGTGGGCGGCGTCGTGGTGGGCGGCGGGGTGCCACCGCCGCAGGCCACGCCGTTGACCGTGCAGTTCAACGGCGCACGGTACGCACCGGTGCCGTTGTAGCCCCAGCTGAAGGAGGCGCCCGGGGCCAGCCCACCGGCCCAGCTCTTCTTGACGGCCACGTAGCGGTTGCCGTTGCGGGTGACGTCGGCGTCCCAGGAGCTGCTGATGCTGGTGCCCGAGGGCAGCTCGAACTCGATACGCCAGGTGCTGACGGTGGCCGTCGAGCCGTTGGTGACGGTGACCCGCGTCTCGTGACCGGTCCCCCAGTCCGACACCCGGCTGAACGAGGTGGTCACGCTTCCGGCGCCGAACGCCGAGGCCATCGGGACCGTGGCGACGGTCACCGCGACCACGGCGCCGACCCAGAGGGCCCGGCGGAGCGATCTCTTCATGTGGCGTCTCCAAACAGTTAGGAAACTTTCCAAAAGGATGAGGAGACGCTACTCACACGACACCACTTCGTCAAGATGTCCATGTATCGATCACCGGCCCGACCGGAACCCCTCCGACCTCGGAGCACACCACCCCCGAGCAGCGGAACCAGCGTCCACCGCCGGGCGACACCACCTGCACGCGCCCGTCGGGCCACCCACCCGTACCGGCGAAATCGGGCACACCACCCAACACGCCCGGATCGGGGCCGGATCACCACCGACAGCCCGCCAGGTTGCCGGTCAAATCACACCCGCCGCCGAACATCCATCGACACCGGCCGCTCGCTACACATACCGCCGATGCCGGAATTCGGAGCCCGTCGAAACCGTGTAGACCCCATGGAGATTCCGTCTCGGTTTCACGAAGATTCCATGTCGAATCCGTGAATATCGGAATCGATCGAATTCATCACAAGCAATGGCGTGCCGATCCCCGCAGCCGAAGAATGCGGCGCCACCGGCCGCCGGGAGGCGCGTGGGGCATACGGACGAGCAGAAGCCATCGGAACATCCACGGCTACACGACGTGATCGCCACGACTCTCGATCGACCGATTTGCCCTGAAATTGCCGCCGTCGGAGGTCCCGGCTGATTACCGATCCTCCATCCCAGAACCGCGCTTGTGCCTCCCATGCTGCCCGCAATGACCGCAGCGCATTCGCGCTGCTCCACTTCCGGCACAGATTGTTCCGACGTTTTCGCCTGCGGAAACCTGTCGGGTAGGGTCGGACCCCGCTCACCTGGGACCGCCCTGCCTTCGGTCGGCCCCACGGCACGAGAACATCGATAGCTGCGCCTGCGTACGTAGCCCGAGAATTGGCCTCGTACCACATGCCCTTGGAATGGAGACCGTGTCCGCACTCAGAGTGAACTCCCTGTACAAGATCTACGGGAACCGCGCCGACAAGGCGATGGAGATCCTCAGGAACAGCGCAGGCCGGGACGAGGAGCTGGCGGGGCTGCCGGTCACGGCTGCGGTCGTCGACGCGAACTTCGAGGTCGCACGCGGTGAGATCTTCGTGGTCATGGGCCTGTCCGGCTCGGGGAAGTCCACCCTGATCCGGATGCTGAACGGCCTGCTGCCCGCCACGCACGGCACGGTGGAGGTCGACGGGGTCGACATCACCACGCTCAAGCCCGCCGCGCTGCGCAAGCTGCGCCGCGAGAAGATCAGCATGGTCTTCCAGCACTTCGCGCTCCAGCCGCACCGGACGGTGTTGGACAACGCCGGCTACGCGTTGGAGGTCGCGGGCATGCCCCGCGCCGAGCGCCGGGAGAAGGCACTGCAGGCGCTCCGGATGGTCGGCCTGGACAAATGGGCGGACAAGCTGCCGCAGGAACTGTCCGGCGGCATGCGCCAGCGGGTCGGCCTGGCCCGCGCGCTTGCCGCCGGCACCGACATCATGCTGATGGACGAGGCCTTCTCCGCGCTCGATCCGCTCATCCGCCGCGAGGTGCAGGACCAACTCCTCGAACTACAGGCCGAGCTCGGCAAGACGATCGTGTTCATCACGCACGACCTCAACGAGGCGATGCGCCTCGGCGACCGCATCGCGGTCATGCGCGCCGGCCGGATCGTCCAGATCGGCACCGCCGAGGAGATCCTCACCGACCCGTCCAACGACTACGTCGCCCAGTTCGTCGCCGATGTCGACCGGACCAGGATCCTCACCGCGGCGGCGGTCATGGAGCGACCACTCGGCGTCGTGGACGTGAACTCCGGCCCACGGGTGGCCGCCCGCGTGCTGCGCGAGACCCAGACGTCAGCCGTCTACATCACCGGCCGCGACAAGCGGTACCTGGGCACCGTGACCGCCGACGACGCCGCCCGGGCGGTCCGGGAGGGACTGAAGAACCTCCAGGAGATCGTCTCGACCGAGTACGCCCGAACGGTCGAGGACACGACGCCGGTGGCCGACATCTTCGCGCCCTGCGCCGAGAGTCCGGCACCGGTCGCCGTGGTCGACCCGGCCGGGCGGCTCGCCGGCGTGATTCCACGGGTCACGCTGCTGAGCGCCCTGGGCAGCATCAGCGCCGAGGTCGGCGAGCACACCGCCACTGCGGAGGCCGCCGACACGACGCCGACCGCCGACGCAGGTCAGCCAGGCGAAGCGGCCGACACGACGCCGACCGCAAGCGACAGCGCACCGCAGGTGCCGGTCCAGGTGGCCGCCGAGCCGTCGGTCCGCCTCACGGGAGGGTCCGCATGAACCGCGCCGAGGGTCTCGACGACCTGCTGCCGTACATCCGGATCGGCGACGCGTTCAAGACCGCCGTCGACTGGTCGAGAGAGCACCTGTCCGCCGTCTTCGACGGCATCGCCGCCACCGTCGACGCGCTGGTCGAGCCACTGGTGGACCTGCTGACCGCACCTCCGGCGATCGTCATGGTGCTGATCTTCGCCGGGCTCGGCTGGTGGCTGCGAAGCTGGAAGTTCGCCCTCGGCACCGCGCTCGGACTCGGCATGGTGGCCGGGATGCCGATCTGGAACCAGACCATGAGCACCCTGGCGCTGGTCCTGGTGGCCAGCGGACTCGCCCTGCTGCTCGCCGTACCCATGGGCATCTTCATCGCGGAGAACCGCCGCGCCTCGGCGGTCGTCCGACCGGTGCTCGACCTGATGCAGACGATGCCCGCCTTCGTCTACCTGATCCCGGCCATCTTCTACTTCGGTGTCGGCGCCGTGCCCGGGGTGCTGGCCACCGTGGTGTTCAGCATGCCGCCCGGGGTACGCCTGACCGAGCTGGGCCTGCGCCAGGTCGACCGCGAGGTCATCGAGGCCGGTGAGGCGTTCGGCGCCTCGCCGTGGAAGATCCTGCTGCGCACCAAACTGCCACTGGCCCTGCCCACCATCATGACCGGCGTCAACCAGGTCATCATGCTGGCGCTGTCGATGGTCGTCATCGCCGGGATGGTCGGTGCCGGCGGTCTCGGCGAGGTGATCATGACGGCACTCGCCCGGGTCCAGGTCGGCGCCGGCTTCGAGGGCGGCATCGCCGTGGTGATCCTGGCAGTGGTGCTCGACCGCCTCACCGACTCGATCGGCGCGCGCACCGCGTCCGCGAAGGCGCAACGCGCCATGCAACGAGTCTGACCCCCGTCCTGACCCACGCAGGGAAGTCCCGTTGCCGGTGCCCTGCCTCGCTACCGCGAGTTCCGCCGGTGCAGAGCAACGAGGGAAGGAAACTCCACATGTGGAGCAGCAAACTGGTACGCCGAGTCGCGCTGGCGGCCACCGCCGCCCTGGCGCTGACCGGTGCCGCCGCCTGCGGTGACTCGGACGGTTCCGCGGGCGGCTCCGGCGGTGACAACAAGAAGATCACCATCGGCTACATGTCCTGGGACGAAGCCATCGCCGCCTCGTACCTCTGGAAGAACCTGCTGGAGGAGAAGGGCTACGAGGTCGAGCTGAAGAACGTCGAGGCGGGGATCGTCTACCAGGGCCTGTCGACCGGCGACATCGACCTCTTCCTCGACAGTTGGCTGCCGCAGACGCACGCCGACTACATGAAGGAGTACGGCGACAACCTGGAGAAGCTCGGCGTCTGGTACGACGACGCCCGCCTGAGCATCGCCGTGCCCCAGTACGTCAGCGACGTCAACTCGCTCGAGGACCTGGCCGACAAGGCCGGCACCTTCAACGGCGAGATCATCGGCATCGAGCCCGGCGCCGGCCTGACCGCCGCCACCCAGGACAAGGTCATCCCGGAGTACGGTCTGACCGGCAAGCTGAGCCTGAAGACCTCGTCGACCCCGGCCATGCTGGCCGCGCTGGACGGCGCGATCAAGGAGCAGAAGCCGATCGTGGTGACCCTGTGGCACCCGCACTGGGCCTACGCGAACTACGAGCTGAAGGACCTGGCGGACCCGAAGGGCACGCTCGGCGGCACCGAGGAGATCAACACCCTGGCCCGCCAGGGCTTCGGCGCGGACTTCCCCGAGGTCACCGAGATGCTGAAGAAGTTCAAGATGGACACCCAGCAGCTCGGCTCGCTGGAGGACCTGATGTTCAACGTGCACCAGAACGACGAGGAGAAGGCCGTCGAGGAGTGGCTGAAGGCCAACCCGGACTACGCCGGCACGCTCGAACCCGCCGCCTCCTGAGGACTCGGCACTCAACGATCCGCCGTCGGTGGTGGGGCCCACGTGGTCCCGCCACCGGCGGCGGCTCCGTCTTCCGCGAGCCGCGCCGCACCCGCCGTCGACCGACCATCGGTTACCGAGCGGTAGATCACCGCGCGGCGCTCCGGGCAGCCGGACCAGCCGGCGGTAGCCTCGCGGTCATGACCGTCTTCGACATCCCGATCGGCGCGCTCACCGGCGGCCCGGCCGACCTCCCCCAGTACCGTGGCCAGTCGCTGCTGGTGGTCAACGTGGCGTCCCGCTGCGGCCTCACCCCGCAGTACGCCGGCCTCCAGCAACTCCAGGACGAGTACGCCGACCGGGGGCTGGTGGTGCTCGGCGTGCCGTGCAACCAGTTCGCCGGCCAGGAACCGGGCAGCGCCACCGAGATCAGCGAGTTCTGCCAGGTCAACTACGGGGTCACCTTCCCGCTCACGGAGAAGGTCGACGTCAACGGCCCGGACCGGCACCCGCTCTACGCCGCCCTGGTGCAGACCGCCGACGCCGACGGCCACACCGGCGACGTCCGCTGGAACTTCGAGAAGTTCCTGGTCGCCCCGGACGGCACCGTCGCCGCCCGGTTCGCCCCCACCGTCACCCCCGACGACGCCACCCTGCGCACCACCATCGAAAAGACCCTCCCCACTCCCTGACCTCGCCGCCCCACCCCGACGGTGTGCGTCACCGGAGTTGACCAAGGAGTTTGCACCCTCAGACCTGCCCCTTCCGTGACCAAACTTCTTGATCAACGCGGGGGTCGGCGTCTGATGAGCCGCGGAGGGTGTACGGACACTGGGCACACCGGGCGGCAGCGGCGCAGGCTGGCGGGTACGCACGCTCGACTGAGCCCCGCCGCGACTCGCACCGTCGTCCAGCGACGCGCACAGTCACACACTCAGCCCCGGCGATCATGGAGTTGTGGCGGGTTCTATGACCCATAAGTCCCGTTGGGGCGCACCACAAGTCCATGATCGGCGGGGTGGACCGGATCCGGCGAGAACCCCGGGTCGGTGGCCGGAGGCGGGGGTAGGTTCGGACGTGACGGGTCGGCGTGTGGCGGGAGGATCTGGCGTGTCGGTCGTGGGGTTGATCGGGAGCGGACACATCGGCAGCACCGTGGCACGCCTGGCGGTGGCCGCCGGGTACGAGGTGGTGGTGAGCAACTCGCGCGGGCCGGAGACGCTCGCCGACCTGGTCGACGAGTTGGGCTCGGGCGCCAGCGCGGGCACCGCCGACGCCGCCGCCGAGGCGGGCGACCTGGTGGTGGTCACCATCCCGTTCAAGGCGTACCGGGCGGTGCCGGTCGCGCCGCTGGCCGGCAAGGTCGTCGTCGACACCAACAACTACTACCCGCAGCGCGACGGTCGGTTCCCCGAACTGGACGAGGGCACTGCCACCAGCAGCGAGCTGCTGCAACGTCACCTGCCCGAGGCGCGCGTGGTGAAGGCGTTCAACAACATCCACTTCAGGCACCTGTCCTCCCTGGCCCGGCCGAGCGGCGCGGCCGACCGCAGCGCGCTGCCGATCGCCGGTGACGACGCCGAGGCCAAGGCCGTGGTCACCGCGTTCCTCGACCGCATCGGCTACGACGCGGTGGACGCCGGCAGCCTTGCCGAGAGCTGGCGGTTCCAGCCGGACACCCCGGCCTACGGCACGGTCTATTCCGCCGATCCGGCCAACTGGCAGCAGGAGGCCCCCGGCGACGCCGACAAGGTACGCGCGGCCCTGGCCGAGGCCGGCTGACCCGTCAGCCCTCCCCGACACGGCACGGGTGCCGGTCCCGACTCCAGGTTCATCCGTCGCCAGCCGCCGCGCCCGCGCGGCGGGCCCGCCACTCCGGCGCCAGCACCGACCAGACCTCCAGGTCGACCCGCCCGTCCGGGCGGGACAACACCTCCCGGAGTACGCCGTCACGCCGCATCCCGAGCCGACGGGCCACCGCGATGCTGCGGACGTTGCCGGCGTTGGTGCGCCATTCGACCCGGTGCAGGCCGCGCTCGACGAGCGCCCAGTCGATGATCCGCTCCACCGCGCGGGTCACCAGGCCACGCCCCTCGGCCGTCGGTTCCAGCCAGCAGCCTGCCTCACAGACGCCGGTCGCCGCGTCGAACGACACCAGCAGCACCCCACCGACCAGCCGGTCGCCGAGCCAGATCCCCCAGATCCCGCCGCCGTCCCGGGCCCACCGGTCGGCGTACCGCTGCAACACGTGCCGCGCCCCGTCCAGGTCGGTCGCCACGAAGGACGGCCCCACCCAGGGCGAGATGTGTTCCCGGGCCCGGTCCAGGTTGGCCAGGAACTCCTCGGCCTGCCATGGATTCAGCGGGCGCAGTTGCGCGTCCTCGGTCAGGGCCAGTGCGAACATCAGCGGTCTCCCGTCGTCGGTCGCCTCGGCCGCACCGGCGCCTCAGAGCGGGCGGCGGCCGGCGAAGCCGCAGTCGGCGCGGTGGTACCAGCGCACGTCGCTGTCGCCTTCCAGCCAGCACCAGAGCACCTGGCGGCCGTCGCGCTCGCCGGGGAAGTCGAGCAGGATCGGTGCCAGGCTCTTGACCTCGATGCCGGGTTGACGCAGCTCGTCGAGGATGGCGTGCAGCCGGGCCTCCAGGGCCTTCACCTCGGGTCGGCCGCCGAGCGCGCTCAGCCCGTGGGTGGCCAGGTCGATCTGCAACTCGGCCAGGTCGGCCCGGACCCGGATCAGCTCGTCGATGCGGGGGTGCAGGGTGGCCACCAGGTGTCGGGCCTGGGCGAGTGTGAACACCGCGACAGTATGCGGCACGCCCGGCACCGGCCGGAGCCCGCCGGGACCCGCGCCGCCGGGTCGGCGTCAGCGCGTACCGGCGTCGCCGCTCACTCGGCCTGGGCGGCCAGCTCGCGGGCCCGGTCGCGGGCCGCCTCCAGGGCGGCCAGCAGCGCCGCGCGTACGCCGTGGTTCTCCAGCTCGCGTACGGCGGAGATGGTGGTTCCGGCGGGCGAGGTGACCGCCTCGCGCAGCTTCACCGGGTGTTCGCCGGAGTCGCGCAGCATCACCGCCGAGCCGATCGCGGTCTGCACGATCAGGTCGTGCGCCACCTGCCGGGGCAGGCCGAGCAGGATGCCGGCGTCGGTCATCGCCTCGACCAGCAGATAGAAGTACGCCGGGCCGGAGCCGGAGAGCGCGGTGACCGCGTCCTGCTGGGTCTCGGGAACGCGGATCGTCGCGCCGAGCGGCTTGAACATCTCCTCGGCCAGCGCCAGGTGCGTGCCGGTGGCGTGTGCCCCGGCGGAGATGGCGGTCATCGCCTGGTCGACCAGGGCCGGGGTGTTGGTCATCACCCGGACCACCGGGGTGCCCTCGGACAGCCGGCGGCTGAAGAAGCTGCTGGGCAGGCCCGCGCAGAGCGAGATGACCAGCTTGTCGGCGGGCACCTTGGGCCCGATCTCGTCCAGCAGGGCGGCGGCGTCCTGTGGCTTGACCGAGACGGCGAGCACGTCGGCCTCGTCGACGGCGGTCAGGTTGTCCACCACCCGGACGCCGTAGCGGGCGGCGATCTCCTCGGCGCGGGCCGGCCGTCGGGCGGTGGCCAGCAGCCGGTCCACCGGCCAGCCGGACCGCAGCAGGCCGGAGAGCATCAGCTCACCGATCTTGCCCGCGCCGATCACCGCGACGGTGTGCACCCCGGCTGACACCTGACGTACCCCCTTCGGGTGCCGAGGCCGAGGCGGGCCGGGTGGCCCGCCTCGGCCTCGGGACGACGATCAGCTACCGAAGAAGACCTCGGCCTCGGCGTACCGCTCCAGCGGCACGGTCTTCAGCTCGCGGGTGGCGTCGGCGAGCGGGACGCGGACGATGTCCGTGCTCTGCATCGCGACCATCTTGCCCCAGTCGCCCTCGTGCACGGCGTCGATCGCCTGCAGGCCGAGCCGGGTGGCGAGCACCCGGTCGAACGCGGTCGGCGTGCCACCGCGCTGGATGTGCCCGAGCACGACGGTGCGCGCCTCCTTGCCGGTCTTGGCCTCCAACTGCTCGGCCAGCCACTGGCCGATGCCGCCGAGCCGGACGTGACCGAACGAGTCCAGCTCCTGGTTCTGCAGGACCATCTGGCCCTCCAGCGGCTGGGCGCCCTCGGCGACCACGACGATCGGGGCGTACTGGTGCTGGAAGCGCTTCTCGACGTAGCCGGCGACCTGCTCGACGTCGAACTGCCGCTCGGGCAGCAGGATCACGTTGGCGCCACCGGCCAGGCCGGCGTGCAGGGCGATCCAGCCGGCGTGCCGGCCCATCACCTCGACGACCAGGGTGCGGTGGTGGCTCTCGGCGGTGGTGTGCAGCCGGTCGATCGCCTCCATCGCGATGTTCACCGCGGTGTCGAAGCCGAAGGTGTAGTCGGTGGCGCCGAGGTCGTTGTCGATGGTCTTCGGCACGCCGATGACCTTGACATCCAGCTCGTGCAGCTTGGTGGCGACACCGAGGGTGTCCTCGCCGCCGATGGCGATCAGCGCGTCGACGCCCTGCGCGGCCAGGTTCTCCTTGATCCGCTCGACGCCGTTCTCGATCTTGAAGGGGTTGGTCCGCGAGGAGCCGAGGATGGTGCCGCCGCGCGGCAGGATCCCCCGGACCTCCGCGATGCCGAGCGGACGGGACAGACCCTCCAGCGGGCCCTTCCAGCCGTCCCGGAACCCTACGAACTCATGGCCGTAGCTGGCGACGCCCTTACGGACCACCGCCCGGATGACCGCGTTGAGACCCGGGCAGTCGCCGCCGCCGGTGAGCACGCCGATACGCATGATCCGCTCATCCTCCTGGGAGCAATTCGGTCAAGCCCGATCAAGCCCCAGGATACGTGTCAGGTCAGACCTCGGCACCGTTGCCGGCCCGGGGCGGGCCGTCCCTCCGAACTGTAGTCGCCGCACCGGCCCACCTCACACCGCGCCCCGGTTACCAGTCAGTAGCCGTCGTCCTCGCCCGACGTCGGACCGCCACCCCGCGCAGTGCCACCCTGCCCCAGCAGGCCCACCGTACGGCCGTCCCGGGCGTCCCAGCACCGGGCCGCGGTGACGTGCACCGCGACCAACGTCAATCCGCTGGTCGCCGGCCCGTCGGGGAACCACGCGGCCAACCCGGGGTGCCACAGCCGTTGCGCCCGCGCCGGGTCGTAGTCGTCCCGGGCGGTACCGGACATCGCCCCCCAGACCTGACCGTCCGGGTCGTGCACGCCCACCTCGACCTCCGCGTTGACCCGCAACTGGCGCACGGTCGACGACCCGGCGTAGGCGAAGAACCACAACTCACCGTCGAAGTCCGCGCGTTGCAGGGTCATCGGACGGCCGACCAACCGGCCGTCGAGGGAGGTCGTGGTGAGGGTGCAGACACCGGCCGCCCTGATCAACTCGGTGATCCGGCGCCGGGCGTCCCGGACGGTCAACACCTCGTCACGCTCCCTCGCCTCGGCACCGTTGGCCACACCGATGCCCGGGACGGAACGGACCAAACCACCGATCGCCGCACCGGGCGGACAGCAGCGTCACGACCCGGTGATCGCCCGCCACCGGGCCAGGTTGTGCCGGGCGTCGACCAGGGCGTCGTGCCGGGCCGCGTCGGCGTTGGGCAGCCGGGGCCGCCCCCGCTCCTCCCAGAGCTGGCGCAGCTCCTTGGTGTAGCGCGGGATCTCCCGGGGCAACGCCGGCATGGCGCCCCAGAGCTGCGCCAACGCGACGTGGTCGTACGCGGCGTACCAGGCCCACAGCTCCAACTCCTCGCCGGGCCGGTCACGGATCGGCTCGACCAGGAAGTCGTACAGCTCGTCGCGGATGCGTTCCCGCGACCGCCACGCCCGGTCGGCCGGGGACGGCAGCTTGTCCAGCACGTTGCGGCGTACCCAGGGCACGGCGCGGGCGGCGTCGAACTCGGTGGAGACCGCGTAGAACTCGCGGTCGTACTCGTCGACGACGCCGATCGAGACCAGCTCGACGGTCCGGCCGTCCTCGATGAATTCGCAGTCGTAGAAGTAGCGGTAGGCCATCCCCGCCATCCTCGCCGACGCCCACCGGGCCCGATCGGCCGGGTCACCCACCCCGGGAGCGTTTCCAATCGTCCGGATTGGGAGAGCTCGCAGCTCGAAGCTGTCACGGAAGTGATTTGAGGGGTGTACAGCAAGCGACCGGACCGTCATGATCTGATGTGTTACCGCTGCCGGACGCCGTACGGGTGTCAGACCACCTCGTCAGGGGCCGCCAGGCTCACCCGGTGAGCGAGTTGGGTCCTTTACCGGGGAGGGGTGGGGCCGTGGAGATGCGCCTGCCGGAGCCGGGCGACGCGCTCACGGGTGTGGAGATGTTCGCCGGGCTGGAGCCGGAGGTGCGTCAGCGGGTCATCGCCGCGGCCGTGCCCCGGACGTACCGCAAGGGTCAGTTGCTGTTCGTGGAGAACGACCCCGGCGAGTCACTGATCGTGCTGCGGCGGGGTGCCGTGGCCGTGTTCCGCACCGCGCCGACCGGCGAACGGGCCGTGCTGTCGGTGATCCGACCGCCGGACGTCCTCGGTGAGGTCTCGTTGCTGGACGCCTCCACGAGGTCCGCCTCGGCGGAGGCGATCGAGGACTGCACCGCCCTGGCCCTGTCCCGGGGCGCCTTCATGGAGCTGGTGCACTCCAACCCGCGGATCCTGGACGCGGTGATGCGTTCACTGGGCGCGCTGATCCGTCGGCTCACCGAGCAGAACGCCGACCACGTCTTCCTCGACCTGCCGGGTCGGGTCGCCAAGACGCTGGTCCGGCTCGCCGGGGAGAGTCAGGCCCCGATGATCACCATCGAGCTGAACCAGAGCCAGCTCGCCGAGATGGCCGGCGGCTCGCGACAGAGCGTCAACCAGGCGATCGGGTCGTTCGCCAACCGGGGTTGGCTGCGGACCGAGGGGCGGCGGATCGTCGTCACCGACGTACCGGCCCTGCGTCGCCGGGCGGGCATGAGCGACCGCTGACCCACCGCGACGAACGGGCACGACGAACGGGCGGGGCCGGGGACGATCGTCCCCGGCCCCGCCCGCGTACCGTCCAGGTCAGGGCTTGGTGCTGCCCGGGCCGGCCCAGTCCGTACCGCCCGGACCGGCCCAGTCGGTGCCGTCCTTGCCCGAGCCCGGCACCTCACCGACGATGCCCTGGGCCTGCAGGAGCGCGAGCGTGGCGGCGTCCACGTCCACCGAGTCACCGGCGGGGTGGGTGACTCCGTTACCGTCGGTCCAGTCACTCTTCAACATGACGTACACCATGAGGCTGTCCCCCTGATCAGCGTGTCAACGAATCGGCTGCCTGAATCTAGCCGTTCGGTACACGTCGGACCGCCCGGAGGAGTGTCCACAAGCCAACAGCCCGGTACCCGACAATCCGCCGGGCAGCAATACTCGGACCTGCGCCCCCGGGCGTCGGGGGCTCGCCAGTGGAGGGTGTCATCGCCGCACAGTGTGATCGCTGTGGACGCACCGCCGCCGACGGCGACCGCTTCTGCGGTGGCTGCGGTGCGGAGCTCGGCGCCGTCTGCCCGCACTGCCTGAACCCGCTCGCCGCCGACGTGGCCTTCTGCACCTCCTGTGGCACGCCCCGGGCCGGCAGCGACCGTCACGCGGCGATCCCCCAGGAGGACCGACGTCGGGTCAGCGTCCTCTTCGTCGACCTGATCGACTTCACGCCGTACGTCGAACGGGCCGACCCGGAGCTGGTCCGGGGCATGCAGACCGGCTTCTTCTCCGCCGCCCGCCGGGTGGTCGGGCAGTACGGCGGGGTGGTGGAGAAGTACATCGGCGACGCGGTGATGGCGTTGTTCGGCGCGCCGGTGGCCACCGAGACCGACGCGCTGCGCTGCGTCCGCGCCGGTCTGGAGCTGCAACGGGTGCTGACCCGCTTCACCCCCACCGGCACCGACGGGCTGCGCTTCCGGGTCGGCGTGGCGACCGGCGAGGCGCTGGTGGACGTGGCCGCGGCCCGCGACGGCGGACAGGCGATCGTGGCCGGCGACGTGGTGAACACCGCCTCCCGGTTGCAGTCGGTGGCCCCGCCCGGCGGGGTGCTGGTGGACGGCACCACGCACGCGCTCACCCGGGACACCATCCGCTACGACGAGCAGCCGCCGGTCACCCTGCGCGGCCGGTCCGCGCCGACGGAGGTGTGGCTGGCGCTGTCCGCGGTACGCCAGCAGGCCACCGACCGGGAGCCGGACACCACGCCGCTGATCGACCGCGAGCACGAGCTGGGCATGCTGGTCAACGCGCTGCACCGCAGCCTGCGCGACCGCCGCCCGCAGGTGGTCACCGTCTTCGGCCGGGCCGGGATCGGCAAGAGCCGGCTGGTACGCGAACTGCACCGGCACACCGGCCGGCTGGTGGACGAGCCGTTGACCTGGCGGATCGGGCGCTGCCCGCCGTTCGGGGAGAACGTCACGTTCGCCGCGCTGGCTGACATCGTCAAGGCCGAGGCGGGCATCCTGGACACCGATCCGGCCACCAGCGCGGCGCAGCGGCTCACCGGGGCGGTCGCCGAACTGGTCGGCCCCGGCGAACGCGACCGGGTCGCCGACGCGCTGCGCCCGCTGGTCGGGCTGGCCGGTACGCCGCTGCCGGCCGAGGAGGCCGAGTCGGCCTGGCGGCGGTTCCTGCTGGCCCTGGCCACGCGCCGACCGACCGTGCTGGTCTTCGAGGACCTGCACTGGGCCGACGACGCCATGCTGCGCTTCGTGGAACTGCTCGGCGCGGCGGCCCGGGACGTGCCGCTGCTGCTGCTCTGCACCGCCCGTCCCGAGCTGGTCGACCGCGACCCGAGCTGGGCCGGGACGATCACCGGCTCGGTGACCATCACCCTGCCGCCGCTGCGGGACACCGGCATCGCCGCGTTGTACGCGCACATGTTCGGTCAGGCCGCCTTCTCGGCCGACCTGCTCACCCCGCTGATCGAGGTGGCCGGCGGCAACCCGCTCTACGCGCACGAGTACGTCCGGATGCTGATCGAGCAGGGCGCGTTGCGGCAGTCGGGGCGCGGCTGGTCGCTGGAGAAGCACCTGGACCTGCCGATGCCGGAGAGCGTGCACGCGGTCATCGCCAACCGGGTGGACCTGCTCGACCCGAAGGACCGGGCGGTGCTGCTGGCCGCGGCCGTGGTCGGCGTGCAGTTCTGGCCCGGCGCGGTGGCCGCCGCCGTCGGGCAGCCGGTGGAGGCGGTCGAGCGCGCGTTGCGCCGGTTGGAGCAGCGTGACTTCGTGCACGAACAGGCCGCGTCCACGATGGCCGGCCAGCCGGAGTACCGCTTCCGGCACGTACTGGTCCGCGACGTGTGCTATCAGCGGCTGCCGCGTACCGAGCGGGTGGCCCGGCACGACCGGACGGCCGACTGGCTGGACACCCTGTCGCAGAGCCGGGACACCGACCTGGCCGAGGTGCTGGCCCACCACCGCTGGGCGGCGCACGAGATCGCCCGGTCACTGGACCTGGAGACCCGCCGCTACGCCGGTCCGGCCCGGGCCGCGCTGCACCGGGCGGCCCGCCGGGCGTACGCGTTGCACGGGTTGGACGCCGCCGCCAGCCACGCGGCCCGCGCACTCGGTCTCGCCGACGACTCCGATCCGGTGGGCCGGCTGCAACTGGAGCTGCTCAGCACCGAGATCTCGTTCTACCGGGACGGCAACGCGTTCCTCTCCGGCGGCGGGCCGGAGCAGGTGCAGACGCTTGCCGACCGGTTGCTGGCCTGCGGCGACGAGGCGTGCGCGGCGCGGGCCTGGACGCTGCTCGGCCAGGCGGCCTGGCTGCGGGCCGACCGGCCGGCGGCGCTGGTCTGCCTGGACCGGGCGGTCCGGCTGTTCGAGCCGCTGCCGGACAGCGCCCAGAAGGCCGACGCCTTCGCCGAGCTGGGTCGGCTGCACATGCTCAACTACGAGCGCGATCCGGCGGTGGCGGCGGCGGCCACCGCCGCCGAGATCGGCGAGCGGCTCGGGTTGGCCGAGATCCGCACCAACGCGCGGATCACCGCGGCCACCGCCCGGTACCAGGCCGGTGACCGGGCCGGCCTGGACGAGTTGCACGCCCTGGTCGAGTTCAGCCGGGCCGGTCAGCTCCTGGCGCTGCCCCGGGCCACCCAGAACCTCGCGTACGCGGTCCGTGAGGAGGGCGACTGGCTGCGCTCGGACGCGCTGCTCTCGGCGGCACCGGCCCGCACCGCCAGCGGGCAGACGCTGACCACCAGCTACTCGGGCGAGGCGATGCGGGCCTGGTTCGAGGGGGACTTCCCGCGCCTGCTCACCGCCGCCGAGGCCTTCGTCGACACCCCCACCGGCAGTTGGGACATGCAGGTACGCGGACTGCGTTCCTGCCTGCTGGTGCTGCGGGGCCAGCCGGTGCCGCCGGCCGCCGGGCCACCCCGGCAGACGACGGACGCGCAGACGCCCGGCGACGACGTGGCCGCCGCGCTGGAGACCGCCCGGCGCAGCGGCTTCCACCGGCTGCACTGGACGATGGTGGCGATGGCCGCGCTGTGCCGGGCGTTGCAGGAGCGCACCGAGGAGGCCGCCGCGCTCGTCGACGAGTTGGCCGAGGCGTGGACGACGGTGCCCGCGCTGGCCAGCGGCGAGTGGATCGCCGCCGTCGGCTGGGCGGCCACCCTGGCCGGACGCAAGCCGGCGGCCCGGGTCCGCGCCATGCTGGATCAGGTGGGGCACCGTACGCCCTGGTCGGAGGCGGCGTTGCGGACCGTGACCGGCGCACTGGCCGGTGCCGACGGCGACCATCGGCGCGCGGCCGAGTTGCACCTGGCCGCCGCCGAGATCTACGCCGGGATCCCCGACGTGACCGACCGGATGTTGGCGCTGACGTTCGCGGTGCGGGAGCTGGCCTCGGCGGACGACCCGGCGGCGAGCAGCGGGCCGCTGACCGAGGTACGCGCGTTCGCGCACCGCAACGGCGCGCCCGGTCTGCTCCGCCTGGCCCACCCGGCGGGGTCGGGCGCCCGGACGCTGGCCTCCTGACCGTCGCCCCGGGGTCGGCTCAGGCGGCGACCGGGGCGGCCGGTGCGGGGGTGGGCGCGGTCTTGAGTTTCTGCGCGTACACGTCGACGTACTCGCGGCCGGAGAGCTCCATCAGCTCGTACATGATCTCGTCGGTGACGGCGCGCTCGACGAAGCGGTCACCGGACATGCCGGCGTACCGGGAGAAGTCCAGCGGCGGGCCGAAGCGGATCCGCACCCGCGCGAGCTTCGGGACGATCGTGCCCGGCGGCTGGATCTCGTCCAGGTTGAGCATCACCACCGGCACCACCGGCGCGCCGCTCTCCAGCGCCAGCCGGGCCACGCCGGTCTTGCCCCGGTAGAGCCGCCCGTCGGGTGACCGGGTGCCCTCCGGGTAGATGCCCGCGATGCCACCGGCGCGCAGCACGGTGAGCTGGGTGTCCAGCGCGGCGCGGGCGGCCTGGCCGCCGGAGCGGTCGACCGGGATGGTGCCGGTGCCGACGAAGAACATCTTCGTCAGCCGGCCCTTGAGGCCCGTGCCGGTGAAGTACTCGGCCTTGGCCACGAAGGTGACCTTCCGCGGCACGATCAGCGGTGTGAAGATCGAGTCGGAGAAGGAGAGGTGGTTGCTGGCCAGGATCACCGGGCCGGTCGCCGGTACGTGGTGCAGGCCCTCCACCTGCGGCCGGAAGACGACTCTCAACAGCGGGCCGAGGAACACGTACTTCAAGAGCCAGTACAGCACCGGCGTCCTTTCGCGAGGCGGTCGTCGCGACGGCACGGCCGCGTGGCAGGAAGCCTACGAAGCTCCACCGTCCGCCACAACGTCCGAGCGGGCCGACCCGCCCACCGGCGGAGCGTGGTCGCGGCCGTGTCCCCTGGCACGCTCCGAGCAAGAACGGACATAGAGGCACGGCCACGACCAGCGGCACGGACACCGACTTCGTACCCCACGCCACAAGGCACTCCCCGAACCGACCCCGGACGTGTCACGATTCAGAGCACGGCGTGCGGGGGCGCGCCGAGGGGCTGGACGCGGGGCGCGCCGGCGGCGCGATGAGGAGGATGGTCCGGTGTCAGCGGGTGGGGCCCGCCGGGGACGGCGGGACAACGGGCTCGACGCCAGCGAGTACGCCATCGCCGGCGACGTGGACCCGCGCGTCGGTGAGCACCTGCTCGACGTGCTGGCCGCCGGCGGCATCGCCGCCTATCTGCAACCCTCGGCCGACCTGAACCCGGTCACCCGCACCACCACGGTCCCGGCCCGGCCGGTCGACCGGCTCTACGTCGACCGCTCGCACCTGAGCACCGCTCGGGACTATCTCAGTCAGCTCGCCGACGAGTCCGGCCCGCCCCGCGCCGAGGAACCGGACATCGACGCCGAGTGGGAACGCATCGTCGCCGGCTTCCACGACTCGCCCGGCAGCGGGGACCGCCCGTGGCCCGCCGCGGAGAACGTCGACGACCAGGCCGACGGCGGCAGCAGCACGATCACCACCCCCCGGCCGACGCCCGAGGAGCCGACCGGCCCGACCGCCACCGACGTACGCCGGTTGCCCTACGCCGCCGACGTCTCCGGCGTCTCGGTGGGACGCGGTCCCCGCGACGGCGACGGCCCGTCGCTGCTGGAGGGCCTGGACACCTTCGGTGCGGACCTGCCGGACAACCCCGACGACGACGAACGGTACGTCCCGCCGCCGCCCCCGCCCCTGCCCCGGGTGTCGAAGTACGCCATGGCGGGCGTCCTCGCCGTGGTGCTCGGCTTCGTGTTGTTCCTCTTCCCGGACCTGCTCCCCGCCGACCCGAGCATCGTGACGCTGCTCGGCTTCACCGGCATCCTGGCCGGGTTCGTCACGCTGGTCTGGCGGCTGCGGCCCGGCGACGCCGAGGACCGGGGGCCGGACGACGGCGCGGTGGTCTGAGCCGATCGTCGCCCACCGCGTACGGTAGCCGCCCGGATACCGGGACGCGGACCGCCCACGCCAGGGGACGTAACAGTGGTGTAACTTACTGTCAGTAGGAATACCGCAGTACGTCACGTCACCCGCCGACTGCCCGGTTGTTCCTTTCTCGTGGCGGTCACTCCCCTGCTGATCGGAATGCCCGAGATGCGACAGAGTTCTCTCGTGGTGGTGGCCAACCGCCTCCCCATCGACGACAACGTGGCGCTCGACGGCGCCTGTGAGTGGCGCCGCAGCCCAGGCGGGCTGGTGAGTGCGCTACACCCGTTGCTACGACACACCCCGGCGACCTGGGTCGGCTGGGCGGGCGGGACCGGTCCCGCGCCCAGCCTGCCGGACGTCGACGGAGTGCGGATGCACGCCGTGCCGCTCAGCGGCGAGGACCTACGCGACCACTACGAGGGGTTCGCCAACGCGACGCTCTGGCCGATCTACCACGACGCGGTCGAGCAGCCGGAGCACCACCGGCGCTGGTGGGACGCGTACCAGCGGGTCAACCAGCGGTTCGCGGAGGCCACCGCCGAGGTCGCCGAGACCGGCGCGGTGGTCTGGGTGCAGGACTACCACCTGCAACTGGTGCCGGGGCTGCTCCGCACGCTCCGGCCCGACCTGCGCATCGGCTTCTTCCTACACGTGCCGTTCCCGCCGCCGGAGCTGTTCATGCAGCTCCCCCGCCGTGCCGAGCTGCTGCACGGCATGCTCGGCGCCGACCTGGTCGGCTTCCAGCGGGCCCAGGCCGCGCACAACTTCGCCCAACTGGTCTCCAAGGTGCTGGGCCTGCCGGCCACCGACCGGCGCATCGCGGTCGAGGACCGGGTCGTGCGCATCGGCGCGTTCCCGGTCTCCATCGACACCGCCGAGATGGCCGCGCTGGCCGGTCGACCGACCGTGGCGGAGCGGGCGCGGCGGCTGCGACAGGACCTCGGCGGCCCGGACCACGTGATCCTCAGCGTCGACCGGATGGACTACACCAAGGGCATCGAGCAGCGACTCAAGGCGTACAGCGAGTTGCTGGCCGGTGGCCACGTCAAGGTCCGCGACACCGTGCTGGTGCAGGTCGCGGTGCCCAGCCGGGAGCGGGTCGGCCAGTACCAGATCCTCCGCGACCGGGTCGAACGCGAGGTCGGCCGGATCAACGGCGAGTTCGGCCGGGTCGGCGAGCCGGCGATCCACTACCTGACCCAGCCGTTCGACCGGGCCGAACTGGCCGCGCTCTACCGGGTCGCCGACGTGATGGCGGTGACCCCGCTGCGGGACGGGATGAACCTGGTCGCCAAGGAGTACGTCGCCGCCCGGGTGGACGACGCGGGCGCGCTGCTGCTCAGCGAGTTCGCCGGAGCGGCGGCCGAGCTTCCGCAGGCGTACCTGGTGAACCCGCACGACCTGGAGGGGCTCAAGCAGGGCCTGCTCGCGGCGCTGCGGGCCGACCCGGCGGACGTCCGGACCCGGATGCGGGCCATGCGCGAGCACCTGCACCAGCACGACATCCGGGCCTGGGCCCGGTCCTACCTCTCCACCCTGGACCAGAGCGGCGACCTGGTCACCCACCTCACCAGCGGCTGAGCCGGCCCGGCCCGCACGGACCGGGCCGGGCCGCACGGACCGGGCCGGGCCGCACGGACCGGGCCGGGCCGCACGGACCGGGCCGGGCCGCACGGACCGGGCCGGGCCGCACGGTCGCGTGTTCAGGGACGGACGTCGCGCGCCGGGCCCTTGTCCAGCCAGTCCAGGATCGCGTCGATCGGCTCCTGCCACCGCGCGTCGAGCATCAGGTCGTGCCCCATGCCGGGAAAGAGCAGCGGTGCCGAGTCGTAGCGGCGGGCCGCCCCGGTCAGCGCCGACGGCGGCACCACCCGGTCGTCCGGACTGCCCAGCACCAACATCGGCGGACGGCCCACCGGTGGCTCCGGCTCGGCCCCGGTCAGCAGCCGCCACTGCGCCCGCCGGGCCGCCCGCCCCAACCGGCCGGTGTGGCGGCGCGCGTCCGCCTCGGGCAGCTCACCGCTGAACAACTGGCGGCGGTTCAGGCGCAGTCCGCCGCCGAAGACCGCCGGCAGCGTGCCGAGCGGATTGCGCCGCAGCGCCGCACCGAACGTCGCCCATCCGCCGAGGACCGGCGCCACCAGCACCGCTGCCCGGGCCGGATACCGGGCCAGGGCGTGTGCGACCACCAGGGCCCCGGCGCCGTGCCCCACCAGCACCGCCTGACGCGGCAGGCCCGCCGCCACCTGCACCACGTCGTGGGCGTACGCGCGCAGCGTCGCGTCCGGCGCCGCACCACTGCCGCCGTGCCCGCGCAGGCTCACCGCGTACGCGGGGAAACCCCGCGCGGCGGCGTGCCCGAGCCAGTGTTCGGCGTACACCCAGGCACCGTGCCCGAAGCCGGGCACGAACAGCAGCGGTGGCCGCCCCTCCTCCAGCTCGGGCGTGGCGCTGAGCACCTCGCGGCGCACCGGACGGACCGGCCTCGCCCACTCCCACGCCCGCATCACCCGCACCCGGTCACTCACGACGCCGCCTCGCTTCGCTCCCCGGCGGCGCGAGGCACCCCCGCACTGAGCCCGATGGCTCGCTCACTCCGCTCACTCACGCTCACTTGGCCTCCAGGTCGCGCAGCGCGCGTTCCAGCACACGCAGGTAGTCGGCGTGGCCGACCTCGAACCAGTGCCGGGTCGAGTCCTTGACCTGACCCGAGTAGCGTTCACCGGCACCGGCCCGGACCCGTGCGGCGAACGCCGTCGCCCGGTCCGGCCGGGTGGTCCGCAGCCGCAGCAGCCGGGCGAAGAGCACCGCCTGCCAGTGCGACAGCGTGAACAACCCGGAGTCCGGTTGGACCAGCCCGGTCACCGCGAGGGTCGGATGCTCCGGCACGAAGGCGTGCAGCCACAACCGGGGACGGCCCACCCCCTCGTCGTCGCCGAGGACACCCGCGTCCAGGAACTCGAAGCGCGGAAGGTAGCCGGTGGCGAAGACGACCATCTCCGGGTCGATCTGCCGGCCGTCGGTCAGCTCCACCGAGTGCGCGTGGAACCGGGTCACGTCCGGCACCGGCGTGATCGCGCCGTGGCCGACGTAGTAGACGAGCTGGCTGTTGGCGATGGGGTGCGTCTCGTACACCCGGTGGTCGGGCCGGGGCAGGCCGAAACGGGTCAGGTCGCCGACGGTCAGCCGCAGCGTACGGTGATAGAGCCACTGCCGTACGCGCAGCGGCACCCGCAACGCCAGCAGCGTGTCGTTGACCTGGTCGGCGGGGCGACCGAAGACGTACTTCGGGGCGTACCAGTAGCCCCGACGGGTGGAGTGCCAGCAGCGTGCCGCCTGTTGCGCGGCCTCCACCGCGATGTCGCACCCGGTGTT
Source organism: Micromonospora sp. NPDC049900 (assembly GCF_044461025.1). Classification (NCBI taxonomy): domain Bacteria; kingdom Bacillati; phylum Actinomycetota; class Actinomycetes; order Micromonosporales; family Micromonosporaceae; genus Micromonospora; species Micromonospora sp. NPDC049900. The sequence continues at coordinate 262,179 of NZ_JBITKM010000004.1, forward strand.
GCCGGCGCCCACCACCAGCACCCGTTTGCCCCGCAACTGGGCCGGGTCCTTGTAGGACGAGGCGTGCATCACCTCGCCCCGGAACTGTTCCAGTCCCTCGTAGCGGGGCAGCTTCGGCGACCAGTTGTGTCCGTTGGCGATCACCACGGCGGCGTACCGGGAGGTGCGCTCCGGACCGTACCCGCCGGTGCTGCGCGTGGTGACGTCCCAGCGGTCGTCGCCGACCGGCTCGACCCGCACCACCTCGGTGCCGAACCAGATGTACCGGCGCAGGTCGAAGTGGTCGGCGTACCGCTCGAAGTAGGACAGCACCTGGCTGTGGTGCGGGTAGTCGGGCCAGTCGTCGGGCATCGGGAAGTCGGGGAACTGGGTGAACGGTCGCGACGAGATCAGGTGCGTGCTGGCGTACACCGGGCTGCGGTCGTGCCGCCAGTTCCAGGCACCGCCGATGCCCGTCTCGCGTTCGTAGCAGTCGACACCGAAGCCGTGCTCGGCGAGGTTCTTGACGGCGGTCAGGCCGCTGGCGCCCGCGCCGATGACGCAGACGGTGTCGCCCCGGTCGGAGACCGGACTACCGTCACGGCTGCGGGCGAGGGGGGTCGTCTCCGGTTCGGACCGACCGTGGTGCTCGGTGGGGGTGGGCACCGGGGTCTCCTTCGTCTCCGCACGGGTGCCGGGTCGCGCGAAATCCTCTCCACTACGGAGCGGGTTGTCCAGCCCGCCGGAGCGCCAACCGTCAGTCGGCGGCGGGTATCAGCAGGTCGACCAGGATCGGAAAATGATCGCTGGCGCGGCGGGTCAGCGGGGTGTCCAGCACGTCGTAGTCGACCACGGTGATCCGGGGGTCGACGAAGAGGGCGTCGATGCGCCGCCGGGGGTTCGCGCAGGAGTAGGTGAGCCGGTCGGCGCGGTCCGCGGCCACCGCCGTGTCGGTCAGCCCCTCCGCGACGGTCCGCCACGCCGGGTCGCCCGGCTCCTCGTTGAGGTCGGCGGCGGCGATCACCGGGTACGGCGCGGCGGTCAGGTCCCGCCGGAACAGCTCCGCCTGGCCGGGCCGCTCGGTCGGGTCGGTGGACAGGTGCGAGCCGGCCACGGTGAACCGGGCGGACCGGCCTACCACGCAGTCGGCGAACGCGGCGCCGCGCAGGTGCCGCCCGGGGGTGAGCGGGAACCGCCGGCACCGGGCGTCGGTCACCCGTACCCGCAGGTCGGTGAGGACCAGGTTGCCCAGGGCGGGCAGTCCACCGGCGGCGACCACCAGGCCGAACGACTCGGCCAGCGCGGCCGACTTCTCCCGCCACCGGAATCGACGCGGGCCCTCCTGGACCACCACCACGTCCGGTGCCGTGGTGCGGACCACCTCGGCCAGCGCGGCGGTGTCGTCGCGCTGGCCGTGCACGTTGTACGACACGACGCGCAGCGGCACGTCGGGAGTGCTCATCTCAGATCCGTCGGGCGAGGTCGGCCGCGCCGATGACGCCGGCGGAGTTGCCCAGTTCGGCGGGGCGGATGTCGGCCACCGGCAACCGGCTGCGCTGCGCCAGCGCATCGGTGAACGAGCGCCGGGTCGGGCCCATCAGCAGGTCACCGGCGTCGATGACGCCACCGCCGACGACCAAGACCTGCGGGTCGAGGATCTGCGCCATGTCCGCCAGGCTGGTGCCGAGCCAGCGCCCGACCTGGGCGAACGCCTCGGCGGACACCGGGTCACCGCCCTTGGCCGCGGCGGTCACCATCGGGCCGGTGATCGCCTCGGCCTCGCCGTCGGCGAGTTCCAGCAACGCGGTGGCGCGGTGCGGCTCCTGCCGGGCGGCGGCACGGGCGAAGCGGACCAGGGCGCTGCCGCTGGCGTACTGCTCGATGCAGCCCAGCCGCCCGCAGCCGCACTGGTGGCCGTCCGGCACGGTGAGCATGTGCCCGAGTTCGGCGGCGATGCCGTTGGCGCCCCGGACCAGCTCACCACCGAGCACGATGCCGCCGCCGACCCCGGTGCCGATGGTGAACATGACCATCGAGTCGTCGGCCTGTCGGGCGGCGCCGTAGCGGAACTCGGCCCAGGCGGCCACGTTCCCGTCGTTCTCGACGATCACCGGCAGCCCGACGGCGGCGCTGACGTACGCGCGCAGCGGCTCGTCGCGCCAGGCCAGGTTGGGGGCGAACAGGACGGTCGAACGGCCGGCGTCGATCCAGCCCGCCGCGCCGATGCCGACCGCCTGGATCTCGTGTCCGGAGGCGAGCTCGGTGACCAGTTCGATGATGACGTCCCGCGTCTTGCCGACGTCGTCGGCGGGGGTGTCCCGTCGGGTCTGCACGAGAACCCTGCCGGTGTCGTCGACGACACCGCCGGCCACCTTCGTGCCACCGACGTCGACTCCGATGGTCAGCGTCACCGCCGCCACTCCCCTCTGCTGTGCCGCCCCGCGCACCTGCCCTCGCCGGTGGTACGGGTCCTCCCTGGTCAGGCCCCGTCGCCTGGCTCGCCCTGCGGTCCGCCGGGCACGGCCTCCGCCTCCGCTGCGGGCTCGTCAGCCGGCGCGGGCGCGCCGTCGGGCACCCGCGAGGCGGGCACCACCGGGCGGTCGCCCGGCGTGCGGCGTGCGGTCGGCCCGACCGGCCCGGCGGCGTCGACGGGCGTGGCGACCGGTGCGGCGTCGTCCTCCGCCCGGGTGGCGGCGGACCAGACGTCCCGCTCCGGTGCCGGCTGAGAATCATGCCCGGTACGGGTGGCCTCGCGCCACACGTGGTCGCTGTCCGGGCTGCGCCCGCTGGGCGTGGACGGGCCGGCGGTGGGTGCCGAGGAGGCGGACGGGGCCCCGGCGTGGCCGGGATCGGACCGGGGCGGGGCGGTGGGGTCGGCGTGCGGTTCGGCCGGGGTGAAGGCCCGCAGGAAGCTGGCCAGACCGGCGGCGAGGTCGCCGGCACCGGTGGCGAGTCGTTCGGCGAACTCCGGACTCGGGTCGCGCAACGCGGCGATACCTCGACAGACCGGACAGACACAGCATTCTGCGGCACCGGTGGCGAAACCGGCGCCGGTGGATTCGGGGTGGCCGCCCCGGCCGCCGGGGGCGCCCTTGTGACCGAGGACACCTGTCACCATCCCACCGAGCGGGCCGAGGGGCCCGGCGCCGGGATCGGCGGCGGCCAGCCGTACGCCGGCCAGCAGAGTGGCGACCAGCCGCTCCGCCTCTTCCCGGGCCGTACCCGGATCTGTCGCACCCATGCTGGGCTCCTCTACCGTGGCGACCGGGTCGCCGGACGCGTCACTGCGCCGCACCGAGTGTTTCTACCCGGCGCTTGAGCTGCTTCAACGCGGCGTCCATGATCATCTTCTCGGCCTTGCGGCGGAACATCCCGAGCATCCCGACCGCGAGTTCCACCTCCAGCGTGTACGTCACGGTGGTGCCCCCGTCGGCGGCGGCGACCAGGTCGTACGAACCGCGCTGGGACTTCTGCATCTTCGAGGGGGCCACCAGGTGCCACTCGATGTGCGACAGGTCCTCGGAGTAGCCGTACTCGAGCACGTACTCGTCGGCCATCACCCCGGCGTCGAGGACGAACCGGACCTGGCTGGCATAGCCGTCCTCGTACTCCTCGACGACCTCGGCCTGCCGCACCGCCTCGGCCCACTCGGGATAGCTCGGAAAGTCACAGATCACCGCCACCACCCGGTCCGGTGGCGCGCCGATGGTGATCGACTGGGTGGAGGAGTCCGCCATGGGGGGAGGCTACCCGTCCGTGCTGGGCCCCGCGCCGCGCCGCCCCACCTGCGATGTGCTCGTACGCCGGCCAGACGGTAGGTTTCACTCCAGCCGCTCGGGCGGCAGATCCGGCCAGCGAGCACGAGGGAGTGCAGGTGCGCGAGTTCTCCGTCCCGCCGATCGTCACGGTCGGCGATTCCGCCAACCTCACCGACCCGGTCTGGGACAACGCCCAAGCCGCACCCGACTCGGTCCAGTTCGTCCGGCGCGACGCCTCCGGCGGGTGGGTCGACGTGACCTGCCGGCAGTTCCGCGACGAGGTGGTGGCGGTGGCCCGGGGCCTGGTCGCGGCCGGGGTCCAGCCCGGTGACCGGGTCGCGCTGATGAGCCGGACGCGGTACGAGTGGACCCTGGTCGACTACGCGATCTGGGCGGCCGGCGCGGTCACCGTGCCGATCTACGAGACCTCCAGCGCCGAGCAGGCCGCCTGGATCCTGGCCGACTCCGGTGCGGTCGGCGTCGTGGTGGAGACGACCGCGCACGCCACCCTGGTGGCCGGGGTCCGCGACGACCTGCCCGACCTGGCCCACCTCTGGCAGATCGACCTCGGCGGCGTGGACGACCTCGTCGCCGCGGGCGCGGCGGTGGAACCGACCGAGATCGACCAGCGACGCGCCGCCCTGCGCTCCTCGGACGTCGCCACCATCATCTACACCAGCGGCACCACCGGACGGCCCAAGGGCTGCGTGCTGACCCACCGCAACATGTACGCCGACATCGCCAACGCCGTCCCGGTGCTGCCGAACCTGTTCCGCCCGAACGCGTCGACCCTGCTGTTCCTGCCGCTGGCGCACTCCTTCGCCCGGCTCATCCAGATCGGCGTGGTGCACGCCCGGGTGACCATGGCGCACTGCGCCGACCCCAAGCACCTGGTCGCCGAGTTGCAGGAGGTCAAGCCGACCTTCGTGCTCTCCGTGCCCCGGGTCTTCGAGAAGGTCTACAACGGCGCGAAGCAGAAGGCCGAGGCCGCCGGCAAGGGCAAGATCTTCGCGCGGGCCGAGGCGGTCGCCATCGCGTACAGCGAGGCGCTGGAGACCTCGTCCGGACCGGGCCTGGGCCTGCGCGTGCAGCACGCGCTCTTCGACCGGCTGGTCTACGCCAAGCTGCGGGCCGCGCTGGGCGGCCGGTGCCGGGACGCGATCTCCGGCGGCGCGCCGCTCGGCGCACGCCTGGGGCACTTCTTCCGGGGCGTCGGGGTCACCGTCTGCGAGGGGTACGGCCTGACCGAGACCTCCCCCGCCGCCTCGGCGAACCTGCCGGACTTCACCCGCATCGGCACCGTCGGACGCCCGCTGCCCGGCGTGACCATCCGGATCGCCGACGACGGCGAGGTCCTCATCGCCGGCGACCTGGTGTTCCAGGGGTACTGGCACAACGACGCGGCCACCGCCGAGGCGATCAGTGCCGACGGCTGGTTCCACACCGGTGACCTCGGCTCGCTCGACGGCGACGGCTACCTGACCATCACCGGCCGGAAGAAGGAGATCATCGTGACGGCCGGCGGCAAGAACGTCGCCCCGGCCGTGCTGGAGGACCAGGTCCGGGCGCACCGCCTGGTCAGCCAGTGCCTGGTGGTGGGCGACCGACAGCCGTTCATCGCCGCGCTGGTCACCCTCGACGAGGAGGCCCTGCCGGCCTGGCTGGAGTCGACCGGGCTGCCGGCCGGGACCGACGTCGAGTCGCTGCGCGAGAACGAGGCGTTGCGGGCGGAGATCCAGGCCGCGGTGGACAAGGCCAACCAGTCGGTCTCCAAGGCCGAGGCGATCAAGGTGTTCCGGATCCTGCCCCGCGACTTCACCGAGGCCACCGGCGAGTTGACCCCGTCGATGAAGGTCAAGCGTCAGGTCGTCCACAAGACGTACGCGGCGGAGATCGCCGACATCTACGGCGCCTGACTACGATCCGTCACGTGCCCGCCTCGACATCGGCCCTGGCCCGCTCCCACCCGCTCGCCGCGGCGGCGCGGGTGGTCGTACTCGCGCTGGTCGCCGTCCTCACCCTGCTCGCCACCCGCGACGTGGCACAACTGTGGTGGATCGCCCTGCTGGCGGTCGCCGGGGTGCCCGCACTGCTGGCGCCCCAGCACCGCCTGGTCGGGCCGCTGAGCCGGGTGGCCGAGGTGATGGTGCTCGGTCTGGCCGCGAGCCAGGTCGCCGCGGTCGCCACCGTCGGCGGTCACGTCGGCGGGCTGGGTGCCTCGGCGGTACTGCCCTACCTGGCCGTACCGGTCACCGTGACCGCGCTGCGCCGACGCTTCCGCGAGGGCGCCACGCTGATCGCCGTCGTCGCCGGGACCCTGCTGGTCGCCGGGGCACTGACCGAGGTCGGCGGGGTACGCCAACTCAGCCAGCCCGGTTACCTGGCGGTCTGCGCCCAGTGGCTGATCCTGGCCGCGCTCGGCCTGTACGCGGCCAGCACCCTGCACCGGGTGATGCAGGTCCGGCAGGAGGGCAAACCGCAGCCGTACGCTGAGGCGACCCGCCTGCTCACCCAGCTCCGTACGGTGGCCCGGCAGTTGCCCGGGGCGACCCTCGATCCGGGCGGCATCTCCGAGCACCTGCTGGAGGAGTTGCGCACGGTGGCCCGCACCGACCGGGGTGCGGTGCTCTCCGCCAGCGGCGGCGGGCGGCTGGTGGTGCTCGCCCAGATCGGCGCCGACCGGGTCGACTGGGAGACGACGCTCGACGCCGACTCGGCCATCGCCGACGCCTGGGCCAGCCAGCAGCCGCAGACCGCGGCCCGTTCGCAGTCCCGCACGCACCGGGGCAACGACGTCTCCGCGCTGATCGTGCCGCTGGTCGCCGGGCTGCGTACGGTCGGGCTGGTGGTGTTGGAGGCCGATGCCGGGCAGGCGTACCCGCCGACGGTGGTGTCCCAGGTGACCGCGCTGACCGGACCGGCGGCGCTGCGCCTGGAGGCGGCGCTGCTCTTCGACGAGGTCCGCTCGCTGGCCACCAACGAGGAACGGCAGCGACTGGCCCGGGAGATCCACGACGGGGTGGCGCAGGAACTCGTGATGGTCGGCTACGGCATCGACAACGCCCTGGCCACCGTGCACGACGACGCCGAGGAGACCGCCGACTCGCTGCGGACGCTGCGCCAGGAGGTCACCCGGGTGATCACCGAGCTGCGGCTGAGCCTGTTCGAGCTGCGCAGCGAGGTGGACCGGCACGGTGGCCTGGCCGCCGCCATCGCCGAGTACGCCCGGACCGTCGGCGCCTCCGGCGGGCTGCGGGTGCACCTGTCGCTGGACGAGTCCACCGCGCGGCTGCCCGCCGCCACCGAGGCGGAGCTGTTGCGCATCGCCCAGGAGGCGGTCACCAACGCGCGCAAGCACGCCGGAGCGTCCAATCTCTGGGTCACCTGCGAGGTGGATCCGCCGTACGCGCAGATCGAAGTGTCGGATGACGGTCACGGCATAGGTGACCAGCGCTCGGACGGGCACTATGGTCTTGCGATCATGGCCGAGAGAGCGGAACGTATCCGAGGCCGGTTGGAGATCAGGCCGCGACAGCCGAGCGGGACGACCGTAGCGGTGGTGGTCGGTTCGTCGCCCCGGCGCGATAACGTTCGCGGTAGCGCCGCAGCAGCAGAAGGGGAGTAACCCGAGGATGACCACAAGCCCGACACCGGCCACTCGTACCAAGGTCCTCCTTGTCGACGATCACGACTTGATCCGCAAGGGCCTGCGCCACGCCTTCGAGCGTGACCGGCAGTTCGAGGTCGTCGGCGAGGCGGCGACGGCGGCCGAGGGCGTGCGGCAGGCCGGTGCGTTGCAGCCGGACGTGGTGATCATGGATCTGCGGCTACCCGACGGCAGCGGCCTGGAGGCCACCCGCGCGCTGCGCAAGTCCAGCGCCACCATGGGCATCGTGGTGCTCACCATGTACGCGGGCGACGACCAGCTCTTCGGTGCCCTGGAGGCCGGGGCCAGCGCGTTCGTGCCGAAGACCGCGCCCGCCGACGAGGTGGTGGCCGCCGCCCGGCACGCCGCCTCCTCGCCCAGCGCCTTCACCGCCGCCGACCTGGCCGAGGCGATGAAGCGGCGGCTCGCCCCGTCCGGTCCGCAGCTCTCCCCCCGCGAGGGTCAGGTGCTGCGCCTGCTCGCCGACGGGATGAGCGTCGCCGGCATCGCCAAGCAGCTCTTCGTCAGCGAGTCCACCGCCAAGACCCACATCTCCAAGCTGTACGAGAAGCTGGGTGCGGCCAACCGGGCCCAGGCGCTGATGACCGCGCTGCGGCTCGGCCTGCTCGAAGCGCCGGACGCGCCGAAGTTCTGACCCACCCGTCGCGACACCCGGCGTCGAGGCACGTCCTCGCCGCCGGGGCGGTGGGTCTCCGCACCGGCGGGAAAACGCATCTCCGCACGTCAATGACCTTCTCCGTGATCGCGCTATGGCCTCCTGCGCCCAGGCGGGGCAGAATACCGGCCGGGGCGGGTTCGCCCCGGCTGGCGCGAAGGGGTGTGGCATGCAGCGGCCGGACTGGTCACCCGAGACGATCGACGTCGAACGACCCAGCGTCGCCCGCATGTACGACTACTATCTCGGCGGCTCGCACAACTTCGCCGCCGACCGGGCGGCGGCCCGGTCGATGATGGCGCTGGTGCCGGAGGCACCGCTGATGGCCCAGGCCAACCGCGCGTTCCTGCGCCGCGCCGTGCAGTACCTCACCGCCGCCGGAGTGCGGCAGTTCCTGGACATCGGGTCGGGCATCCCGACCGTCGGCAACGTGCACGAGATCGCCCAGCGGCACGCCCCCGACTCCCGGGTGGTCTACGTCGACGTCGACCCGGTGGCGGTGGCGCACAGCCGGGAGATCCTGGCCGACGCCGAACGGGCCACCGTGGTCCAGGAGGACTTCCGCCATCCCGAGCGGATCCTCGCCCATCCCGACGTCAACGCCCTGCTCGACCTCTCCCAGCCGGTCGCCGTGCTGGTCGTCGCGGTGCTGCACTTCGTGCCGGACGACGACCGCCCGGCCGACGTGCTGCGGACGCTGCGCGATGCGCTGGCGCCCGGCAGCCACCTGGTGCTCTCGCAGGCCAGTGACGACGGTCGCGACGAGGCCCAGCGGGCCGAGGCCGAGGAGGTCTACCAGCGCACCGACAGCCCGCTGTGGGTGCGCAGCAGGGCCGAGCTGACCGCGTTCTTCGACGGCTTCGAGCTGGTCGAGCCCGGGGTGGTGTGGGTGCCGCAGTGGCGTCCGGAGACTCCGGAGAGCGCCGAGAACGCCGAGCAGGCGGTATTCCTGGGCGGGGTCGGGCGGCTCGGTGGTTGAGCCCCCGGACGGCCGGTCCTGCGCCGGCACGTTCGCCCGCGCCTGGGCCAAGGCGGTCTCCGGGACCAGCTACCTGCCGATGCCGCACGCGCAGTTGGAGCTGCTGTTGCAGCGGCTCACCGACCAGCTCGCGGAGGCGCTCCGGGCGGAGCCGCTCGATCTGCGGGTGGGCCACCGGGTCGCCAACGAGTTGGTCGCCGCGCACATCGCCTCCGCCGAGGCGCTCGGCCGGACCGTCGAGGTGATCCAACTCCGGCTGGTCCGCGACCTCGACCTGGTCGCCGACGACATCGAGGACCGGATGGCCCGGCTGCTGGCCGCGATCGCCACCGGCTACGCCCGGGCCCTGCACGACCGGACGCTCGACGAGCAGGAGTCGATCCGCCGGGCCGCGCTGACCGCCCGAGTCGACGCGGAGCGGGCGTTGCGGGCCAGCGAGGCCCGGTTCCGTCACCAGGCCACCCACGACCCGCTGACCGGTCTGCCGAACCGCACGCTGTTCGCCGAGCGGCTCGTCGCCGCGCTCGACGGCACGATCGGTGCCGGGCGGCGGGTCGGGCTGTGCTTCCTCGACCTGGACCGCTTCAAGCGGGTCAACGACTCGTACGGCCACTCGGTCGGCGACCGGGCCCTGGTGGCGGCGGCCCGGCGGCTGTCCCGGGCGGTGGAGCCGCACCTGGTGGCCCGACTCGGCGGCGACGCGTTCGTGGTCCTGGTGGAGCGGTCCACCGGCACCGGTGACGTGGTCGCGGTCGCCGAGGCGGCGCTCTCCGCGCTCTCCGAGCCGGTGGTGGTCGGCGGGCACGACGTGACGGTCACCGCCAGCGTCGGGATCGTGGAACGGCGGGCCGCCGACACCTCCCCCGACGATCTGCTGCGCGCCGCCGGCAGCACGCTGCACTGGGCCAAGACCGCCGGTGGCGGTGGTTGGGCGCTGTACGACGTCGAACGCGACAGCCGCGAGCAGGCCCGCCAGGCGTTGAGCGCGGCGATCCCCGCCGGCCTGGAACGCGGCGAGTTCTACCTCGACTACCAGCCGTTGACGTCGCTGCACGACGGCTCGGTGCTCGGTGTGGAGGCGCTGGTGCGCTGGCGTCACCCGGACCTGGGAGTGCTGCGGCCGAACAGCTTCATCGGGCTGGCCGAGGAGACCGGGCTGATCGTGCCGTTGGGTGCCTGGGTCCTCGCCGAGGCGTGCCGGGAGGCGGTCGGCTGGACCGCCGCCACCGGCGAACCGCCGTACGTCAGCGTGAACCTCGCGGTACGCCAGGTCCGCCGGCCCGGCCTGGTGGAGGAGGTACGCGCCCTGCTGCGGCGGACCGGCCTACCGCCGCAGCGGCTGCAACTGGAGATCACCGAGAGCACCATGATGAGCAGCGCCGAGGAGCCGGTGCGCGCCCTGCGTACCCTGGCCGACCTGGGCGTCCGCATCGCCATCGACGACTTCGGGACCGGCTACAGCAACCTGGCGTACCTGCGTGACCTGCCGGTGACGGAGTTGAAGGTGGCCGGTGAGTTCGTCCGTGGGCTGCGCTCCCCGGGCGACCGGGCCAACGAGCGCATCCTCGCCTCGCTGGTCTCGTTGGCGCACGCGCTGGACCTGACGGTGACCGCCGAGGGAGTGGAGACCGTCGGGCAGGCCGAGCGGCTGCGCGCGATCGGTTGCGACGCCGGCCAGGGCTGGCACTTCGGCCGTCCGGCCCCCGCCGAGGACATCCACGCCCTCATCCGCTGACGTCGAGAGGTAAGGAAGGGTCCCCTGCTATACACCAGGCGTTAGCAGGGGACCCTTCCTTACCTCTGCCCCTGCGGTCAGCCGGTGAGCAGGTCGGACAGCCGTCGGGCCTGGGTCTGCCAGCGCCACTCCTGCTCCACCCAGGCACGACCGGCCGCCCCGAACTGGCGGGCCAGGTCCCGGTCGGTGAGCAGGGTGACCAGCCGGTCGGTCAGCGCGGCGACGTCGCGCCCGTCGACCACGTAGCCGGTCTCCCCCTCACGGACCGCGTCGGGCGCGCCGCCGGAGTCGCCGGCCACCACCGGCAGTCCGGCCGCCGACGCCTCCAGGTAGACGATGCCGAGGCCCTCGACGTCCAGTCCCCGGTTGCGGGTGCGGCAGGGCATCGCGTAGACGTCACCGGCCGCGTAGTGCGCCGGCAGCTCGGCCGCCGGGATCGAACCGGTGAACACCACGTCCCGCTCCACCCCGGCCTGGCGGGCCAGCCGGGCCAGCGTCGCCCGGTACGGGCCGCCGCCGACCACCAGCAGCGCGGCGTCGGGCACCCGGCGGCGGACCAGCGGCAGTGCCCGGATCAGCATGTCCTGCCCCTTGCGCGGCACCAGCCGGGACACGCAGACCACCACCGGCCGGTCGGACAGCCCCAACCGGTGCCGTACCCCGCTGCCGTCCACCGACGGGTGGTAGAAGTCCACGTCCACCCCGGGCGCGAGCCGCCGCAGGTCGGTCAGCCCGTCCAACGCCCGCGCCAACCGGGTGCGGGTGTACTCGCCCAGGTACGTCACCACGTCGGCCCCACGGCCGATGCGCCGCAGCGCCGTCCGGGCGATCGGCAGCGCCGCCCAGCCCACCTCGTGCCCGTGGGTGAGGGCGACCACCCGCCGTACGCCGGCCCGCCGCCGCAGCCCGTCCGCGAGCAGACCGAGCGGGGCAGCCGCGCCGAACCAGATCGTGTCGCAGTCGTACGTGCGGGCGAGCCGGGCCGCCCGTCGGGCGATCAGCGGGGTGGGCAGCAGCACCCGGGTGCGTTCGCGCACCACCTCGTACGGCTGGTCGGCGTCGAACTTGTCGGCGTCGTGCCAACTGGACGCGTAGACCACCACCGAGCCGGCGGGCTGGTGCACCGCGAGGTTGTGCACGAAGGACTGGATCCCACCCGGTCGGGGCGGAAAGTCGTTCGTGATCAACAACGTGCGGCTCATCGGCCGGCCTCTCGGGCGTAGGCGCGGGCGGCGGCGATCCGCTCCACGGTGGACGGGTGCGTGGCGGAGTAGAGGTACTCCCCGCGGGGCGGGTCCGGGTCGCCGAGGTTGACCGAGGAGATCCGGCGCTGCATCGCCTCGAAGGCGGCCGGGTCGCCGGTCAGCGCCAGCGCGTGCGCGTCGGCACGCGCCTCCAGCCGCCGTGACATCAGCGCCTGCACCGGCGTGGACACCAGCCCGGCCACCGTGACCAGAGCCAGCAGCAGCGGGAACGCGCGGGGCTGGGCGATCGAGTCGACCCCGGCCATGCGTAGCAGCGGCGGCCAGGAACCGATCAGGTAGAGCGCCACCACGGCCGCCGCCGCGCCCAGCGCGCCGGTGAGGGTGAAGATCGGTACGTCCCGGTCGCGCGCGTGGCCCAGCTCGTGCGCCACGACGGCCTTCACCTCGGTCGGGGTCGCCTCCCGCAGCAGGGTGTCGTAGACCACCACCCGCCGGGTCGGGCCGAGCCCGGAGACGTACGCGTTGACCGCGCGGGTGCGCCGGGACGCGTCGGCCACCAGCACGTCGCGCACCGGTACGCCGTCGCGGGCGGCCATGTCCATCAGCTCGGTCCGCAACGGGCCCGGTTCCATCGGGCTGAACCGGTTGAACACCGGCTCGACGAGCACCGGCAGCACGAAGGAGAGCAGCACCACCAGGGTCGCCGCGCCGGCCGCGCCGAACGCCCACCACCAGCGGGGCGCCAGCCGGATCACGGTGTAGAAGCCGAGCAGGGCCACCGCGCCGATCACCGCGCTGACCGCGTACGACTTGAGCAGGTCCACCGTCCAGCCGCCCCACCCGTTGGTGGCCAGCCCGTAGCGGGTGAGCACGCTGTGCCGCCAGGCGGAGAAGGGCAGCGTCAGCAGGTCGGCGACGAGCACCACGGCCAGCCCGCCGAGGATCGCCTGGGCGATCCAGTGCCCGCCGAACGGGCGCCCGGCCAGCTCGACCAGGCGGCTGCCCAGCGGGGTCAGCCCGAGCGCCAGCGCCACCAGCAGGCCGATGCCCAACGCGGCCCAGCCGCCGGGGCGCAGCGCCGCCCGGAACTCCCGGGCCCGCTCGACCTGCTCGGTGGGCAGGTCACGCAACGCCGCGAGCTGGTCGGCGCGGGGTGCCGGCGGGCGCTGCCACGGGACCAGCACCAACGCGGCCAGCACCACGGCGAGGCCGAGGAGGGCCAGGGTGAGCACCGCCCAGCCGCGCGGGCTCACCGCGGCACCCCGCCGTCGCCACGGACGGCACCGGGCCCGACGCCCGCGGTGCGCCTCATCTCGCCGTTCCTCCTCGCCATGGGCGCTCATCCTATTGCCCGCCGCGACCGGGGCCACGCCCCGTCGATCACACCGAGCACGCCGTCGACCCGACCTCCGCGCCGGGCGGTCACACCCGGCCCGGTCAGGAGCGGGACAGCCGCCGCAGCAGCGAGTCGGCCCCCAGCGGGTACGCGCCGTGGCGGCGTACGCCGTCGGCGACCTCCCGGTCCGAGGAGACCACCACCACCGCGCGTCCCGGCGGCTCGGCGCGGACCAGCCGACGGATCAGTTCGTCGGCGGTCTCCCCCTTGCGGGAGAACAGCACCCGCACCCCGCGCGGGGTGGGCGGCAGGCCGTGCATGCGTTCGGCCCCGTCGAAGACGACGGTGACCTCGTCGCCGGTCTGCGCCGCGATGCCGCCGAGGCCGGTGATCAGGCGTTTGCGCTGCTGTTCCAGGGACATCTCGCCGAAGCCGCGCTTGGTCACGTTGTAGCCGTCGACCACCAGGTGGGCTCGGGGCAGCGCGAGCAGTTGGTCCAACCGGCCCGGGTCGTCGGTGTCCTGGGCGCGGGCGGCGGCCCCGGCCGGGGCGCCCGCCGACGAGTCGGCGTAGCTGTCCGCGACGAAGTCGGCGGGCAGTTTGTCGACCGGGTCCAGGGCCAGCTCGCGACGCAGCCCGAGGGCGGCCTGGCCGATGGTCTCCAGCAGCAGCCACAGCCGTGCGTCGTCGACCGAGCGGGCCTCCTTGGCGCTGGCCCGGGCCACCCCGGCCGCCGACTCGGCCTCGGCCAGCCGGGCCCGGGCCCGACGCAGCTCGGCGTCGGCGTCGGCCGCCGCGCGGGCGGCCCGGCCCCGCTCGGTGGCGAGCAGTTCGGCGGCCCGGCGCTCGCGGACCTGGGTCTCCCGGAGCGTACGGGCCAGTTGGCGGGCCTCCTCCCGGAGCTGACCCAGTTCCTCGCGGACCCGGGCGAGTTCGTCGCGCAGCTTGTCGGCCTCGACCCGGGCCACCGCCCGGTCGTGCTCGGCGCGGGTGGCCCGTTGCTCGGCCAGGCGGACCAGCTCGGCGACCACCGCGCTGTCCGCCTCGGCCCGGACCGCCGCGCCGCTGGCGTCGATCAACTCGCGCCAGCCCCGGGGTCGGGCCAGGTAGGCCAGGGCCGCCACCTCGACCGGGTCGGCGGCGGCGGGCGCGGTCCCCTCCACCACGGCGGTACCGAGGTCACCGGCGTCGGCCAGGACCCGGGCGGTGACCCGCTGCCGGAACAGCGGATCGGCGGTGAGTTGGGCGGCGATCACGGGCGCGCCGAGGCGGGCCCGGCGGTTGGGGGCGAACTTGGCGACCCGGCGCAGCGGCACGGGCACCTCGTCGGAGGGCAGGCTGGGGAGCACGGCGGCGGTGAGCGAGACGATCCGCTGGCGGACCGGCTCGGGCAGGCTCGGCTCCGGCTCCGCCGGCTCTCCAGCGGTCGCCGCCCCGTCGGCAGAACCCGCCTCACCGGCAGCCGGCACCGCGACGACCTGCTCCTCCGCTGGGAGGTTGTCGTCGGACGGCTCGGTGAGGGGCATGTGGCAAGTCTCCCACCGCGACCGGGCCCACCGCCTGGTGAGTGAGCCGATCTCTCATCCTAGACCGGGGCCGACGCGCGGGGCCGGTGGGACGCCTGGGACCGGAGTGTCGCACCGGCCGGTTAGCGTGCCCGCGATGGCACAACAGGAGTATCTCCAGCCGGCGCTGGCCGGGCTCGACCCGACCGTCGACGGTGTCGACCCGGCGCTGCCCCTGTACGCGACGACGTTCGTGGTGGTCGACCTGGAGACCACCGGTGGTGCCCCGGACGGCGGCGGGATCACCGAGATCGGCGCGGTGAAGGTGCGCGGCGGCGAGGAGCTGGGGGTGCTGGGCACCCTGGTCAATCCCGGGGTGCCGATCCCGCCGTTCATCACCGTGCTGACCGGCATCACCCAGGCGATGCTGCTGCCGGCGCCACCGATCGAGCAGGTGCTGCCGAGCTTCCTGGAGTTCGTCGCGGACGCCGTGCTGGTGGCGCACAACGCGCCGTACGACGTCGGGTTCCTCAAGGCCGCCTGTGCCCGGCACGGCTACCGCTGGCCCAATCCCCGGGTGCTGGACACCGCCGCGCTGGCCCGCCGGGTGCTGCTGCGTGACGAGGTGCCCAACCGCAAGCTCGCCACGCTGGCCGCGTACTTCCGGGCCGGCACCCAGCCGACCCACCGCGCACTGGACGACGCCCGGGCCACCGTGGACGTCCTGCACGGGCTCATCGGCCGGCTCGGCGGTCACCGGGTGGACACCGTCGGCGACGCCATCGAGTTCTCCCGCGCGGTCACCCCGACCCAACGCCGCAAGCGGCACCTCGCCGAGGGCCTGCCCCGTTCCCCCGGCGTCTACATCTTCCGGGCCGCCGACGACCGGCCCCTCTACGTGGGCACCTCCCGGGACATCGCCACCCGGGTCCGCAGCTACTTCACCGCCGCCGAGAAACGCGCCCGGATGTCGGAGATGCTGGCCGCCGCCGAGCGCGTCGAGGCGGTCGAGTGCGCGCACTCGCTGGAGGCCGAGGTCCGCGAGCTGCGGCTGATCGGGGCGCACGCGCCGCCGTACAACCGGCGGTCGAAGTTCCCGGAGCGGATGGTCTGGCTGAAGCTGACCGACGGGCCGTATCCCCGGTTGTCGGTGGTCCGGGCGATCTCCCCCGACGACCGCGCCTACCTCGGCCCGTTCACCTCGCGGCGCACCGCGGAGCTGGCCGCCGCCGGTTTCCACGACGCGGTGCCGCTGCGCCAGTGCACCCACCGACTGTCGCTGCGCACGATCACCCCGGCCTGCGCCCTGGCCGAGCTGGGTCGCTGCCCGGCGCCCTGCGAGCACCGGATCACCCCCGAGGAGTACGACGACCGCGCGGTGCGGCCGTTCGCCACCGCCACCACCGGTGACCCGCAGCCGGTGGTGGACGCCCTGCTCGCCCGGATCGAGACGCTCGCCGCCGCCCAGCGCTACGAGGAGGCCGCCACGCTGCGGTCCCGGCTGGCCGCGGTGCTGCGGGCCACCGTCCGCATGCAGCGGCTCGCCGCGCTGAGCGGGATCGCCGAGTTGGCCGCCGCCCACCCGGCCGCCGGAGGTGGCTGGGAGCTGGCGCTGGTGCGGCACGGCCGACTGGCCGGTGCCGGGGTCTCCCCCGCCGGGATCCACCCCCGACCGACGCTGACCGCGATCCGGGCCACCGCCGAGACGGTGTCGCCCGGTCACGGTCCGGTCCCGGCGGCCACCCCGGAGGAGTCGGAACGGATCCTGTCCTGGTTGGAGCGACCGGAGACCCGGCTGGTCGAGATGTCGGACGGATGGGCCTCCCCGGTGGCCGGCGCAGGCCGCTTCCGCGACCTGCTGGAGAAGGCCGAGAGCGGCGCATCTCACCAACTCTGGTCCGAACGCTCATGAGCAACTGTCCGATCGGACTACGTCGGCTCACTTACTCTGTTAAGGAAGTGCAGTCCTGCCCGTTTCGAGGGTCTGCTCCCGGTTGCCGGTCTCCCGGCGCCCGAGGGGTGGGCGTGAGGGGGTGTCCCAGGTGGACGTCGACGCCGGACACGGCGGCGCCCTGGGCGGTGCGCTCCCGACACAGCCGGGCGAGCTGCCCCTGGCCCGCAGGCTCCGTTCGCTGCTGACCTGGCCCACGGCCGAGGCCGAACCGGTCGGCCATCTGGTCCGCACCCACCGTGCCATCCACACCGGCACCGACCCGGCGGTGCTGCGCCGGGCGTACACCATCGCGGAGAACATGCACCGGGGGCAGTTCCGCAAGAGCGGGGAGCCGTTCATCACGCACCCGCTCGCGGTCGCCGAGATCTGCGCCGACCTGGGCATGGACACCACCACCCTGGTCGCGGCGCTGCTGCACGACACGGTGGAGGACACCCGTTACACGTTGCAGGCGCTGGCCGAGGACTTCGGCCACGAGGTGGCGCACCTGGTCGACGGGGTGACCAAGTTCGACAAGGCGTTCTACGGCAAGGCCGCCGAGGCGGAGACCATCCGCAAAATGATCATCGCGGCCGGCAAGGACGTCCGGGTCCTGGTCATCAAGCTCGCCGACCGTCTGCACAACATGCGCACCCTGGGCGTGCGCTCGGCGGCCTCGCGGGAGCGGATCGCCCGCAAGACGCAGGAGGTGCTGGTGCCCCTCTGCGACCGGCTCGGCATCCAGACCCTGAAACGGGAGCTGGACGACGTGGTGCTGCTGCACCTGGAGCCGGACGAGCACTCCCGCATCGCCCGGCACGTGCACGACCGCCCCGGGTGGGACAGCTACCTCGCCGAGGTGGTGACCCAGGCCCGGGTGGCGTTGCGCCGGGACCGGGTGGACGCCACGGTGGCCCCACGCCCCCGACACCTCTACTCGATCTGGAAGGACACCGTCGCCGGCGGGCACACCGTCCCGTACGACCTGCCCCGGATCACCGTCGTGGTGGACGGCCCGTCCACCGACTGTTACGCCGCCCTCGGCGCGATCCACGGGCTGTGGCGGCCGGTGCCGGGCCGGTTCAAGGACTTCATCGCCTCGCCGAAGAACAACCTCTACCGTTCGCTGCACACCACCGTCTGCGGCCCCAAGAACCGCACCGTCGAGGTGCTGATCCGCACCGAGGAGATGCACCGCTCCGCCGAGTACGGCGTGGTCGCCGACTTCCGCTTCCCGCGCTCCGGCACCGCGCGCGCCGAGCAGCTCGACTGGCTGCGCCGGGTGCTCGACTGGGAGCAGGACGCCGCCGACCCGGCGCAGTTCCTGCACACACTGCGCTGCGACCTGTCCGAGGCGCAGATCCAGGTGGTCGCCGACGGTCGGCAGGTCGTGCTGCCCGCCGGGGCCACCCCGGTCGACCTGGCGTACGAGCTGGGTAACGACCGGGGTGACCGGTGCCTGGCCGCCCGGATCAACGGCCGGCTGGCGCCGCTCTCCTCCGAACTGGAGGAGGGCGACGTGGTCGAGATCTTCACCGAGACCGACGCGGAGTGCGGCCTGGACGCCGAGGTCGCCCCGCGCGGCCCACGTCGGGAGTGGCTCGGCTTCGTCAAGTCGCCGCACGCGCAGATGCAGATCAACCGGTGGTTCGCCGACCACAGCGAACCCGGCATCTCGATCAGCGACAAGGTCCGTCTCGGCCGGGCCACCATCGGGCTGGCCCTGCGCCAGCACAACCGGGGCCTGGCCAGCGACCTGCCGCTGCTGCGGCTCTCCGAGGAACTCGGCTACCCGGACCTGGAGACCCTGCTGGTCGCGGTCTTCGACCGGGTGATCGAACCGGACACCGTGGTACGCCAGCTCATCGACCTGGTCGACCACCGGCAGTGACCGTCCCGCCGTCCCGCGGCGCGCACCCGGCGTACGGCCACTAGCCTGGAACCATGATCCCCCGCTCGCGCCGCGCCGCACGTGCCGTCGCGTACCAGGTCTTCTACCGGCTGCCCCTGCCGGTACGTCGGCAACTGGTCCGGATGGCCGTACCCAAGTACATCGTCGGCGCCGTCACGCTGCTGCGTGACAGCGAGACCGAGGGCGCCGGCCGGCTGTTGCTGCTGCGCCAGCCACCGGGTCGCGGCTGGACACTTCCCGCCGGGCTGCTGCAACGCGGCGAGAACCCGGCGGTCGGCGCGGCCCGTGAGCTGCACGAGGAGACCGGTGTCCGGCTCCCTCCGGCCCGGCTGACACCGGCCACCCCGAACGCGATCGTGCACGCCAAGGGCTGGGTCGACATGGTCTTCACCGCCGAGGTGCCGGCGTCGACCACCGAGTTGACGGTGGACGGGGCGGAGGTCTTCGAGGCCGCCTGGCATCCGCTGGACGACCTGCCCAAGCTGACCTGGCCCACCGCCCGGCTGCTCGCCTACTACGGCATCGGCCCGCTGACCGACCGGTTCCCGCCGCCGCTACCCGACACGGCACCATGAGCGGCCCGGACACCGGCCGAGAGGCTGGCCCGGACACCGGCGCCGCCGGTCACACCGGCACACCGGCCGGCGGGATCTGCGCGGTGGTGCTCGCCGCCGGGGAGGGCACCCGGCTGCGCCCGCTGACCGAGCGGGTGCCCAAGGCGCTCTGCCCGGTCGGCAACGTGCCGCTGCTGGACCGGGCCCTGGCCCGGCTGGGCGGTCTCGGCCTGACCGGGCCCGAGACGGTCGCCGTCAACGCCAGCTACCTCGGCGAGCAGGTCGTCGAGCGGGTCGGCACGCGCGCCCACCTCTCCGTCGAACCGGACGGTCCACTCGGCACCGCAGGTGGGCTGGGTCGGCTCCGGGACTGGATCGGCGGACGGGGCGTGCTGGTCGGCAACGCCGACGCGTACCTGGCCGACCCGGCCGCACCGCCCGGGCCGGACATCGCCGCGCTGCTGCGGGACTGGGACGGCGACTCCGTACGCCTGCTCGGCCGACCCGCGCCGGACCCGACCGCACCGGGCACCTTCGACGGTCACGTCTTCACCGGTTTCTCCCTGCTCCCCTGGCGGCTGGTCCGCGACCTGCCGCCGGTCTTCGGCGACCTGGTCCGGGCGGTCTGGCGACCGGCCGAGGCCGACGGGCGGCTGACCGTCGTCCCCTACCCGGGGATCTTCGTCGACACCGGCACCCCGGCCGACTACCTCGCCGCCAACCTGCACGC
This sequence comes from Micromonospora sp. NPDC049900, assembly GCF_044461025.1. Taxonomy (NCBI): domain Bacteria; kingdom Bacillati; phylum Actinomycetota; class Actinomycetes; order Micromonosporales; family Micromonosporaceae; genus Micromonospora; species Micromonospora sp. NPDC049900. The sequence continues at coordinate 282,127 of NZ_JBITKM010000004.1, forward strand.
GGCGGGCGACGGCAGCCTGGTCGACCCGAGCGCCACCGTCACCGGCGACTGCCACCGCAGCGTGGTCGGCGCGGGTGCCACCGTGGCCGGCGAGGTGACCCGCAGCGTGGTCTGGCCCGGGGCCACGGTGGACACCGGCGAACGCCTGTACGAGGTGATCCGCGCCGCCACCGGGCTCACCGTCCCGGCCACCTGACCCCGCTTCCGGCCGGTCGGGTGCGGCACCGGTACTCCGCGGCGGGTCCGGGCGGCAGGCCATAGCATGAGCAGCGACGCCGACGAACGGAGAGACCTGCCGTGATCACCGCGATCGTCCTGATCGACTGCGCCACCGACTCGATCCCCGAGGTGGCCGAGGCGCTGGCCGACCTGCCCGGGGTCAGCGAGGTCTACTCGGTGGCCGGACACGTCGACCTGATCGCCATGGTCCGGGTCCGCGAGTTCGAGGAGATCGCGCAGATCATCGCCGGCAGCATCTCCAAGGTGCCCGGGGTGCTCAACACCGAGTCGCACATCGCCTTCCGCGCGTACTCCCGGCACGACCTGGAGGAGGCGTTCGCGATCGGCCTGGGCGCCACCGACTGACGCGCCACCCCGGCCCCGGTACGGGATCCTTCGCGCACCACTGACGCTGAAAGGTCCGCCCGGACGAGCCGGGTCGACGACGTGGCCCGCCTCCCGCACCAGCACGCGTGTCGAGGACGTGGCCCACGTTCCACCACGACGGGACGAGTCGGTCCATCCCGTAGGACGGACCGACTCGCCGCGTGTCACCGCCGGATCAGCTCTCCTGCGGCACCGGGACCTCGGTGCCACCCGGCACCGGAGACTCGGTGGTGCCACCCGGGGTCTCCTCGGTGACGCCCGGAGCCGGGGTGGTGCCACCCGGAGCCGGCACCGTGCCACCCGGGCCCGGCGTACCGCTGGCGCTGGTCTCCGGAACCGGGATGCCCAGTTCCTCGGCCAGCGTCACCAGGGCGTCGTAGTGCGCCTGCAGCACCGGCAGCGCGGTCTGCGCGAGCTGCACCACCTGCGGCTCGGTACCCTGCGAGATCTCCGTCTGGGTCGCCTGGATGGCCTGCAGGTGGCCGGCCAGACCCTGGGTCACCCAGAGCCGGTCGAACTCCGCACCACTGGCGTTGTTCAGCTGGTCGAGAGCCGTCCGCTGATCAGGGGTGGGCTCGTTCGGCAACTGGACGTTGAGCTGCCCGGCCACGTCCTGCACCGACTGGTCCAGCTCGGTGTGGTCCGTGACGAACTGCTGCGCCAGGTCCTTGACCTGCTGGTTCTCGGCCTTCTTCTGGGCCAGCTCACCAGCGGCGATCTCGTACAGGTTGACCTGGTGCACCGCCTGCAGGTACTGGGTGTCCTGTTCCGAAGGCTGCGCCGCCGCCTGCGCTGCCGCGGCGGGCGCGACACCCACCAGCACCAGTGCGGCCAGCAGGCCGAGGCGTTTGATACCCAACATGCTTCCTCCCCGTTGAGACGTTGGACCGCACGGATACCCGGCTGGCCGGGGTTATTCCTGCGATCCCGCGACGGGCCGGGAACCGCCGACGACGGGGTGGATGGCCCACAACGGGCGTGGCGCCCGCCGGAGGACTCCGGCGGGCGCCACGTCACACGGTGACGGACCTCAGCGGCGGGGCTCCCCGCTGCCGATCTCCTCGCGCTCGGGGCGCGGCTCGACGGGCGGGTGACCCGGCGAGACCGGCGCCTCGGCCGGCTTCTCGATCGGGTAGAAGAAGCCCCGGATCGCCGGGCCGAGGGCACCGAGCCGGTTCATCTTCTTCGGCACCACCCAGCCCGCGTACTCCAGCTCGGTGTGACCGTGCTCGTCCGGCGTGGTCAGCGGCTGGTGCACCTCGACGAACCGACCGTCCGGCAGGCGCCGGATGATGCCGGTCTCCACACCGTGGGCCAGCACCTCCCGGTCGTGCTGTTGCAGACCGAGGCAGATCCGGTAGGTCACGTAGTACGCCAGCGGCGGCAGGAGCAGCAGACCGATCCGGCCCGCCCAGGTCATCGCGTTCAGGCTGATGTGGAACTTGTCGGCGATGACGTCGTTCGCGCCGGAGAGCGTCAGGAGCACGTAGAACGTGATGGCCATGGCGCCCAGGCCGGTGCGGAACGGCACGTCGCGCGGACGCTGGAGCAGGTTGTGGCTCCGGTAGTCCTTCAGGTAGCGGGCCTCCATGAACGGATAGAGCGTGGAGAGCCCGACCAGGATGCCCGGTAGCACCACCGTCGGCCAGAACAGCGGCGGGATCACGTATCCGTCGCCGATGGGTATCGTGATCTCCCAGTCCGGCATCAACCGGGTCGAGCCGTCCAGGAACATCACGTACCAGTCGGGCTGGCTGGCCGCCGAGACCACCCACGCCTCGTACGGGCCGAACAGCCACAGCGGGTTGATCTGGATCAGGCCGCCCATCAGCGCGATCACGCCGAAGACGACCATGAAGAAGCCGCCCTGCTTGATCGCGTACCGGGGGAACATCCGCTCGCCCACGACGTTGTTGTTCGTCCGGCCCGGCCCCGGCCACTGGGTGTGCTTCTGCTTGAAGACCAGGCCCAGGTGGACGCTGATCAGCGCGACCAGCAGACCCGGGATGAGCAGCACGTGGGCGATGAAGAACCGGCTGATGATGATCGTGCCGGGGAACTCGCCGTCGAAGACCGCGGCGGTCACCCAGGTGCCGATCACCGGGATGGACAGCATGATCGCCGAGGCGATCCGCAGACCGGTACCGGAGAGGCCGTCGTCCGGCAGCGAGTAGCCGGTGAAGCCGGCCAGGAAGCCCACCCAGAACAGCAGCGAACCGATGATCCAGTTGGTCTCACGCGGCTTGCGGAACGCGCCGGTGAAGAAGATCCGGAGCATGTGCACCACGATCGCCGCCATGAACAGCAGCGCGGCCCAGTGGTGCATCTGCCGCATGATCAGGCCGCCCCGGACGTCGAACGAGATGTCCAGCGTCGAGGCGTACGCGGCCGACATCGGCGTACCCCGCAGCGGGGCGTAGCTGCCGTTGTAGATGACCTCGGTCATCGTCGGCTCGAAGAAGAAGGTCAGGAAGACACCGGTCAGCAGCAGCACGATGAACGAGAACAGCGCGATCTCGCCCAGCAGGAACGACCAGTGGTCGGGGAAGACCTTGTTGAGCAGCTTGCGCAGGGGGGTCGCCACCTGGAAGCGGTCGTCGACCGCCCGGGCGGTGTTGCCCGGAACCGCTGCTACGTCAAACTTGCGCCGCTTCACGGCCGCTCCCAGAAGTCGGGCCCGACGGGTTCGGTGTAGTCGGACGTCGCCACGAAGTAGCCCTCGGAGTCCACCTCGATCGGTAGCTGCGGCAGTCGCCGGCTGGCCGGACCGAAGATGGGCTTGGCGTTGTCGGTGATCAGGAACTGCGACTGGTGACACGGGCAGAGCAGGCGGTTGGTCTGCTGCTCGTAGAGGCTCGCCGGGCAGCCGGCGTGCGTGCAGATCTTCGAGTAGGCGGCGTAGTTGCCCCACATGTAGTCGCCGTGGCCCTCACGCTCGTTGTTGCGGCGCGAGGTCTCGGCGTCGGCGTCCCGCAGGTGGATCAGCAGGGTCGGCGAGTCGGCGTACCGGTTGCTGACCCCGTGCTCGATGCCCGGGAAGACGGTGATCTGGCCACCGGCGCTGATGTCGGCGGGACGGATCGGCCGACCGTCCTCGCGGACCAGCCGGATCTTCTGGCCGTCCTGTGGGGCGAAGCCGGTGGTCATCATCTGGTCGTTCGCGTGCGGGTCGGAGATCAGGCCACCGATCAGCGGCGCCGCGGCGACCGCACCGACCGGCGCCAGACCGGCCAGCAGCGACATGCCGAGCAGCGGGCGACGCTTCACGCCGAGCTCGTCGGCCATGTAGAGCATGGTCTGCCCGGTGATCGTCCGGTCCTCGGTGGCCACCACGCCCTCGTGCCGGTCCTGGATCGACACCTCCTTGGGCAGCAGCTTCTTGCCCCAGGTCAGGATGCCGAAGCCGATGCCCAGCAGGGCGATGCCGAGGGTCGTGCCGAGCAGCGGCGTGAAGTACTTGTCCCCGCCACGGCCCGGCTGGTACTCCCAGGGCCACCAGATGTAGACCACCAGGAAGGCCGTCGCGGCCAGCCCGGTGACCAGGAACATCGCCGCCACCGTACGGACCAGTCGGCGCTCGGCCTTGCTGCCCGGGGCGACCTGCTCCTCGTAGTGGACGATCTCGATGTCGTCCCGACGGGCGCCCTCGCGGACGATGTCGAACCGGCTCAGCGCCGGGTCGTTCACGTCCACCGTCTCGCGGCCCGCGTGGGCCGGCTGCTCCATGTGGGTGCTCGTTCGGTCGGTCACGACTTGCCCGCAATCCAGAGGCTGGCGAAGACGAGCGCGACGATGCCGATCAGGAAGATCGCCACACCTTCGGTGGAGGGTCCGTACCGACCCAGGTTGAACCCGCCCGGGTCGCCGTCGGACTTCAGCGTCTGCTGGATGTAGGCGATGATGTCGGCCTTCTGCTCCGGCGTGATCTGGTTGTCACCGAAGACCGGCATGTTCTGCGGGCCACTCAGCATCGCGGCGTAGATCTGCCGGTCGGTGGCCGGCGCGAGACTCGGCGCGTACTTGCCGGAGGAGAGGGCACCGCCACCGCCGCTGAAGGCGTGGCACTGCGAGCAGTTGATCCGGTACAGCTCGCCGCCGACCGCGATGTTGCCGTCCTCGTGCAGGTTGTCGCCGGCCGGCACGACCGGTCCGCCGCCGAGCTCCTGGACGTACGCGGCGAGCTGGTCGATCTCGTCCGGGCTGAACACGACGGGCTTGCGCGCCGCCTGGGCCTCCTGCCGGGCCATCGGCATCCGGCCCGAGCTGACCTGGAACTCGACCGAGGCCGCGCCGACGCCGATGAGGCTCGGCCCGCGCCCCTCGACCCCCTGCGCGTTGCGACCGTGACAGGTCACGCAGCTCACGTCGAACAGCGCCTTGCCGTCTGCGGCGGCACTGCTGAGCGGCGGGTTTTCCTGCGCCGACACGCTCGGGGCGAGGACGGTGTAGGCGCCGCCGGCCAGCATCAGCGCGGCGACCAGCCGGACCGCGGCACCCAGCCGGCGGCGGCCCCTGCTGGGCGCCGCGGGCCGCCCGCGCAGCCGCGCGAGCAGGCCGCGTCGGCGGTCGTTGTCAGAAGTCATGACCTGTGTCCTTAACCGGTTGGACCTTGTCTGCGGGGGTGAAGCAGCGGCACGGCGCGAGACGCGCCAAGATCACTGAAGCCAGTAGATCATGGCGTAGAGCCCGATCCAGACCACGTCGACGAAGTGCCAGTAGTACGACACGACGATCGCCGAGGTGGCCTGGGCCGGCGTGAACCGGCCCATGGTGGTGCGGATCATAAAGATCACGAAGGCGACCAGACCGCCCGCCACGTGCAGGCCGTGGAAGCCGGTGGTCAGGTAGAACATCGACCCGTAACCGTCCGCGTTGATCTTGATGCCGTGGTGGACCAGCTCGCGGTACTCGTTGAGCTGGCCGAGCAGGAAGATCAGGCCCATCACGAAGGTGATCGTGAACCAGCGCCGTAGCGCGTGCACGTCACCCCGCTCGGCGGCGAACACGCCGATCTGGCAGGTCACTGAGGACAGCACCAGGATCGTCGTGAACGTCGTCGCGTACGGGATGTTCAGGACCTCGGTGTGCATCGCCCACTGCTCCGGCGCCGCCGCGCGGATGGAGAAGTACATGGCGAACAGCGCCGCGAAGAACATGAGCTCGCTGGAGAGCCAGACGATCGTCCCGACGCTGACCATGTTGGGCCGCGTCAGAGAGTGGATCCGGCTCTTGTCAATGGCTGGGGCCGCAGTCACGCGGTCATTATTGCCGTTGACCACGGCCGGCGATCAGCGGGGGGTGAAACCCGTGGTCCGAGTGGCCCGATCGGTACCGTCCGGTTCGCCTGACCTAGGCTGATTGGCGTGCTGGAAACCGACCCGATCACGCTGGCCGCATCGGCCGCGTCGTCGCTGACGGCGGGCGCGATCAGCCCGGCGACGGCCCCGGTGACCGGTGGTGCCGGGTGGCTCGCGGCCGACGCCGGCCCGCCGCCCTTCCAGATCACCGCCGTGGTCACCGAGGCCAGGCTGGACAACTGGCTCGCCGTGGTCCTGGTCGTCGCCGCCGCTCTCTACCTCTACGGAGTGCACCGGCTGCGGCTGCGCGGGGACCGCTGGCCGATCGCCCGGACGGTCTTCTTCCTCGGGCCCGGCCTGGGCGGCATCGCCTCGGTCACGGTCAGCGGGCTGCACGCGTACGACACCACGCTGCTCTCGGTGCACATGGTCCAGCACATGGTGCTCTCCATGATCGCGCCGATCTTCCTGGCGCTGGGCGCGCCGGTGACGCTGGCCCTGCGTACGCTGCCGACCCGCCCCCGCAAGCGACTGCTGGCGGTGCTGCACAGCAGGATCGTGCGGATCTGGACGTTCCCCCTGGTGGCGTTCGCCATCTTCGTGGTGAACCCGTTCGCGCTCTACTTCACCGACCTGTACCGCTTCACGTTGGAGAACGTCTGGGCGCACGAGGTGGTGCACGCCCACTTCATCATGACCGGCTGCCTGTTCTTCTGGCCGCTGGTCGGCCTGGACCCGCTGCCCGGCCGCTGGCCGTACCCGGGCCGGGCCCTGCTGATGCTGCTGTCGGTGCCGTTCCACACCGTGCTGGGGCTGACCGTCATGCAGAGCAGCACCCTGTTCGGCGGCGACTGGTACCCCTCGCTCGGGCTGAGCTGGGCCGACCCGTGGGACGACCAGGTCCTGGCCGGCGGCATCCTGTGGGCCGGCGGCGAGTTCGTCAGCGTGACGATGCTCGGCGTGCTGGTGGTGCAGTGGATGCGCTCGGCCGAACGGGAGGCGCGCCGGGTCGACCGCGAACTGGACCGCCAGGAGGCCCGCCAACGCGCGGCGGAGACCGCCGCCGGCTCGGCCACCTGAGCCGGTCGGCGGGGCGTGCGGGGCGGCGTGTCCCGCGCGTCGGCACGACCGGTACGATCGGCGGCGCAGCTACGAGGTGGGAGCAAGTCTGACCATGAGCGAGCGCGGCGAGCGAGTCATCGGACTCGGTGCGGTGGTGCCAGGCGACGGCACGGAGCGAAGCGGAGTGTCGGCATGAGTGAGCGTCTGTGCACCGTCCTGCTCTACAGCGACGACCCGCAGGTGCGGGACAGGATGCGGCTCGCCGTGGGCACCCGCCCCGCGTCCGACCTGCGCGTCGAGTTCGTCGAGGCGTCCACCTACGCCGAGTGCGTCCGGGTGGTCGACGACTACGAGATCGACCTGATGCTGCTCGACGGTGAGGCCAGCCCCGGTGGCGGTCTCGGCATCGCCCGGCAGATCAAGGACGACTACGAGAACTCCCCGCCGACCTGCGTGGTGATCGCCCGTGCCGCCGACCGGTGGCTGGCCGCGTACGCCGAGGTCGACGCCACCCTGGTCCACCCGCTCGACCCGGTGACCACCGCCGCCACGGTGGCCGAGGTCCTGCGGACGCACGCCCCCGCCTGACGCACGCCCGACTCCGGCACCGCCACGGCGCCGGGCGAGCCGGCGCCGGTCCCGTCCCACCCGCACTCGTCTGCTCGGGAGGCCCGTCATGGGCGATCGGACCTGGCCACACCTGCTCACCGCGCTGCTGCGCGGCGAGGAACTCTCCGCCGCCGACACCGCCTGGGCGATGGGCGAGATCATGTCCGGCTCGGCCGCGCCGGCCCAGATCGCCGGCTTCGCCGTGGCGCTACGTGCCAAGGGCGAGACACCGGCCGAGGTGACCGGGCTGGTGGAGGCGATGCTCGGCCAGGCCGTCCCGGTCGAGCTGCCCGAGGAGGTACGCGCCACCGCGCTGGACGTGGTCGGCACCGGTGGTGACCTGGCGCACACCGTGAACATCTCCACGATGACCGCCCTGGTGGTCGCCGGAGCCGGCGTACGCGTCGTCAAGCACGGCAACCGGGCCGCCTCGTCCTCCTGCGGCACCGCCGACCTGCTGGAGTTCCTCGGCATCCCGCTGGACCTCGGTCCCGAGGGGGTAGCCCGCTGCGTCGAGCAAGCCGGTATCGGCTTCTGCTTCGCCGCCCGCTTCCACCCCGGCATGCGGCACGCCGGTCCGGTCCGCCGCGAGCTGGGCGTACCCACCGCCTTCAACTTCCTCGGCCCGCTCACCAACCCGGCCCGCCCCCGCGCCGGTGCCGTCGGCTGCTTCGACTCGACCATGGCACCGGTGATGGCCGCCGTCTTCGCCGCCCGGGGCGACTCGGTGGTCGTGATGCGGGGCGAGGACGGCCTGGACGAGTTCACCACCGCCGCGCCCACCCGCTTCTGGATCGCGCAGGGCGGCACCGTCAGGGAGACCGTGGTGGACGCCACGGACCTCGGGATACCCCGGGCCGCCCTCAGTGACCTGCGTGGCGGCGACGCCGCCCACAACGCCGACGTGGCCCGTCGGCTGCTCGCCGGTGAACCCGGCCCGGTACGCGACGCCGTGCTGGTCAACGCCGCCGCCGCGCTGGCCACCCAGGGCCCGCTGGACGGCGACCTGACCGACGCCCTGCGCGCCGGCCTGGCCCGGGCCACCGAGTCGATCGACTCCGGCACCGCCGCCCGTACGCTCGACCGCTGGATCGAGGTCGCCACCGCCTGACCCGCCCCCCGTCAGGGCCGGTCGCCGCGCAGGCTCCGCCGTCCCGTCCGGCGCCTCCGCGTGCGCGGGCTGTCGCACGGCCGTGGAAAACTACAGGCGAGTAGTTCGCCACACGCCGCCGGCGGCACGCGCGGGAGGAGACGCCCATGTTGGTACGTGAGCTGCACTGTGAGACCTGCGACGACATCCGCGCCTTCGAGACGCCGCCCTGTGCCGACGGCCACGGCCCCGACTGTCCCGAACTCCTCTGCACCGGGTGCGGCACGGCGATCCTCGTCGCCCCCTACGCCTCGCTCGCGCGTGCCACCCCGCCCGTCCGCCGGACGGTCCGCCCGCGCCACGCCGCCTGACACACCCCCACGCCGCCGCCTCGCCTGACGCACCACCCGCACGCCACGCACTCCAGCCCGGCGCACAGCACTATCCGAGAAGTTGTGCGGATCATGAGGGTGAACAGCGGCCACGGGACACGGGAAAGCCCGCCTCCCCCGGAGGGAGGCGGGCTTCGCCGCAGGTCGGGGTGCCGGTCAGTGCTCGGCGGTGCGCCGGGTGCCGCTGTAGTACTCGAACAGCAGGCCGCAGGTGGCGAAGACCACCGCCACCATGCCGGCGACGAGCAGCCAGAGCTGCCAGAACACCAGGCCGAGGCCGGCGATGGCGGCGGACAGGGCCAGCCCGAACGGCCAGTAGCTGCCGGGGCTGAAGAAGCCGATCTCGCCCGCGCCGTCGGCGATCTCACCGTCGGGACGGTCCTCGGGACGCAGGTCGATCCGGCGGGAGACGAACCAGAAGAAGCCGCCGCACATCGAGCAGAGCAGGAACGACAGCAGCAGGGCCACGGTGCCGATCCACTCGACCCGGCCGTCCGAGTCGGCCCAGGTCCAGCCGCCGTAGAGGAACGTCGCGAAGAGCAGGAACGCCGCGATGATCAGGAAGATGCGCCACTCGGTCTTCATCGGGGGTTACCTCAGCTTCCCGCGCCGGCCGTGGTGGCCTGGTTGAAGTTGTCCTGGGTGCGGCGCGTCTCGAACGGCTTGGTGGTCACCGCGTACGGCTCCTCGCCGATCGAGGTCAGCGCGTCCTGGGTCGACGCCCCGTCCTGCTTGGCCGCGAGGAACCGGTCGAAGTTCTCCGGCGAGACGACCCGCAGCTCGAAGTTCATGAAGGCGTGGTAGCTGCCGCACAGTTCGGCGCAGCGGCCCACGTACGCGCCCTCGGACTCCAGCGAGGAGACCTCGAAGACGTTGCGGATGCTGCCCGGCATCACGTCCCGCTTGAACAGCATCTCCGGCACCCAGAAGGAGTGGATGACGTCGCGGCTGGTCTCCTCGAACCGGATGGACCGGTTGCTCGGCAGCACCAGGATCGGGATGACCTCGCTGGTGCCGAGCACCGAGGCGGTCGTGTTGGCGTCCACGCCCTGGCCGTCGCGGTAGTTGAACTGCCAGTTCCACTTGAAGGCGACGACCTCGACGGTCACGTCGGGGTTGTTGGTGGTCTTCACCACGTCGGTCTGCACGACCGCGGTGTAGTAGAAGAGCACGGCCACGACCAGCACCGGGGCGATGGTGTAGAGGAACTCCATCGGCAGGTTGTAGCGGGTCTGCACGGGCAGCTCGTTGCCGCGCTTGCGGTAACGCACCACGCACCAGAAGATCAGGCCCCAGACGAAGACGCCGACCACCAGCGCGGCGATGCACGAGGCGATCCACAGGTCGTACATCCGCCGGGACTCCGGCGTGATGCCGCCCTGGGGCCAGCCGAAGCCGCCGAACGCCGCGCCGACGTCACAACCCGTGAGCAGGACCAGCAGCGCCGCCCCGCCGAAGCCGAGCCCGGCAAGACGCCCGACACGACGCCCCCGACGCCCGACGGCTCCCGGGGATGCGCTGCGCCGTACGGCCGTCGGCCGTACCTCCGAACTCCTTGCGACCACCTGGTCCTGCCTCCCTAGCGCGCCGCGGTGCTTCCTCGGTCCGGCCGGCTCCGCCCAGCGGAGCCGCCACACCAGCGGCAAAGGCGTCACCGACGGTCGCAGATTACTCGACCATGACGGGCTCGACCCGGTTGGGGTCAGTCTCGGCCCTGGACGGGGGATCTTGCGCGGACCGAGGCGATAGCGTGGGCAGACGTGATTCCTTCCCCGGTCTATCTGGACGCGGCCACCGCCGCGCCGCTGCATCCGGTCGCCCGGCAGGCGCTGCTGGCCGCCCTCGACGACGGATGGGCCGACCCGGATCGGCTCTACACCCAGGCCCGCCGCGCCCGCCAGTTGCTCGACGCCGCGCGCGAGGCGACGGCGGACACCCTCGGCGTACGCCCCGACGAACTCTCCTTCACCCCCAGCGGCACGAGCGCGGCGCACGCCGCCGTGCTGGGTGGCCTGGCTGGTCGGCGACGTGTCGGGGCGAGGTTGGTGCACTCGGCGATCGAGCACTCGGCGGTGCTGCACGCCGCCGAGCAGCACGTGGCGCGCGGCGGCACCACCACCGAGGTCCCGGTCGACCGGTCCGGCCGGCTGGATCTGGACGCCTGGTCGGCGGCGGTGGCCGGGCCCGGGGTGGCGTTGGCCGCGCTGATCGCCGCCAGCCACGAGGTGGGCACCGTGCAACCGGTCGAGGACGCGGCGGCGGCCTGCGCCGAGGCGGGGGTGCCGCTGTGCGTCGACGCCGCCCAGGTGGTGGGGCGGATGCCGGTGCCGGCCGGCTGGTCGGTGCTGACCGCGAGCGCCCGCAAGTGGGGCGGGCCGCCCGGCGTCGGGCTGCTGGCTGTCCGCAAGGGCACCCGCTGGGAGTCGCCGTGGCCGTCGGACGAGCACGAGTCGGGGCGTACGCCCGGCACGGTCAATCTGCCGGCGGTGGTCGCGGCGGCGGCGAGCCTGCGCGCGGCGGCGGCCGACGCCGACGCCGAGGCGGCCCGGATGGCGCCGCTGGTGGACCGGATCCGGGCCCGGGTGGCGGCCGACGTGCCGGATGTGGAGGTGGTCGGCGACCCCGTGCGCCGGCTGCCGCACCTGGTGACCTTCTCCTGCCTCTACGTCGACGGCGAGGCGCTGCTGCACGCGCTGGACCGGCGGGGTTTCGCCGTGTCGTCCGGTTCGTCCTGCACCTCGTCGACGCTGCGCCCGTCGCACGTGTTGGAGGCGATGGGGGTGCTGTCCCACGGCAACGTGCGGGTCTCACTGCACCGGGGCACCACCGAGGCGGACGTGGACCGCTTCCTCGCCGAGTTGCCGCAGATCGTGGCCGACCTGCGGGCCGAGGCGGGGGTGGTGGGGCTGTGACCACCCCCGACGAGGTACTCGACTGTCTCGGTCAGCGATGCCCGCTGCCGGTGATCGCGCTGGCCCGCCGGCTGCCGTCCCTACCCGTCGGCGCCGTGATCCGCGTCCTCGCCGACGATCCGGCGGCGGCGGTGGACATCCCCGCCTGGTGCCGGATGCGCCAACAGGAGTTCCTGGGAAGCGCACCCGGCCCCGGGTACGACGTCCGCCGGTCGCTGTGAAAGGAAGGGCACCTTATTAACGCCTCGTGCATAGCAGGGGTCCCCTGCTAACAACGCGACCGTGCGACGGTCAGGGCAGCAGGTGCGGGCGGACCTCGTCGGCGGCCTCGTCGCCGTACGACTCGGCGAGGCGCTTGACGAACAGGTCGCGGCGTACCTGGTACTCCTGGGTGCCGACGGTCTCCAGCACCAGCGCGGCCAGCAGCGAGCCGACCTGCGCGGCACGCTCCAGACCGACGCCCCAGGAGAGCGCGGTGAAGAAGCCGGCGCGGAAACCGTCGCCGACGCCGGTGGGGTCGATCGCCTGGGCCTCGCGGGCGATCGGCACGTGGATCGGCGCGAAGTCCCGCCCGGCGATCTCCACCCCCTCCTTGCCCAGCGTGGTGACCCGGATCCGGACCCGGTCCAGCAGTTGCGCGTCGCTCAGCCCGGCCTTGCTCTGCAACAGCGACTTCTCGTAGTCGTTGGTCATCAGGTACTCGGCGCCGTCGATGAGCGCCACCACGTCCTCACCCTCCATCCGGGCGAGTTGCTGGGACGGGTCGGCGGCGAACCGGTAGCCGCGCTCGCGGCACTCGGCGGAGTGGCGCAGCATCGCCGCCGGGTCGTTCGCACCGACCAGGACCAGGTCCAGCCCGCCGAGCCGCTGCGCGACGGGGTGCAGCTCGATGTTGCGCGCCTCGCTCATCGCACCGGCGTAGAAGGAGGCGATCTGGCACATGTCGGTGTCGGTGGTGCAGACGAAGCGGGCGGTGTGCGCCACCTCGCTGACGTGCACCGAGTCGCAGTCCACCCCGTGCCGCTCCAGCCAGGAGCGGTAGTCGGCGAAGTCGGCGCCGACGGCTCCGAGCAGCACCGGGCGCAGGCCGAGCTGCCCCATCCCGAACGCGATGTTCGCCGCCACTCCGCCCCGGCGCAGCACCAGGTCGTCCACCAGGAAGGAGAGCGAGACCTTGTGTAGCTGGTCGGCGATGAGCTGGTCGGCGAACCGGCCCGGGAAGCTCATCAGGTGGTCGGTGGCGATCGAGCCGGTCACGGCGATCTTCATGTCAACCCTCGGGGTCGGGATCAGGGCGCGGTCAGCCTACCGGCACCACGCCCGCCGAGCGACCAGCCCGCCCAACCTCCCCCCCCACCGCCCACCTACCCCCGACCGGCGAGGTTGATCAAGGGGTTTTCGCCCTCCCACCGGCCCCCACACGACCAAAACCTCTTGATCACCGCCGGCAGGCGGGAGCGCGGGGGGGTGCGGCGGCGGGACGGCCCTCTTGGGCCGTCCCGCCGTCGGGGCGTCGAGACTCAGCTGAAGGAGTCGCCGCAGGCGCAGGAGTTGCCTGCGTTGGGGTTGTCGATGGTGAAGCCCTGGGCGTCGATCCGGTCGGCGAAGTCGATGGTGGCGCCGGTCAGGTACGGGGCGCTCATCCGGTCGACGACCACCTCGACACCGTCGTAGTCGGTCACGACGTCACCGTCGAGCGAACGCTCGTCGAAGAAGAGCTGATACCGCAGGCCGGAGCAGCCACCCGGCTGCACGGCGACGCGGAGCCGCAGGTCGTCGCGGCCTTCCTGCTCGATCAGGGCCTTGACCTTCTGCGCCGCGACGTCGGTGAGGACGACGGACGTGGGGGCCTTGGCCTCGGTCGACTCGGTCTGCGCTGGCGTGGTCACGTGGAATTCTCCCTGCGCGCGTTCGAAGAAGTGGTCTTCCCCTGGCCAACGTCGTTCGCCGGTCAGCGATTCCCACAGCGGTCCAGCTTCTGATTGTAGGCCGCCGAGCGCCGGGTGACCCGGCAGCGTGACCAGCTCCTCCGGGGCGGGCCGGACACCGGGGCCACGCCGGGGACGACCGGAGGTCAGCGACTCCACTGCCTCGCCAGGCGGGAGCCGAGTTCCCGCAGCCCCTGGGCCGGTCGTTCCATCGCCGCCGCCAGGCCGCCGCGTTCCTCGCCGCCGAAGTGCTCCACCAGACTGTACGCGTCGGTCACGCCGACCGACGCCGCCTCGCGCCGCCCGGTGCTGACCTGGCCGGCGAGTACGACGCACGGTACGCCCCGGTCCCGGGCGGCGCCCGCCACCCCGGCCACCACCTTGCCGCGCAGCGACTGGTGGTCGAACTTGCCCTCGCCGGTGACGACCAGGTCGACCTCGTCGAGCACGGTCTCCAGCCCGATCGCGCGGCTGACCAGTCCGATCCCGGATTCGCACCGGCCGCCGAGGGCCAGCAGCGCGGCGCCGACGCCACCGGCCGCGCCGCCACCGGGCAGCGCGCCGAGCCCGCTCGGGCAGCCCGGCAGGTCGCGTTCGAGCACCTCGGCCCAGCGTCCGAGCGCGGCGTCGAGCAGCAGCACGTCGGCGCGGTCGGCGCCCTTCTGCGGCCCGAACACGTTGCTCGCGCCGTGCAGCCCGAGCAGCGGGTTGTCGACGTCGGTGGCGGCGATGAGGCGTACGTCGCGCAGCCGGGGCGCCCCGTCGAGCGTGGCGGCGGCGGCCAGCGCGGCACCGCCGTACGGCAGGGCGTTGCCGGTGTCGTCCAGCGGCACGGCGCCCAACGCGGTGATCATCCCGGCGCCGCCGTCGTTGGTGCCGGAGCCGCCCAGCCCGACGACCACCGTCCGGGCGCCCGCCTCGACGGCGGCGCCGATCAACTGGCCCAGTCCGTACGACGTGGTGGCCCTGGGGTCCCGTTCGGCGGGGTCGAGCAGGTGCAGTCCGCACGCCTGGGCGCTCTCCAGCCAGGCGGTCGCGCCGTCGTCGGTGAGCAGGATCTCACCGGGCACGGCACGGCCCCGCGGATCGGTCGTCGGCACCGGCACCCGCCGACCGGACAGCGCACCGGCGAGTACGTCGAGGAAGCCCGGCCCGCCGTCGGCCAACGGCCTGACCAGCAGATCATCGCCGGGTGCGATCTCCCGCCAGCCGTCGGCCACCGCGGCGGCGACCTCGGGGGCCGGCAGCGTGCCGGCGAACTTGTCCGGACAGAGCAGTACGCGCATGCCTGGCAGTGTGGCAGCCCACACCGGCTCGGGCGGCACGCTGGTCATGCTGTGGGACCATGGTCAGCGTGACGTCGACCTGGGTTGAGCCCTCCAACACCGCGACTGCGCTGCTGCTTCTCGGCCGTGGCAGCGATCCCGCCACCGAGCGTGGCGTGGAGTGTCCGGGTGACCTGCCGGCACCGAGCGACCCCGATCTGGTGTCCCGGGCGGCGGCGGCCAAGGCCGCGCTCGGTGACCGGGTCTTCGTGCTGGGGCACCACTACCAGCGTGACGAGGTTATCCAGTTCGCCGACGTGACCGGTGACTCGTTCAAGCTGGCCCGCGAGGCCGCGGCCCGGCCGGACGCGGAGTACATCGTCTTCTGCGGCGTGCACTTCATGGCCGAGAGCGCCGACATCCTCACCTCGGACGCGCAGCAGGTGATCCTGCCGGACCTGGCCGCCGGCTGCTCGATGGCGGACATGGCCGCGCTGCCGCAGGTCGAGAGCGCGTGGGACGTCCTGACCGAGCTGGGCATCGCGGCGCAGACGGTCCCGGTGACCTACATGAACTCGTCGGCCGACATCAAGGGGTTCGTCGGCCGCAACGGCGGGGTGGTCTGCACCTCGTCGAACGCCGAGCGGGCCCTGCACTGGGCGTACCAGCAGGGCGAGAAGGTGCTCTTCCTGCCCGACCAGCACCTGGGCCGCAACACGGCGGTGTTGGAGATGGGCTTCACGCTGGACGACTGCGTGCTCTACGACCCGCACAAGCCGGGTGGTGGGCTGACGCCCGAGCAGCTTCGCGACGCGCGGATGATCCTGTGGCGGGGGCACTGTTCGGTGCACGGCCGGTTCACCCTCGACAGCGTCAACGACGTCCGCGAGCGGGTGCCCGGGGTGAACGTGCTGGTGCACCCGGAGTGCCGGCACGAGGTGGTCACCGCCGCCGACCTGGTCGGTTCGACGGAGTACATCATCCGTACGATCGAGGCGGCGCCGGCCGGTTCGGCCTGGGCGGTCGGCACCGAGCTGAACCTGGTCCGCCGGCTCGCGCTGGCACACCCGGACAAGCAGATCATGTTCCTGGACAAGGCCGTCTGCTACTGCTCGACGATGAACCGCATCGATCTGCCGCACCTGGTGTGGGCGCTGGAGGAGCTGGTCGCCGGTCGGGTGGTCAACCGGATCACCGTCGACGCCGACACCGCGCACCACGCGCGGGTGGCGCTGGACCAGATGCTCGCACTACCGGGCTCCTGATCACTCTCGGCAACCATTGCCGTACACAAAAGTGCCGGATCACCGATAAATGCCCCCAGGGGTAGTGTGACCGGATCCATTCTCATCACAGAGGGCTATGCTGCCGGGCGGACGAGACACCGCGGGCGTGTGCGTTTGGCCGCGACCGCGCCGTGGGTAGCCACCCGCGGTGACCCACATCGATACGGCAGCACGCACGCGCTGGAGGTTGCGTTGACCGACGACGTCCTGGTCGTACACGGAGGCACCCCGCTCGAAGGGCGGATCCGCGTGCGCGGTGCGAAGAACCTGGTTTCCAAGGCGATGGTCGCCGCCCTGCTCGGCGACAGCCCGAGCCGGCTGTTCGACGTACCCAAGATTCGCGACGTGGAGGTGGTCCGGGGTCTGCTCGGGCTGCACGGCGTCAAGGTGACCGACGGTCTCGAGGACGGCGAGCTGGTCTTCGACCCGGCCAACGTGGAGAGCGCCAGCACCGACCAGATCAACGTGCACGCCGGTTCCAGCCGGATCCCGATCCTGTTCTGCGGGCCGCTGCTGCACCGTCTCGGGCACGCCTTCATCCCGGACCTCGGCGGCTGCCACATCGGGCCCCGCCCGATCGACTTCCACCTCCAGGCACTGCGGGAGTTCGGCGCCACCGTCGACAAGACGCCCGAGGGGCTGCACCTGTCCGCCCCGAACGGCCTGCACGGCACGAAGTTCTCGCTGCCCTACCCGAGTGTCGGCGCGACCGAGCAGGTGCTGCTCACCGCCGTGATGGCCGAGGGCGTCACCGAGCTGCGCAACGCCGCCGTGGAGCCGGAGATCATCGACCTGATCTGCGTCCTGCAGAAGATGGGCGCGATCATCAAGGTGCACACCGACCGGGTCATCGAGATCCAGGGTGTGCCCCGGCTGCACGGCTACACCCACCGGCCGATCCCGGACCGGATCGAGGCGGCGAGCTGGGCCGCTGCGGCCCTGGCCACCCGGGGTCACGTCGAGGTGCTCGGTGCCGAGCAGGCCGACATGATGACCTTCCTGAACGTCTTCCGCTCGGTCGGCGGCGAGTACGAGGTGACCGACGCCCGTCCGCCCAAGCTCGGGCACCCGGGCCAGGAGGGCGGCATCCGGTTCTGGCACCCGGGCGGCGAGCTGAACGCGGTGGCCCTGGAGACCGACGTGCACCCGGGCTTCATGACCGACTGGCAGCAGCCCCTGGTGGTGGCGCTGACCCAGGCGCGGGGCCTGTCGATCGTCCACGAGACGGTCTACGAGCAGCGGCTGGGCTACACCGAGGCGCTCAACACCATGGGTGCGAACATCCAGGTCTACCGGGACTGCCTGGGCGGCACCCCGTGCCGCTTCGGCCGGCGCAACTTCAAGCACTCGGCGGTGATCGCCGGGCCGAGCAAACTGCACGCCGCCGACCTGGTCATCCCCGACCTGCGGGCCGGTTTCAGCCACCTGATCGCCGCGCTGGCCGCCGAGGGCACCTCCCGGGTGTACGGCGTCGACCTGATCAACCGGGGCTACGAGGACTTCGAGGCGAAGCTCGCCGACCTCGGCGCGCACGTCGAGCGCCCCTGACCCGGCCACTCCCGTACGAGCCCGGTGCACCCGCGATGTGCACCGGGCTCGTGGCGTTGGCTACCCTTGCCGCGTGCCGTCGCTGTTTCGTCGTAAGTCCGCCGACCTCGCCGATCCCGTCACCGAGCCGGAGACCCCGGCCGAGGAGGAGTCGGAGTCCACTCGTGCGCGTGGTTACACGCCGAGCAAGGGGCGGGAGACGCCCAAGCGGCCGACCACCGGCCGTCGACCGGCCGGCGCGACCAAGCCGCTGAGCAAGGAAGAGGCCAAGGCGCTGCGTCGCCAGCGGCGGGCCGAGGCGTCGGCGGAGTTCCGGCGTGAGGGCGGCCCCCGTGACCGGGGGCCGGAGCGGCTGCTCGCCCGCAACGTGGTCGACTCCCGGCGTACCGTCGGCACCTGGTTCTTCGGCGGCGCGCTGGTCGTGCTGATCGGCTCCAACCAGGCGATGCCTCCGGAGATCCGGCTCGCGTCCAACCTGCTCTGGGGCGCGTTGGCGTTGGGCGTGGTGATCGACTCCGTGCTCATCTCGCGCAAGATCAAGAAGTTGGTCCGGGAACGCTTCCCGCGCACCGACCAGCGGATGGGCTCGCTCTACTTCTACGCCATCATGCGGTCGATCACCTTCCGCAAGCTGCGTACGCCGGAGCCGCGCGTCGCCATCGGCGACCCGGTCTGATCCGACGGTCGCCGCCACCCGGCGGCGACCGCTCCGGCAGGTTCCCGTCGCAGACCGACAGCGGTCACGGCACGCCGAGTAGGCGCAGCCCGGCGGCGGTGCCGGCGGCGGCGAGGACCACCACCACGAACGGCGCGCGCCGCCAGGCCAGCGCCACCCCGACCAGCACCCCCGCCGGGCGGGCCCAACCGGCGAACCCGCCCGACTCGGTCAGCGCCGCAGTGGCCGCCAGCGCCGCCAGCAGGGCCGCCGCGCCGACCGGCAACAACTGCCGCGCCCACGCCGGCAGGTCGAGCCGGTCCCGCAGCAGCACCCCGGCGACCCGGAAGGCGTACGTCCCGACGGCCAGCGCCACGATCGCCGCGATCAGCACGGCTCCTTCTCCCCTCGCCCGGCCGGCACCGGCTCGGTCCCCGGCGCGTCCACCGTCGGCGTGTCGGCGGGTACCGGGCCGTCCCCTGGCGCAGCGTTCTCTATCAGGCCGCCCGGCACGGAACCCTCCGGCGCACGGGTCTGCGGTGCGTCGACCGCCGCCGAGGACACCGGCGCGTCGGCCGACGTCGGACCGGTCCGGATCCGCCGGACGGCCAGCAGTGCCGGGCCGGCCAACGCGAGCAGCACCGGCAGTCCGGCAGGGAGCAGCGGCGTGGTGAGTACCGCCACCACGGCACCGACCAGCGCCATCCGCCGGGTCTCCGGGTCACGCAGGCTGGGCAGCAGCAGGGCGATCAGGCCGGCGGGAAAGGCCGCGTCCAGCCCGAGCGCGGCCGGGTCACCGGCCACCCCGCCGGCCAGCACGCCGAGCACGGTGCCGACGTTCCAGGCGAGGAAGAGCAGCACCCCGGCGAGCCAGAACGCCCGGCGACGGTCCGCACCGGGCGGTCGGGCCAGGGTGAAGGCGGTCGCCTCGTCGGTCATCAGGTGACTGCCGAGCAGGCGGTGCCGCAACCGGCGGCCGATCGTGTCACCGAGGGTCAGCCCGAACGGCAGGTGCCGGGCGTTGAGCAGCAGCCCGGCGAAGACGGCGGCGACCGGGTTGCCGGCGGCCAGCAACCCGACCGCCATGAACTGGGCGCCACCGGCGTACACCAGCACCGACATGGTCACGGTGGCCCAGCCGGGGATTCCGGCCGCCACGGCGACCGCGCCGAACGAGGCGCCCACGGCGATCATCGCCGCGGCGATGGCGGCGACGTCCCGAAGTCCGCCGGCCCCCGGTGTTCGTTCTGGCGTACGCATGGTTCATCATGATGAACACGCCGCTGATGTTCGTCAAATAGAACAGCATGACCGACGGAGCGAACCATGGCCCCCGAACCCACTCCCCCGTTGGCCACCATCGCCGCCGCCCTCCGCTACGAACGGCGGCGGGTGGGCATCTCCCTCACCGAGCTGGCCCGGCGGGCCGGCATCGCCAAGTCGACGCTGTCGCAACTGGAGTCCGGCGTCGGCAACCCCAGCGTGGAGACACTGTGGGCGCTGGGAGTGGCGCTCGACGTGCCGTTCAGCCGACTGGTCGAGCCGCCGGCCACCACGGTCCGGGTGATCCGGGCCGGCGACGGCCCCCGCATCCGCTCCGAGCACGCCGACTTCGTCGGCACGCTGCTGACCGCCGGAGCCGCCCACGCCCGCCGGGACGTGTACCTGATCGAGCTGGAACCGGGCCGGGTGCGTACCGCCGACCCGCACACCCCGCGCAGCGTGGAACACGTGGTGGTGGGCTCCGGCCGACTGCGCTGCGGCCCCGAGCAGGAGCAGGTGGAACTCGACCCGGGAGACTACGCGACCTTCCCCGGCGACGCCCCGCACCGCTACGAGGCCCTCGCGCCGGGTACCTTCGCGGTGCTGGTGATGGAGCATCCCTGAGCCGCGACGGGCGGCGCGACGACGAGTTGACCAAGGGTGGCGGATCGCCGGAATTCCGACCCGACCAAAGACCTAAATGTCCTGATCAATAGGATAACGTTTAGGTTCGACGAGGGTGCCGCAGTGGCGGTGAACGAGCCCGCGCCGCTACCCTCCATGCGCAGCCATTCGGTGCCGGGACGAGCGACTTCACCGGCCTGCGGGGGTGCCCAGCGCGACCATTTCCGACGAGGTGACATCGGCGTGAGCGAGCGGACGCGAGCCGACCACCGGGGCACGCCCGTGAGCGGGCGGACGTCGGTCCCGTGGTCTGCCGTGATCGTGCCTTCCGGTGCCATCCCGCCCGCCGGGCCACCCCGAGACCACCGTGCCGCAGCCGGCGCCGCCACCCGGCGACGTCCCGGCCGCAGCGACGGGCCCGGCGGATGAGTCGCGGCTACGCCGACCGGTGGCCCGGCCCCGCCGACCCCTCCTGGGTCCTCGAACCGACGGCCGAATGGCAACCCCAGTTCCCGGGCCAGCGATACCCGGGCGACATCGGCCTCGACCACCAGCCGCCACCCGGCCGCAGCCGGTCCAGCGCCGTCGGCCGCGCCGAGGTGCCACCACTCGCCCCGACCCGACCCGACGGCACGTACGTCGGCCGCTCCTGGGACGACGAGCCGGACGGCCGCCCGGGACGGCAGGACGTCCCGGAGCCCCGACGCCCCGACGGACCCACCAGCGCGCCACCGTACGACCGGTCCCCCGCCGGTCCGCGTCCGGAACGGCCCGACGCCGAGGGTCGCTGGTCCGAACGCGGACGGGACGGGATCACCTGGTCCGAAACGGGCGCGCAGGGTGTCGCCGGTGCACCGACTCGCCGCGACCAACGCGACCCGGACCGGTTCCCGCCCAGGGACCCGGAGCGACGCGACCGGTACGCCCCACCCGGCCCGGACCGCCGCGACCAGCGGGAGCCCGACCGCTACGCCCGACGCGACCCGGACCGACGCGACCCTCGGGAACCGGACCGGTACGCCCGACACGACGCCGACCGTCACGTCCGGCCCGAGGAGGACCGCCGCGACGCCGACCGGTACGACCGCCGGGCTCCGGACCGACGCGACCCGGACCGACGCGGCTGGGACGCTCCCGAGCGCCGCGACGCGGATTGGCGCGACCGCGATCCCGACCGACGCGATCCCGACCGACGTGACCTCGACCGACGTGACCTCGACGGCCGCGACCCGGACCGGTACGCCCGGCGCGACCCCGACCGACGCGACGACCGAGACCCCGACCGGTACGCCCGGCGCGGCCCTGACCGACACGGCCCCGACCGACGTGACCCCGACCGCTATGCGCGACGCGAGCCGGACCGACGCGACGACCGGGACGGTTACGCCCGCCGGGATCCGGACCGACACGACGACCGGGACCCGGAGCGCTATGCCCGGCGCGGCCCGGACCCATGGGACGAGCGCGACCCCGACCGCCGCCCCCAGCGTCCGCGCCGTGCCGAACCCGTGGGGCGCGACGGGCGCTGGGACCGGGACGCACCCGTCTCGCCGGCGAGTCGTCGGGAACCCGGTTGGACGTCGGAGCCGGACGACGACCGGCGGCGGGCCGCCGCGACGCGTCGACCGGCCGAGGACGCCGACCGCCGACCGCCCGGCGAATCCTCCTCGCGACCCCGCTACCAGTGGAGCAGCCACCCCGGCGAGCCGTCGTTCGACGACAGACCGGCGGTGGAACGGTACGACTACCGCGACGACTTCAGCGTGGGTGACCCGGACAGCGCCCCGTACCCGGACGGCTACGTCGACGAGGAGCCGATCCGCGCTCCCCGCGACGAGTGGGATCGTCCCGACCCAGCGCGACCGGAGCCGCCCGCAGGCGGAGACCTGCCGTGGCCCGCGCCGGGGCCGCTGCGTCCGAGCACCGGGCGCGACCACCGCGAGTACCAGCGGCCGGCGGCTGCCGAGCCCGACACCGAGCGGTACCAGCCGGACGAGCGTCGTCGCGCCGACCTCCCGGCCCCGGCCGGGCCCGAGCGGTTCGAGGCGGACCGCCCGGCCGCGCGGCGTCCCGACCTCGACCGCCCGGTCTCCCCCGCAGCGGACGGCGACGTGCCCCGGCCCGGTCGTCCCCACCTGTCGGTGGTCCCCGACCGACCGGTGTCGCCCGCACCTGACTCGGACCGTCCGGTGTCGCCCGCGGCCGGCCGCGCCCGGCCGGTCTCCCCCGCTCCGGAGCGGGGTCGGCCCGACGTCACGCACCGGGACCGGCCTCTCGCCGCGGTCCCGGACCGGCCCGACGACGTCGACCGCGACCGGCCCACCGGCATTCGCCCCGACCGGGACCGCCTCGACCGCCCGGACCCGAACCGGGACCGGCCTGCCGCAGCCGCCGGGAACCGCGCGCCGACCGGAGACACCGTCCGCCCCGCACCGCTGCACCAGCACGAGGTACGCCCGGCGCCGCTGCACGAGCACCAGGTCCGTCCCGCTCCGTTGCACGACCAGCCGGTCGTCGCGACCCCGCCACCGAGCCCGGCGCCCTCGGTCGCGGCGGCACCGCCCGCCGCCGGTCCGCCACCGGTCCGTCCGGTCTCCGCACCGCCCGCGCACCGCCCGGTCAGCGGGCCACCCGGCCACCGCCCGGTCTCCGCACCGCCCGCGCCGGCGGCTGTCGGGCCGGTACGCCCGCCGGTCGAACGCCCGCCCATCGAGCGACCACCGGTCGAGCGGTCCGTGCCGGAGCCTCGGCCCGCCGACCGGAAGCCGACCCGCTTCCTGCCGTCGCCGGCCGAACCGGCCGCGCACTCGCCGTCCCCGCCGCCGCCCGAGAACGGCGCGGGATGGTTCGGGGCGGCGGGTCCCGGTGCGGTCACCCCCGACCGGCCCGCCCGTCACGGTTCCCCGGAGGCACCGGAGCCATCGTGGTTCGCCGCCGGACCGACGGAGACGGAGCGGCCGGTCTCGGGACCGCCGACGCCGGCTCTTGCCACGCCGTCGTTGCACTCCGACACCGACGCCCCGGCACGCCCGGTCTCCGGGCCGCCCGCACGCCCGATCTCCGGAATCCCGGACCGGCCGGTCTCGGGACCACCGGACCGGCCGGTGTCCGCGCCCGTCTTCCCGGAGACGTCCGCGCCGTTCGCCGCCAGTCCGTCCGATCTCGATCCGGCGGACCGGATTCCGCAGCTCGCCATCCCGGTCTCCGCACCACCGGCCCTCGACCTCTCGACGCCGATCTCCGTACCACCTGCTCCACGCTCGGCCGACCGGGACCTGCCGGCACCGATCTCCGCACCGCCGTACCTCGACACGTCGGCACCGGTCTCCGCACCACCCGGCCCACACGCAGCCGACCGGGGTCTGCCAGCGACGGTCTCCGCGCCACCCGCCGCCCCGGTCTCCGCCGTGCCCGCCCCGCCGCAGGCGGAGACCCTCGCGGATCTCGACGGCCCGTCGGCGTCGGCCGCGCCGGTGTCCGCACCGCCGCACGGCCAGACGTCCCCGGGCACCTCAGTGCCGCAGACCATCGGCACCACGGCGGCGGGCCCCCCGCCGACGGTCACCGACGACCTCCTGCGCGGGACCGGCGACCTCCGGCCTGGCGACGACCGGCCGGCGGCGGACACCGACCCGACAGCGCCGGGGGACGAGCCGCAACCAGCGGCCGGGCCGGAACAGCGGGACGAGCCGGAGCCGGAGGAGGAGCCCGAGGCACCGGCCGACCCGGAGCAGGTGCTGACGCACTACCCCTGGCGGCTCGACCCGACGACGCTGCGCGAGACGGTCGACGATCCGGAGGAACTGCGGGAACTCCGGCAGGGGCTCACCGACAAGCTCGCCTCCGCCCTGGACAACCGGTCCCGGGCCCGGTTGCTGAGCCTGCGGGCGGTGGCGTCGCGTGTCCTCGGTGATCTCGACGACGCGTTGGACGACGGCCGGTTGGCGCTGACCTACGCGGAGGCGACCGGCGAGCTGCGGCGGTCCGCGCTGGCACAGGCGCGCTTGGCGCACGTGTTGCGGTGGCGGGGCGAGTTCGCCGAGGCCGACCGGTTGTTCGCGGAGGCCAACTCGGTGGAGCTGCCGGACCGGTTGCGCGCCGCGTTGCACGAACACGCCGCGCGGTCCTGCTATGACCAGGGCCGGTTGATGGAGGCGTGCCACCACTTCGAGCGGGCCCTCGACCTGCGCGGCGAGGGGGACGCCGAGTTGCTGGCCCGGGTACGCACCGGGCTGGACGCGGTCGCCGCGCGCGCCGAGGAGAGCGGCTTCGGGCCGTACCCGCGCAGTTGGGACGAGGTGCTGGAGCGGGAGCGACCCCCGGTGCCCACCCGCGACGGCGACGAGGGCATGTGGGGGTACGCCGACGGCGAGGGTGACCTGGTCGTCCCGGCCCGGTACGCCGAGGCCCAGCCGTTCCGGGAGGGTCTGGCCTGGGTACGCGGCGCGCCGAACGACCGGTGGTCGTTGATCGACCTGACCGGCGAGACGGTTGTCGAACCGACCTACCTGGCGGCCCGGCCCTTCTCCGACGGGCTGGCCTGGGTGGTGCGGGACGAGAGCGGCTGGCTGGCGGTGGACACCGCGGGTGCGGTGGTGGTGCCGCCCGGTTTCGCCGAGGTGCGACCGTTTCGCCGGGGCGTGGCGGCGGTCCGCCGCGACGGATGGGGTGCCGTCGACCGCACCGGGCAGATCGTGGTGCCGACCCGCTACCACGGTTTCCACACCACGCTCGCCGACGGCCGGTACGTCGACGGTTTCACCGACGAGGGACTCGCCGTGGTCGACCTGGCCGGGCGCAAGGGCGTGGTGGACCGGACCGGTCAGGTGCTGGTCGCCCCGGCCCACCCGGTGCTGCTGATCCATCCGGTGGCGTTCCTGGCGACCAACGGGGTCGGGCAGTGGGGCGCGCTGGACCGGCGCGGCGGGTCGCTCATCGATCCGATGTTCCGCAACCCGGACGAGGTCGTCGCGGAGATCGAGGGGCTGCTCAGCGACACCAGCCCGACGCTCTGACCTGGACGGTCCGGCCGTCGCCGCCGGGGACACGGTCCGTCCGCGCCCGGCACGCCACCGGGGACGGACGGCCACGCCCGCCGGTGCGTCGAGAATCGCCCTGGCCGTTCGCACCCCCGGTGGGGCTAGGGTCGTGGCATGGAATTCCGACACCTGGGCCGCTCCGGCCTGATGGTCAGCGAGATCTCGTACGGCAACTGGATCACCCATGGCTCGCAGGTCGAGGAGGATGCGGCGTTCGCCTGTGTCCGAGCCGCCCTGGACGCCGGCATCACCACCTTCGACACCGCCGACGTGTACGCCGGCACCCGCGCCGAGGACGTCCTCGGCCGGGCGCTGGAGCAGGAGCGGCGCGAGGGCCTGGAGATCTTCACCAAGGTGTACTGGCCCACCGGTCCGGGCCGCAACGACCGGGGACTGTCCCGCAAGCACATCATGGAGTCGATCAACGGGTCGCTGCGCCGGCTGCGGACCGACTACGTCGACCTCTACCAGGCCCACCGGTACGACTACAGCACGCCGCTGGAAGAGACGATGGAGGCGTTCGCCGACGTCGTGCACGCCGGTAAGGCGCACTACATCGGGGTCTCCGAGTGGAAGGCGTCGCAGATCCGCGAGGCCCACGCCCTCGCCCGGGAGCTGCGCATCCCGCTGGTCTCCAGCCAGCCGCAGTACTCGATGCTCTGGCGGGTCATCGAGAGCGAGGTCGTACCGACCTCCGAGGAGCTGGGCATCGGCCAGATCGTCTGGTCGCCGATGGCGCAGGGCGTCCTCACCGGCAAGTACCTTCCCGGCCAGCCGCCGCCCGCCGGTTCCCGGGCCACCGACGAGAAGTCCGGCGCGGGCTTCATCGCCAAGTGGCTCACCGACGACGTGCTGACCCGGGTGCAGCAGCTCCGGCCGCTGGCCGACCAGGCCGGGCTGACCATGGCCCAGCTCGCCGTCGCCTGGGTGCTGCAGAACCCGAACGTCTCCTCGGCGATCATCGGCGCGTCCCGCCCCGAGCAGGTGCACGACAACGTCAAGGCGGCCGGGGTCAAGCTCGACGCCGGTCTGCTCAAGGCGATCGACGAGATCGTGGAGCCGGTCACCGAGCGGGACCCGGCGCGTACCGAGTCCCCGGCCGAGCGCCCCTGATCCGGTCCGTTTCCGGCCGGGGCGTTCACCTGCCCCGGCCGGGACCCCCGGTTCAGCTCTGCCAGAAGCGGACCAGGTCCAGGCCGGTGGCGTAGAGCCAGGGCGGCAGGCCCAGGAGGTCACCGATGGCGAAGACCGCGTCGAAGAACCAGCCGCCGATCGTCGGGTTCCAGAGCAGCGCGAACAGCAGGATGAAGCCGTACGGCGCGAAGAGGTCGTACATCCGCCGGTAGGGCGGGCTCAGCCACGGCTGGATCATGTTGCCGCCGTCGAGTCCGGGCACCGGGAGCAGGTTGAGCAGGCTGGCGGTGACCTGGAGGAAGGCGAGCAGGGCGACGGCGGCCCAGAACTCCACCGGCCCGCCGCCCGACGAGCCGAGGCGCAGCACCGCCACCAGCACCAGCGCGAACACCACGTTGGTGGCCGGGCCGGCAAGGCTGACCAGGGTGTGCCGCAGTCGTCCGGCGATCACGTGCCGGTCCACCCAGACCGCGCCGCCGGGCAGTCCGATGCCGCCGAGCAGCACCACCGCCACCGGCAACGCGATGGACAGCAGCGGGTGGCTGTACTTGAGCGGGTTGAGCGTCAGGTAGCCGCGGTGGGCCACCCCCCGGTCACCGAACCGGTACGCGACCAGGGCGTGGGCGTACTCGTGCAGACAGAGCGACACCAGCCAGCCGGTGACCACGAAGCCGAACACGGCGAGGCGGACGTTGCCCACCCCGTGCCAGGTCAGTAGTGCGCTGGTGACCAGCAACGCGACCAGGGCCAGGAACACCGGGCTGGGCCGGAACGCGGCCCGGGGCACCCCCAGCACCAGCGGCTCGGAGTCCCGGGGCGTCATCACTCCGCCGGGGGTTGCAGGCTCATCCGGTACTCCACCCGGTCGTCCTCCAGCAAGGCGACCGAGGTGACGCCGGACGCGGCGAGCTCGCGCCAGGTCTGGCCGACCCAGGACTCGGCGTCCGCCTGGCTGCCGAACGACTCCCCCGGCCCGTCGACCGACTCGCCGTTCGCGCCCTCGTACCGCCAGCTCCACGCCATGTGCGCGTCTCCCCTCGCCGCTGATGTCCCGCTGGGACGGACCTGGCGCCAGCGTAGTCGTACCGCACGGCCGACCGCCCGACCACGGGCGCCGGTCGAGGGTGCTCCGGCACGCGGTTGACCCTCGCCGGGCCGGGTATCTCCCGAGGAACCGGATCTTCACGGAGGCGAGACGATGACGACACCCATCCCGGAGATGGACACGGCACAGCTTCGCGACATCGCGGTACACGGCGGTATCGAGGGCGCTCGGGAGATGGACCGGGAGGAACTGATCGACGCCCTGGTCGCCCGTCCCGGCGAGGGTGCCTGGCAGGAGGACCCGAAGCCGGCGGACGTCAACCCCAACGACTACATGTACCAGTCCCCCGAGCATCGGTGAGCTGGCGCGGGAGGCGTCGCCGCACCGCCCTGCGAATGCCGCCCGCGCGCGGCTGGCCGTTAAGGTACGAGCCATGTCCCTAGACGGGTGGAACACGCTCCTGGTGCTCGGCGGCATCCGCTCCGGCAAGTCGGAGTTCGCCGAGTCCCTGGTGGCCGACGCGGCCACGGTCCGGTACGTGGCCACCGCCGCCGGCGGAGGCGACGACGACGCGGAGTGGGCGGCACGGATCGCCGCGCACCGGGAGCGCCGGCCGGCGACCTGGAGCACCGAGGAGACGGCGGACGACCCACGCCGGCTGGCCGACGTGCTCGCCGCCGCACGGCCGGACGAGACGTTGCTCGTCGACGACCTCGGCGGCTGGGTCACCGTGCTGCTCGACCCGGCCCACCAGCCGGCCGACGACACCGCCACCGTCGCCGAGCTGGCCGCCGCCGTCCGGGACTGCCCGGCACGGCTGGTGCTGGTCAGTCCCGAGGTCGGCCTCTCCCTGGTCCCGACCACGCCGCTGGGCCGGGCCTTCACCGACGCGCTCGGCGCGGTCAACCGGGCCGTCGCCGACGCCTGCGACGCCGTGGTGCTGGTGGTCGCCGGCCAGCCGGTCCGGCTGAAGCCGACCGCACCCGGCCCGGTTACCGCCACCGAGTCCGCGCCGGGCCCGTCCGTCGCCGTCAACGGCACGGCGGTACCCGCACAGGGCGGCCCGAGCCACGCGCGTCCCGCCGCGCCGCTGCCCGCCTCGCCTCCGGTGAGCGCCCCGGCGGCACCGGCCGCACCGGCCCCGGTCCCGGCCGCCGACGACACCGGCTGGACCGCACCCACCATGACGCTGCCGGTGGCCGACACCGGTCTGGTCATCCAGCCGGGCATGGAACTGCCGATGCCCGACGACTACGCCGGTCCGCAGGCGGTGGAGCGGCTGGCCACGCTCGACGTGCCGGGCGCCGGACTCGGCGTCCTGGAACAGGTCGTCTCGTTCGCCGCCGCCACCCAGGGCACGCCGACGCCGGCACCCTGGCAGTCGGTCCGGGTACTGCTGCTGCACGGCGACCACGACGGCGGGAGCGCCGCCGGCACCCCGGCCGGGGAGTCGGCCCGGCGTGCCGAGGCGGCCCGCGCCGGCCAGGGCGTACTCGCCCGGTTGGCCGCCGAGAGCGGGGCGAGCCTGCAGGTGGTCCCGGCACCCACCGCCGCCGCGATCGAGCACGGCCCGGCGCTCACCGCCGAGCAGGTCGACGCCGCGCTGCGGTACGGCTGGCGGCTGGCCGAGGAGGCGGTGGACTCGGGCGTACAACTGCTGGTGGTGGCGGCGTGCGGCGCCGGTACCGAGGCCGCGGCGGCGGCGGTGCTGGCCGCGACGGCCGGTGCCGAGGCGCCCGCCGTGCTCGGCCGGGTGGTCACCGCGGACGGCGAGATCGACGACGTGGCCTGGATGGCCCGTTGTGCGGCCGTCCGGGACGCCCTGCACCGCACCCGGCGGGCCTCCCGGGACGCCAAGGACGTGCTGGCCCAGCTCGGCGGTGGGGACATCGCCGTGGCCACCGGCATCCTGCTGGGTGCCACCGCGCGCCGCACTCCGGTGCTGCTGGACGGACCGGTCGGTGTGGCCGCCGGCCTGGTCAGCCGGGACCTGGCCGGACAGGCCCGGCACTGGTGCATGCTGGCCGACCACGGCGGGCACCCGGCGGTCAAGCTGGCCTCCGACGTGCTCGGCCTGAGCCCGCTCACCCAGCTTCGCCTGGGCCTCGGCGAGGGCGCCAACGCGCTGACCGTGCTGCCGCTGCTGCGCTCGGTGCTGGCGCTGGCCGCCGCGCTGCCGCCCCGCCCGTCGCCCGACGGCGCGAACGAGCCGGAGCCGGTCGAGACCGACGAGCCGGAGCCGCCGGCCGAGACCGACGAGCCGGACTTCCGCGAGCCCGAGCCGGCAGGCCCGGGGCCGACCAGCACCGAACCGGCGGAGCAGGGCACGCGTGCCGGCTGAGCCCCGGCTCGGCGACGGGGCGCGGCTGGCCCTGACCACCTTCACCATCCTGCCGGTACGCACCGGCCGGATCGACCGGACCACGGCCGGTACGGCGATGGCGCTCGCCCCGGTGGTCGGTGCGCTGCTGGCCGTACCACTCGGCGTTCTGCTGCTGTCGCTCGGCGCGGTCACCGCACCGCTGGTCGCCGCCGGGGTGACCGTCGCGGCGGGCGCGCTGCTCACCCGGGGCCTGCACCTGGACGGGCTGGCCGACACGGTGGACGCGCTCGGGTCGTACCGGCGTGGCCCGGCCGCGCTGGAGATCATGAAGAAGCCGGACGTCGGGCCGTTCGGCGTGGTCGCCCTGGTGCTCGTCCTGTTGGTGCAGGCCGCGGCGCTGGCCGAGGTGGTCGGTCGGTCCGGGCCGGCGGCCTTCGCGGCGGTGCTGGCGGCGGTGGCGGCCGGTCGGCTCGGGGTCTCGCTGGCCTGCCGTCGGGGTGTCCCGGCGGCCCGCCCGGACGGGCTCGGCGCGCTGGTCGCCGGCACCGTCGGGCCGGTCCCGCTGGCCGTGGCGACGGTCGCCGTGACGCTGGCGGCGGTTCCCGCCGTGCCGGACCGCCCCTGGCAGGGACCGCTGGTCGTGCTCGCCGCGCTGGCCGTCGCGGCCGGGCTGCTGCGACACGTGGTACGCCGCCTCGGCGGCATCACCGGCGACGTGCTCGGCGCCACCGTGGAGCTGGTCACCACGCTGGTCTACCTGGGTCTGGTGCTGTCCGGCTGAGCGGTGCGGCCGTCGGCGGGTAGCGTTCCTTGTCGACAGCACCGGCGCGGCCACCCTGGGGACGACATGCTCATCACCGACGACTTCCTGCCCGTACCGGTCCCGGAGTCGCTCACCGCGACCTATCTGGTGCCGACGGTGGGGCTGCCGTCGGTGACCGCCCGCACGGCGGTCCGCGGCCTGGCCGGTCGGCTGGCCGAGCCGGTGCACGGGCTGGCCGAGCAGATGCTGGACAGCCCGCTGATGAGCGTCGACATCCGCCCGATCGGCGAGTTCCCCGAGTTGCCGCCGGACCTGCTCACCGCGTTCGGGGCCAGCAAGGAGCAGCTCGACCGGCTGGCCGCCGCGAGTCACCTGGTGGTGGTGCAGGCCGAGTACCGGCCGGGCTGGCCGCCGGCCCACGAGTGGGCGGCCCGGGCGGTGGCCGCCGCCGTGGCCGAGGAGGTCGGCGGCGACGTGGTCGACGTGTTCGGGTTGCAGTTCCTGGACCCGGCGGCGGCGCTGCGTTCGCTGCCCGACGCCGAGGGTCGGGTCCGACTGGTCGACTGGGTGCTGGTGCCGTACTCCTCGGACGCCGAGGGGCTCTGGTTCACCACCAAGGGGCTGCGCCGCTTCGGGTTGCTGGAGTTGCAGACCCAGGGCGTGCCGGACCACCTCACCCGGGCCTGGGGCGCGGTGATGACCGGCGCCGCCCGTCGGCTGCTGCGGGACTGGACCGACGGGCTGGCCGGCGAGGAGGTGCCGGCGTTCGTGCCGCTGCCGGTGCTGGCCACGGTCACCGGGCACGACATCGCCGTCGCGTACGGCAATCCGGAGCAGCACGGGGCGACCGCGCCGGTGCTGTTGCGGCTGGAACTGGACCCGGCCACCGACCCGGAGGCCGACTCGTTCCTGAGTCTGCGCCCACCCGCCGGGCACCCCGGCCCGGACGGGCGCTACTTCGCCGCCGCCTGCGGCACCCTGTTCGCCGGTATCCAGCCCGACGTGCGGTACGCGCGCTCCGGCGACGCGATGAGTCGGGCGGTGGCCACCGCCCGCGCCGGGCTGGGCGACATCCGGGCCCGCTTCCGCGCCGGCCAGCTCCCGCCGCAGACCCAGCTCGTGGTCAAGTACGGGCTGCCGGGCGACGACGGCCCGGAGTACGTCTGGGCCGGAGTGACCGGGTGGGACACGCCAGAGCGGATCGTCGGCGCCAGCGCCAGTGACGCCAACACCGACCCCTCGGTCCGCATCGGCTCGCCGGTGGAGGTCGAGACCACCGACGTCGTCGACTGGGCCGTCCTGGACACCTCCGGCGTCGTCGAGGGCGGCTGGACCCAGGCCGTCCTGGACGCCGGGGAGCCGCCCCGCTCCTGAGTCACCGCACCCGGGGCGCGACCGTCACGCCACGCCGGGGCGACCGGCACGTGACGCAGGGCCGGCCGTCACGTCACGGAGGGGTCGACGAAGGGCGGCCGGGCCAGCCGGACCGCCAGGCGACGACCGCGCACGTCCACCTGGAGTTCGGTGCCGTCGGTCAGGGCCGGGGCGGTGTCCACCAGCGCGAGGGCGATGCCCTGCTTGCGGGTCGGGCTGAACGTGCCGCTGGTGACCGTGCCGACCCGGGTGTCCCCGTCGTACACCGCCATGCCGGGGCGCGGGATGGCCCGGTCGACCGCCTCCAGTCCGCGCAGCGTACGCGTCGGACCGGCGGCCTTCTCCGCGAGCAGCGCGTCCCGCCCCCAGAAGGCCGGCTTGTCCCAGCCCACCGCCCAGCCGGAGCGGGCCTGCACCGGGCTGATCTCAAGCGACAGGTCCTGCCCGTGCAGCGGGTACCCCATCTCGGTGCGCAGGGTGTCCCGGGCGGCCAGCCCGCAGGCGCGCGGCGGCGGGTCGGCGGCGAACAGCGCGTCCCAGACGGTGACCGCGTCGGCCGCCGGGACCACCAGCTCGAAGCCCAGCTCACCGGTGTAGCCGGTGCGGCACACGGTCAGCGCCACCCCGTCGAGGGCGGCGGGCGAGAAGCTCATGTACCCGTGCTCGGTGGGCAGACCCAGCCCGGCCAGCAGCGCCGCCGAACGCGGTCCCTGGACCGCCAGCACCGCGTACGCCTCGTGCTCGTCGGTGACCGTGACCTGCTCCGGCGCGGCGGCGCGCAGCCGGCGCACCACCTCGGCGGTGTTCGCGGCGTTCGGGATCAGGAACACGTGGTCGTCGGCGTACAGGTAGGCGATGATGTCGTCCACCACGCCGCCGGTGGCCTCGTCGCAGCAGAGCGTGTACTGCGCCCGTCCGGGACCGATCCGCCCCAGGTCGTTGCTGAGGCAGGAGTTCACGAAATCCGCCGCGCCCGGCCCGGTCACCCGTACCTTGCCCAGGTGCGACACGTCGAACACGCCGACGTCGGTCCGCACCGCGGTGTGTTCCCGCAGCACCCCGCCACCGGCGTACTCCAGCGGCATCTCCCAGCCGCCGAACGGGGCGAACTTGGCACCGAGTGCGGAGTGTCGCTCGGCCAGCGGGGAACGACGCAGCCGGGTCTCGGCGGCGTCGGTGGTCACGTCGGTCATGGGTGGGAACTTACCGGGGCGGACCGGTCTGGTTAGCATCGGCGGGACCCACCGGAGGAACCGGCGGGGCAGCACCGACGTCCGACGGGTACCTCATCCGCCGGCACCAACCGAACCGCCGGTACGCCACACGCGGCCGGCCCGGCCCGCCCGGGAGCAGCTTCCGTGACATCGCCCAGCACCACCCTGAGCCTGGTCGACACCGACCCCGCCGAACTCGCCGTCGACGCGATCGTGATCGGCGTGCACAGCACGACCGGTGCGCAGGACGCCACCAGCGGCCTCGCCGGCACACTGCTGCTCGCCAGCGGCGCCGAGAGCATCGCCGCCGCCTTCGACGGCAAGCTGACCGAGACGCTGGCACTGCTCGGCGCGACCGGCGGACCGGGCGAGGTGATCAAACTGGCCACCCTGGGCACCGTCACCGCCCCGCTGGTCGCCGCCGTCGGCCTCGGCCCGGAGCCCACCGGTGCGGCGCCCGCCCCGGAGACCCTGCGGCGGGCGGCGGGGGCCGCCGTACGGGCGCTGGCCGGCGCCTCCCGGGTGGCGCTCGCCCTGCCGCTGCCGGACGACGCCGACGGCCCCGCCGCGCTGCGCGCGGTCGGCGAGGGGGCACTGCTGGGCGGCTACCGCTTCGCCGGCTACAAGACCCGCCCGCAGCCGACCCGGCGCGAGCCGGTGGCCGAGGTGCTGGTCGCGGTGCCGGACGCCGCCGACTCCGGCGCACAGGCCGAGGTGACCCGGGCCCGGACGGTGGCCGCCGCGGTCCGGCAGACCCGGGACTGGGTCAACGTGGCGCCGAACGAGCTGCGCCCGCCGGTCTTCGCCGACGCGGTCGCCGAGGCCGGCCGCGCGGCCGGTCTGGAGGTCGAGGTGCTCGACGAGGTCGCCCTGCGTGCGGGCGGCTACGGCGGCATCATCGCGGTCGGTCAGGGCTCGGAGGCCCCGCCGCGCCTGGTCAAGCTGACCTGGACCCCGGAGGGCGGCGGCACCGGCAAGCGGGTGGCGCTGGTCGGTAAGGGCATCACCTTCGACACCGGCGGCATCTCGATCAAGCCCGCGCAGGGCATGTGGGAGATGAAGTCTGACATGGCCGGGGCGGCGGCGGTGGCCGCCACCATGCTGGCCGTCGCGGAGCTGAAGCCGGCGGTGACGGTGACCGCGTACGTGCCGATGGCGGAGAACATGCCGTCCGGGACGTCGTACCGGCCGGGTGACGTGATCACCATGTTCAACGGCAAGCGGGTCGAGGTGCTCAACACCGACGCCGAGGGCCGGATGATCCTCGGTGACGCGATGGCCCGCGCCTGCGCCGACGGCTGCGACTACCTCTTCGAGACCTCCACCCTCACCGGCGGGCAGGTGGTCGCGCTGGGCAAGCGGATCTCCGGCCTGATGGGCACCGCCGAGCTGTGCGAGCGGGTCCGCGACGCCGGTGACGCGGTCGGCGAGCCGGCCTGGCCGATGCCGCTGCCGGACGACGTGCGCAAGGGCATGGACTCGGACGTCGCCGACATCTCGCAGGTCAACGCCGGCATGGACCGGGCCGGTCACATGCTTCAGGGCGGTGTGTTCCTGCGCGAGTTCGTCACCGACGACGTCGCCTGGGCGCACATCGACATCGCCGGTCCGTCGTACCACTCGGGCGAGGCGACCGGCTACTGGACCAAGGGCGGCACCGGCGTCCCGGTGCGTACCCTGCTGCACCTGATCGACGACGTGACCGCGAACGGCTGATCGGGCAGGGCTTCGGGTAAGGAAGGGTCCCCTGCTAACGCCTGGCGTATAGCAGGGGACCCTTCCTTACATCCAGCCGGAGCCGCACGGAGCCCGAGATGCCGCGCGCGGCGGACGGGGTCGGCTCAGTACTGCTCGGGGCGGCGCTTGCGGCGTTCGTTGTAGTCGCGCATCCGCTGCGGGTAGCCCATCAAAGCGATGTCGTAGACCGGGATGCCGACCCGGTACGCGAAGCGGCGTGCCCCGTCCGGCCCGTCGATGCGACGCCGGGTCC
The DNA here is from genome assembly GCF_044461025.1 of Micromonospora sp. NPDC049900. Lineage (NCBI taxonomy): Bacteria > Bacillati > Actinomycetota > Actinomycetes > Micromonosporales > Micromonosporaceae > Micromonospora > Micromonospora sp. NPDC049900. The sequence goes on from NZ_JBITKM010000004.1 coordinate 317,546, forward strand.
ACTCGCCGTCGTCGGCGATCAGGATGACGGTGGTCTCGGTCACGGTGGTGCGGGGCTCGATGAACGCCTCGACACCCTTACGGGTCCGGACAAAGTTCTCCAAGTGCTCCAGATCGGCGCGATTGGCCGTACGGTCGGAGTCAACCGCGCGTGCCTGCTTGCGTCGCCGGAACAGTCCCACCGAGCCGTCTCCCCACGCGTCCGTCGTCGAAGGCAGTGCCAAGGGTACGTGGCGACAACGTGTCGTTGGGCACCTCGGTACGCGGCTTCCGCACGGTGGTGACAAGATGGCCGAGGTGGGGTGTGCCCCTGTTACCCCGCCGTGACCCCCGATGCAGCGACGCGACCTGGGAGTTGGACGTGAGCGAGCCGAACGACGCAACCTTCGACATCGTCATCCTCGGAGGTGGCAGTGGCGGCTACGCGACCGCCCTGCGCGCCGCCCAGTTGGGCCTGAACGTCGCGCTGGTCGAGAAGGGCAAGCTGGGCGGCACCTGCCTGCACAACGGCTGCATCCCGACCAAGGCGCTGCTGCACGCCGCCGAGATCGCCGACCAGACCCGCGAGTCGGAGCAGTTCGGCATCAAGGCCGAGTTGGTCGGCATCGACATGGCCGGGGTGAACGCGTACAAGGACGGCGTGATCTCGCGCCTCTACAAGGGTCTGCAGGGCCTGGTCGGCGGCTCCAAGAACATCACCTTCGTGGCGGGGGCCGGCAAGCTGGTCGCCCCGAACGCGGTCGAGGTGGACGGCAAGCGGTACACCGGCCGCAACGTGGTGCTCGCCTCCGGCTCGTACGCCAAGAGCCTGCCCGGCCTGGAGGTCGACGGCGAGCGGGTCATCACCAGCGACCACGCGCTGACCCTGGACCGGGTCCCGAGCTCGGCGATCGTGCTCGGCGGCGGCGTGATCGGCGTCGAGTTCGCCAGCGTGTGGAAGTCCTTCGGGGTGGACGTGACCATCATCGAGGCGCTGCCCCGCCTGGTCGCCGCCGAGGACGAGGAGTCGTCGAAGGCGCTGGAGCGGGCCTTCCGCAAGCGGAAGATCAACTTCAAGGTCGGCAAGCCGTTCGAGAAGGTCGAGAAGACCGACAACGGCGTCAAGGTCACCATCGCCGGGGGCGACACGGTCGAGGCCGAGCTGCTGCTGGTCGCCGTCGGCCGGGGCCCGAACACCGCCGACCTCGGCTACGAGGAGCAGGGCGTCAAGACCGACCGTGGGTACGTGCTGACCGACGAGCGGCTGCGCACCAGCGTGCCGAACGTGTACGCGGTCGGCGACATCGTGCCCGGCCTCCAGCTCGCCCACCGTGGCTTCCAGCAGGGCATCTTCGTCGCCGAGGAGATCGCCGGCCAGAACCCGGCCGTGATCGACGAGGCGGGCATCCCCCGGGTCACCTACTCCGAGCCGGAGCTGGCCTCGGTCGGCCTCACCGAGGCCAAGGCCAAGGAGCAGTACGGCGCCGACAAGGTCAAGACCTACAACTACAACCTCGGCGGCAACGGCAAGAGCCAGATCCTCAAGACGGCCGGCTTCGTGAAGCTCGTCCGGGTCGACGACGGCCCGGTGGTCGGCGTGCACATGGTCGGCGCCCGGGTCGGCGAGCTGGTCGGCGAGGCGCAGCTGATCTACAACTGGGAGGCGTACCCGGGCGAGGTGGCGCAGCTCGTGCACGCCCACCCGACGCAGAACGAAGCCCTGGGCGAGGCGCACCTGGCCCTCGCCGGCAAGCCGCTGCACGCGCACGCCTGACCACGACAACCCGCGGCGTCCGGCGACGGGCGATGATCCCCCCACCAGGGAAATGAAGGAGTCTGGAGAACATGCCGGTATCGGTCACCATGCCCCGGCTCGGCGAGAGCGTCACCGAGGGCACCGTCACGCGCTGGCTCAAGCAGGAGGGTGAGACCGTCGAGGTCGACGAGCCCCTGCTCGAGGTTTCCACCGACAAGGTCGACACCGAGATCCCGTCGCCCGCGGCCGGCGTGCTGACCCGGATCGTGGTGGGCGAGGACGAGACGGCCGAGGTCGGCAGCGAGCTGGCGGTCATCTCCGGTGAGGGCGAGTCGGCCGGCGGCGGGTCCGCCCCGCAGCAGGACGAGGCCCCCGCCGAGCAGGCCGCCGAGGCGGCCGAGGAGCCGCAGGCCGAGGCGGAGCAGTCGGCCGTCGAGGAGCCGGCCGAGCAGCCGGCCCAGGCCGCCGCGCCGTCGGGCGAGGGAACCCCGGTGCAGATGCCGGCCCTCGGCGAGAGCGTCACCGAGGGTACGGTCACCCGCTGGCTCAAGCAGGTCGGCGAGACCGTCGAGGTGGACGAGCCGCTGCTGGAGGTCTCCACCGACAAGGTCGACACCGAGATCCCCTCCCCGGTCGCCGGCACCGTGCTGGAGATCAAGGTCGCCGAGGACGAGACCGCCGAGGTCGGCGCCACGCTGGCCGTGGTCGGTGCGGCCGGTGCCCCCCCGGCCCAGGCCGAGCCGGAGCCGAAGCCCGAGCCCAAGGCGGAGCCGAAGGCCGAGGCCAAGCCCGAGCCGAAGCAGGAGGTCACCGAGCCGACGCCGGGTGCCTCGTACAACGAGCCCGCGCCAGAGGCCGAGCAGGCCAAGGAGCCGGCCAAGGTCGAGCGGGCCGCCCAGCCGGCCGCCCCCGCCCCGCAGCGCGCGGCGGCACCGTCCAACGGCGGCGAGCAGGCGGCCGGGTACGTGACGCCGCTGGTCCGCAAGCTGGCCGGTGAGCACGGCGTCGACCTCGCCGCGATCAACGGCACCGGTGTCGGTGGTCGGATCCGCAAGCAGGACGTGCTGGACGCGGCCGAGAAGGCCAAGGCCGCCCAGGCCGCGCCCGCCGCGGCCCAGCCGGCCGCCGCCGCGCCTGCGGCCAAGCCGGCCGCCAAGCCGCAGCCGAGTGCCAAGCGTGGCACCACCGAGAAGCTGCCCCGGATCCGTTCGGCGATCGCCAAGCGGATGCAGCAGTCGCTGCACGAGATGGCGCAGCTCACCACCGTGATCGAGGTGGACGTCACCAAGATCGCCAAGCTGCGGGCGCAGGCCAAGGACTCGTTCCTGGCCCGGCACGGCGTCAAGCTGTCGTTCCTGCCGTTCTTCGCCCTCGCCGCGATCGAGGCGCTCCAGACGTACCCGATCGTCAACGCCCGGATGGACCTCGACGGCGGGACGATCACGTACCCGGACGCCGAGAACCTCGGCATCGCCGTGGACACCGAGCGCGGCCTGCTGGTGCCGGTCATCCACAACGCCGGTGACCTCAACCTGGGCGGCATCGCCAAGCGGGTGGCCGACCTGGCCGAGCGCACCCGGACCAACAAGATCAGCCCGGACGAGATCGCCGGTGCGACGTTCACGCTGACCAACACCGGTAGCCGGGGCGCGCTGTTCGACACCCCGATCGTGCCGTCGCCGCAGTCGGCGATGCTCGGCACGGGTGCCGTCGTCAAGCGTCCGGTCGTGGTCAACGACGCGGAGCTGGGCGAGGTCGTCGCGGTCCGGTCGATGATCTATCTGGCCCTCTCCTACGACCACCGACTGATCGACGGTGCCGACGCGGCCCGCTTCCTGGTCGCGGTCAAGGAGCGCCTGGAGGCCGGCAACTTCGAGGCCGAGCTGGGCCTGTAACCGCCGCCAGCAGCACGACAGGGCGCCCCGGTCACCTGACCGGGGCGCCCTCGTTCGTCGGTGCGGCCGACCGGGTCGCCACCGGCACCTGCCGGCACCCCGACCTGCAACGCCTGCGGGCTCAACCGGCCAGGGTCTGCTCGCTGACCTGCCAGAGCCGCTGGGCGGCCTCCGGGTCGACGGCGTACGCGGCGACGCCGGTGCGGGTGCCGGGCTCGTGTGGTCCGGCCTGCTGGCAGTCCTCGAAGTAGCGCCCGCCGACCCCGTCGAGCAGCGGTGAGGTGGCCACCAGCACGGACGTGGCGGCCCCCTGCTCGGGCGTCTTCCAGGGGGCGGACGGGCCGCTGGCGGTCCGCATCCGCGCCAGCTCCGCCTCGTCCACGTACCGCTGGAGGTTGGTGCGGATCCCTCCGGGATGCAGCGCGTTGACCAGGATGCCGTCGTCGGCCCAGCGGCGGCTCGCCGCCACGGCGAAGAGGACGTTCGCGGTCTTGGACTGTCCGTACGCGGTCCACGGCTCGTACTCGCGCCGCGCGAAGTGGATGTCGTCGAAGTCGACGGGTGAGCGCAGGTGTGCCGCCGAGCTGACCGAGACGACGCGGGCGCCACCGGCCGCGGCCAGGGCCGGGCGCAGCCCGGTGGCCAGCGCGAAGTGGCCGAGGTGGTTGGTGGCGAACTGCATCTCCCAGCCCTGCGGCGTCCGCATCTCGGGCGAGGCCATCATGCCGGCGTTGTTGACCAGGATGTGCAGGGGGCCGTCCCAGTTCGCCACGAAGGCGGCGACCGAGGCCGGGTCGACCAGGTCGAGGGCGGCCACCGTGATCCGGTCGTTGCCGGTGGTACGGGTGATCTCCTCGGCCGCGCGGTGGCCCTGGTCCGGTTGGCGGACGGCCAGGGTGACGTCGGCTCCGGCGGCGGCGAGCGCGCGGGCGGTCTCGACCCCGATGCCCGATCCGCCGCCGGTGACGACGGTCCGACGGCCGGTGAGGTCGATGCCCGCGACGACCTCCAGCGCGGTGGACTCCGCGGTGAACGGGGTGCTGACAGGCGTGCCGATGGTCATGATCCATCCTTGTCGACAGAGGCGCGGCGGACGTGAACCGTCGCTACGATGAGAAGCGGAGGCTCCTCCGTTACCACCACACTAACCGGAGGATCCTCCGCTTGCCACCCGGGTCCAGGCCCAGTTCAGGAGGAGACGTGCCGCAGACCGGTCCCCGACCGCTCCGCGCCGACGCCCAGCGCAACCGCGAGCGGCTGCTGGACGCGGCCGTCCGGGCGTTTTCCCAGGCAGGCCCGGAGGTAACCCTCGACTCGATCGCCAAGGACGCCGGGGTCGGCATCGGCACCCTCTATCGGCACTTCCCCACCCGCGAGTCGCTCGTCGAGGCGGCCTACCGCAACGAGCTGGCGAAACTCTGCGACGCGGCGACCGAACTGCACGACCGCCTGCCCCCGGTCGAGGCGATCCGGGAGTGGATGGACCGGTTCATCGACTACCTCACCACCAAACGGGAGATGGCCGACGCGCTCCGGCTGGTGATCGCCGCCGGCGCCAACCCGTACGCCCAGAGCCGCGACCGCCTCCTCGGCGCGATCGGCCTGCTGCTGGAGGCGGGGGCGGCGGCCGGCACCGTACGCGCCGACGTCGACCCCGCCGACGTCCTGGTCGGCCTCAGCGGCGTCAGTCTCGCCTCAGGTGGTCGGGACCAGCGTGACCAGGCACGACGACTGCTGGATCTGCTGATGGACGGGTTGCGCCACCGCCCGGCGGGCTGATCCGAAACGCGCCCCGGGTGACCTGCGCCGCTGCGAAACTCAGGCCGTGGACGAGAGGGGCCGACGGCACCGGCTGGGACCGGCGGTCGAGATCGCACCGGGTGCCCGGGTCGACAAGTTCGAGGTCTTCTTCGACCTGGTGTTCGTCTTCTCCTTCTTCAACATCGCCCGGGCCACCGCCGCCAACATCACCGACCGGCAACTGCTGCACGCCCTGCTCGTCCTCGCCGTGCTCTGGTGGTGCTGGGTGGTGCACACGGTGGTGGCCACCCGGGTACGCATCGGCGAGGGCTTCGTACCCGTCCTGATGATCGTCGGGATGGCCGCGCTGTTCTGCTTCGCGCTCGCGCTGCCCCAGGCGTTCATGGACTCCGGCGGCACCGAGGCCGGGCCGGTCGTGGTGGCGGTCAGCTACGTGGTCATCCGGGCCGTGCACCTGGCGCTGTTCCTGCGCGCCGTCCGGGACGACCCGGTGGAACGCCGTCAACTGCTCCGGTACGCCCCCGAACTGACCCTGAGCACCGCCCTGCTGCTCGTCGCCGCCCTGCTCCCCGGCCACCTGTCCAACGACGGCAGGGCGGCCCTGCTCCGGGACGGCCTCTGGATCAGCGTCGTGCTGCTCCAGTACGGCACCGGGCTGCTGGCCCGCACCTGGGGCTGGGGGGTCACCTCGGCCGAGCACTGGACCGAACGGTACGACCTGATCCTGATCATCGCGCTCGGTGAGTCGGTGATCTCCATCGGCCTGGGCAGCAACCTGCTCGGCCAACCGCCCACCCTGCCGGGGGTGACCGCCGCCGTACTCGGGATCGTCTTCAGCGCCGCCATGTGGTGGATCCACTACGACGTGATCGGTCCCGCCGCACGGATCGCGCTGCACGCCAGCCAGGGCCGCCCCCGGGTGCTGATGGCCCGGGACGCGTACGCCTACCTCTATCTGCCGATGATCTCCGGCATCCTGCTGTTCGCGCTCGGCGCCGAGAGCATCGTGCACGACATCGCCGAGCCCGGTGTCCCGATCAGCCAGCCGGCGCACGGGCCGGACGTACCGCTGCTCTTCTCCGGGGTGCTCTGCTATCTGGCCGGGAACATGCTGTTCCAATGGCGCACCCTGCGCACCCTGTCCTGGCTGCGGCTGGGCACCGTGGTCCTGCTCGCGCTCGCCATCCCGATCACCATGCCGCTGCCCGGACTGCTCGCGCTCGGCGTGCTCGCCGTGATCCTGGTCGGCATGATCGTCATCGAGGTGGTGGTGATGTCCGAGGGGCGGCACGCGTTGCGCGCGGCGGTCTTCGAGGAGCGCACCGCCCACGAGGCGGCCGAGGCCGCCTACCGCGCCCGCTGGCACGAGAACCCACCCGACCCACACCCGTGACATGTCCGCGTCGGGTCAGCCGAGACATCGGCGTGACCGACTCGACCCAGCCGGACGGCTGCGCGTACCCGAAGATGTCTGTATGCGGATCCTGATGGCCGGCGCGTCCGGCTTCCTCGGCACCCGACTGGTCGACCTGCTCGTGGCCGACGGGCACCAGGTCACCCGGCTGGTCCGGCGACCACCGCGCCGCCCGGACGAGCGGCAGTGGAACCCGTCGGCGGCGCAGCTCGACCCGGCGCTGGTCGCGGAGGCGGACGCGGTGGTCAACCTGGCCGGCGCCGGGGTGGGCGACCGCCGCTGGACCGACCAGTACAAGCAGCTCATCCGCTCCAGCCGGGTGGACACCACCAGCACCCTGGCCATCACCATCGCCGGCCTGCCCGAGTCCGACCGGCCCGAGGTGCTGCTGAACGCCTCGGCGATCGGCTGGTACGGCAACACCGGAGACCGCGTGGTCGAGGAGGACGCGCCGGCCGGTGAGGGCTTCCTGGCCGACGTGGCCCGGGTCTGGGAGGCGGCCACCCGGCCGGCCGAGGACGCCGGGGTACGGGTGGTGCGGCTGCGCACCGGACTTCCGCTGCACCGCGACGGTGGGCTGCTCAAACCACAACTGCTGCCGTTCAAGCTGGGCATCGCCGGTCGACTCGGCAGCGGACGCCAGTGGATCCCGTGGATCTCGATGACCGACTGGCTGCGCGCGGTCACGTTCCTGCTGGCCCGCGCCGACCTGAGCGGCCCGGTGAACGCGGTCGGCCCGGCACCGGTCACCAACGCCGAGTTCACCCGGGAGCTGGCCCGCCAGTTGCGCCGTCCGGCGATCATCCCGATCCCGGCGCTGGCCCTCAAGGCGGTTCTCGGCGGTTTCGCCCAGGAGGCGTTGACCAGTACGCGGGTCCTGCCGGGCGTACTCAACCGGGCCGCCTTCACCTTCCGTCACCCGGACCTGCCCACCGCCCTGCACGCCGCCCTGCACGACTGACCCGATGCAAGGAAGGGCCCCTTTACCTACACCAGGCGTTAGCAGGGGACCCTTCCTTACAAACTACGGGTCTGACCTGAGGTGTCCGGTGCGGTTGGTAACGTCCGCTAGGTGCCCAGCTCCCCGTCCTCGGCGTCCCTGACCACCTCGCCGCCGCGCGTCACCCGTGACCGCCGTGCCGACCTGCTGGTCGCGTTGATCGCGCTGGCGCTCGCCGTCTGGGTGACCAGCGGGCTGTGGCGGGACCCGAACGGTCGCGCGATCACGGTCAACTCCAGCGACCAGGCGCTGTTCGAGTGGCTGCTCGCCTTCGGCGGCCACACGGTCAGCCACGGGGAGAACCCGTTCTTCACGTACCTGATCAACGTCCCGGACGGCGTCAACCTCGCGGTCAACACCTCGATCACCGTGTACGCGGTGGTCTTCGCCCCGCTGACGTACCTGATCGGGCCGCCGGCCACCTTCCTGGTGATCCTCACGCTGAACCTGGCCGCCACCGCCGTCGCCTGGTACTGGCTGCTCTCAAGGCACCTCGTCGGCAGTCGACTCGCCGCCGCCGTCGGCGGACTGTTCATCGGCTTCTCCCCCGGCATGGTCTCGCACGCCAACGCCCACCTGAACTGGACCGCCGGCTGGCTGGTGCCGCTGCTGGTGTGGCGGCTGTTCGTGCTGCGCCGGTCGGCGCACCCGCTGCGGGACGGGGCGATCCTCGGCGTCCTCGTCGCGATCTCCTTCTCCATCGCCGCCGAGGGGCTGTTCTTCACCGCGCTGGCGCTCGGCCTGTTCGTCGCCGTCTGGGCGCTGCATCCGGCCAACCGGGTCGAGGCCCGATCCGTCCTGCCGTCGTTCCTGCGCGGCCTCGCGATGACCGCCGTGGTCGCCGGAGTGCTGTTGGCGTACCCGCTCTGGCTGCACTTCGCCGGTCCGCAGCGCTTCCACGGCACCGGCTTCGACTCGGTGATCCACTCTGAGGACATCGCCGCGTACGCCGCCTACCCGCGTCGTTCGCTGGCCGGCGAGGCCGGACTGGGCACCTCGCTGGCGCCGAACCCGACCGAGGAGAACTCCTTCTTCGGGCTGCCCCTGCTGCTGCTCTCCGTCGCCTGCTTCGTCCTGCTGTGGCGGTCGGCCACACCGCGACGCCGGGCCACGCTGTGGGGGCTGGGCGTACTCGCGGTGGTCTTCACCGCCCTCTCCTTCGGGCCGGTGGCGAAGGTCAACGGGCACCGCACCGACCTGCCCATGCCGTTCGACCTGCTCGGGCACCTACCGGTGGTGAACGCGGCGCTGCCCGCGCGACTCGCGCTGGTGGTGACGCCGGTGATCGGGCTGCTGCTGGCGTTCGCGGTGGACCGGCTCCGCGACCACCGGCCGGGGCGGGCGGCGGCGCTGGCCTGGACGGCCGCCTTCGCGGTGGCGCTGGTGCCGCTGTTCCCGACGCCGCTGCTCACCATCGAACGGGAGCCGATCCCGCGCTTCATCACCTCCGGCGCATGGCGCGACTACGTCTCCCCGGGCGGGGTGCTGACCCCGGCGCCGCTGGCCCTCGACGTCTATCCGGACGGCCAGCGCTGGCAGGCGTACGCGCTGGCGAACCGGCAGGGCGAGTTCGCCATCCCGTCCGGCTTCTTCCTCGGCCCCGGCGGGCCTGACGGCCGCGGCCGGATCGGGCCGGTGCCGCGTCCGTTCGGCGCGCTGCTCGACCAGGCCGCGCGCAGCGGCCTGCCGCCGATCGTCACCGAGGGCACCCGCGAGGAGGTACGCGCCGACCTGGAGCACTGGCGGATCGAGACGGTGGTGCTCCCCGACGAGGTGCACGGCGCCAAGTGGCCGGTCGACGAGGAGGCGGTACGCCGGACGTTGACCCTGCTCTTCGGCGAGCCGGAACGGGTCGAGGACGTCTGGCTGTGGCGGGTCGGGCAGCGGTGAGCCGCCCGGTCCGTGAGCCGGCTCACCGAAGGTGACCAGCGGGTACGGGTCTAGGCTGGTGAGCGTGACCGCGACGACCTCCGGCCTGACGGCCGTACCTGCCGGCGTCCTCGACTACACCGCCGCCTGGGACGAGCAGCGCCGCCTGCACGAAACCGTGGTCGCCGGGGCGCAGGGCGACACGGTGCTGCTGTTGGAGCACCCGAGCGTCTACACCGCCGGCAAGCGCACCGAGCCGTGGGACCGGCCGATGGACGGCACCCCGGTGGTGGACGTGGATCGCGGCGGCAAGATCACCTGGCACGGTCCGGGGCAACTGGTCGGCTACCCGATCCTGCGCCTGCCCGACCCGGTCGACGTGGTCGCGTACGTCCGGCGGGTCGAGCGGTTGCTGATCGACGTGTGCGCCGAACTCGGCCTCACCGCCACCCGGGTCGACGGACGCAGCGGCGTCTGGGTGCCGGCCGACGAGCGGGGGCCGGACCGCAAGGTGGCCGCCATCGGCATCCGGGTCGCCCGGGGCGTGACCCTGCACGGGTTCTCGATCAACTGCGACTGCGACCTGACCCACTTCGACCGGATCGTGCCGTGCGGCATCCGGGACGCCGGAGTCACCTCGCTCTCGGCCGAGCTGGGCCGCCCGGTCACCGTCGCCGAGGTGCTCCCCGTCGTCGAGCGCCACCTGCCGACCATCGTCACCATCTGACCGCCGGAGCCGTCGCACACCGGCGGACTCTCCGCACCCCCTCTTGAGCGAGTGCTCAAATTCGGCTACGTTTAAGCAGTCGCTCAAATGCCGGGGGTGGACATGCGATCCGTCTATGTCGAGACCTCGATCGACGCGCCGATCGAGCAGGTGTGGCGGGTGACCCAGGATCCCGCCGAGCATCGCCGGTGGGACCTGCGCTTCAGCCGGATCGATCCGGTGCCGGGCAGCCGGCCCGCCCGATTCCGGTACGCCACCACCCTCCTGCCCGGGCTCAGCGTGCGCGGGTGGGGCGTACACGCCGGTGAGCGCCAGCGACCCGACGGCACCCGCACCTCGGCGCTGCGGTTCGGCTCCGACGATCCACGCTCACTGGTCGCCGCCGGCTCCGGCCACTGGCGATACCTGCCCGGGCCGCACGGGGTCCGGTTCCTGACCGGCTACTCGTACACCCCTCGGTGGGGTCTCGCGGGTCGGCTCGCCGACCTCGCCTTCCGGCCGCTGTTCGGCTGGGCCACCGCGTGGTCGTTCGACCGGCTCCGGCTCTGGTTGACGGCGGGCGTACCACCGGAACGCGCCCGGGCCAACGCGGTCCGCGACGTCGCCCTCCGGCTGCTCGCGGTGGTCACCGCGACCGCGGCGGCCGGGACCGCCGGCCGGACGGCGGCCGTGGCGGCACTCGTCGTCGCCGCGTCGCTCGCCTGTCTGGTACCCCCGCACCCGCACACCCCGGCGGCCCGACGCTGCCGACGCCGCCCGCCGGACCGCCTCGCCGCCCGGCCACCTCGCCTCCTGGAGCGCCTGTGACCTCCGTCTTCCAGCACGCCCTCGGTGCCGACTTCGACCGTCTGCACCCGCGTCTGCGCCGCCGCTTCGCGGTCGACGGCGAAACCGACCTCGGCTGCGTCGGCACCGGGACGATGGACCGTGTGTGGCGCGGCGGCGCCTTCACGTGGCCGTTCCTGCGCCTCGGCGCCCTGCGGCACATCCTGTTCCCGGAGACCGGCCGGCAGATCCCGTTCACCATCGAGAACTACGCCTACACCGACACGTACGGCCGCCCCACGCTGACCTTCGTCCGCACCTTCCAGGTCACCCCGCACCGACGGCGACGCTTCGACGCCACCATGGTCTGGAGCGCCCGTCGCGGGGTCCTGGTCGACTATCTCGGTACGCACCAGCACCTCGCGGTCGATCTGCACCCGTCCGTCGACGCCGCCGGCGGGCTGACCATCCGCAGCGGGGTCCAGCGGTTCCCGAACGGGCTGCCCTGCCCCGCCGCGCTGACCGGCGAGGCACGGGTACGCGAGTGGTACGACGACCGGGCCGACCGGTTCCGCATCGAGGTCCGGGTCACCAATCGCCGGTTCGGCCCGCTCTTCGGCTACCAGGGCAGCTTCACCGTCGACCACGTCCCGTCACACCGGGCACCGGTGCCCGCCGCCGTACGACCGCTGCGCGAGAATCCCCGGGAGTAGACGAGAGGACACCATGGCCACCCGGGACAAACTGATCGACGGTGCCATCGCCGCGATCCGCGAACACGGCATCGCCGGTGTGTCGGCGCGAACGATCGCGGCTGCGGCCGGGGTCAACCAGGCCCTCGTCTTCTATCACTTCGGCAGCGTGGACGACCTGTTGGCCGAGGCGTGCCGGAGCGTCACCACCGCCCGGGTCGCCGTGTACCGGACCCGCCTCGCCGAGGTCTCGTCCCTGCGTGAACTGCTCGACGTCGGACGTACCCTGCACCTGCAGGAGCAGGCCGAGGGCAACCTGGCGGTGCTGGCCCAACTGCTGGCCGGCGCACAGAACGACCCCACACTCGCCGAGTCCACCGCAGCAGCCCTGCGGATCTGGACGGTGGAGATCGAGTCGGTGCTGCACCGACTGCTCGACGGCTCGCCGGTCGCCCCGGTCGTCGACCCCGCCGGGCTGGCCCGGGCCGTCAGCGCCGCCTTCATCGGCCTGGAACTCTACGACGGTGTGGACCCGGAGGGCGCCCGCGCCGCCTTCGACGCCCTGGAACGGCTCGCCGTACTGGTCGAGGTGATCGACGACCTCGGCCCGCTCGCCCGCCGCGCCGCCCGCGCCAAGCTCCGCCACCTGACCTGACCCGTCCCCCCGCCCCCTCCCCGCCCCGGCCCCGGCCCCGGCCCCGGCCCCGGCCCCGGCGATCATGGAGTTGTGGTCGGGGCAAAACGGAATTACATCCGCGATTCCCTTGCCACAACTCCATGATCGACGCGATCGGACGGCGGACCGCAGGCGGCGGGGCGGTGGGTGGGTCAGGAGGGTGGGCCGGTCAGGGGGTCAGGCGGTGGAGGTCGCGGGGGAAGGCGGTGACCTCGCGGACGTTGGCGGCTCCGGTCAGCCGGGCGACGAAGCGTTCCAGACCGATGGCGAAGCCACCGTGCGGCGGCATGCCGTGCCGGAAGGCGTCGACGTATCCGGCGTACGGCTCGACCGGTTCGCCCCGGGCGGCGAGTGCGGCCAGGTAGTCGGCGTGCCGGTGCAGCCGCTGCCCGCCGGTCACCAGTTCCAGGCCACGGAAGAGCAGGTCGAAGCCGTTCGAGTAGTCCGGCCGTTCGGGATCGGGGTGGGTGTAGAAGGGCCGCTTCGCCATCGGGTACCCGGTGACGAAGACGAAGTCCGACCCGTGTTCCCGCAGAGCCCACTCGCCCAGCGCCCGTTCGTGCGCGGGCGCCAGGTCGGGTTCGTCGGCGGGTGCCCCGGCGATCCGCAGCGCCTCGGTGAAGTGCACGTCGGGAATCTGCGCCGGTACGGCGGGCACCGGCACGCCGAGGGTGGCCAGCGCGGCTGCGGCCCGGTCGTCGACCGTCTCCATCATGCCGGCCAGGGTGTCCCGCAGCACCGCCATCACGTCCCGGTGGTCGGTGACGAAGCCCAGTTCGGCGTCGAGGCTGGTGTACTGCGCCAGGTGCCGTACGGTGTCGTGCGGCTCGGCGCGGAACACCGGCCCGACCTCGTAGACCCGCTCGAAGACACCGACCATGAGCTGCTTGTAGAACTGCGGTGACTGGGCCAGGTACGCCGGGCGGCCGAACCAGTCGAGGGTGAAGACGTTCGCCCCGCTCTCGGTGGACGAGCCGACGACCTTCGGGGTGTGGATCTCGACGAACCGCTGGGCGTCCAGCGTGGCCCGGAACCCGGCCACCGCCGCCGCCGAGACGCGCAGCGCGGCCGAGCGGCTCGGGTGGCGCAACGCGACGGGTGCGTGGTCGAGCTGGGTGGGCAGGGTCGCGGTGAGCGTCGGCCGGTACAGGTCGAACGGCGGCGGTACGGCGGGCGGCCCGAGTGGGCGTACCACCGGATCGGTCAGCTCGACCCCGGCGGGCGCGGTGGCGTTGGCGACCACCGTGCCCTCGACGGAGACGACGCTCTCCTCGGGCAGTGCCTCGATCTCGGCGCGGACCGCCGGGTCGGTGACCACCACCTGGGTGAGACCGGCGGCGTCCCGGACGATCAGGAAGGCCACCGACTTGAGCAGTCGGCGGCGGTGGACCCAGCCGGCGATCCGGACGGTACGGCCGGTGTGCGGGGTGAGTCGGTCGGACAGGATGCGTTGCACGGTTACCTCCTCGTCGATCGCAACGCGATCCCCGGGAGGTGTGGGCGAGCGGGAACCTCGCGGTGCCACCACACCTTCGCCCCCGTCGAGACGGGAGCCTCATTCGTCGCCTTTTCACCGGGGCCAGCCGGGCGGGCTCTACTGGGCGTGGGTGTGAGGCGGGGTCCCCTGCTCTGCCGTAGGCGTTGGCAGGGTGCCCTTCCTTGCACCGCGCATGCCGTTCTTCCCGCAGCTCGGGAGGGTCTTCACGGCCCGACACCAGACCGCCTCGCAGCAACCGGCGGCTCTCTTCAACTGGCGGATCGGGGCGCTACTCGGCTCCGTCGTCGCTCTCGAACGGCAACGCTAGCACCCGCCCGCGCCTTCCTGTGACGCACAATTCTCGCCCTCGGTGTCCGGCGTCACAGGATTTCCGAGGTGACGGCCGTCGCCCCTGTTCATCGACGGCCACCATCCGGCGTAGGCTCGTTTTGTGACGATCGAGCACTCCGCGCCAACGACCGGCCAGGCCGCGCGTACCGCGACGCCCGCCCCCGAGGGGCGGCGACTGCTGCGGATCGAAGCCCGCAACGCCGAGACGCCGATCGAGCGCAAACCACCGTGGATCAAGGTCAAGGCCAAGATGGGCCCGGAGTACACCCAGTTGCGCGGGCTGGTCTCGCGCGAGGGGCTGCACACCGTGTGCCAGGAGGCCGGCTGCCCCAACATCTACGAATGTTGGGAGGACCGGGAGGCCACCTTCCTCATCGGCGGCGACCAGTGCACCCGCCGCTGTGACTTCTGCCAGATCGACACCGGCAAGCCGGCCGAGTTCGACGCCGACGAGCCGCGCCGGGTCGCCGAGTCGGTGGTCTCGATGGGCCTGCGGTACGCGACCATCACCGGCGTCGCCCGGGACGACCTGCCCGACGGCGGCGCCTGGCTGTACGCGGAGACCGTCCGCCAGATCCACGCCCTGCAACCGGGCTGCGGCGTCGAGCTGCTGATCCCCGACTTCAACGCGGTCCCCGAGCAGCTCGCCGAGGTGTTCGGCGCCCGACCCGAGGTGCTGGCGCACAACGTCGAGACGGTCCCGCGGATCTTCAAGCGGATCCGGCCGGCGTTCCGCTACGAGCGCTCGCTGGACGTCATCAGCCAGGCCCGCGCCGCCGGGCTGGTCACCAAGAGCAACCTGATCCTGGGGATGGGCGAGGAGCGCGCCGAGGTCTCCCAGGCGCTGCGCGACCTGCACTCCGCCGGCTGCGAGCTGATCACGATCACGCAGTATCTGCGTCCCTCCCCCCGGCACCACCCGGTGGAGCGCTGGGTCAAGCCGGAGGAGTTCGTCGAGCTGCGCGAGGAGGCCGAGGAGATCGGCTTCGCCGGGGTGATGAGCGGGCCGCTGGTGCGCTCCTCCTACCGGGCCGGCCGCCTCTACCAGCAGGCGCTGGCCGCCCGCGAGAGCGTCGCCGTCGCCGGCTGAGCCGGCGCGTTCCTGTCGTCGGCCGCCGGTTGAGCCGACGGCCGACCGCGCGGACCGTGGTCAGGACGGGTCGGCGAGCAGTGCTCGACGGGCAGGGCCGGACGGGGATCAACCGCACGGCGGGCGACCACTAGACTTGCACCCATGGCAAAGCCCCAGGAGAAGGTCTCGTTCGGCCAGCGGTTGAAGCAGATCGGGTTGGTGTTCCGGTTCACCGCCAAGCAGGACAAGTGGTTCGCGCCACTGGCGGCCGGCGCGGTGCTCATCCCGCTCGCGCTGACCGTGGTCGCGGTCATGATCTGGGGCTGGCTGTGGCTGCCGCTGGGCATCCTGCTCGCCCTGCTCGCCCTGCTGATCGTGCTCAACCTGCGGTCGAACCGGGCGATGATGAACGCCGCCGAGGGGCAGCCGGGCGCCGCCGCGCAGATCATGGAGAGCATGCGGGGCGACTGGCGGGTCTCCCCCGCGGTCAGCTCGACCACCCAGATGGACATGGTCCACCTGGTGATCGGCAAGCCGGGCGTGATCCTGCTGGCGGAGGGCAACCCGCAGCGGGTACGCGGACTGCTCGGCCAGGAGAAGCGCCGGCTGGCCAAGGTGATCGGCAACGCGCCGCTCTACGACTACGTCATCGGCCAGGACGAGGGCGAGCTGCCGATCCGCAAGCTGCGGATGACGCTGATGCGGCTGCCGCGCAACCTCAGCGGCAAGGACGTCAACTCGCTGGACAAGCGGCTCAAGGCGCTCACCGCCCGGCCGCAGATGCCCAAGGGCGCGATCCCCAAGAACCTGCGCCCGCCGCGCGGTGCCTTCCGGCAGAGCCGGGGCCGCTGAGGCCGGGTCGGGCGGTCAGCGCCCGGCGCGTACGCGTACGGCCGGGACGACGACCGCGCCGCTGAGGCGGTCGTGCAGGCCCCGACGGTGCTGGTCCATCAGCAACGCCGGGACGACCAGCGCCAGCAGTACGCCGCGCAACGATGCCCGGACCAGTCCGATCCGTCCGCCGTCGGCCCAGGCCACGCAGCGGATCCTGGTGATGTACATGCCGGGGGTCTGCGCGAACAGGCCGAGGAAGAAGCCGTACATCACGATCAGCACGACGACCGGCGCCCACGGGTCTCCGGTGGGGCTGGCGAACAGGCCCGACGCGAGCAGGCAGAGCACCCAGTCGATGACCAGTGCCCCGAACCGCCGCCCCAGGTCGGCCGGGACGAAGGTGGGGTCGGTGGCGGGCGGCGGCGCGTGGTGTGGCTCGGTCGTCACAGCGGACAAGACTAGCCAGCACGCCGGTACGCGCCCGGCCCAGGTCCGGCACGTGATACCGAAAAGGGTCAATCGCAGCAATTTTCACTAGACTGGCCTAGCCGGACCAGTCCGTCGCGTATCGCGTCCACCCCACCAGGGAACATGACGCAACGCGAGGGACGTAACACGGCAGAAACACTGGAGACATGGCCGGGCAACCGCACGGCCATAGCGTCGCCAGGAGCCTAGCTACCCCGTGGACGTGCCAGGAGGACGAGTGTTCGCCAATCCCGAGGAACTCCTGCGTTACCTCAAGAACGAGGACGTGAAGTTCGTCGACGTACGGTTTTGTGATCTGCCCGGTGTGATGCAGCATTTCAATCTGCCGGTGGAGTCCGTCGATGACAACTTCTTCACTGATGGTCTCGCGTTCGACGGGTCGTCGATCCGGGGCTTCCAGGCGATCCACGAGTCGGACATGCTCCTGCTCCCGGACGTCGCCACCGCCTTCATCGACCCGTTCCGGGCGCAGAAGACCCTCGCGTTGAACTTCTTCATCCACGACCCGTTCACCCGCGAGGCATACTCCCGCGACCCCCGTAACGTCGCGAAGAAGGCCGAGGCCTACCTCGCCGCGTCCGGGATCGCCGACACCGCCTACTTCGGTGCCGAAGCCGAGTTCTACATCTTCGACTCGATCCGCCACGAGACCTCCGCCCACCAGTCGTTCTACTACATCGACTCGATCGAGGGCGCCTGGAACACCGGCCGCGAAGAAGAAGGCGGCAACCGCGGTTACAAGACCGCGTACAAGGGCGGCTACTTCCCCGTCCCCCCGGTCGACCACTACGCCGACCTGCGGGACAGCATCGTGCGTCGCCTCATCGACACCGGCTTCACCGTGGAGCGCTCGCACCACGAGGTCGGCACCGCCGGCCAGGCGGAGATCAACTACAAGTTCTCCACCCTGCTGCACGCCGGCGACCAGTTGCAGCTCTTCAAGTACATCGTGAAGAACGAGGCCTGGGCCAACGGCAAGACCGCGACGTTCATGCCGAAGCCGCTCTTCGGCGACAACGGCTCCGGCATGCACACCCACCAGAGCCTCTGGCTCGGCGGTGAGCCGCTGTTCTACGACGAGACCGGCTACGCGGGTCTGTCCGACACCGCCCGCTGGTACATCGGTGGTCTGCTGCACCACGCGCCGTCGCTGCTGGCGTTCACCAACCCGACGGTCAACTCGTACCGTCGCCTGGTGCCGGGCTACGAGGCACCGGTGAACCTGGTCTACTCGCAGCGCAACCGCTCCGCCTGCACCCGCATCCCGGTCACCGGCAGCAACCCGAAGGCCAAGCGGGTCGAGTTCCGGGTACCGGACCCGTCGGCGAACGTCTACCTCGCCTTCTCGGCGATGATGATGGCCGGCCTGGACGGCATCAAGAGCAAGATGGAGCCGCCGGCGCCGATCGACAAGGACCTCTACGACCTCCCGCCGGAGGAGTGGGGCGACGTCAAGCAGGTCCCCGGCTCCCTGCCGGCCGTGCTCGACTCGCTCGAGGCCGACCACGACTACCTGCTGGAGGGCGGCGTCTTCACGCCGGACCTGATCTCCACCTGGGTCGACTGGAAGCGCGCCAACGAGGTCGACCCGGTGCGTCTGCGCCCGACCCCGCACGAGTTCGCGATGTACTTCGACTGCTGATTCCGGTCAGCGTCGTTCGGGCCGGCTCCGCTACCGCGGGGCCGGCCCGAACGTGTTACGGGCAAACGACCCCCACGCCTGCGTGTTCCTGCCCGAACCGCGACGCACACGGCTGATCCCTGCCCGCCCTCTCTGTCCGAACCCTCCGCCCTTCTGCCCCTACGCCCGTGCGTGCCACACAGTGCGGTGTGGGTGGCCGGGCTGGTTGCCTGCCTGGGCGGAGATGGTGGCCTCGCGCCGGGCATCGCGCCGGGCATCGCGCCAGGCCTCGCGGGCATCGCGCCGGGGCCGTGCGGGGGGCCACGCCGGGGCCGTGCGGGGGGCCACGCCGGGGCCGTGCGGGGGGCCACGCCGGGGCCGTCGTAAGAGATTGTGGCGGCGCAGCCGGTGGGGCTGACGTTGTCCGCAGGGAGGTGGGTAGATTTGTTGTCGCTGGAGCGACAACAAATCTACCCACCTCCGGCCGCCGGGCGGTGTGCGACCCGGCTTCGCGGCAACGGGGCTCAGTGTGACTTGCGGGTCCGGCGCTGCCGGGGCAGGAACCGGACCGCCAGCACGATCACCAACAGGGTCATCGCCACCGCGCCGGGCGCCTTCACCAGCCGGGCCACGTTGGTGCCGTCCGGCAGGGCGAGGAAGGACGCCGCCGCGACGGGCACCAGGAACCAGGTGGTCCGGGTCGCCGCCAGCGCGAGCAGCGCCAGCGGCCAGGTCGCGTACCAGGGATGGAACACCGGCGCGAGCACGACGGTGAGGGCCAGCGCCAGCCCGGCTCCGAGCAGCTCCACCCGAATGCGGTCCGCACCGACATCGACCGACGCCATGCCAGTCGCCGCCGCGCCGGTCGCCGCCACGCTGGGCTCCGCCGCGCCGGTCGCCGCCACGCTGGGCGTTCCAGGCTCACGCAGGCCGACGTCCGGGCCGGTGCCGGACACGGCGACGCCGGGCGGCGGACCGACACCAGGCGAGTTGGGCGAAGAAGCGTCGCGGGAGCCGTGCAGCGACGACCAGGTGCGCCACCAGAGCAGCACCAGCAGGACCGCCAGCAGGATCAGCGCCACGATCCGGGCCACCGGCACACCGACGGGCGGCAACCCGACCGCCGCACCGAGATAGTCGACGAGCATGCCGACGGCGGTCGGCGGTGACGTCCACTGCACCGTGTCGCCGCTGCTGCCGAGTCCACCGATCCAGCCCAGCCCGAGACCGGACAGCAGCGAGGACACCAGTAGCGCACCCAGCACACCAGCGGCGAGCAGGCCACCGTCACGCAGCAGCGCCGCCACCGTGTACCGGCCACGGACCGCCGCCAGCGCCGCGAACGGCAGCACCACCACGGCGGTCGCCTTCACCGAGACCGCCAGGCCGAGCAACACCCCGGCGACCAGCACCACCCCGACCGGCCACCGAGCAGCGCCGGGCAGCGTACCGGCAGACCGGTCCGGGCGTCGGACGAGCAGCAGCAGGCCGAGCAGGAGCAGGCCGAGCATCACCGCGTCGTTGTGCGCGCCGGACACCAGGTGCACCCCGACCAGTGGGCAGGCCAGCACCAGCCAGGTCGCCCGTGCGGGTGGTACCCCCGCCGCCCGGGCCAGGCCGGGCAGACAGAGTGCGGCCAGCAGCAGCCCGGCCACCGCCAGCACCCGCAGCACCACCAGCGTGCCGGCCAGGCTGCCGCCGAGGACCACCGCGAGCGCGGCGAGGAGGACGAAGAAGGGGCCGTACGGTGCCGCCGTGTCCCGCCACACCGGGGCGACCGCGTCCAGCCACGGGCATCCCGCCTCGGCCACCCCGGTGGCGTACGGGTCACCGCCGTCGGCGTAGACCCAGCCCTGGCAGGCGTACGAGTAGAGGTCCCGGCTGCCCAGCGGCGCGCTGAACAGCAGCGGCACGGTCCACAGCGCGGCGGTCCGCAACGCCCACCCGGTCGACGGGGCGTCCTCGCGCAACGACCACCAGGCACCCACCATGGCGGTGGTGCCGAGCAGCCAGAGCAGCACGGTCGGGACGGGGTGCCAGAGCCGGGCGGTGGCGTCGGGCAGGGCACCGCCGGTGTACGCGGCGACGGTGAGGGCCACCGCCCCCAGCAGGCCGACGTACCGTGCGTGGCGGTCCCGGGCGGAGGCGGGTCGGACGCCGGTCTCGGTCACCGGCGTGCCTCTCCTCAGTCGACGGGAACCGGGCGGCGGGCCGCCCGAGCCGACCGTACCAAGCGGACCGCCACCCAGATCACGAACAGCGTCATCAGCGGCGCCCCGACCGTCTTGGTGTACCGGGGCAGGCCGGTGCCGTCGGCCAGCACCTGGAACGCCGCGAACACCGTCACCGCGCTGAACCACCAGGTGCGGTGGGCGGTGGCGGCGAGCAGCGCCAGCGGCCAGAACCAGTACCAGGGGTGGAACAGCGGCGCGAGGGCGACGGTGGCGGTCAGCGCCAGCGCGGCGTGCCAGAGCGGTTCCCGGTGACGCGCCCGGAACCACAGCCACACCAGCAGCGCCGCGAGCACGGCCATGCCGATCCCCCGGGTCACCGGCAGCGCGTCGACGTGCAGGCCGAACGGCAGCAGCACGTACCCGACGGTCTGCCCGACGGCGGTCGCCGGCGAGGTCCAGGCGATCACCTCGTTGCCGTGCGACAGCCCGGTGATCCAACCGAGGTTCAGTCCGGCGCCGAGGGTCACCGCGATCAGCGTCGCCACCGCCCCGCCGACCACGGGGGTGCCGTGGCGCAGCAGCCCACGCAGGGAGAACCCGCCACCGATCGCCAGCAGCGCCGCGAACGGGACCACCACCAGTGCGGTCACCTTGATCCCGGCGGCCAGGCCGAGCACGACGCCACCGGCCAGCAGCGGCCACGGCCGGGCCGGTCGACTGACCACGATGGCCAGGCCGGCCACCATGAACCCGACCATCAACGCGTCGTTGTGCACCCCGGAGATCAGGTGTACGCCCACCAGCGGACCGGCCAGCGCCAGCCAGAGTGCCCGGCCGACCGGTACCCCGCTGTGGCGGGCCAGCACCGGCAGGCTCACCGCCGTCAGCAGCACACCGGCCACCGCGAGTACCCGGAACAACGCGATGCTGGCGATCAACGAGCCGGTCGCGGCGACGATCGCGCCGGAGAGCACCACGAACAGCGGCCCGTACGGCGCCGGGGTGTCCCGCCAGATGAAGGACATGGTGTCCAGCCACGGACACGGCAGCGTGGAGACGCCGTACTCGTACGGGCTGATGCCGTTGGCGAAGCTCGCCCCCTGACAGGCGTACGCGTAGGCGTCCCGGCTGCCCAGCGGCGGCGTGAACAGGAACGGCACGAGCCAGAGCCCGGCGGTGACCAGTGCCCACCGCGCCGACGGCACCCGGTCCCGCAACGTCCACCACGCGAACGCCATCGCGGCGGTACCGAACAGCCACAACGCGATGATCAGCGGCCCGTACGGCCCCTGCCAGATGCGCAGCGGAGTGGGCCGCAGGTCGCCGTCGGGCAGGGCGCCGCCGAGGAACGCCGCCACGGCGAGCATGATCGATCCGGCCAGTCCGGTCCAGCGCACGAGGTGATGGGGCACGTCCGACATGCTGCCAGTACCGTGAGCGCGGTACGGAGGTGGGCATGCGGGGCAGTCGGGTGGTGGCGCTGGCCGCCGCGTGCGCCGGGGCGCTCGGTGTGGCGTACCTCATCCTCCCGGCGATGGGTTCGGACCTGGCGGCACAGGTGGCCCGGGCCGACTTCTTCGCCACCCACGGCGCGACCCCGGTCGACCTGCGCTGGTACGCCGGGGTCCAGCAGTTCGGCTACAGCCTCCTGACCCAGCCGGTGATGGCCCTGCTCGGGGTACGCCTCACCGGCGTGATCGCGGTGGTCGCCGCAGCGGCCCTCTTCGCCGCACTGCTGGTCCGCGCCGGGGTGCCCCGGCCGCTGCTCGGCAGCCTGGTCGGGGTGGTCACCATCACCGGCAACCTGGTCTCCGGCCGGGTGACGTACGGCCTCGGGGTGGCCTTCGGCCTCGCCGCCCTGCTCGCCCTCACCTGGCACACCGGACCGGCTGCCCGCTCGTCCGTCTCCGACGGGGCAGCCCGCGCCGGAGGTGTCGGCTTCCGCGCGAGCGTTGGCAGCGCCTGGCGACCACTCGTGGTGGCCGGGGTGGCGGCGCTGCTGGCGTCGGCGGCCAGTCCGGTGGCCGGGCTGTTCGTCGGCCTCGCCGGGGTCGCCCTGGTGCTGTCCCGCCGGTACGCCGACGGGTTGACCGTCGCGGTGGCGGCGGCGGTGCCGTTGGGCGTGACCGCGTTGCTGTTCGGTGACGGCGGTTGGATGAACATCAGCCGCACCGACACGATCCGGGCGACGGTAACCGCCCTGCTGGTGGCCGTGCTGGTCGGCTACCGCCCGGTGCGGTCGGGTGCGGTGCTGGCAGCGGGCGGGGTCGTCGCGGCGGCGCTGGTGCACACCCCGGTCGGGCTGAACGCCACCCGGCTGGCGACCATGTTCGCCCTGCCGCTCCTGGCCGCCGCCGCCCGTCCCCCCGCCTGGCTGGCCCGCTCGGCGCGCCACCTGTGCATCGCACCGCGATCCGCCGCCCCGACCGAGCCCGGCCGATCGGTCCAGGCCGGTCCCCCGGCCCCGCCCGACCACACCGCGCCTCCCGCAGCATCGACGCGGCCGAGGCGGCGGGGCGGGGCGGCGGTGGCACTCGCCGTGCTGCTGGCGGCGGTGTGCTGGTGGCAGCCACCGGTGGTCTCCGCCGACCTGCGCAGCATCGGCGACCCGACCAGTGCGCCCGGCTACTTCGCCCCGCTGCGCGCCGAACTCGACCGGCGCGGGTTGACCGGTCGGGTGGAGGTGCCACCGACCCGCAACTATTGGGAGGCCGCCCGGATGGGTGACGTGCCGCTGGCCCGGGGCTGGCTGCGGCAGGCGGACATCGACCGCAATCCGATCTTCTTCACCAGCGTGCCGGGCGCGGCGGGCACCGGCGTACCGCTGACCGTCGACAGCTACCGGGCTTGGCTCGACGAGTACGCGGTGCAGTACATCGCGGTGCCCGACGTGCCACTGTCCTGGGTCGGCCGAGCCGAGGCCGAGCTGGTGAGCGCGGGGTTGCCGTACCTGACCGAGGTCTGGTCCGACGAGCACTGGCGGCTGTACGCGGTGACCGACCCGACTCCCCTGGTCGGTGCCCCCGCCGAACTGGTTCACGCGAGCGGCGCCTCGGTCACCTTCCGCATCTCGGACGCGGGTACGGTGCCGGTCCGGGTCCGGCACAGCCGCTGGCTGACCGCGTCCGGCGGCGCCACCGTCTCGGCCGACGGGGACTGGACGGCGGTCACGGTGCCGCGCGCCGGCACGTACACCCTCGGCAGTTGAGCGGGCGCTGCGGTCGACGGGTCGTTAGCAGGGGACCCCGGCTCTACCGCAGGCGTTAATAAGGTGCCCTTCCTTACATCTCCAGGACGCGTTCCATGGCGGTGCGGGAGCGGCGGCCGGTGCGCAGGTACTCGTCGAGGAACTCGCCCGGGTCGTCGCGGCCGAGCAGCCGGACCACGCCGGCCAGTTCCACGCCGTGTCGGGGCAGTTGGTCACCGGCCCGGCCCCGGACCAGCATGAGGGCGTTGCGGACCTGGGCGGCCAGGGTCCAGCCGGCCGTCATCGCCTCGGCGTCGACCGGGTCGATCAGCCCGGCGTCGCGGGCGGCGGCGAGGGCGTCGAGGGTACGGGTGCCGCGCAGCGACTCGTGGGCACCGGCGTGCTGCAACTGGAGCAACTGCACCGCCCACTCGACGTCGGCGAGGCCGCCCCGGCCCAGTTTGGTGTGGGTGGCCGGGTCGGCGCCCCGGGGCAGTCGTTCGGTCTCCACCCGGGCCTTGATCCGGCGGATCTCGACGACCTGTTCCCGGGTGAGGCCGTCGGCCGGGTACCGGACCGGGTCGACCAGTTGCTCGAAGCGGGTGCCCAGGTCGGCGTCGCCACAGACGCAGCGGGCCCGCAGCAGCGCCTGCGCCTCCCACACCCGGGACCAGCGGGCGTAGTACTGCTGGTAGGCGGCGAGGCTGCGGACCAGCGGCCCCTGCCGGCCCTCGGGGCGCAGGTCGGCGTCGACGCCGAGCGCCGGGTCGGGTGCCGGCATGCCGAGCAACCGGCGCAGCTCCTCGGCGATGGCGTGGGCGGCGGCGCTCGCCGCGCTCTCGGCGACGCCCTCGGGTGCCTCGTAGACGAAGAGGACGTCGGCGTCGGAGAGGTAGTTGGACTCGTACCCGCCGAGGCGGCCCATGCCGATCACCGCGAACTTCAGGTCGGGCATGGTCGGTTGGGCGGCGCGGGCGGTCCGCAGCGCGGCGGCCAGGGTGGCGTCGGTGACGGCGGCCAGCGCGGTGCCGACGGTGATGACGTCGCCGAGCGTCGAGCGGTCCGTGTCGGGGCGGGTGGGGGTCAGCGAACCGGCGTGGCTGAGCACGTCGGCGCAGGCGAGCCGGAGCAGTTCCCGGCGGCGCAGCGCCCGGACCGCCCGGATCGCCTCGACCGGGTCGGTGTGGCGGGCCGCCGCGGCGGCGAACCCGTCGCCGAGCACCTCACGGGGCCGGGGGGTCAGCTCGCTCTCCTCGGCCAGCAGACGCAGCGACTCGGGTTCCCGGGTCAGCAGGTCGGCGACGTACCGGGAGGACGAGAGCACCCGGGCCAGCCGGCGGGCCACCGGGCCGGAGTCGCGCAGCAGCCGCAGATACCAGGGGGTGCTGCCGAGGGAGTCCGAGACCTGGCGGTAGTTGAGCAGGCCACGGTCGGGTTCCGGGGCGTCGGCGAACTCGCTGAGCAGCACCGGCAGCAGGGTGCGCTGGATGGCGGCGGTGCGACTCACCCCGCCGGTGAGGGCCTGGAGGTGACGCAGGGCCCCGGCCGGGTCGGCGAAGCCGAGGATCTCCAGCCGGTTGCGGGCCGCCTCCGGGGTCAGCCGCAGACCGTCGGCGGGTACCCGGGCCACCGACTCCAGCAGCGGTCGGTAGAGCAGTTTGGCGTGCAGTCGGCGTACCTCGGTGGCGTGGGTGACCCACTCGGCGCGGAACTCCTCGACGGCGCTGCGGCCCGGCGTGGCGGTGTAGCCGAGCGCGGTGGCGAGCCAGCGCAGCGCGCCCGGTTCGGTCGGCACGGTGTGGGTGCGCCGCAGGCCCTGGAGTTGCAGGCGGTGCTCGACGCCGCGCAGGAAGCGGTAGCCGCGTAGCAGCGCCTCCCCGTCGGCCCGGCCGACGTAACCGCCGGTGACCAGTGCCCGCAGGGCGGGGATGGTGCCGGGTACGCGCAGGGACTCGTCGCCCCGGCCGTGCACCAGTTGCAGCAACTGCACCGCGAACTCGATGTCGCGCAGGCCGCCGGGGCCGCGCTTGATCTCGCGTTCCTGCTCCTTGGGCGGGATGTTGTCGATGATCTTCCGACGCATGGCCCGGACGTCCTCGACCGCCTCGGGCCGCTCGGCGGCGTGCCAGAGCAGCGGTGCCAGCTCGTCGATCCACTTCCGGCCGAGCGCCAGGTCACCGGCGGCCGGACGGGCCTTGAGCAGCGCCTGGAACTCCCAGGTGCGGGCCCAGCGCCGGTAGTACGCCAGGTGGCTGGCGAGCGTACGCACCAGCGGCCCCCGGTTACCCTCGGGGCGCAGCGCGGCGTCGACCGGCCAGGCGACCAGCCCACAGATGTGGATCAGCCGAGTGGCGACGGTGGTGGCCGCCGCCAGGTCGTCGTCCTCGGCGGCCACGAAGATCACGTCGACGTCGGAGACGTAGTTCAGCTCGCCGCCACCGCACTTGCCCATCGCCACCACGCCCAGGCGGGGCTTGCGGGTGCCCTCGGGCAGCTCGGCCACGGCGGTCGCGTAGGCGGCGGAGAGCGTGGCGTCGGCCAGCGCGGAGAGCGCCGCCATGGTCTGCTCCAGGCCGCGCCCGCCGGTCAGGTCGGCCGCCGCGACCCGCAGCAACGCCAGCCGGTACGCCCGACGCAGCACCGCCACCGGGTTGCCCTCGCCGGTCAGGTCCAGCCGCCCGTCGGCGGTCGGGGCGAGCCCGTCCGGCTCGGTGCGCAGCACCGCCCACTGGTCCGGGTTGGCCACCAGGTGGTCGCCCAGCGCCGAGGAGGCGCCCAGCACGGCGATCAGTCGACGGCGCAGTCCCGGGTCGTCGTGCAGCGCGGCCAGCAGGGGCGACCCGACGCCGATGCCACCGGTCGGTGCGGCGGCCACCGGGCCGCCCTCGGCGGCGGTGGCCTGTCCGGGGCCGGCGCCGCGCTGACGCGCCGCCGGGCCGGTGCCGCCGTTCGGGCGGGCCACGGCACGGCGCTCGGCCTCGACCATCCGGTGCAGTTGGCGCAGCGCCAGATCCGGGTCGGCGGCCCGGGACAGCGCGGTGAGCAGTTCCTGGGCCTTCTCACCGGTGGGTTCCTGGGTCTGCGCCCGCCACAGGTCGAGCCCGTCCGGGCCGAGCAGGTCGGCGGCGCGGGCACCGGCGTCGTCGTCGGTGATGCCGAAGCCGTACCGGGCGAGCCGGCCGGTGGCGCTCGGGCGGCCCATCAGTGCCCGAGCAGCGGCAGGCTGCGGCGCGACCCGCTGTCGTCCAGTTCACCCAGGGCCAGCGCGGCGAACCGGGCGGCGAAGGGTTGCCAGACGTCCTCCACGTCGGCCAGCACCTCGGCACAGGCGGCGACGACCAGTTCCGGGTCGTAGTCGAGTTCGGCCAGGACCGCCGAGTCGGTCGCCCACTCGGCGATCATCTCGGCGTCGCACTCGATGTGGAACTGCAGACCCCAGGCCCGGTCACCGAGGCGGAACGCCTGGTGCGGGAAGCGGGTGGAGGCGGCCAGCAGCGTCGCCCCGGCCGGCAGTTCGGTGATCTCGTCGGTGTGCCACTGGAGCACGTCGGGGATCAGCGGGACGTACCGGAACAGCGGGTCGTTCTCGGCGGCGTCGCGCCGGCCGACCACCCCGGGGCCCACCTCCGGCCCGGAGGTGCTGCGCTCGACGGTGCCGGCGTGCGCGGTGGCGAGCAGTTGCGCGCCGAGACAGACCCCCAGTGTCGGGACGCGGTGCCGGACGGCCTTGCGCAGCAGCCCCTCCACCGCCGGCAGCCAGGGCGCGCCGGGCTTGCCGTCCGGGTACGGGAAGGCCTGCTGGTCGCCGCCGAGCACCACCAGCGCGGCGTACCCGTCCAGGTCGGCCGGGAGCGGGTCGCCCGCGTGCGGGCGCGCCACGGACAGCTCCAGACCGGCCTCGGTCAGCCACTCGCCGAGCCGTCGCGCATCGTCGGTCGGGTCGTTCTCGATCACCAACGCGGTTGCCACGCCGTCGAGGCTATCCGGTCTCGCCGACCGGCCCGGCGCGCGGGACTAGGCTCTGCCGCTGTGTCCCACCACATCGCACCTGATCCCGTCGTACGCCCACCGGCGCTGCGCCCCGGCGACACCGTGATGCTGGTCTCGCCGTCCGGGCCGACCCGTCCGGAACGGGTGGCCCGGGGCATCGAGCTGCTCACCGGCTGGGGCCTGCGGCCGGTGCCCGCCCCGCACGTCTACGCGCGGCAGGGCTATCTGGCCGGCACCGACGCGCTGCGGGCGGCCGACCTGAACACCGCCTTCGGCGACCCGACGGTACGCGGGGTGATCTGCACCCGGGGCGGGTACGGCGCGCAGCGGGTGGTGGACGCGATCGACATGGCGGCGGTGCGCCGCGATCCCAAGGTGGTGGCCGGGTTCTCCGACATCACCGCGCTGCAACTGGCGCTGTGGCGGGGCGCCCGGCTGGCCGGGGTGCACGGGCCGGGGGCGGCCTGGCGGGACGAGCGCACGCCGCTGGCCTCCGCCGAGTCCCTGCACGCGGCGCTGACCAGCACCGCACCGGTCACCGTGCGCGCGGTCGAGCACGAGGACACCTTCCCGGTACGCGTTCCGGGCCGGGCGGTCGGCCGGTTGCTGGGCGGCAACCTGTGCCTGGTGGTGGCCTCGGTGGGCACCCCGGACATGCCGGACCTGACCGGCGCGGTGCTGTTGCTGGAGGACGTCCAGGAGCCGCCGTACAAGGTCGACCGGATGCTGACCCAGTTGCGCCGGGCGGGTGCGTTGGACGGGCTGGCCGGGGTGGCGGTCGGCCAGTTCACCGACTGCGCCGACGGTTGGCCGGTGGGCGTCGCCGACGTGCTCACCGAACGTCTCGGCGACCTGGGCGTGCCGGTGCTGGGCGGGCTGCCGATCGGGCACGGGCCCGGTCAGCTCAGCGTGCCGGTGGGCACCCGGGCCGTCCTCGACGCCGACGCCGGCACGGTGACCGTGGAGCCGGCTGTCCGCTGAACCGGCCGAACGTCCGTTTCGTCCCGAATCTTTGCTGACTTTGCCAGCTCGCTGACAGGTTCGCCACGGCTCGACCCCAGCCAGGCTGGTCACTGTCGGTGACGTCATCGCATCACCGACGAGTTGGAGGACCGATGTCCCGCACGATCTCGAAGAAGCACCTGCTGGCCGGACTGGCCGCCGCGGGTCTGCTCGGCGTGGGGATCGCCGCCCCCACGGTGGCGCTCGCCGACGACAAGGCCACCCCGAGCGCCAGCGCGAGCGCCGAGCAGCAGGACGACAAGCGGCCGGAGCGGGGCGCGCACCGGGCGCAGTTCGCCGAGGCCCTGGCCGAGGAGTTGGGCGTACCCACCGAGAAGGTGACCGCCGCGCTGGAGAAGCTCCGCGAGGAGCACAAGCCGCAGGGCCGCCCGGACGGCGAGGGCCGCGAGCGTCCCGATGGGGACCGGGGGCCGAAGGGCTCCCCCGAGGACCGCAAGGAGGCGCTGGCCGAGCGGTTGGCGCAGGCGGTCGAGGACGGCAAGCTCACCCAGGAACAGGCCGACGCGATCACCGCGGCCGTCGAGGCGGGCGTGTTCGGCGGGCCGGGCGGCTGGGCCGGCCGGGGCGGCCCCGCTGGGACCCCCGGGAAGTGACACCGTGCGGGGCGGCATCCGTCCGGATGCCGCCCCGCGGTCGCATGGGTCGACTCAGGCGATACAGGCGCAGACGATCAGCGCGGCACCGAAGTGGGTGGCGGCGCTGACCTTGGCGACCGGGTGCGGCTCGTCGGAGCAGATCACCTCGCCCAGCTTGCCGGGGGTGAGCAGGTCCAGCACGAAGAAGGCCAGCGCCATGATGCCTAGGCCGATCACTCCGAACAGGATCGTCGAGGCCAGCCCCTTGGCGAAGTCGCTGTAGCTGGTCAGGATCGCGGTGAAGACGATCCCGGCGACGCCGAGCTGGTTGGCGGCGAGCAGCAGACCGGCGTTGGCGTTACGGCGGATCCAGATCAGGTCCCGCAGCTTGCCCGGGGTCAGCAGGTCGACCAGGACGAAACCGGCGGCCATCAGCCCGACGCCGACCACCCCGAACACCACGCTCTGCCAGGCTCCGCTGAGCAGATCCTCCAGCACCGACTGCCTCCCCACCGTCTGCGGCCGGCGGGCGCCGGCACGGTGATCGAGACGATAGCGGCACCGCGCAACGCCCACCCGGGCGGTGGTGGCGGTCCTACAGCGACAGGTACCGCTGGCGCTCGTACGGGGTGACCTCGCGGCGGTACTGCTCCCACTCGGCGCGCTTGTTGCGCAGGAAGAAGTCGAAGACGTGCTCGCCGAGCACCTCGGCGACCAGCTCCGAGCCGGCCATCACGTCGATCGCCTCGGCGAGGTTCTCCGGCAGCGGCTCGTACCCCATGGCGCGGCGTTCGGCGCTGGTCAGCGACCAGACGTCGTCCTCGGCGCCCGGCGGCAGCTCGTACCCCTCCTCGATGCCCTTCATCCCGGCACCGAGCAGCACCGCGAAGGCCAGGTAAGGGTTGGCGGCCGAGTCGGGCGAGCGGACCTCCACCCGGGCCGAGTTCGGCTTGCCGTACGCCGGGACGCGGACCAGCGCGGAGCGGTTCAGGTGCCCCCAGCACACGTACGCCGGGCTCTCGGTGACCCGGTCCGGCAACGCCTGCGGGAAGAGCCGCTTGTAGGAGTTGACCCACTGGTTGGTGACCGCCGTGTACTCCCGGGCGTGCACCAGCAGCCCGGCGATGAACGCGCGGGCCACCTTGGAGAGCTTCATCGGGTCGCCCGCGTCGTGGAACGCGTTGCGTTCCCCCTCGAACAGCGACAGGTGCGTGTGCATGCCGCTGCCGGGCTGGTCGGTGAAAGGCTTGGGCATGAAGGTGGCCTGCACGCCGGTGGAGAGCGCCACCTCCTTGACCACGTGCCGGAAGGTCATGATGTTGTCGGCGGTGGTCAGCGCGTCGGCGTAGCGCAGGTCGATCTCCTGCTGGCCGGGGGCGACCTCGTGGTGGCTGAACTCGACCGAGATGCCGATCCGCTCCAACGACAGCACCGCCTGGCGGCGGAAGTCGCGGGCCACCGCGTGCGTGGTGTGCTCGAAGTAGCCGCCGCTGTCCACCGGCACCGGCACGCTGCCGTCCATCGGGCCGTTCTCCAGCAGGAAGAACTCGATCTCCGGGTGGGTGTAGAAGGTGAAGCCCTTCTCCGCCGCCCGGGACAACGCCCGGCGCAGCACGTGCCGGGGGTCGGCCCAGGAGGGCCCGCCGTCGGGCAGCAGGATGTCGCAGAACATCCGGGCGCTCTCGCCGCTGACCCCGCCCTCGAACGGGAAGACCTGGAAGGTGGTCGGGTCGGGCATGGCGACCATGTCCGATTCGAAGACCCGGGCGAAGCCCTCGATCGCCGAGCCGTCGAACCCGATGCCCTCCTCGAAGGCGGCCTCCAGTTCGGCGGGGGCGACGGACACGCTCTTGAGCGTGCCGAGCACGTCGGTGAACCAGAGCCGGACGAAACGGATGTCGCGCTCTTCGAGCGTGCGGAGGACGAACTCCTGCTGACGGTCCACTGCCCCAACCTTCCGCGACACGCTATGTCCGGCTTCGGACGGTGATTACCCGACCTGACCGACCAGTCTCCACCGACCCGATTACGCAGACGTTAACCGACCCGCGGCCATCGCGTCCCGCCCAGTCCCGACCCACGGTCGCCGGGTGGTGTGGTCTGCACGGACACCACGTGTCGAGGCCGCCCACCGTGGGCAAGATGAGGACATGCCCACCCTGCGTCTCGCTCTGTGCCAGGTCAACCCCCGGGTCGGCGACATCACCGGCAACGCCGAGATGATCCGCTCGTGGACCCGGAGATCCGCCGACGCCGGTGCCCGGATCGCGCTCTTCCCGGAGCTGGCGCTGACCGGCTACCCGGTCGAGGACCTGGTGTTCCGGCGGTCCTTCGTCGCCGCCTCACAGGCGGCGCTGCGCCGTCTCGCCACCGACCTGGCCGCCGACGGGCTGGGCGACCTGCCGGTCGTGGTGGGCTACCTCGACGCCGACGGTCCGCCCCAGGTCAGCCCGGACGCCGAGCCGGGCCGGGGAGCCCGCAACGCCGCCGCCCTGCTGCACCGGGGCGAGGTCGTGGTCACCTACTTCAAGCACCACCTGCCCAACTACGGCGTCTTCGACGAGGACCGCTACTTCGTGCCCGGTGACACGCTGACCGTGGTGCGGCTCGGCGGGGTGGACGTGGCACTGACCATCTGCGAGGACCTGTGGCAGGCCGGCGGCCCGTTCGCCGCCGCCCGCGACGCCGGGGTCGGGCTGGTGGTCACCATCAACGGCTCGCCGTACGAGCTGAACAAGGACGACCTGCGGCTGCCGGTGGTCCGCCGACGCGCCGCCGAGGCCGAGGCCACCATCGCGTACGTCAACATGGTCGGCGGCCAGGACGAGCTGGTCTTCGAGGGCGACTCGATGATCGTCGCGGCGGACGGCACGCTGCTGGCCCGGGCACCCCAGTTCGTCGAGCACCTGCTCGTACACGACGTGGACCTGCCGGAGACGGGCACCGGTCCGGGCGCCACCCTCGGCGGCGCCCGCGACGGCGCGGAACTCACCGGCGGGCTGCGGATGGTGCGGCGCGCGATCGACGGCCTGCCCCCGACACCGGACGGCCCGCCGGTGCACGGCGGGACCATCGAGCCGGTCGCCGACGAGGCCGAGGTGTGGCAGGCCCTGGTGCTGGGCCTGCGCGACTACGTCGACAAGAACGGCTTCCCTTCGGTGGTGCTCGGGCTCTCCGGCGGCATCGACTCGGCGGTGGTGGCCGCCATCGCGGTGGACGCCCTCGGTCCCGACCGGGTGGTCGCCCTCTCCATGCCCAGCCAGCACTCCTCCGAGCACAGCCGCGACGACGCCGCCGACCTGGCCAAGCGCACCGGCCTGGACTACCGGGTCGAGCCCATCCAACCGATGGTGGACACCTTCCTGGCGAACATGTCGCTGTCCGGGGTGGCGGTGGAGAACCTCCAGGCCCGGGTACGCGCGGTCATCCTGATGGCCCTGTCCAACCAGGAGGGCCACCTGGTGCTCACCACCGGCAACAAGAGCGAACTGGCGGTCGGCTACTCCACCCTCTACGGCGACTCGGTCGGCGGCTTCAACCCGATCAAGGACGTCTGGAAGACGCTGGTCTGGCGGCTGGCCACCTGGCGCAACGCGGAGGCGACCCGGCGGGGCGGGACGCCGCCGATCCCGGAGAACTCGATCGGCAAGCCGCCCAGCGCCGAGCTGAGCCCCGGCCAGCTCGACAGCGACGCGCTGCCGGACTACGACGTTCTCGACCCGATCCTGATCGGCTACGTCGACGGTGACCTGGGCCGCGACGGCCTGGTCGCCTCCGGGCACGACCCGGCGACGGTGGACAGGGTGCTCCGGCTGGTGGACACCGCCGAGTTCAAGCGCCGACAGTCCGCGCCCGGGGCGAAGATCTCGATGAAGGCGTTCGGACGGGACCGCCGTCTGCCGATCACCAACCGCTGGCGTGAGGACGGCTGACCACCGGCGAGTGACATCCTCCACTGCGCCCTGCCGCGACCGGGGCCGCCGGTGCGACGATCGCGGCAGAGCCCGGGGACCGCGTACGCGGCCTCGAGGAAGGAGACAGTCATGGTGGAGTCCAGCCCGGCCGAGGTGACCGCCCTCTACGGCGGCCCGGCCACCCGACGGGTCCGCACCCGCGATCTGATCGCCGCCAAGGAACGCGGCGAGAAGTGGCCCATGCTCACCTCGTACGACCAGTACAGCGCCTCGATCTTCGACGCCGCCGGCATCCCGGTGCTGCTGGTCGGCGACTCGGCCGCCAACAACGTGTTCGGCTACGAGACCACCCTGCCGGTGACCGCCGAGGAGCTGCTGCCGCTGGTCCGGGCCGTCGTCCGGGCGACCCGGCAGGCCCTCGTCGTCGGCGACCTGCCGTTCGGCTCGTACGAGGAGGGCCCCACCCAGGCCCTGCGCACCGCCGTCCGGTTCATGAAGGAGGGCGGCTGCCACGCGGTGAAGCTGGAGGGCGGCCGGCGCTGTGCCGACCAGATCGCCGCCGTCGTCGGCGCCGGCATCCCGGTGATGGCGCACATCGGGTTCACGCCGCAGAGCGAACACACCATCGGCGGCTACCGGGTGCAGGGCCGGGGCGACACCGCCGAGGACGTGCTCGCCGACGCGCGGGCGGTGGCCGAGGCGGGCGCCTTCGCGGTGGTGCTGGAGATGGTGCCCGGCGAGGTCGCCAAGCGGATCACCGCCGAGCTGAGCATCCCGACGGTGGGCATCGGCGCCGGCCCGGAGACCGACGCCCAGGTGCTGGTCTGGCAGGACATGGCGGGGCTGCGCACCGGCCGGACGCCCCGGTTCGTCAAGCGCTACGCCGACCTCGCGGGCGCGCTCGGCGACGCCTCCCGACGCTTCGCCGACGAGGTACGCGGCGGGGAGTTCCCCGGCGCCGAACACACCTTCTGAGCGCGTCGTCACGGCCCGTGGGGCGCACTCGCGGGCCGTGACGCGCGCTGACCTGCCCCGGCCCTCCGGCGGTGCCGGTCGGAACCGGGCAGCGAGATCGTGGGAAGGCGGCTAACGTACCGGCCCGTGAAGCGATTGCACACCTCCGTCCTGACCCTGGCGTGCGCCTGCCTGCTGGCGCTCACCGCCTGCGGCGGGGACTCGACCGACACCGCCGCCGACACCGCCCCGTCCGTCGTACCGCCCTCCTCGGCCGCGCCGTCCTCGGCCACCCCGCCCGCCCCCGACGCCTCCGCGCCGTCGACGGCCAGCGCCGCCGACGTGGTGGGCGACAAGAAGCTGTGCCAGTCGGCGAAGAAGGCCAGTGACGGCATGCGGGCCGAACTCGTCAAGGCCATGCAGTCCGGCGGCGAGCCGACCCCGGCCGTGTTCAAGAAGATCCTGGGCGGGCTGGAGAAGGAGATGACCACGCTCGCCGCCACCGGTGGTGGCGACAGCAAGGTGGCCGCCGCGCTCGGCAAGTTCAGCACCGAGGCGGGTCGGGCGGCAGCCGCCGCCGATCCGGCCACCGCCGCCGACAACCCGACCTTCACCAAGGCCGGCGAGGACCTGACCGCCGCCTGCAAGAAGGCCGGTGTCGAGGTCGTCTTCTGACCCTGCGTACGTCAGCGGCCCGCCGGGGATCCGGCGGGCCGCTGCTTCGTACGGTCTGCTCAGACGTCGGTGACGCGGACGCCCGCGTGCGCCTTGTAGCGCTTGTTGATCGCGATCAGGTTGGCGGTGAACGCCTCGATCTGGTGCGCGTTGCGCAGCCGACCGGCGTAGATGCCCCGCATGCCCGGGATGCGGGCGGCGAGCGCGCCGACGACCCCGACCAGCTCCCGCTCCTCGGTGCAGATCAACACGTCCAGCTCGATCCGGTCGATCTCCGGGTCGGCCAGCAGCGGCGCGCTGACGTGGTTGAACGCCGCGCAGACCCGGGAGTCGGGCAGCAGCGCGGCGGCCTGCTGGACGGCGCTGCCCTCCGCCACCGGCAGCGCGTACGGGCCCTGCTTGTCGAAGCCGAGCGGGTTCACGCAGTCGACCACGATCTTGCCGGCGAGCGGTGCGGCGAGCGCGGCGACGATGGCGGCGTGCCCGTCCCACGGCACCGCGATGATCACCACGTCGCTGCGGCGCGCCACCTCCTCGTTGTCCGCCCCGGTCACGCTGCCCTCGGCCGGCACTCCGGGCAGGGCGGCGATCTCCGCGGCCGACTCGGCCGCGCGCTGCGCGGACCGGGATCCGATGAGCACCGTCTGACCGGCCCGGGCGAACCGGTAGGCGAGCCCCCGGCCCTGGTCACCGGTGCCACCGATGATGCCGACGGTGAGCCCGGAAACGTCGGGCAGGTCGCTCGCGTCATATGCCATGGTCGCCATCCTCGCAAATCCAGCGGCCCCGCAGCAGCGCCCTGAGCTGTGACAAACTCCCCTGGGCGGGTCCGTCCACGACCGCCCGCAGCGCCTCGACTACGCACCGCCGCGCCTGTCGACCTGAACCGTTCGTGCTGTCGCGCGCGTCGGCCGACGGCCGGGCCGGTTCAGGCGAGGTCGAACGTGACGGTACGGGTGGTCGGGTCGGCCGTGACCAGCCTGACCCGGACCCGGGTGCCGGGCGTCAACTCGCCGGTGCACCGGGCCCGTACCGGCGGGTCGTCGAGGGCCACCGCACCGCCCGGCGGACGGTTCGCGCGCCCCTTGCCGTTCGACGGCGCGTCGACGTCCAGCACCGCCGCGTCGAACGTCTCCCCCACCCGGTGCGCCAACAACACCGCCTCGGCCAGGTCGATCGCGCCCCGACTCGCCGCCGACGCGGCGCGGTCCGTCGTCGACATCACCGCCGGCAGCCGGGGCAACGCCTCCCGGGCCCAGTCCGGCACCGTCCGGCCGTCGTGCAGGGCCAGGCAGACCTCCGTGGCGTACCGGTCGGCCAGTCGTCGCAGCGGCGCCGTCACATGCGCGTACGCGGCCGCCACCCCACCGTGCGCCGGCTGCTCGGGCACCTCGCCGTCGAACGCCGTGTACGCCGCCGACCGCATCAGCTCCGCCGCCTGGTCGACGAAGGCAGCGGCCCTCGGTTGCGCCGGGTCCAGCCCCAGCAGCAACTCCCCGACGCCCATGTCCTCGGGCCAGTGCACGCCCAGCGGCCCCGCCGCCGCCCGCAACCGCTGCACCGCCTCCGGCTTCGGCGCGGGCATCGTCCGCAACAGGCCGATCCCGCCGGCCAGCATCAGGTCCGCCGCCGCCATCCCGGTCAGCAGCGAGATCTGCGCGTTGTGCTCCTCCATCGGCACCGGAGCCCGCAGCACCAGCCGCCACCCGTCGCCGTCGGCCTCCACGTCCTGCTCCGGTATCGGCAGGTTGATCGCACCCCGGCGCAGACCCCGGGCGGTCAACAGCGCACCGATCTCCGGCAACAACGCGATCGGCTCCGGCAACCGACCCGCGTCCGCGTCGGCCTGCACACTCGGATAGTCCAACTGCGCCCGGCTGCGCACCAGCGCCCGTTCCAGCGAGACCCCCGTGGTCGCGCCGTCGGCGTCCAGGTCGATGGTCCACAGCACCGCCGCCCGGTCCACCTCCGGCAGCAGGCTCGCCGCCCCCTCGCCGAGGCTGTGCGGATGCAGCGGCACGTTGCCGTCGGGCAGGTAGACCGTCTGCCCCCGCCGCCAGGTCTCCTCCTCCAGAGCACCACCCGGGCGTACGTGCGCGGCCACGTCCGCGATCGCGTACCGCACCCGGAACCCGCCACCCGTACGGCGGCTCAGGTGCATCGCCTGGTCCAGATCCCGCGAGCCCGGCGGGTCCACCGTGACCAGCGGAACATCCGTCCGGTCCACCGCCGGCCGGGGCGGCGCGGCGACCGCCTCGTCGGCCTCCCGCTGCGCCTGCTCGGGGTACGCCTCAGGCAGCCCCAACTCACGACGCAGCCCGCCGAAGTCGATGCGAGGTGCGACAACCCGTCGGATGACCATGGGCCAATCCTGACAGCCCCCCGCGCTCCCCGCCCTCCCCCGACCGACCCCCCGCCACCACACGTCCATGGCGGGTCCGGCGACCTGGCGCAGACGCCGACCAGGGGCGATCGTCCGGCCGCCCACGCCCCGCGGTGTCCGCCCGGCCGACCGCCCTCACCTGCCCGACCCTGCTCGCCGGTGTCCCCCGGGCCGGAAAGATCCGCACAACATCCCTGATCCTGCTGCCTCAACCGGACCGCGAGGCAGGGTCCGCCACCCGCCCTGGTCTGCACGCGCCGATCATGGAGTTGTGGCTGCTGCTTTGCCCACTTTCACGGCTTTCGCAGCAGCCACAAC